>NZ_JBFTRX010000020.1:0-124313 GCF_056399725.1 Achromobacter sp. 01N37
CAGTCGCTGCCCGCCTCAACGAAGGCCAACCGCACCCAGGTTTTCCAGCTCAGATTCGGGATGCGATGCATCGGGCCAGCGCGCAGGTCGCCCGGCAGATGCATGCGTCCCAGGATCTCACCGACGGCGCGCAGCGGACGCTTGGGCGGYTCGTAGATGAAAGCYGGCACCTTGTCRGCGTGCCGMGCGATCARYAGRAAGCGYTTGCGGCTTTGMGCYAGRCCGCCAATYTCACCGCAGTCGTGGGCAGTTTCTCGCACGATGTAGCCGTAGTGACGCAGCAGCTGAACAATCTGATCCAGGAAGTCGCGTCCACGCGTGGCGATGCGYGGCACGTTCTCAAACAGRATGACCTCGACSGGGTCMTCCTTCCAYGCYTCCAGCATCAGCCACACGCCRCGCAGCGTCAGCGCATTGAGMGMCTGATACTTGGCCGTRAGGCTCAAGCTCTGCGAMAGMAGGCCGGAAAAGCCYTTGCATGGGGCAGACAAGAACACGATGTGAGGGCGGCGCCCACCAGCTGCGACACGCACGTCTGCCGGCAGCGCTTCGGCCCAGTCTGCGGGGGGCTCATGGCCATGGAATGCGAGGTACTGCTCACGGCTGAACAGGTCGCGCACCGTGCAGCGCACACCAGTGAATCGGTAGAAATCGGCGGCACCGGCAGGATCTACGTCAATCCCGCCCAGGCAAAACATGCGGCCTTGCAGCCCTGGAATGCTCGGTGTGGCATCTTGCATGCCCGCCGCTCCACTGCCGGCGCCAGCAAACAGGTGAAAGTGATTGATATCGGCCTGAATCATGACGGGTCGGCCTCTTGAACAGGGATCTGCATGCCCGCTACAGCCATCTGCCGCTCCACCGTCGCACGCGCCTGGCGCAACGCCACGATGGATTCCGATGTCTCGCGGTGGGCCTGAATCAATTCGTCCTTGGTGGCGCGGCCGTCGAGCAATGCCGCAAGTGCGGCGCTGGCCTCGGCCTGCTCTCGCAGAACATTGGCCAACTGCCCGACGCACAGGGTTTCGGCGCCTTCGGTAGCCAATGTCCGCACTGCCAAATTGAGCGGCCGCAAAAGGTCATCGACACAATGCCGGCGCCGGTCATGCGGCATCGCCGCCAGGACAGACGGCAGGAAATTCGCCGGCAGCAAGTTGTTGTCCTTGGTCTCGTCGTCCAGCCACCGGAACACTCGATCCGCGTTTACCTTCGTTCTCGCGAAGGTGTCTTGGGTGTGCGGTTCGAAGCGAATGCCCGTGGTGACTGGCCCTCCCCTCTGGTCGTGCACCTGGACAATGGCGTCCACCATCGTTTCCCGCGACCACCCGAGCGCCTTTCGCCAGGCTGTTGCGTGCTCACGCACGACGCCGATCAGGGTCTTGTTCGATTCATGTCGCATGCCGGCTGGACTCCTTGGCGCTACAGTGCGGCCATTCAGGCAAAGAGAATTTAGAAGACCAGCCCCAACACCTAGAATGAGTGCTCTCACACAACTCATCTTTAATGAAGGAGCTGGCCGTGACTGAAGCCAATACGTTGAGCAATGCGATTCTCAAAAGGCTTGCCGAAGTGCCCCTGACAGAGCCCGGGCGGACTGACGACGCATGGGCAGAAATTCAGCAGTTGGGAAGCACCGAAGCGCTCATCGCATCGCTGCAGAGCCTGGAAGAAGCAGGCCTTATCAAAAGCGGTTTGCAAAAGGGCGCGGATGGGGAATGGGCATTAAGTACAGGCATTCTTGCCATCACCGATCAAGGACGTCGTCAATACGAGCTTGTTCGCTGAACAACCCCTTGTCGCTTAGTTGGATGTGCCCGAAAGGTCGTCCCCACTCCCAGACGTCATCGGGCGGCGTCGTGCCCATGACGATCGCGGAAAGCTCGTAGGTAAAGCGGTCATGTGTGTTGCCTACCGGCCGAAAAGTGGCGTACCCAAGATGCTTGCCGGCGCCGTCAGTGAGGCGCATGCCCAACAAGGGAGGCGCCTGCTTTCGCATCTTGGGGCCGTCCAATATCAAGCGCACACCACCATTGGAGGGCTCGATGTGAACGTGAATGTCCAGCTCGGCGTAGGTCGAGAACGTGGCATCTGCCGGCCTCGACTTTTCATTCAAGGACGGGCGGATCATTGGATTGCGGTCGACCATAGCTGCCCTCCTCTGATGCTGTAGCAAATAGGTCATAGCGACGCTCCTTTAAACGCCTGTGGCCACGGGATCTCGTCGCCCCTTCGATTCCGTGCTGGCATCAGAAATCTGCTTGCGCACCTTTCCCGCATCAACGGTGACGAAATAGTTGTGGAGCGCTTGAACGGTCATAACGCGCGGGTCTTTGACCTCCCCATACCGAATCTTCCGCAGGGTGCTTTCRGGCACGCCCGACAGACGCGCGACTCCTCGAAGATCGGCATGTTTCAGCTCACGAAGCCGGGCTAGTACCTCTGATAGAAACTCGACATGGTCCATCGGCTTATCTTCAACCCATTTATGGGTTGTGTCAACCCACACATGGGTTACGAATCGCGGCATATTCCCATATATGGGCAACAGCGCAATGAAAACTCTCGCCGACAACCTCAACCGGCTTATCGGACCAGGCAAGAAATTTGCCTCCAACGAAGCCGCAGCAGCCGCTTCTGGAATTGGCAGATCGACCATTGACCGCGCTCGGCGTGCTGAAGTCGGCTTGCGCATCGATAATCTGGCTGAGTTGGCTCGCGCCTGCGGCTTGGAACCGTGGGAGTTGTTACACCCGAACTTGAACCTGCCGACGCTGACAGGTAGTCCGACAAGTGTCCCCGAGTGGCCTCTTCCTGGGATCACCGCCGAAGAATTCAGATTGATTCCGGCAGACGAACGGGACGAGGTCACTGCGCTGGCCAAGTCCAAAGTGAATAGGTACCAGGTGGGCCATTCGAAAAGTCCCTCACCTGGTGAAGCCGCCTAATTTAGCGCTGGTGTGGTCGTGTGGCCGCTTCTTGGAATGACTCAAGAAAGGCGTAAGAAAGCACTGCTCCACTAAGCGACAACGGCCCTCAGAATTATCAATGCCGCCCTCGGGCGGCTTTTTCTTCCCTTCAAAGCCCAAATTTGGGTTGCAATAACCCATATATGGGTTTATTGTCCCTGAATCAACCCATATATGGGTTTTCAAAACCTGCCGTTGACGGGCAAGCGACAAATTCAGGGAGGACACATGCGACACATGGATGGAGACGATCCCACACGTACAGCAGACCACGGCACCTTTCGCCGAGAAGGCACGGTCTGCGTCCCAAAGCTCTCCGACCAGGAAATCATCGGTGAACTCTGCGACCTCTTTGCCGGCCGTCAGAAATTGGCTTACGGCGAAACGCTCGAGTGGTGGATGGAAATCTGCGCCGACCTGCGCGCAGAAGACATGGCAGGAGCGTTGCTACCCGGCCTGAGCAAATGGCAGTTTGACCTCGACGCGGCCGCGCTGGGTATCCACACGGTTCGCTCGACGCTTGTCGCGCGAGCACGAGTGCTGATCGAAGCGAGCCTCCGCGAAACCGGCGAGTTGCCGCTGTGATTACCAAACTCGCTTGCTATGTGGTCCTCGCATATGCCATGGGCAAAGCCGGTGACCTTTGGATGGCTTTTCTACGCCGCACCGATCCGAGGATCGACTCATGAACGCCGTCATTTCTTGGGTCCTTCTGGCCTTCCTTCCACCGGGCCATGAGCGGCCGCCCGTCATGGTGATCGAGCGCTTCGAAACTCAGGGCGCATGCCTCGACGTGCTCGACATTTTTCCGCACACCACGCCCATCGAATTTGACTGCCTGCCGAGCCAGACAATTCGCACGGCTGCGGCGTCCGATCTGGAGAATCAAAAGTGAACGCTCCTCTTCTTAAGTTGCGGGTCGATCGCATCCAACGCGATGCGCTTGACCACATCATGCGTACCGCGCGCGCCAGCTCGACCCAGACCCGCCGTCTACGCTGGATAGCCAGCCGCGCCGAGGGCGCGCTCCAGGGCCTCCCCTACATCGCATCCGAGCATGTCCAACCCCGGATCGTCTCCGAGGCGGTATTGCAGACGAAGAATCTGCAACTGCGCCTGGCAAACGCTCGTCTCCGCGCCGCGCTCGCGCAGGTCGCAGGGGGTGCCACCGGCTATTCCGACCGAGATAGCGAGCTGGCACAAATTGCACAGGCCGCGCTCGATGCCGAGCGAGAGGCCCGCACATGACTTCCATCCGCAAGTTGATCCGAGTCGATGGAACCGAAACCGAGCTCATCGGACCGCACGCTTTGTGCGATGTCGCGCAGATGATTGGCGCGTCCTACGTGGGCGCTATTCGTCTCGCTGACCGCGTACACGTCATGCTCGTGGACGACGAAGGCCACTTCAAGCATCTGCCCGTCAATGACGTAGCAACGCGTCTTTATCACGCCGTCTGCGTACCGGGAACAACGCGCCCAATCGTCGGCGACGTCGTCGTGGTACCCGATGCCGACTACGCGAGAGCGGAATGAACCGCGTACTGCTCCATGTCGTCCGTCATCTGGACCGCTATGAATGGGTCGGAGTCGCGTGTGGCGTGATCCTGATCGCAGGGCTGACCGGTGTACTGGGTCCGACGATGGACGCGGCGGCCAACAACCAGCCGGGCGAACAACGCCAGGCCGCCCACAAATGACGGCCGCCATGAAATCCAACGTCTTCTCGGTTCGCGCCTCCAGCTGGGGCCGCCTTTTCGACTGCGCGCACATGTGGGAAGGCACGCACATCCTAGGCCTCAAGAAGCCTTCGGGCATACGCGCTCTGCTCGGTACCGCAGTGCACGCGGGCACCGCAGCGTATGACCGCGCACGCCTGGACGGCACCCAGTGCTCGCCGGACGATGCGGCCGGCGTCTTGGTCGATGAGCTGCACAACCCCGACTTCGAAGTCGATCAAGCAGCCGACAAGCTGACCATCCGCGATGCCGAGACCATCGCGCTCACGCTGCTGGTGCGCTATTGCGCCGACGTGGCACCGCGTTTCCATTACATCGACGTCGAGACACAGCTAGATCCTCTGGCCATCGATTGCGGAAACGGTCTGACGGTACGTCTGACCGGCACCATGGACCGCGCCCGCGTGGCCGAAGCCGACGGCGCAATCGTGATTCCAGACATCAAGACCGGCGCTCGGATCATCTCCGACGGCAAGGCCGTCACGCGTGGCCACGCCGCGCAGACAGGCACTTACCAGCTCATGTACGAGCACACCAAGAAGGTACGCACGGTCGGCGCCCAGATCATCGCCCTTTCCACTGGCGCGCAGGCGCTAACCGACGTCAGCCCGGTCTTCGATGCCCGGCGCGTCATGGTCGGCGAAGACGGTCAGCCTGGCCTCATCGAGCACGCCGCCGCGATGTTTCGCACCGGCCTATTCCCCCCCAACCCCTCCAGCATCCTGTGCAGCGAGAAGTACTGCGCGCGGTGGCGTACCTGCCTTTTCCATCGATAGGAGCCTGCATGTCCTTGCACCCCGTCAGCCGCGACGTGTTCGTCCGGCGTACCGACCCTACCGGCAAGCGCCGGCCGGTGATCACCCAGCACCTGGCATGGGACACGGCGTTGTTCGTGGCCTGCCAGGTCAAGCAGTACGACACCGAGGCCAAACCGAAAGACCGCCAGACCATTTCCATCGCAACCGTCGCGGAGTACCGCGCACAACAGAACAAAGGACGTTGAACATGACGACCGAAACAGCCACCGTCCAAGCGTTGCGTTCCCCTGCCGAAGCACAAATGCCTGCGGTTTCCCCCGGCTTCGGTAGCTTGCAAAGCTTTGAGCTGATGCAGCGCGCCGCACGCCTGCTTTCCAGCAGCGACCTGGTACCCGAGCAGTATCGGGCCACCATCGAAAAGCGCGACAAGTACGGCAACATCACGGACACGCGCGAGAACCCGAAAGCGCTGGCGAACTGCGTTGTGGCGCTCAACATGTCCGAGCGCATGCGGGCCGATCCCCTGATGATCATGCAGAACCTTCACATCATTGAGGGTCGCCCTTCATGGTCTGCGTCGTTCATCATCGCGATGATCAACAACTGCGGTCGATTCTCGCCGCTGCGTTTCGACATTCGCGATCGGGGCGAGCGCGAGATCGAGTACACGACGTTCGATTGGAAGACTGACGACCGCGGCAAACGGTACCGCGAAACCGTCGTCAGCAAGGCCGTCGTTCGTGATCGCTCGTGCGTCGCCTGGGTCATCGAGCGGGAAACCGGCGAGCGCCTGGAATCCGACGAGATCTCGATTGAACTCGCCGTGAAGGAAGGTTGGTACACAAAGAACGGCAGCAAATGGCAGACCATGCCCGGCCAGATGCTGCGCTATCGTGCCGGCGCCTTCTTCGGTCGCATCTATGCGCCCGAGTTGCTGATGGGGCTCCCGTCGGATCAAGAGGTCTACGACACCCTGGAGGCCCGCCCCACCTCGGACGGCACCATCACCGTGGACGTGGATCAGTTGCGTGCGCAAGCTGCTGAAGCGGTTGCCACCGACCGCACGCAGGCAAAACCCAAGCATCCCGACGCGACCGATCTGGATTCGCGCGAGCCGGTCCCCCCATCCAGCTCAGCGAGCTCGAAATCGCAAAGCAAAGCTTCCAAGTCAACAGCCGACGATTTATTCGAGGCTGACACCTCGACCGCCTCGAATCAACAAGAGCCACTCCACCACGATGATCCGCCCCTGACCGAGAGCATCAACCCTGCCCAGGTTGAAGCCCAATTGCGGACGGCTAAGGACATTGAGGTTCTGGACTTGGCGGCGGACTTCATCGGTGACGTTTCCAGCGAAGCGGAGAAGGAACGCCTGACGGCGCTCTACCAGCAGCTGCGCCTGTCAATGACGAACGTTCAACAGCGTACACGCCGCACGCGCGTAGTCGCACCTGAGTGAAAGGGAGCCAGAGATGAGAATCAACCGAATCACCATTGAGAACTTCCAAGGCGCTCGCACGGTAGACCTAGAGCTTCTCACGCCCGCCACGCTGATCGCCGGAGCCAACCACTCAGGCAAGTCCAGCATCGCCGAGGCCGTGCGCCTGGCGCTGCTTGGATCGCCCGAACGCGTCGGCCTGAAGAAGGAGTATGGCGCCTTGGTCAGCGATGGCGCGAAGCTTGGAGCCGTGACGTTGGATCTGGACGAAGGCGCCGTCGGTATCAGCCTGCCCAAAGGGGCGCAGTCCGGCGAAGCCCTGGTGCCGCAGTCGCCCGCCCTGCCCTTTGTGCTGGCGCCTGAGCGCTTCGCCGCCGCAAAGCCGGACGAGCGTCGCAGCCTGCTGTTTGCGATGACCGGAACCAACGTCAAGGCGGACGAAATCGAGCGCCGCCTGTTGGCGCGCGGCTGCGCCGCCCCGCTCGTCACTCAGATCAAGCCTATCCTGCGCACGGGCTTCGCTGGCGGCGCGGAATTTGCCAAGGGGCAAGCAACGGAGGCCAAGGGTGCCTGGAAGGCTGCGGCAGGCGAACAATGGGGCAGCCAGAAGGCCGAGGGCTGGAAGGCGGAGATCCCGCCGTTCGACCGGGCCGCGCTGGACAAAGCGCGAGCCGACTTGGCCACGCTGGACAGCCGTATCGACGCGACCGCGCAGTCCCTAGGTGCCCTGGAGCAAAAGGCTACGGCACACGCGGCTGCCCGCGACCAACTGGCGGCGTACCAAGCCAAGGCGACCCAACTGCCGGCGCTGCGCCAGAAGCTTGAGTTTGACCAGGCTGAGCATGCCAAGCTGGCCGCGCACGTTGATGCGCTGCAGGCCCGGGCCGGCTCCGGGCCGCGCGTAGGCCTGATCCATGACTTGGCCATCTGCCTGGACGAGGCCTACAACATCGACACGGTGAACGCGGCGCTGCACGGCACGCTCGATATGCGAATCCTGCAGGTGTTGGACCGCTACGAAGCTCAGTACGGGAAGCTGGACGCCAAGGGCGACACCGAGGCGGCGGGCGCGCTGCCGAAGGCCATCGAAGCCCGCGACCTGATGGAGCGCAGCGTCGAAAACGATCGGCGCGACATCGCCTCGGCCGAGGCGGCGGCCGAACAGCTGTTGGGGACGACCGAAGCGGAAGCGATACAGCCCGCCGACGTGGAGATAGTCCGCGCCAAGGTCACCGCGCTGCGCGCCGAGCGCAAGGCGATCGATGAGCGCGTCCAACTGCTGCTCAACGCCAAGCAGGCGGCCACTAGCGCTACCGAGCGCACGGCGAACGCCGCGCAGTACCACCAGGAAGTGCTGGCATGGTCCGCGATCGGCGACGCGCTGTCGCCCGATGGTATCCCGGGTGAAATCCTCGCCGAGGCGCTGCAGCCCGTGAATGACAAGCTGGCCGACCTGGCTGACCTGGCCGGCTGGCGCGTACCCGCAATCGGCGCCGACATGGTCATCACCTTCGCCGGTCGCCCGTACCGCCTGCTATCCGAGTCAGAGCGGTGGCGCGTCGACGCCCTGATAGGCGCGGCATTGGCAGAGATCTCGGGATTGCGTTGCATGATCCTGGACCGCTTTGACTGCCTGGACCTGCCCGGCCGCCAGGACGCGCTGGGCTTGGTTGACGCGCTGGCCAGCGACGGACGCATGGACACCGTCTTGGTACTGGGCACGCTCAAAACCGCGCCTGACGCGCCCACAGACGCCTTCACAACCTTTTGGATTGACCATGGCTCAGTGAGCCCGATCGCCGTTATGGAGGCTGCGTAATCATGAAACCGCACAACCGAACCGAAATGACCGCAGCGCGCCGCAAAGCGGGCGAAGAGTTGAGCAAGCTTGGACTTCACATCACACGCCACACGACGGCCAAAGTCATGGCCGGGATGATCGCCAATCACACTGGCTGGGCAGCGCCGCCGGCAGGATCGCTGTGCGAATTCCTGGAGCGATTCATTGAATCTCGTTCACATGGGCTGGTGGCGGCGCCCTACCGCCCGGTCGTGAGGAAGCCTTTGAGCTACGACAGGACCATGCGCGAGGCCGCGATACGTGCGGCTGCGGTGCAGCCTCCGATGGTCCACGCGGTCAGCAACGTGGTCACGTGGCGGGAGACGCCGATATGAACGTGACTAAGTTATCAGCTACGGGAGACGTTCCCGACCTGCACGTCGGGTACGCGCTCTCGCATGAGATTAAGCCGTCCAGCTTTGACGCAAGGTCCACACGCTCCAATAACCTTGCCCAAACCACTTTGCCCGTCACCGTTTATCGATGCGTCGACGAGCTCTCGGATCTGGCCGACGTACGGCTCTCGCACCCACAACCATGCATCAGAATCAGCAAACGAATGCCTATGGACCGTTGGGTGCTCGCTTGGAAGCACATGCAAAGTCCAGCTGTCGACCGGCTCGCCTTTCGAATCTCGCTTGTTGACGTAAAACGTCCACTCGTTCATGCCAATGCCTCCCGTGGCTCGACTGTTCTTCCAGGCAGCGATCTTCTCACGTCTGCCGTAAACACTGACATGCGGGGTCTAGAAGGTCATGCCTAATCTCAAGCCCCGCTTCATCCGGGCCGGAAAGGCCCCGGCATATCTCGGGATGTCCCGCACCGTCTTCACGCGCGATGCGAGGCCGCACCTTCTTGAGTTCTCGATAGGCAAACAAGGTATCGGATTCGATCGCATCGAGTTGGACCAATTCGCCGAACACTACAAGCAGGTACACGCGGTCGAAAAAGACATCCAGCCCTTGCTGCCGCGAGGCCAAGTGGATTCAGAATTGCAGGAAGGAATCACGGAGACATGGCGCAGAAAATCACAGGTCTATACCAGGAAGACGGGATCTGGCACATCGACAAACAAATCAAGGGGATCGGCAGAATTCGAGGCAGCACTGGCACAAGTTCTCGGAAGGCCGCCGAAACCCGCCTCCAAGAAGCGATCGACGAGGCTCGCGCCGCCGCGGTAAGCAAGAAGGAAGCCATACGCTCGCCGGTCTTCCGCGAAGCCGCTACCCGGTACCTCAAGGAATACGCTCATCAGCGATCCATCTGGCTATCTGCAACCTATCTAAAGCAGGTGGACCCTTACATCGGGGGGCTGCAGCTGCACGAAATCGATAGCGAGGCGCTGGAGCCCTATATCGAAGATCGTCTAGAAGCCGGGATCAAGGCACGGACTGTAAACATCGCATTGCAGCGCGTGGTACGCGTTTTGAATCTCTGCCAGCGCAAGTGGCGTACGGCAGAAAAGCGACCGTGGCTTAACGCCGTGCCGTTGATCGAGATGCTCGACGAGCGCACATCGCGCAAGCCTTACCCGATCTCGTGGGATGAAGAAGACCTTCTGATGAGCGAGCTGCCGCTGTATCTCAAGCGGATGGCGCTGTACACGACGAATACAGGCTGCCGCGAGCAAGAGGTATGCAAACTGCGCTGGGAATGGGAGATTCACGTACCTGAGCTCCGCACTTCGGTCTTCCTGTTGCCAGCAGACTTTGGTGGCCGGTTTGACGACTCAGGCGTGAAAAATCGCGAAGAGCGGCTCGTGGTGCTCAACGACGTCGCCAGTGAGGTCATCCGGCTTCAACGCGGTTTAGATAAGGAATGGGTGTTCCCATTCGAAGGAGGTCCGATGTCGCGAATGAATGCGACCGCATGGCGTAGCGCGCGCAAGCGTGCTGCGTCGGCTTGGGAGAAGAAATACGGCAAGCCGGCGCATCCGGACTTCGCACGGCTTCGCGTGCACGATCTAAAACACACGTTTGGGCGTCGGCTTAGGGCTGCGGACGTTTCGCATGAGGATCGTCAGGTGCTGTTGGGCCACACGAATGGCAGCGTCACGTCGCACTACTCTGCTGCGGAACTGGGCAAGCTGATCGAATTGGCCAATCGCATTACACGCACCAATGATCACACGCCTACGTTGACGGTATTGCGCCGACAACAATAGAGCAAAGTCCCCAGAAAGTTCCCACAATGAGAAAGGGGGTTAGTGATTACTATCACTAACCCCCTAGGGTATTGCTGGTCGGGACGGCGGGATTCGAACTCGCGACCCCTTGCACCCCATGCAAGTGCGCTACCAGGCTGCGCTACGCCCCGAAAGAAAAAGAGTATAGCAGAACAAAAATAAGTTTGCACGCATTGGTGCAAAAAAAGTGCTGAATACTCAAAAAAATTTGCGCCTCGTGTTCGTCGCTTGCACTAACGTCATGCAAAGCGGCGCGCGAGGCGCAACGTACTGCGGTGTGCAATGCGCATGGCTTCAAGAGCAACGCGCGTTGCGGGGCATGGCTTCAAGAGCAACGCGCGTTGCGGGGCATGGCTTCAAGAGCAACGCGCGTTGCGGGTACTGCGATCAATCAAACCATCTTGGACGACGAAGAAATCAACGCTCTCAAGCCGTGGTGCTGGCGTTGCTGCTGGCGTTGCTGCTGGCGTTGGCGGACACGTTGGCAGGCAAGCCCAAAGCATCAGCAAGCATCGTCGAAACGTTGCCGAGCTCGTTACGCAAGGCTTGCATCTCGGCGCCCGACAAACGCACGGCGGCGTCTTGATCGTGCGGCATATCGCGCGCATCGCCTAAGCGATTGCGAGCGCCGCTGATCGTGAAGCCTTGTTCGTACAGCAAGGAACGGATGCGGCGGATCAGCAGCACTTCGTGGTGCTGATAGTAGCGGCGGTTGCCGCGCCGCTTCACCGGCTTGAGCTGCGTGAATTCCTGTTCCCAGTACCGCAAGACGTGAGGCTTGACGCCACACAGCTCGCTGACTTCACCAATGGTGAAGTAACGCTTGGCGGGAATGGGCGGTAGGGTAACGGTGGATTCAGTACGTGTCATAAGCGAATTTTATGCCGCGAAGGCGCCGGGAGCCGATAACAATTACCGACAAAGCGTATCACTCCGCGGCTTCGGGTGCAGCAGGGGTTGCCTGCTCCACCACGCTCTTGAGTTTCTGACTCGCGTGGAACGTAACCACGCGGCGTGCGGCGATGGGAATGGTCTCGCCGGTCTTGGGGTTGCGGCCCGGGCGCGGCGGTTTGTCGCGCACCTGGAAGTTGCCAAAGCCCGAGAGCTTGACGGAGTCTCCGCGCGCCAGGGCGTCGCGGATTTCTTCGAAGAAAGTATCGACGATGTCCTTGGCCTCGCGCTTGTTCAGACCGACCCGCTCAAAGAGCAGTTCGGCCAGCTCAGCCTTGGTCAAGGTGCGTGGCTCGGCAGCAAGCATACTGTTCCCCATGGTTCATGTACGCTGGCGCGCGCCGTGAGCACTGACCAATGCATCCTTGATGCGGGACAGGCATTCCGCCACACGGGCTTCGTCCAGAGTGACTTCAGTGTCCTGTAGCCAGAATCGGAAAGCAAGGCTTTTCTCGGTGACGGGCTCGCTGCCGTGGGCCTTCTCGCGCCACACGTCGAACACGCGCACGTCCTGCACCACAGCCAGTTGCGCATCCGCTTTGACGGCGGCGGCAACGGTGTCGAGCATGGCTTGCGTGGACACGGGAGCATCGACCCACAAGGCCAGATCGCGCACCACCACCGGCTGGCGCGAGAGCTCGCGCACTTGCGGCAACTCACCTTCGGACAAGGCGTCAACATCGAGTTCGAAGACGACGGGCGCATGCGCCAGGTCTGCTTGCTGCGCCCAACGCGGATGCAGTTCACCGACCCAACCCACTTGCTTGCCGTCCAGTTCGATGCGAGCGCTGCGGCCCGGATGCAGCGCCGGATGCGCAGCGGCTTCAAAACGCAGACGGCGGCCGCGTGCGCCGAACAGCGCTTCGACATCCATCTTCACATCAAAGAAGTCCACTTGACGCGTGGCCACGCCCCACTGTTCTTCAACCGCTGGCCCCCACGCGGCGCCCGACAAACGCATCGGTTGACGCACGCCGGCCACTTCCAGCGGACCATCCTGTGCGGATGCATCACGCATGAACACGCGGCCCAATTCAAACACACGCACGCGCGACTGCTTGCGGTTGGCGTTGTGGCGAATGTTGGCGATCAGGCCACCGATCAGGCTCGAACGCATGACCGACAGATGGCTTGCAATCGGGTTCACCAGACGCACGGGCGTGTCGATACCAGCGTAGTCGCGCTCCCAATCTGCTTCGACGAAGCTGTAGTTGACGACTTCCTGGTAGTCCTGCGCAGCGGTCAGGCGGCGCAGCGCGTGCGCACCGCGATGCACTTCGGGCTGCGAGAACATCTTCGCGCGCGCCATCGGCGGCACGTCAGGAATGCTTTCGAAACCGTAGATGCGGGCCACTTCTTCGATCAGGTCTTCTTCGATTTCCAGATCGAAACGGTACGACGGCGGGCTGACAATGAAGTCGTCGCCTTCGACCGTGAATTCCAGACCCAGGCTGGCGAAAATCTTCGCGACCTGCTCTTGCGTGACGGGCACGCCCAGCACGCGATGGCAACGCGCCAGGCGCATGCGCACAGGCGGACGCGCCGGCAGGTTGACGATCTGGTCGTCGATGGGGCCGACCTGGCCGCCGCAGATGTCGACGATCAGGCGGGTGATGAATTCAAGGTGTTCAGGAATGCTGGCGTAGTCCACGCCACGCTCGAAGCGATGGCTGGCTTCGGAGCTGAACTTGTAGCGGCGCGCGCGGCCGGCGATGGCTTGCGGCCACCAGAACGCGGCTTCCAGATAGATGTTTTGCGTGTCCAGCGTGACCGAGGTTGCTTCGCCACCCATGATGCCGGCCAGGCTTTCCACCTGATCGCCGGCCACGACCACGCCGACCTTCGGGTCGAGCGTGATGGTCTGGCCGTTCAGCAGTTCAAGGGTCTCGCCTTCGCGCGCCCAGCGCACGGAGATGTCGCCGCCGATCTTGTCCAGATCGAACACATGCGACGGACGGCCCAGCTCAAGCATGACGTAGTTGGAGATATCCACCAGCGCCGACAGCGAGCGTTGGCCCGCGCGCTCCAGGCGCGTCTTCATCCAGTCGGGCGTTGCCGCGCGGGCGTTCACGCCGCGGATCACACGGCCACCGAAACGGCCGCACAAGTCAGGCGCTTCAATCTTGACGGGCAGGCGCTCATCCAGCGTGACCGGCACGGCGACGGCCGTCGGCACGGACAACGGCGCACCCGTCAGGGCAGCGACTTCGCGCGCCACGCCAAGGATCGACAGGCAGTCGGCGCGATTGGGCGTGAGCTTGAGCGTGAAGAGCGTGTCGTCCAAGTCCAGCGCTTCGCGGATGGACTGGCCGGGCACCATGTCGGCGGGCAGTTCCAGCAGCCCAGCGTGGTCTTGCGACAAGCCCAGTTCGCGGGCCGAGCACAACATGCCCGACGATTGCACGCCGCGCATTTTCGCCACGCCAATCTTCATGCCGCCAGGCAGTTCTGCGCCCACGCGAGCCAGCGGCACTTTCAGGCCAGCGGCAGCGTTCGGCGCACCGCACACGATTTGCAGGCGCTGGCCGGAACCATCGTCCACTTGGCAAACGCGCAGCTTATCGGCGTCGGGGTGCGGAGCGATCTCGACGATGTGGCCCACGACCACGCCAGTGAAGGCGGGTGCGGCGGGCGCGGTGTCTTCGACTTCCAGGCCAGCCATGGTGAGCCGGTGCGCGAGTTCGTCGGTTGCGATCGGAGGGTTGACCAGCGTACGCAGCCAGGATTCGGGAAATTGCATGATCAGCCGTCTGTTATTCGTTGAACTGGCGCAAGAAGCGCAAATCGCCTTCGTAGAACTGGCGCAGATCGTTGACGCCGTAGCGCAACATCGTCAGGCGCTCAAGTCCGGAGCCGAATGCAAAGCCGATGTAGCGCTCGGGATCAAGGCCGAAGTTGCGCACCACTTCGGGGTGCACCTGACCCGAGCCGGAGATTTCCAGCCAGCGGCCACGGTTGGGACCCGAGGTGAACATCATGTCGATTTCGGCGGACGGTTCCGTGAACGGGAAGAACGACGGACGGAAGCGCACGACGAGATCGTCGCTTTCAAAGAAGCAACGCAGGAAATCGGTGTACACGCCTTTCAGATCGGCAAACGAGATGTCCTCGGCGATCCAGAGCCCTTCCACCTGATGGAACATGGGCGAGTGCGTGGCGTCGCTGTCGACGCGATAAGTGCGCCCCGGCGCAATGACCTTGATGGGCGGCTTGTGCATGCGGGCGTAACGCACCTGCATGGGGCTGGTGTGCGTGCGCAGCAGCAGCGGCAGGCCGTCGGCGTCGTTCATGTCGACGTAGAACGTGTCCTGCATGGAACGCGCCGGGTGGTCCAGCGGGTTGTTCAATGCGGTGAAATTGGTCCAGTCATTTTCCACTTCGGGGCCGTCGGCCACGTCGAAGCCAATGGAACGGAAGATGGCTTCCACGCGTTCCCAGGTCCGGATCACCGGATGGATGCCTCCCGGCGCGCGACCGCGGCCAGGCAAGGTGACGTCAATGGTTTCGGAGGCCAGCCGGGCGTCCAGTTCCGCCTGCGCCAATGCGGCGCGGCGCGAAGTCAGGAGCTCTTCGACTTGTTGTTTGGCCTGATTGATCCGGGCGCCCATCTCGCGCTTCTGCTCGGGATCGAGCTTGCCCAGGCCTTTCAGCAGCACCGTCAGTGCGCCTTCCTTACCCAGGAATCGAGCCTTTGCGTTCTCAAGCGCGGCGGCATCCGTAGCCGCGGCGAACCGTTCTTGCGCCTGGGAGACCAGGTCGTCAACCAATAGAGTCATGAAATCCAGCCTTCAAAACGCAAACGGGGCTATTACAGCCCCGTTTGCAGCGATGCGCGATGAGTTAAAGCGCGCGATCAGGCAGCCAAGGCAGCCTTGGCTTGCTGCACGATGGCGGCAAAGCCGGCCTTATCGCGCACGGCCAGATCGGCCAGAACCTTACGGTCCAGTTCGATCGAAGCCTTCTTCAGACCAGCGATGAACACGCTGTAGCTAACGCCATGTTCGCGGACGGCAGCGTTGATACGCGTGATCCACAGAGCGCGGAAGGTGCGCTTCTTGTTACGACGGTCGCGGTAGGCGTATTGGCCAGCGCGCATGACTGCTTGCTTGGCAATACGGAACACATTACCGCGGCGGCCACGGTAACCCTTGGCGGCGGCAATGACTTTTTTGTGACGTGCGCGGGCAGTTACGCCGCGTTTGACGCGAGGCATATTAGATCTCCCTTATCAAGCGAAAGGCATCATGGCCTTGACGGAGGCCACGTTGGATTCATGAACGGCCGTCGAGCCGCGCAATTGACGCTTGGCCTTCGTGGTCTTCTTGGTCAGAATGTGGCGCTTGAACGCCTGACCGCGCTTGATGGAGCCGCTGCCGCGAACCTTAAAGCGCTTGGAGGCGCTTTTCTTGGTTTTCATCTTGGGCATGATGATTCCCTAAACTTAAACTCGTAGTTGATTTGACATGACGCGAGGTGTTTGGCGTTGCTGGCAAAAAGCCCTAGGGCTAGCACCGATGCGACGGCAAAACTTGTAAACCTGTTGCCACTTCTGAGGTACTTCTTGGCGTAGTGCCAACTTGCTGCGAACCGCGAAATGGCATTGCTGCCAGACACGGCTTCCTCCCAGGTCTTGGCAAAAAGGTAGCCGAGATCCGGGAAAGCCTTTGATTATATGGTGATTTCCTGGCTGTTGTCGAGTCAGCTGGTGCAAAAAGCTCAGCAGAACTGCGCCGGATGTTCCAGAGACGCATCATACGCCCGGACGCCGGTACTGCACCGCTTGCGCCACATGCCGGGCAGCCAGCGTTGCCTCTCCGTCCAGATCGGCGATTGTGCGGGCAACACGCAACGCCCGGTGCAGGGCGCGTCCAGACCCCGCCAGACGTCGCATCGCCTGGAACAGCAGTGTTTGCGCGTCCTTTTCCATCACACAGTGCTGATCAAGCTCCGGCCCCGCCAGCGCCGCATTCAGCTTGCCCTGCCGGGCCATTTGGCGAGCCCGGCAGCGCATGACGCGCTCCTGGACGGGCGCGGAAGCTTCGCCGGGCGGCCCTCCCATGGATTCGGGGTCGGATGGCGGCAACGCCATATGCAGGTCGATGCGGTCCAGTAAAGGGCCCGATATCTTGCCCACATAGCGCGCCACCTGATCCGGCGTGCAGACACAGGGCCGGCCGGGATGGCCGCGCCAGCCGCATGGGCAAGGGTTCATGGCGGCGATCAGCTGGAAGCGTGCGGGAAATTGCGCCGCACGCAACGCCCGTGCAATGACCACCCTGCCCGCCTCCAACGGTTCGCGCAGGGCTTCAAGCGTACGGCGACTGAACTCAGGTAATTCATCCAAAAACAAGACGCCATGGTGGGCAAGGCTGATCTCACCCGGACGGGGCCGGCTGCCGCCGCCCACCAGCGCGGCCACGGTAGCGGAATGGTGTGGAGACCGAAACGGCGGCTGCCCCATCAAGGCGTCGGGCAAGCCCGCTAGCGCAGCTACGGCCGCCGCCTCCAAGGCCTCGGCGCGTCCCAGGGGCGGCAACAGGCCGGGCATGCGCGCGGCCAACATGCTTTTGCCCGCCCCGGGCGGCCCGATCATCAACAAGCTATGGCCGCCTGCCGCCGCCACTTCCAGCGCTCGCCGGGCCGCCGGCTGACCGCGGACATCCGACAGGCATGGCGCGGGGGCCGCTTGCGGCCATGGCTTGGGCACGGCGTCCGGCAACAAACAAACCCCTGCGGCATGCGCGGCCACATCGGCCAGGCTACGCGCCGACAGGACACGCAAGCCCGGCACCCACGCCGCCTGTTCCGCGCTGCCCGCCGGCAGGATCAGCGTGGTGTGGGAGGCATCCCGCGCCACGCTTAGCGCGATGATCAGTGGCGACGCAACCGGCACCAACGCCCCCGTCAGCGAAAGCTCACCCGCCAACACCAGATTCGCCAGGGAGGGGTCTGGCGCCGGCAACACGGGATCACCACCATCGGTCGGAGCGGCCAGTTGGCCGGACGCCAGCAACAGCCCCAGCGCAATAGGCAGGTCGAATCGGCCCGACTCTTTCGGCAAATCGGCCGGCGACAAGTTGACGGTGATTCTGCCTGGCGGAAATGTGAAACCACTATTCAATATGGCGGCGCGCACGCGTTCGCGGCTTTCGCGCACCTCGGTGTCAGCCAAGCCGACCACATTGAAACTCGGCAACCCTGGGCCAAGATGCGTTTCCACGCGCACGGCATGCGCATGCAGGCCGCTAAGCGCCCGGCTGGCTAGAACGGCAAGCGTCAAGACGGTCTCCCGTGCGGAACAAGACCGTCAGTATCGGCAATCGGCAAGCGCTCGTGGACTGGGCTGGGACATAAACATCCCTTACCTAGCCACGATCAACCGCCCTTTTCGAACCACTACACCCAATGAAAAACGACCGCGATTAGCGGTCGTTTTGATATTCCTACGACAGGCGCCAGCTTACTTGTCCAGGGCCGACAAACGCGACTCCAGCTGCTGCACTTGCGCCGCCAATTGATCAACCTTGGCGCGTGTACGGGCAAGCAAATCCGCCTGCACGTCGAATTCTTCGCGGGTGACCAGATCCATCTTGGTGAAGGCTTGAGCCATCATCGCGCGCACGTTCTTTTCAACGTCGGCGGCCGGGCTGCGGGCGATCAGGTCGGAAATATTCTTCTGGATGTCTTCCATCCATTGGGTGCGATTGTTCATAGCGGCCTCTCTGTGTTCTTGATGCCTCAAGTGTAGTGCTTTGCCGATCCGGCGCAGAAGTCCGAAAAGGATTATGCAAAAAAAGAGGGCGGGCCGCATGCGGTGACCGCCCATCAAAGCACAGGAGAAAACCGGGCTGCCATGGCGGCAACCCCCTACCAACATCGTTACGGGCAGCCCATCTGGCTTGCCGATTGCGTGAACAGATCCGACGACTGCTTGCATTGCGCCGCCAACTGCGTCTTGTCGGGAATGGACGCCCATTGCGTTTTGGCCGCATCAAGCTGCTGCTTGATGCTGGCTGCGGCCGGGTTGCTGCTGCCTAATTTATCCATGCATGCGTTGACCTTGGCCAGATACGCTTCGCACTCCGCCGGCACCGCTGCCGCACTTGCCACGGGAGGCGACGCAGCCGGCCAGCGCCCCTATTGACGCGGCCAGCGCCAACACGCCGATTAACTTGCGTTGACTCTTCATTGTGTCCTCTTTCCGTTCTTGCTTTTTATTAAGAGCCACATCACCGGAACCCCTTATGCGGCCCGATCCGCTCATCAGAAAACATGAGCTGGTCTTGATTCTTCTTCAGCCAGCTGCCGTCAACAAGCTGATGGGTGTAAACCCCCGTATCAAGCCCTCCCCCATTTTGGGCACCTTGCAACATCGCTGGCTGGCAACTGAATTCGTCGCCACGTTGGGCTGCACGCCCGGCCCGTAAGGCTGTGCGGCCTGCGGAACAGGCGCCGAGGGTGCTGTTCATCGATGCAAAATCCAATACAAACCGCAACCGCCACAGCATCAACTGGCTACAAATGCCAGCGGCGAAACATATTTCGTTGCATCACCGGCATTCACCACGTTACGCACCACATTGAGGCTGACGCGTGGTGCATGGCGCACTATATTGGTGCAAACAGGCACAACTCATGCGCCTGCACCTCCCCTTTCCGGGTACGCACCAACATGGCATGGATCTTGCTTGATAGTCGAGGCCAACGTGCAACCATGAGAGGAAATGCCATGAAACTCATCATCGCCATCATCAAGCCCTTCAAGCTCGACGAAGTGCGGGTGGCTCTATCCGGGATCGGCGTCCAGGGCCTGACTGTTACCGAAGTAAAGGGTTTTGGCCGCCAAAAGGGCCATACCGAGCTGTATCGCGGCGCTGAATACGCCGTCGACTTTCTGCCCAAGCTGCGAGTTGAAGCGGCCGTGCCCGACCACCTTGTCGATCAGGTCATCGAAGCGATTGAACAAGCCGCCCGTACCGGAAAGATCGGCGACGGCAAGATCTTCGCCGCGCCCCTGGAACAAGTGATCCGTATCCGCACGGGTGAAGCTGGCGAAGCTGCGCTGTAAATAAATAAAGAAAGACTCATTGGAGCCTGAAAATGGATAAAGCAGATATCTCCTGGTTGCTCGTCTCTACCCTGCTTGTATTGATGATGGCCGTACCCGGTCTGGCGTTGTTCTATGGCGGCCTGGTACGCAGCAAGAACGTGCTGTCGGTGTTGCTCCAAGTGCTGTGCACGTTTGTGCTGGGCCTGGTTCTCTGGTTCATCTACGGCTATTCCCTTGCATTCACCGAGGGCAACGCCTTCTTCGGCGGCCTGTCGCGCGCCTTCTTCTCTGGCATGTTCACACCGGCTGACGGCAAGTACGCCATGTCGAACACCTTGACCGAGCTGCTGTTCGCCTCGTTCCAGGCCACGTTCGCCGGCATCACCTGCGCGCTGATCGTGGGCAGCTTTGCTGAACGCGCCCGCTTCTCGGGGGTGCTGGTGTTTACGGTGATCTGGTTCACGTTCGCCTACATTCCCATCGCCCACATGGTGTGGTTCGCGTCCGAAACGGCGCCGGGCCTGCTCAATGCCAAGGGCGCACTGGACTTTGCCGGCGGCACCGTGGTGCACATCAATGCTGGCGTGGCCGGTCTGGTGGGCGCGTATGTAGTCGGCAAGCGTGTGGGCTACGGCCGCGAAGCCATGCAGCCGCACAACCTGCCGATGACGTTTATCGGCGCCGCCCTGCTGTGGGTGGGCTGGTTCGGTTTCAACGCGGGTTCGGCGCTGGCCGCCAACGAGAACGCCACCCTGGCCTTCTTCAACACGATGATCGCCACGGCGGGTGCGGTGCTGGCCTGGCTGTTCACGGAATGGGCCATCAAGGGCAAGCCCTCGATGCTGGGCGCCGCCTCCGGCGCGATTGCCGGCCTGGTGGGCATCACCCCCGCCGCCGGCCTGGTTGGCCCGGTGGGCGCACTGATCATCGGCGTGGTTGCCGGTATCGTCTGCGTCTGGGGTGTGAATGGCCTGAAGCGCATGCTGCGTGCCGATGACGCACTGGATGTGTTCGGCATCCACGGCGTGGGCGGTATCGTCGGCGCCCTGCTGACCGGCGTGTTCAACGCGCAAGTCCTCGGTGGCCCCGGCCTGGCTGAACCTGGCATGATCGCCCACCAACTGTGGGTCCAGCTGGAAGGCGTGCTGCTGACCATCGTCTGGTCCGGCGTGGTGGCGTGGATTGCCTACAAGATCGCCAATGCCCTGTGCGGCATGCGTGTGCCGGAAGACCAGGAGCGCGAAGGCCTGGACGTCACGAGCCACGGCGAATCGGCGTATCACAGCTAATGCGGTATCTCGGCCCGCCGCGAAATGTGGCGGGCCGGCAAGAAACGGCGCCGGGATCACATCCCGGCGCTTTTTTTTGCGTTGCGCGAAGACAAAAAAACGCCCCGAATCGGGGCGTTCTACTGTCCGGGGTGGAGCGGATCAAATGGGATCAAGCCGGATCAAGCGCATCCAGATCAACGGGCAAGGCGCGGTTCAGCGCCGTCGCCACCTTGATGCGCAACGCGTTGGAATGCGCGCGGCGCACTTCACGCTTCACGTCCAGCAACTGCTGCGGATGCATCGAGAACTCGGTCAGCCCCAAGCCCAGCAACAAGCGCGTCATGCGCGAATCGCCCGCCATTTCGCCGCAGACCGCAACCGGCTTGCCCGCCCGCTCACCCGCATTGATGGTATTGGCCACCAGGCGTAGCACAGCGGGATGCAGCGGATCGTAGAGCGCGGCCACATCGTGGTCGCCGCGGTCGATCGCCAAGGTGTATTGGATGAGATCGTTCGTGCCGATCGACAGGAAATCCAGCGCCTGGGCAAACGGTTCGATTGCAATCGCGATGGCGGGCACCTCGACCATGGCGCCCACTTCCATGTGCGGCGCGTAGGCTTGACCGCGCGCATCGAGTTCGCGCCGTGCGGACTCGATGGCCGCCTTGGTCGCCACCACTTCATGCATGTGCGCAATCATGGGGATCAGCAGCCGCACAGGACCGTGAGCCGACGCCCGCAGAATGGCGCGTAACTGCGTCGCGAACATTTCCGGACGCGCCAGGCAATACCGGATGGCGCGTTGCCCCAACGCCGGGTTGGTGGCCACGGTGGCTTCACCATCCAGCGTTTTGTCCGACCCGATATCCAACGTGCGAATTGTGACGGGCCGGCCCGCCATCACCTTCACCACCGAAGAATAGGCTTCGTACTGTTCTTCTTCGCCAGGCAGGTCCGGGCGACCCATGAAGAGGAATTCGCTACGGAACAGGCCAATGCCATGCGCACCAGAAGCCAGCGCCAGCGCGGCCTCTTCGGGCAGTTCGATATTGGCGTGCAGGACGATATCGATACCATCCAGCGTGACCGAAGGTTCATCACGCAGCAGGCCGAGTTCGGCGCGCTCGTCGGCATATACAGCCTGACGGCGGCGGTATTCCTGAAGAATGCGGTCCGACGGATTGACGACCACGGCGCCGGCCGCGCCGTCGATGATCAGCATGTCGCCGTCGCGAACCAATTCGCGCACGTTGCCCATGGCCACCACGGCCGGCACGCCCATGCTGCGGGCCACGATGGCCGTGTGCGACGTGGGGCCACCAAGGTCGGTCACGAAGGCCGCAAAGCGCCCACCGCGCAAGCGCAGCATGTCGGCCGGCGAGATATCGTGCGCCACCACCACCAGCGCATCGTCGCCGCCCATGTGCGACATGTCGGGCAAGATCGCCGACGTGCCGGACAGCACATGCAGCACGCGCTCGATGACTTGGCGGACGTCAGCCCCGCGCTCGCGCAGGTACTCGTCTTCCATGGCGTCAAACTGCTGGCCAAGAATCTGGCCTTGCGTCGTCAGCGCCCATTCGGCGTTGTAGTGTCGTTCGGCGATCAGCGCCAGCGTCTGCTCGGCCAATAGCGGGTCGCCCAACAGCAGGCTGTGCACGTTCAGCATGGCGCCCAGCTCGCGCGGCGCATCGGCCGGCAAGGTGTCTGCCAACAGCAGCAATTCGTGCTGCGCCGAAGCCAGGGCCTCAGTCAGGCGGCTGCTTTCGGCGGGCACATCCTCGGGCGATATCCGGTAGTGCGCCACTTCCAAGGCAGCGGCGCCCATGACGACGGCGCGTCCGATGGCATATCCCTTCGCAACGCCTTTGCCATAAAGACAAACGACGGGGCTGGCAGGGCCAGCTCCGTCGTGAGCATTGTTCGGGGTCGTAGACGCGCCAGCCTCAGCAACGCTCAGGCTGGCGGATTCATGGGAGTTTCTATTCCTGCTCACCGAATTTGCTGTCGAACAAGGTTTCGATTTCGGAAAGGGCTTGATCGGCGTCGCCGCCGGAAGCCTCCAGTTTGACCGTCACGCCCAGCCCGGCCGCCAACATCATGACGCCCATGATGCTCTTGGCGTTCACGCGCTGCGCGCCACGCGAGATAAAGATCTCGCTTGAGAACTTGCTGGCCAGTTGCGTCAGCTTGGCGGCGGCCCGCGCATGCAAACCCAATTTATTGCTGATGACGATGTCTTTTGTAGGCATAGGAAATATTATGACTGCGGATTAACGCCGCAGTGTTGATCGCAGCAACAAACCAAACCGCTAACCGCTCTTCGGCTTGGATTGCCAGCCGACATAATAGGGCAAATTCCCGCCCGTCAGTCTACACGCAAGACGCCCTGCACTCCGCCGGCCAGCGCCTTTTCGCGCGTATCAGCCAATGGCAGATTGCGATATGTCAAAGCGCGCAGCAGCATCGGGGTATTCAAACCTGCCAGCACACAGCATTGAATGCCTTGTGCTTGCGCATCGGCGACGGCGCGCTTGGAGATATTTGCGGGCGTCGCGCCGATCAGATCCGTCAGCACCAGAACACCGGCGCCGTGGTCCTGCTCAAGAATGTCCTTCAGGACGTCCGGCGCCAAATCGTCCGGACGGTCTTCAGGCTGGATATCGTGAATGGCCAGCATGCCGTCAAGGTTGCCCATGACGTGGCTGGCGCACTCGCGCATCGCCGCGCCCAAAGGCGCGTGCACGACGATAACAATACCCGTGGTCATGACGGATTCCAGAGAGATCAGGCCGCGGTGGCAGTGGTCGCCACGGCGTTTTCAAGCGCCTGGACGAACATGCCCGCGACATCGAAACCGGTCTGTTCGGCAATCTCTACGAAACAGGTGGGGCTGGTGACATTCACTTCGGTGACGTAATCGCCAATGACGTCCAGGCCCACCAGCAGCAGGCCGCGAGCCGCCAGCTTGGGAGCCACGGCTTCGGCGATTTCGCGGTCGCGCGGCGACAATTCCTGCGCCACGCCACGGCCGCCTGCGGCCAGATTGCCGCGGGTTTCGCCGGCCAGCGGAATACGCGCCAGCGAATACGGCACGGGTTTTCCGCCAATCAGCAAAATCCGCTTGTCGCCCTTGACGATATCGGGGATGTAACGCTGAGCCATGATGGTGCGCGCGCCGTTGTCGGTCAGCGTTTCCAAAATGGCGTTCAGGTTCGGGTCCTTGGGCTGCAGGCGGAACACGCCCGTGCCGCCCATGCCGTCCAGCGGCTTCACGATCACATCGTGATGCGTATCGTGGAAAGCCTTCAGGCGAGCCATGTTGCGGGTCACCAGCGTGGGCGCGGTGAACTCGCTGATCTCGGTGATGGCCAGCTTTTCAGGATGGTTGCGAATCGCCGCGCCGCTGTTGAACACGCGGGCGCCTTGGGCCTCGGCGTATTCGAGCAAGTGCGTGGAATACACGTATTCCATGTCGAAAGGCGGGTCTTTGCGCATGACGACCGCCCCGAAATCGGCCAGCGGCAGATCTTGGGCGGGGGACTCCGTCCACCAGTCGTGGCCGTGCAGGTCGGCATCAGCCACCAGCGCGATCGGCGTGGTGACGGCTTTGACCGTGCCGCCCTCGATGTAGAGGTCGCCCTGCATGGCCACGCTAAGCGTATGCCCGCGCGCCACCAGGGCACGCATCATGGCAACCGAACTGTCCTTGTACGCTTTGAGCAGCGGCAAGGGATCCAAAACGAACAAAACATGCATCGCGACACCCTGAACGGACGCCGCCTTCCCTCGCGGGAAGGCGGCTTTATGACATCGTAGCGCAGAGCCGCCCAATAAGCGAACCCGCCGGTCACGAGGTGGACGGCGGGTCGGATGTCTAGCGGCCAAGCCTTCCGGGGAAGGCTACGGCTGGAACTCAGGCCGCCGATTCAGGCTTGCCAACCGGCACGGCCTTCTTCTTGGGCGCCAGCACCATGACCATCTGACGGCCTTCGAGCTTCGGCATGGCTTCGACCTGGGCAAGTTCCAGCAGATCATCGCGCACACGTTCAAGCACCCGCATACCGAGTTCCTGGTGAGCCATTTCGCGGCCACGGAAACGCAGCGTCACCTTGGCCTTGTCGCCCTCTTCGAGGAAGCGGCGCAGGTTGCGCAGCTTGACTTGGTAGTCGCCCTCGTCGGTGGCCGGACGGAATTTGACTTCCTTGACCTGAATGACCTTCTGCTTGGAACGAGCTTCGGCTTGACGCTTCTGCTCTTGGTACTTGAACTTACCGTAGTCCATCAAACGGCAGACCGGCGGCTCGGCGTTCGGCGCGATTTCCACCAGATCCACGTCGCTTTGCTCGGAAAGACGGAACGCGTCGGCGATCTTGACGATGCCCAGCTGTTCTCCTTCCAGACCTATCAGGCGCACCTCGGGGACGCGGATTTCACCGTTGATGCGATTGGCTTTTTCAGTGGCGATGTTGAAAGCTCCTAGAAATGTTAAGCAGCACTGCTATCAGGTTGATTGACGTCGCGACGGGAGGAGACATCCTCGGACAATCGCGCGACGAACTCGTCGTATGCGATGGCGCCAAGGTCCAATCCGCCCAGACCGCGTACGGCTACGGTGCCGTTTTGCTTCTCCTTGTCGCCGACGACAAGAATGTACGGCACCTTTTGCAGGCTGTGCTCCCGGATTTTACGAGTGATTTTTTCACCACGCAAATCGGACTCTACTCTAAAGCCTTGTTTTTTCAGGCTTTGTGTGATTTCAGCCGCATAATCGGCCGAAGGTTCAGAAATGCAGCATACGACAGCCTGCACCGGAGCCAGCCAAGGAGGCATCGCACCGGCGTGGTTTTCGATAAGCATACCGATAAAACGCTCGAGCGAACCCAGGATGGCACGGTGCAGCATAACCGGCGGACGGCGCTGGTCGTTCTGGTCCACGTACTCGGCGCCTAAGCGCACCGGCATGGAGAAGTCGACCTGAATCGTACCGCATTGCCAGTGACGGCCAATAGCGTCCTTCAGCGTGTACTCGACCTTGGGGCCGTAGAACGCGCCCTCGCCCGGCGAAATTTCGAATTCGCAGCCGGTGCGGCGCAGGCTTTCCATCAGCGCCTGTTCGGCCGTATCCCAGACTTCGTCCGAGCCGATACGCTTTTCAGGACGCGTAGCGACCTTATACAGCACTTCGGTGAAGCCGAAGTCGCGGTAGACCTTTTGCAGCAGGGCCGTGAAGTCGGCGCATTCGTCCTGGAGCTGTTCTTCGGTACAGAAAATGTGACCGTCGTCTTGCGTAAAGCCGCGCACGCGCATCATGCCGTGCAGCGAGCCCGAAGGTTCGTTGCGGTGGCATTGACCGAATTCGCCATAGCGCAGGGGCAGCTCGCGATAGGAATGCAGGCCGGAATTGAAGATCTGCACGTGGCCCGGGCAGTTCATCGGCTTCAAGCCATAGACGCGGTTCTCGGACTCGGTCGTGAACATGTTTTCACGATAGTTGTCCCAGTGGCCCGTCTTCTTCCACAGCGACAGATCCAGGATCTGCGGCGCTTTGACTTCCTGGTAGCCGTTGTTGTTGTAAACGGCGCGCATGTACTGCTCAACCTGCTGCCACAGGGCCCAGCCCTTGGGGTGCCAGAAGATCAGGCCAGGCGCTTCGTCCTGGAAGTGGAACAGGTCAAGTTCGCGGCCGATCTTGCGATGGTCGCGGCGCTCGGCCTCYTCCAGCATGTGCAGGTAGGCTTCCTGWTCTTCCTTCKTGGCCCAGGCSGTGCCGTAGATGCGCTGGAGCATCTCGTTCTTGCTGTCGCCGCGCCAGTAGGCGCCGGCCACCTTCATCAGCTTGAAGACCTTCAGCTTGCCCGTGGACGGCACGTGGGGGCCGCGGCACAGGTCGATGAAGTCGCCTTCGCGGTACAGGCTGAGCGGTTCGTTCGACGGAATCGAAGCGATGATCTCGGCCTTGTACTGTTCGCCAATGCTCTTGAAGAATTCAACGGCGTCGTCGCGCGTCCATTCTTCACGCGTGACAATTTCGTCCTTTTTGACGAGCTCAGCCATCTTCTTTTCGATGGCGGCCAAGTCTTCAGGCGTGAACGGGCGCTTGTACGAGAAGTCGTAGTAGAAGCCGTTGTCAATCACGGGGCCGATGGTGACCTGGGCGTCCGGGAACAGCTGCTTGACCGCGTAGGCCAGCAGGTGAGCCGTGGAGTGGCGGATCAGGTCCAGGCCGTCGGCGTCTTTGGCGGTAACGATGGCCAGACGCGCATCGCCTTCGATGCGAAAGCTGGTGTCGACCAGCTTGGATTCCGAGCCTTCAACCGTTACGCGGCCGCCCAAGGCGGCTTTGGCCAGGCCCGTACCGATCGATTGCGCCACTTCGGCAACCGTTACCGGCCCCGGATATTGGCGCTGCGAACCATCGGGCAATGTGATCTGTACCATCGGGAGTGCTTCCTGGGGTTCTTGGAACTAAAAATCGAAAATCAGAAACGAAAAACGCGGCTTGAGAGCCGCGTTCTTTTGGTTGTCTTGCTGAGTTCTACCGCCGACCTGACACGGTGAAACCCGACGCACGAAAAACTAACGCGACATAGGGCGAAAGTTCCGGGTCGTAGTTCGTGCCAGCGGGAAAAACATGATTCTAAGCCTGTTGGTACGCGCCCGAGGCGGCGCGAAGCAATGTTGCGCAATCAAGATCAACGTTGAAAACAAATCGGGCTTAAGCCCGAGTCAACCTGCGACATCAACGGATCAACTGCATTTATCGTTGCCGATTGTAGCACCCTTCGCGCCCTTTCCGTCGCAAATGCGCGACAAATCCGCCCTGATCAGACCAGGTTGCGGCAATTCGCAAGGGCCGCCAGCGCATGGCGCACGCCCTCTTGCCAGGGTGGCGCGTGGATACCGAACTGCCGGGCCAGCAGGCCCGTATCCAGGCAGGAGTTCAAGGGCCTGGCCGCCGTGTTGAGGTGCTGATCCGCGGACACGGCTTGGATATCGTCCGGGGTCAGCGTCACCGGCAAGCCCGCGCGCCGCGCCTGCTCGGCGATGAAGCAGGCGTACTCATGCCAACTGACCCGCCCCGCGGCGGCCACGTGGTACAGCCCGAATGGAAACCCGGCGCGGTCAAGGAAATAGCGCGCAACCGCCACCGCGGTCACATCGGCGATGAAGGCGGCGCCGGTGGGCGCGCCATGCTGATCACTGACCACGCGCAACGCCTCGGGCTGGCGCAACGCCATCAACATTGATTTCAGGAAAGAGTTGCCGAACACGCCGTAGATCCACGACGTGCGAAACACCAGGTGGGCGGCATTCATGGCCTGCACCGCGCGCTCACCCGCCAGCTTGCTGCGCCCGTAGACGTTCAGCGGGCCGGGCGTGTCGGTTTCGAAATAGGGGCTGGATTTCGCGCCGTCGAACACATAGTCCGATGAGTAATGAACGATCAGCGCTGCCCGGCTTGCGGCCAGGGCGGCCAGCTCTCCGGCCGCCTCTGCGTTGATCCGCATGGCGCGAACTGCGTCTTCCTCGGCACGATCCACCGCCGTGAGCGCGGCGGCGTTGACGATGACATCCGGCTTCTCTTGACGCACCAGGCGCGCCAGTTGCAAGGGGTAGGTCAGGTCGCAATCACTGCGCCCAACCGCCACCACCACACCGAGCGGAGCAAGGCTGCGCCGCAGCTCAAAACCCAGTTGGCCGTCGCGTCCTAACAGCAGAATCTTCTTGGTCATGCTCGCGCTCACTACTAGGCCGAGGGTGCAACGGTCTGATTTTGACGCGTTTCTCGTCCGCACAGCCGTATGAAAACGTAATCTGCCTTCGCAAATTTAAGACTACGTGCGGAGCGTGCTTCGGATGTCGCCTCACGCCGAGCGAAAACCGCCACCGACGTCCTCCTTACGGCTCGTGGAGCATCGATGAAAGCTGTCTCAATACGTGTGACCAAAGCGTCATCCCAATCAAACCCGCCGCGCGGGAACGAAGGGGGTGGCCGTCAGGGCGGCCGCCGGCATTTGTTGCTGTCGCGCACGCCAACCGTCATCAAAGTCGCCATCCTGGACGACCATCCCGTCGTGGCGCTAGGCGTGGATGCATATCTGGAAAGCCGGCCTGGGTTTCGCGTGCTGCATCGCGAAACGTCGGCGCGGGCCATGCTCGAAAAGCTGACCCACGCCCCCTGTGACGTTGCCCTGATTGATTTCTATCTGCCCCAGGAGCCCTGGGACGGCGTCAATTACTTGCGCCGGCTGCGGCGCTATCACCCGAACCTGGCGATCATCACGTTTTCGGCGGGCAACCGCCAAGAGACCCAGTACGCAGCATTTCGCGCAGGCGCAAATGGGTATCTTGCAAAGCAATGGGGGATGATGCTGCTGCCGGAAATGATTCGCGGCGTGCTTAGCGGCAAGAACGCTTTTCTGTCCGTGCACGAGGGAAAGATACGCCCGCTTGAACCCACCCACCCCCACGCGCTGCTGACGACGTCTGAAGTCGAAATTCTTCGCCACATCAGCCAGGGCTTGTCTGTCACGCAAATTGCCGCCCGGCTGATGCGCAGCAAGAAGACCGTCAGCACGCACAAGCGGCGGGCAATGCGCAAGCTGCAATTGGCCGACGACCTGTCACTGGCGCTCTATCTGCGCGAGAAATTCGCCGAGTGAAGCATCACTTCCCTCGCCTGCGCAGCCCGCTTCAGATGATGCGGGAATAGCTGGCGCCACTGCTCACGCTGCGCAGATAGCCGTCAAACGCCATGGCGACGGCGCGCACAAAATACCAGCCCAGACCGGTCACCTGCACCTCGCCCGACCGCAGGTTGACCAGGCCCAACTCCGCCAGATTCGCCATTTGCAGCAATTCGCGGCTGAAGTAGTCGCCAAAGCGCAGGCCGTGCCGGGCCTCGATGCGCGCAAAATCCACGCGGCCCTGGCACATGATGTCCATGATGACTTCACGGCGCGCGAGGTCATCGGCGTTCAATTCCAGCCCGCGTTCGACCGCAAAGCTCCCGGCTTCGATCGCGGCGTAATACTCGTCCAGCATCTTGGCGTTCTGGCTGTAGGTATTGCCGATGCGGCCGATGGCGGATACGCCCAGCGCGACCAGGTCGCGATCCGGCTGCGTGCTGTAGCCCTGGAAATTTCGGTGCAGCTCGCCACGCTGTTTCGCAATGGCCAGCGCATCCGTGTTCAGCGCGAAATGGTCCATGCCAATGTAGGTGTAGCCCTGCTGCAAAAAGCCATCGATGGCCGAGCTGAGCAGACCCACGCGCGTGGCGCGGTCGGGCAGGTCAGCTTCGTTGATGCGGCGTTGCGGCTTGAAGCGTTCCGGCAGGTGCGCGTAGGCGTAGAGCGCAACGCGGTCCGGGCGCAATGCCACCACTTGCGCGATGGTTCGCTCGAACGATTCGGTGGTCTGCAACGGCAGCCCGTAGATCAGGTCGACATTGACCGAGGCATAGCCCAGCCCCCGCGCACTTTGCATCAGCGTCCGCACATCTTCGAAAGACTGCACGCGATGCACCGCCACTTGCACGCGCGGATCAAAGTCCTGAACGCCGAAACTCAGCCGGTTGAAGCCCAGTTTGCGCAGATGCGCCAGGCGTTCGGGGGTGGCCGTGCGCGGATCGACTTCGATGGAGATTTCGGCATCCGGCTCAAAGCGGAAGGCCGTGCGCAGATCGTCCATCAGACGCGTCAATTCAGCGTCTGATAGAAAGGTGGGCGTACCGCCGCCAAAGTGCAGTTGCGACACCGGAACGCCGGCACCAAGCTCCTCGACATGCAGCGCCACTTCATGCGCCAGCGCGTCCAGATAACGCGCCGCGCGATCGTGGTGACGCGTCACCACCTTGTTACAGGCGCAGTAATAGCAGACCGAATCACAGAACGGAATGTGCACGTAGAGCGACAGCGGTTCCGCCGGTTGCGCGGCGCGGCGTTGCTGCAACGCCAGCCGGTAGTCTTGTTCGCCAAAGCCAGCGTGATAGCGGTCGGCCGTGGGATACGAGGTGTAGCGCGGCCCGTTCTTGTCCAGCCGAGCCAGCAACTGGGGAGGAAAAAAAGGTTCGGCGGCGGCAGGAGCCGGGGAGTCTGAAACGAGTGGGCGGAGGGCGGCTTGCATACCCCGAATTATTCGCCTGCGGGGCCCCACGCACCTTGATCTGGCGCAAACCCCGAAGCGCCCATTGCTTGCGCCCGTAAAATGCGCCCATTCACGTTGCAGAACCAGGACACACCCCATGGACACCGAACTGGATGGCCGCCTGCTGGCCATGCGCCAAGCCTTGGCCATTGCCATCGCCCTTTCCACCCGCAGCAGCCCCCAAGCGACCGACATGGCGCTGGAGCTGCTCAATGACTTGAAGGATGGCATGGACAAGGCGCCGTCCGACAGCCCGTTCGACAAACCCGAATGGGTCGTCGGCGCGCAAGATGAGCTGGAAGGCATCGCCCGCCTGGTCCGCGCATTCACGCAAACGCCCGAACCGGACGACGCAGCCGAATAAGGCCGCACTTCAGACTGGCTGCACCTCAAGCTAGCCGCACTTCAGGCTGGCTGCACCTCAAGCTAGCTGTACTTCAGGCTGGCTGCCCCTCAGGCTAGCTGCACTTCAGGCTGGCTGCCCCTCAGGCTAGCTGCACTTCAGGCGTGCGCCCTGCGCACGCCTAACTGGCCTGACCACCAGATAGGAAGACGTGGAATCCCTCTGATCGTTTTCCCTGAAATCCTCAAATTTCCCTGTTATTTCAATAACGGCGTGCCTATATTGGTGGCCTGACCACCAGGCCATATCGATACACCGATCCGTTATGAGCACCTTCCAGGCTGTCGCCGTCACCCGCCTGTACCGCATGATTGCCGACCAGATCGCCGGCCGCATCCGGGCGGGCGATTTCCCCCGCGGCGGGCGCCTGCCTTCGGAACGTGAACTGGCGGAGCAACTGCAAGTCAGCCGGGCGTCGATCCGCGAAGCGTTGATCGCCCTGGAGATTGAGGGGTATGTGGAAGTGCGCGTCGGCACGGGCGTGTTCGTCACGATCACGCCCGAGGGCGCCGCGTTTCCCGCGGCGTCCTCCACAGCCGCCAATGCCCTGCCCGGCCACGATGACATCGGCCCCTTCGACTTGCTCGAAGCCCGCATGCTGATCGAACCGGAATGCGCCGCGCTGGCCGCGCAACAGGCCACGCCCGCGCAGATTGCCACCATCCGCGACACGCACGCCGCCATGTCGCTGACCGATTCCCCAGGCCAGCATGACCGCGAATTCCACAGCGCCATCGCCATGGCCTGCGGCAACGCGGCGTTGGCGTCAGCGGTGGCGCACTTGTGGAATCTGACCCAGGCGAGCTCGCTGTACAGCCGCATGCAGGACTACTTCGTGAACACACAGGTGTGGGCCGCGGCCCATGCCGAGCACCAGCGCATCCTGGCCGCCATCATGGCGCGCGACCCGATCCGCGCCCGCCATGCAATGCACACGCATCTGCTGGGCATCCTGGCGCGGCTGCGCGAAGACGTCGATTCACTCACCGACCACCGAGGCTATCCATGACATCGTCTTCCTTGTCCATCAACGGCCAACGGCTATGGCAGTCGTTGATGGATCTGGCGCAGATCGGCGCCACGCCCAAGGGCGGCAATTGCCGCCTTGCCCTGACCGCATTGGACGGCCAGGGCCGCGATCTGGTCACGGGCTGGATGCGCGACGCCGGGTTGACGGTGCGGGTGGATCAAGTGGGCAACATCTTCGCGCGCCGCGACGGCCGCAACAACGCACTGCCCCCCGTCATGACCGGCAGCCACATCGACACCCAACCCACCGGCGGCAAGTTCGACGGCTGTTATGGCGTGCTGGCCGGGCTGGAGGTCATGCGCACATTGAACGACGCTGGCGTGCAAACGGAAGCGCCGCTGGAAGTCGCTATCTGGACGAACGAAGAAGGCTCGCGCTTCGTGCCGGTGATGATGGGATCAGGCGTGTTTGCGGGCAAGTTCCCGCTGGAGACGGCGCTATCCGCACGTGATGCGCAGGGCTTGACGGTGGGCGATGAGCTTCAAGCCATCGGCTACGCCGGCGCAGACCCCGTGGGCGGCCGGCCGGTCGATGCCTACTTCGAAGCGCATATCGAACAGGGCCCGATTCTTGAGCATGAAGAAAAGACCATCGGCATCGTGACCGGATCACTGGGCTTGCGCTGGTACGACGTCAYCGTCACCGGCATGGAAATGCACGCGGGCCCCACGCCCATGGCCATCCGCCGTGACGCGCTGTTCGCCGCCAGCTTCCTCGTGCAATCGGTGATCAACATCGCCAACGCGCATCAGCCGCATGGGCGCGGCACCGTTGGCGAAATCCATGCGCATCCGGGTTCGCGCAACGTCATCCCCGGCCAGGTCCGCTTCACCGCCGACCTGCGCCACGAAGACGCCGCCACGCTCGCACGCATGGATCAGGCCTGGCGCCGCGCCTGCGACGACATCGCCGTGGCGCATGGCGTACACGTGGATGTGAAAGACGTGCAGACCTTCCCGCCCACGCCGTTCGATACCGACCTGGTGGACAAGGTGCGCCAAGGCGCGGCCAGCCGGGGCTTGCCCGCCATGCACATCGTGACGGGCGCAGGACACGACGCCGTGTACATGGCCGCCGTCGCGCCCACCGCCATGATTTTCGTGCCGTGCAAAGACGGCATCAGCCACAACGAGATTGAAGACGCGCAGCCCGGGCATCTGGAAGCCGGTTGCAACGTCCTGCTTGACGCCATGGTGGCGCGCGCCAACGCCGCGCGTTAGCACCGCCGATTTCGCCGCAATGGTGCGCGGCCGCCTTACCCAGCACCTGTATGAAGCACGAATGGTGCGGCTTCACCCGTTGTACCCCTGAGAAACGCAGGTGGCACGAGGTTTGCTTGTTATTGCCCGGCATCTGCCGTGCAACGGCGGTCACCTGTCAGTCCCTTTCCAGCCCGGAGGCTCGCAGTGAAATCGAAGAAATGGTTCTCCCTTAGCATCGGCGCATTGGTCCTTGCGGCCGCGCTGCCCGCGACCCAAGCCCTGGCCCAGACCAAGGGCGGCACCTTGAACATGATCGTTCAGCCCGAGCCGCCCGTGATTGTCACGGCCATCAACCAGCAAGGCCCCACGCAATTCGTCGCAGGCAAGATCTATGAAAGTCTGCTGACCTATTCCACCGACCTGAAGCCGCAGCCCGGCCTGGCCAAGTCCTGGGAGGCCGCCGCCGATGGCCTGACGTACACCTTCCATCTGCAAGACAACGTGAAGTGGCATGACGGCAAGCCGTTCACGTCCGAAGACGTGGTCTTCTCGCTGGCGGACATGCTGCCCAAAACGCATGCGCGCGCTCGCGTCATCCTGAACAAGTTCGTGGATTCCGTGACGGCGCCCGACGCCAAGACCGTCGTCATCAAGCTGAAGACGCCCTTCCCCGCCTTCATGCTGATGTTCGAACCGGGCTTTGCGCCGATGATGCCCAAGCACCTCTATGCCGGCACCGACTACATGACCAATCCGGCCAACCAGAAGCCCGTTGGCACCGGCCCCTTCATGTTCAAGGAATGGAAGCGCGGCGAATACATCAAGCTGACGCGCAACCCCGAATACTGGAAGCCGGGCATGCCGTACCTGGATGAGCTGGTGTTCAACGTGATCCCTGATGCGGCCTCACGCGCGGTGGCGTTTGAACGCGGCAGCGTGGACGTGCTGCGCGGCGGTGACGTGGACAACGTCGATATCAAGCGCCTGCGCGCCCTGCCCAAGGTGGAATACACCACGGCCGGCTGGGAAATGTTCTCGCCGCAGGCGTACCTGATCTTCAATATGCGCAAGCCGCCGTTCGACAACGTCAAGGTGCGTCAGGCGATCATGGCGGCGATGAACCGCAATATGGTGGTCAACAATATTTTCTTTGGCCTGGGCAAGGTGTCGACCAGCCCCTTCGTGACGACCGAGATGTTCTACGACAAGAACATGCCGGCCATGCCGTTCGACATGAAGAAGGCGCGCGCGCTGATCAAGGAATCGGGCATCAAGCCTGAGGACTACACGATCCGCCAACTGAGCTTCCCCTACGGCTCCACGTGGGACCGCCTGGGCGAATACACCAAGCAGGCGCTGGAGCAACTGGGCTTCAAGGTCAACCTGGAATCCACCGACGCCGGCGGCTGGGCCAGCCGCACGGGCAACTGGGACTTCGACGTAACGACGACGTTCACCTACCAGTACGGCGACCCCGCGCTGGGCGTGCAGCGCCTGTATATCTCGTCGAACATCGTCAAGGGTTCGCCGTTTGCCAACGTGCAGGGCTACAGCAACCCCGAGACCGACAAGCAGTGGGAAGCCGCCGCCTCGGAAGTGGACCCGGCCAAGCGCCAGGCGCTCTATACGCAGCTGCAAACGACGCTGGTTAATGATGTGGCCAACGGCTTCCTGGTGGACATGGAGTTCCCGACGCTGTATCGCGCCAACGTCAAGAACCTGGTCAAGACGGCCATCGGCCTGAACGAATCGTTCGACGACGTCTACATCGAAAAGTAAGCGCAGCCAGGTAATACGCAGCCACGTAATACGCAGCAAGCCAAGTGCAGCAAGACGCCGCCGTGGAGCGTTCCACGGCGGCGGACCAGAGAGGACCCCGCATGAAATTCCTGTCTTTTCTTTTATCCCGCATCGGCAAAGCCCTGGTGGTGGTGCTGGGTGTGGTGATCATCAATTTCTTCCTGATCCGCCTGGCGCCAGGCGACCCGGCCGCCGTACTGGCGGGCCAGGCCGGCGCGGGCGACGCCGCCTATGTCGACCAGTTGCGCGTGGCCTTCGGCCTGGACAAGCCGATCCTGACGCAGCTGATGCTGTACCTGAAGGGCGTGGTCCAACTGGACCTGGGCTTTTCCTATCGCAACCACGTGCCGGTGCTGGACCTGATCGTCGAGCGCCTGCCCGCGACCTTTCTGCTGATGTCCTGCGCGTTTGTGTTTTCCATCGTGCTGGGCGTTTTCCTGGGGGTGGTCGCCGCCAAGGCCCGCTACCGCAACAAGCGCCGCTGGATCGACAGCTCGGTCATGACGGGCGCGCTGCTGCTGTACGCCACCCCGCTGTTCTGGCTGTCTTTGATGGGCATCCTGCTGTTTTCCGTAGTGCTGGGCTGGCTGCCCGCCTTTGGCATGGAAACCGTGGGCTCAGGGCTTACCGGCTGGGCCCGCGCTGGAGACATCGCGCAGCATCTGATCCTGCCCACCGTCACGCTCGGGTGCTTCTTCATGGCCGTGTATGTGCGGCTGACCCGCGCGTCGATGCTGGAAGTGATTGGCATGGACTTCGTGAAAACGGCGCGCGCCAAGGGCGTGAGCCCCAGCCGCGTGATCCGCGCGCACGTCTTGCGCAACGCACTGCTGCCCGTCATCACCTTTGCCGGCATCCAGCTGGGCCAGATGGCCGGTGGCGCCGTGCTGACCGAAACCGTGTTCGCGTGGCCCGGCATCGGCCGCCTGATGTTCGACGCCCTGCTACAACGGGATTACCAGTTGCTGCTGGGCATCTTCCTGGTCACCTCAATCATGGTCGTGATTTTCAACCTGCTGACCGATGTGATGTACCGCCTGATCGACCCCCGCATCGGCGCCGGGGCGCAGCAAGGAGCCGCCGCATGAAAGCCTTTGCCCAACGTTATATGCGCAACTACGGCGCGGTGGCGGGACTTGCCATCATGCTGATCGTGGTTGTCGTGGCGCTGGCCGCCCCACTGCTGTACCAGGAATCGCCCTGGATGATGGTGGCCGACCCGCTGATTCCGCCCTTCACCAACGCCGACTACCCGTTCGGCACCGACATGCTGGGCCGCGACATCACGGCAGGCCTCGTCTGGGGCGCGCGGGTGTCGCTGATGGTGGGCCTGTTGTCGACCGCGGTGGCGCTGCTGTTCGGCATTCTGGTCGGGGCCGTGGCCGGCTACTGCGGCGGCCGTGTGGACGATGCGCTGATGCGCTTCACCGAGTTCTTCCAGACCATTCCACAACTGGCGATGGCGGTGGTGCTGGTGGCCATTCTTAGCCCATCCGTGTATTCGATCATGGGCGCAATCGCCATCGTGTCGTGGCCGCCGGCCGCGCGGCTGGTGCGATCCGAGTTCATGACGCTCAAGCAGCGCGAGTTCGTGCAGGCGGCCATCGTCATCGGCCAGACGCCCGCGCGCATCGTCAGCACGCAGATCCTGCCCAACGCCATGTCGCCCATCATCGTGTCGGCGTCCTTCATGGTGGCCACCGCCATCCTGACGGAATCGTCCCTGTCCTTCCTGGGCCTGGGCGACCGCAACCTGATGAGCTGGGGCTTCATGATTGGCGCCGCTCGCACGATGATCCGCGAAGCCTGGTGGATGAGCGTGTGGCCCGGGGTGGCCATCTTGCTGACCGTGCTGGCCATCAACCTGATCGGCGAAGGGCTCAACGACGCCCTGAACCCGCAACTGCGCAAGCGCGGCGAATAGGAGGCCGACATGACCGAAGCCACGCCTCTGTTGTCCATCCAGAATCTGAGCATTGCGCTGCCTCGCGGCGGCGACCGCCCCTTTGCCGTGCAGGATGTTTCCTACGACATCCACGCGGGTGAAATCCTGTGCATCGTGGGGGAATCCGGGTCGGGCAAATCGATGAGCGCCAACGCCATCATGGGCCTTTTGCCCGATTACCTGACGCCGCAACAAGGCCGCATCCTGTTCCGCGGCCAAGACCTGCTGCAACAAGACGAAGCCACCTTGCAAGCCATGCGCGGCAAAGACATGGCGATGATTTTCCAGGAACCCCTGTCAGCGCTGAACCCGCTGATGACCGTGGGTGAACAGATCAGCGAAGTCATGCGCGTGCACAACGCCTACCCGGGTGCCGAGCGCATGAAGCGCACGCTGGAGCTGCTGGCGTTTGTTGGGCTGCCCGACCCGGCCACGCTTTATCACGTGTATCCGTTCCGGCTATCGGGCGGGCAGCGCCAACGCGTGATGATCGCAATGGCGCTGGTGCTGGAACCGGCGCTGCTGATCGCCGACGAACCCACCACCGCGCTGGACGTCACAACGCAGGCGCAGATCCTGGCGCTGATCGCTCGCATCCAGAAAGAAAAAGGCATGGGCGTGATGTTCGTCACGCATGACTTCGGCGTGGTGGCCGAAATTGCGCACCGCGTGGCCGTCATGGAAAAAGGCGTGCTGGTCGAGCAAGGCCTGGCCGATGATGTGCTCAACCGCCCGCGCCATCCTTACACGCAGCGTTTGATTGCCGCCGTGCCGCATCGCCGTGGCGAAGAACGCGTGGCAACCGAGAACGACGCGCCCGTGCTAGAAGTGAAAGACCTGAAAAAAACCTACGTCATCGGCCACGGCTGGCTGGGCGGCAAGCGCGAAGTGCATGCCGTGGATGGCGTGAGCTTCGCGGTGCGCCGCGGCGAGACCTTGGGTATCGTGGGCGAATCCGGCTCGGGCAAATCCACCATCGGCAAGTGCCTGCTGAAGCTGGTGGGCATCAATGGCGGCCAGCTGATTTTCAATGGCCAGGACATCGCTACGCTGCCGGAGTCGCGCTTTCGGCCGATGCGCCACGACATCCAGATGATCTTCCAAGACCCCTTTGCATCGCTGAACCCGCGCCACACCGTGGGCCGCATCATCAGCGACGGCCCGGTCGCCAATGGCGTGCCGCGCGCGCAGGCCGAAGCCCGGGTGCGCGAGCTACTGCAATTGGTGGGGCTGGACCCGTCCGCCTTTGACCGCTACCCCAACCAGTTCTCGGGCGGGCAACGCCAACGCATCGGCATCGCGCGGGCGCTGGCGCTGGAACCCAAAGTGCTGGTGGCCGATGAATCGGTATCGGCGCTGGATGTGTCCGTGCAGGCGCAGGTGCTGCAACTGCTGCACGACCTGCAACAGCGCCTGAAGATTGCGCTGGTGTTCATCACCCACGACCTGCGCGTGGCCGCACAGATCTGCAATTCCGTGCTGGTGATGCACCGTGGCAAAGTGGTTGAGTACGGCTCGCCCGCCCAGATTTTCGATAACCCGCAACACGCGTACACGCGGCAACTGATTGCCGCCGTGCCCGGCCAGCACTGGGACCCGACCCAGGCGACAATGGCCTGATTCCGATACCTGCCCATGACCCCACCAGGAGATTCCCCCGTGCAACGCCCCGCCGCCGTGCCTACCGTGCAGATCGACAACGACATGGTCACCGTCACCGAGTGGCGCTTTCCGCCCGGCGGCGAAACCGGCTGGCACCGCCATGGCATGAACTATGTGGTGGTGCCGCAAACGACTGGCCCCTTGCTGCTTGACACGCCCGATGGCCAGATCACCAGCCAGCTGACGACCGGCATCGCCTACTATCGACCGGTTGGCGTGGAACACAACGTCATCAATCCCAGCGATACCGAATTCGTTTTCGTCGAGATCGAACTCAAGCAGGCTTGACGCGTCAGCGAGGACCACCATGAAGGCGTTTTTCTCGGAAGAACAGTTGCTGCACACTCCGCAGCAATTCATGCGGCTGGGCCGGCTCAGCGCCCCCACCGATTTGCCGTCCCGCGCGGAAAGCCTGCAAGGCGCGCTGGCGTCGCGAGGCATCAAGGTTGAAGCGCCCTCGGACTACGGCCGCAAGCCTTTGGATAGCATCCACAGTGCCGATTACCTGAACTACCTGGAAACGGCGTATTCACGTTGGCAGTCGCTGAAGGCGCCCGGGGTGGACCCCGGCCCCGAGGTCCTGCCTAACCTGTCGCCCTACTACAACGGCCGCGTCGAACAGGCCGGCCGCGGCCCTTGCCCGTCGCCGTCCATCGTGGCGCAAACGGGCTACTACTTAAGCGACCTGTCCTGCCCGATCGGCCCGCAGACATGGCGGTCGGCGCTGCGCTCCACCCACAGCGCGGTAGCGGCCGCCGATCACGTCGCCAGCACGCACGGCATGGCCTATGCGCTGTGCCGGCCATCGGGCCACCATGCCCATCGTGACCGCGCGGGCGGCTTCTGCTACCTGAACAGCAGCGCCGCGGCGGCAAGCCGTTTGCTGCAAACGTGGTCCAAAGTAGCGGTGCTGGACGTGGACGCGCATCACGGCGACGGCACGCAGAACATCTTCTACCAGCGCGCCGATGTGATGACCGTGTCGCTGCATGCCGACCCCAGCGCCTACTACCCGTTCTACACGGGCTATGCGGAAGAACGCGGCTATGGCGCGGGCGAAGGCTACAACCTGAATCTGCCGCTTGCGCACGGCTCGGGCAACGATCCCTTCCTGGCTGCGTTGGACACGGCATTGACTGCATTGACGGGCTACGCCCCCGAAGCGCTGGTATTGGCCTTAGGCTTTGACACCTACAAAAACGACCCCATCAGCGTCCTGAAGCTGGACATCGACGCCTATCGTGACATCGGCGCCCGTGTCGCCAGCCTGCGCCTGCCCACGGTTGTCGTGCAGGAAGGCGGATACATGGTGCAGGCGATCGGCCCCGCGCTGGACGCGTTTCTGCAAGGCATGGGCCACGCCGGCGCCTGACGCGTTCACCCCACATGGCCTCCGTCCCCGCTGCGATCCTGCCCGCGCCCGCCGCGACGCGCAACGCCGGCATCCTGCTGTTCTTTGCCGCGCTGGTGGCGTTCGCCACCTTTGATGCCGGGTCCAAGCACCTGCTGGAACGCTACCCCGCGCCTTTTCTCAACGTGATGCGCTATCTGGCGGTAATCACGCTGGCGATGTTCATGCTGTGGCGGCACGGCGCGGGCGTGCGCTTGCGCGATGCGCCGGAAAAGCCGTTGCTGGTGCTGCGCGGCGTCATGCTGGCAACGGTTGCCACGTGCTTCATGACCGCCCTGATCTGGATGCCGCTATCGGAAGCCACGGCCATCTACTTCACGTCCCCACTGATCATGGTGGCGCTGTCGCCGTGGCTGCTGGGTGAACGCGTGCGGCCGGTGCAATGGCTGGCGGTGGCGGCGGGCTTTGCGGGCATGCTGCTGATCGTGCGCCCCGGCGCCGATTTGCCGCTGCTGGGCACGGTGCTGATGGCGGTATCGGCCGTCAGCTACGCCATCTTTCAGGTGCTGACACGCAAGCTGTCTGGCAAGGTTCCCGGGCCGGTTCAGTACGCCTATACGGCCATCATTTGCCTGATTGTCACGGCGCTGCCTGCGCCGTTCTTCCTGCCCGACCCCTGGCCAGATCTGGCCGACGCCATCTTCATCATCGCGCTGGGCGCATGCAGCGGGCTGGCGCAGATTCTGCTGATCGCCGCGTTCCAACGCGTGTCGGCAGCCACGCTGGCCCCGTTGAATTACTTTCAGCTGTTGCTGGCCGTGCTGTTCAGCACGTTCTGGTTTCAGCGTCCGCCCGATGCGCTGGCGTTGGCGGGCATGAGCTTGATCATGGCGGCAGGCGTGTTCCTGGCGATGCGCCGGGCGGCCTGATCGCGCACCACCCAATGCGGCATCTGCGGCTGACTCAACTGGTCTCGCGCTGCACCAGCGCGAAACCCAGATCCACATGCCGCTCGTCGATGTCATCGCCCGCCAAATGCCGCATCAGCAGGTCGGCCGCCGACACGCCGATCTGATAGCGCGGCGTGGCAATCGTCGACAAAGGCGGTGTCGTCCACGCCGTGCCGGCCAAGTCATGAAAGCCGATGATGGCCATCTGGCCTGGTACCTCCACGCCCAGCCGCCCGCATTGAAATACCGCGCCTTGGGCCAGATCGTCGTTGCAGAAAAACACGGCGTCGCAATCGGGATGCCGCGCCAGCAGGTCTTCCATCAACGACGCGCCCAGGCTGATGGACGATTTTTCCGGCGTCATGATTTCTAGCGCTTCGTCGTAGCAGCCGGCATCGCGCAACGCCTGCCGCGCGCCTTCGCAACGGCGCAAAGAACGCGGGTCCAGCTGCGCACCCACGATGGCCACCCGCCGATGCCCCCGTTCGGCCAGATGCCGGCAGGCCGCGTAGCCGGAGTCGAATTGAGAAAATCCGACGCTCATGTCCTCGCCATCCGACAGCGTTTCAATCGTATGGACGGTGGGAATATGCTGCGCGCGCAACAGCGCCCAAACGCCGGGGTTGTGGTCGATGCCCGTCAAGATCAGCCCATCGGGCGAATGCTGCAAATACTTGCGCACCAAGGCTTCTTCCGCGTCCGGCGAATAACCCGTCACGCCAATCAGCATGTGATAACCGTGGCGGTCCAGCACGTCTTTGATGCCCGTGATGATGTCCACGAACACCACGTTGCTCAGCGACGGGATCAGCACCACGATGGTCTGCGACCGCGCCGACGCCAGCGCGCTGGCGGCGTGGTTAGGGACATACCCCAATTCCTGGCACACCTGCGCAATACGCATCCGCAGCGTTTCCGCGACCTTGTCCGGCGTGCGCAAGGCGCGCGAAACCGTGATGGCGCTGACGCCCACCCGGCGCGCCACGTCCTGCATGGTGACGCGGCCAACGCGGGTGCTTCGGGGTTTACGAACGGACATTGGCCCTCGCAGCGTGGGATGGGAAGCGCGTAGTCTGACGCAACAAATGGGGCTTGCCAAATAGAAAATGTTAGCGCTAACATTCGCCACAGCATAATCCAAAAAATTCCGGGAAACGGATAGGAGACAACAATGCACGCAAGCCCTTCGGGCCGGCCGGGCGGTACGCCTTTGGCCCGCGCCGCCGACTGGTGTTTCACCTTGCAGACATGGCTGATGGTGGCCTGTCTGATCGTCATGGTCGTGCTGCTGTTCGGCAACGTTGCCCTGCGCTACCTGTTCAATTCCGGCATCAACGCGTCAGACGAAGTCGCCCGCCTGGCATTCGTCTGGATGATCTTTCTGGGCGCGGTCATTGCGCTGCGCGACCACCAGCATATTGGCGTCACGATGCTGGTCGAGCGATTCGGCCCGCGTGCGCGCCGCGTGTCCCACGTGTTCTGCCAATTGCTGGTGCTGTGGGTGCTGTGGCTGATGGCGCAAGGCAGCTGGGTGCAGACCGTGATTGGCATGGACACGGTGCTGCCGGTCACGGGCATGCGCCTGGCGGTGTTCAACACCGCGGCACTGTACGCAGCCGTCGCCATGGGCGTGCTGACGGTGATCGACCTGATACGGGTCTTGATGGGCGGCCCCTTGCCCGCCGAGTCCAGCCCCGAAGATCCCTTGGTCTGATCCCGACTACAGCCCCCCAACAGCCCCCTTCCCGCCCGGACACCCGCAATGATCCTGACCGTCTTCCTGCTTGTGCTGCTGGGGCTGATCGCCCTGGGCATGCCGATTGCCTTTGCGCTGCTGCTCAGCGCCTTGGCCATGATGTTCCAGCTGGACTTCTACGACACGCAAATCCTGGCGCAGAACATGCTTACGGGCGCCAACAGCTTCACCTTGATGGCGGTGCCGCTGTTCATGCTGGCCGGTGAACTGATGAACGCCGGCGGCATTTCGCGCCGCATCGTCAACCTGGCCACCTCGTTTGTGGGACACATCCAGGGCGGCCTGGGTTACGTCGCCATCTTCGCCAGCGTGCTGTTGGCGTCATTGTCAGGCTCGGCCGTGGCGGACGCCGCCGCGCTGGGTTCGCTGCTGATCCCGATGCTGCGCGAGAAAGGTTATGAGGCCGGCCAGGCATCCGGGCTGATCGCCGCGGGCGGCATCATCGCCCCCATCATTCCGCCATCCATCTCTTTCATCATCTTCGGCGTTGCCACCAACGTCTCCATCACCAAGCTATTTTTCGCCGGCATCGCCCCCGGGCTGATGATGGGCCTGACGCTGATCGCGGTGTGGGCGTGGGTGGCGCGCAAGCACGGCAGCATCAAGCCGTCACCGCGCGTGCCGTGGGCCAGCCGCCTGAAGGCGCTGCGCGATTCGCTCTGGGCGCTGATGCTGCCCGTGATCATCATCGGCGGCTTGCGCGGCGGCGTCTTCACGCCCACCGAGGCCGCCGTCGTCGCCGCCGTCTACGCATTGCTGGTCAGCCTGTTCGTCTACCGCGAGATCGGCCTGCGCGACCTGGCGCCGCTGTTCGTCAACGCCGCGCGCACCACTGCCGTCGTCATGTTTCTGGTGGCGGCCGCCATGGTGTCCTCCTACATGATCACGCTGGCCGACATGCCGCAAGACCTGATCGCCCTGCTGGAACCCGTGATGGACCAGCCCAAGATGCTGATGTTCGCGCTGCTGATCCTGCTGACGCTGGTGGGCACGGTGATGGACCTGACGCCCACCATCCTGATTCTTGGCCCGGTGCTCATGCCCGTCGTCATCAAGGCGGGCATCGACCCCGTCTACTTCGGCGTCATGTTCGTCATGGTGGGCAGCGTGGGCCTGTTGACCCCGCCCGTCGGCACGGTGCTGAACGTGGTCTGCGGCGTGGCCCGCATCAATATGGAAACCATCTGCAGAGGCGTGTGGCGCTACGTTGTGGCCTACACGCTTCTGCTGGTCCTGCTGGTGATCTTCCCTGAACTGATCACCGTACCCGCACGCTGGTTGCACTAGCGGCATAGAAAAACCCCAAGGAGGAGCACCATGATCACCCAATTCAAGACTCGTCTACTTGTGCTGGCGACGGCGCTGTCCTGCGCTGTTGCCGGCGTGGCCGCGGCGGCCGACGTCAAGCCGCGCCTGATCCGTTTTGGCTACGGCCTGAATGAAGAAAGCGTCCAGGGCCGCGCCGCGCGCTTCCTGGCGCAAGAGCTGGAAAAGGTCAGTGATGGCAAGCTGAAGATGAAGACGTTCGGCTCGGCCAACCTGGGCTCTGACGAACAGATGCAAGGCGCGCTGGCCGGCGGCGCGCAGGAAATGATGGTGGGCTCCACCGCGCCCTTGGCGGGCATGGTGAAGGAATTCGGCGTGTTCGACCTTCCCTTCCTGTTCAACAGCGAAAAGGAAGCCGACGCGGTGCTTGATGGCCCCTTGGGCCAAGACCTGATGAAGAAGCTGGAAGCCAAGGGCCTGGTCGGCCTGGTCTATTGGGAAAACGGCTTTCGCAACATGACCAATTCCAAGCGCCCCATCACGCGCGCGGAAGACCTGCAAGGCATCAAGCTGCGCGTCATGCAGAACCAGATCGCGCTGGGGGTCTTCAACACGCTGGGCGCCAACGCCGTGCCCATGCCGTTCTCGGAATTGTTCACCGCGCTGGAAACCCGCACGGTCGACGGCCAGGAAAACCCCATCACCACCATCCAGAGCAGCAAGTTCTATGAAGTGCAGCCCTTCCTGACCATCACGCGCCACGTCTACACGCCGTGGGTGGTGCTGGCGTCCAAGAAATGGTGGGACACCCTGTCGCCTGACGAACAGAAACTGATTCGGCAAGCCGCTGCGGCGTCGCGTGATTTTGAACGCAAGGACAGCCGCGCCGATTCCACCAAGGCCATGACCACGCTTGAGCAAGCCGGCATGAAGATCAATACCGTCACGCCCGAAGAAGTGGCGCGCATGCGGCAAAAGGTGCAGCCCGTGGTGGACAAGTACACGCAAGAACTCGGCCCTGACCTCGTCAAGCAGTTGAACGACGAGATCCAGAAGGCGCGCAACTGACGCCTCCCGATTGACGCAAGTGAAGCAAGCGAGCCTCTCATGTCTCAGACACCCCGCAAGTTACGCAGCCAGAAATGGTTCGACGATCCGTCTCACGCCGACATGACGGCGATCTATGTCGAGCGCTATCTGAACTACGGCCTGACGCGGCAGGAGCTGCAATCCGGACGGCCGATCATCGGCATCGCCCAGACGGGCAGCGACCTGGCGCCCTGCAACCGCCATCACCTGGCGCTGGCTGAACGCATCAAGGCGGGTATCCGGGACGCGGGGGGCATTCCGATGGAGTTCCCCGTGCATCCGCTGGCCGAACAGGGGCGGCGGCCCACGGCGGCGCTGGATCGCAACCTGGCCTATCTGGGCCTGGTTGAAATTCTGCACGGCTATCCGCTGGACGGCGTGGTCTTGACGACCGGTTGCGACAAGACCACGCCCGCCTGTCTGATGGCCGCCGCCACGGTCGACCTGCCCGCCATCGTGCTGTCGGGCGGCCCGATGCTGGACGGCTGGCACGACGGCCAGCGGGTGGGGTCAGGCACCGTCATCTGGCATGCGCGCAACTTGATGGCGGCCGGCAAGCTGGACTATGAAGGCTTCATGACGCTGGCCACGGCGTCATCGCCATCGGTGGGCCACTGCAACACCATGGGCACCGCGCTCTCCATGAACTCGCTGGCCGAAGCGCTGGGCATGTCGCTGCCCACCTGCGCCAGCATCCCGGCGCCCTACCGGGAACGCGCGCAAATGGCCTATGCCACGGGCTTGCGCATCTGCGACATGGTGCGCGAAGACTTGCGGCCGTCGCACATCCTGACGCGGCAAGCGTTTGAAAACGCCATCGTCGTGGCATCGGCACTGGGCGCGTCCACCAACTGTCCGCCTCACTTGATTGCGATGGCCCGGCACGCCGGCATCGACCTAAGCCTGGACGACTGGCAGCGGCTGGGCGAAGACGTGCCCTTGCTGGTCAACTGCGTGCCAGCCGGCGAGCATCTGGGAGAAGGCTTCCACCGTGCGGGCGGCGTGCCGGCCGTCATGCATGAATTGCTGGTCGCCGGGCGCCTGCATGCCGACTGCCCCACCGTGTCCGGCAAGACGATTGGCGACATTGCTTCGGCTGCCAAGACGCGAGACGCCGACGTCATTCGCACCTGCGATGCGCCGCTGAAACATCGCGCGGGCTTCATCGTGCTGTCGGGCAATTTCTTCGACAGCGCCATTATCAAGATGTCGGTCGTGGGCGAAGCCTTCCGCCGCGCCTACTTGTCCGAACCCGGTTCCGAGAACGCGTTCGAAGCGCGCGCCATCGTGTTCGAAGGCCCCGAGGACTATCACGCGCGCATCGAAGACCCTGCGCTGAACATCGACGAGCACTGCATTCTGGTGATACGCGGCGCGGGCACGGTGGGCTACCCGGGCAGCGCCGAAGTCGTCAACATGGCGCCGCCGTCACACCTGATCAAGCGCGGCGTGGATTCCCTGCCCTGCCTGGGCGACGGCCGGCAAAGCGGCACGTCGGCCAGCCCGTCCATTCTGAACATGTCGCCCGAAGCGGCCGTGGGCGGCGGCCTGGCGCTGCTGCGCACGGGCGACAAGATCCGCGTCGATTTGAATCAACGCAGCGTCACGGCCTTGGTGGATGACGCCGAAATGGCGCGGCGCAAACAAGAACCCCCGTATCAGGCGCCCGCCTCGCAAACACCGTGGCAAGAGCTGTATCGGCAACTGGTCGGCCAACTATCGACCGGCGGCTGCCTGGAACCGGCCACGCTCTATCTGAAGGTGATTGAAACGCGGGGCGACCCCCGGCATTCACATTGACTGGTTGTACGCCAGCCACGCTGTGAACAAGTCCGGCCAGGCATGCACGCGCGTGCCTGGTTTGCCCAGCCCCCAGCCATGCTTGCCTTGGGGAAAGATGTGCATCTCGGCGGGCACGCCCACCCGGCGCAGCGCGTTGAACATCAGCAGGCTGTTATCGACGGGCGAGATCGGGTCGTCCTGCGCTTGCGCCAGGAATACCGGCGGCATCTGCGCCGTCACCAGATGATCTACCGAGTACGCCACGCTTTGCTCGGCCGTGGGATGTTCGCCCACAATTTCGCGGCGCGCATGGGTGTGGTCAAACGGCGGCATGAAGGTCAGCACCGGGTAGATCAGCGCTGCAAAATCGGGGCGCGACGACATGCTGTCGGCAGCGTCCACCGCAGCGTAATGCGGCACGGTGGGCGTGGCCGCGGTAAAGCCCGCCAGATGCCCGCCGGCGGAAAAACCGATTACGCCGATACGCCCGCCATCCAGACCAAACCGCCCTGCCGCCGCCCGGATCACCCGCAATGCGCGCTGCCCGTCTTGCAAAGGCGCGATCGCTGGCCAATGCTCGCCCGGCAGGCGATACACCAGCTCAAACGCGGTCACGCCTTGCGCCTGCAACCATAGGCAAGTGGGCGTGCTTTCCGTTCCGCATTCGATATGCGCGTAGCCGCCGCCGGCAATCACCAGCGCCGCCGTACCGTTGGGTTGCGCCGGGCGGTAGACCACCAGACGTGGCCGCGACACCTGCGTGATGGAACCCTTGGCGCTGACCTGCTCAGGCCCTTCCGGGCCGCGCCCGTCAGGCGCGCGATTGCCCGGCCACAGGTCCAAGGTCTCTTGCTGCGTGGTCAGCGTGCCGGCGGCGGACGACGGACTCGCCCACCCCAGCGCCGCCCCCGACATGGCCGCAAATAGAAGTTCCCGACGCTTGTTCAACATGACGCATCCTTGCCCGGGCCATGGGCGCCTTCGGAACGATGCGCCGCTGCTTGAACAGCCCGACTGTGGGGCATTACATCAGAGAAGGCGCCCGCTGCGAGCAGGCGAAATGGCGCGAACCATTTCGCTGCGTTACGCCAAACCGGTGTCTTTCAAGGAGATATCAATCGCCTGACCGTTGGCCGAACCGATCGGGGGAATCAGCCGCTTTTGGCGCCGGGCGGCTCAGCACGTAGGCCGCGCTGGCAATAAAGAAGAGACCAACGCCCGCGGCCAACGGCCACGACGGATGCGCGCTCCACCAGAACACCGCGTAACCCACCGCCATGCCCAGGCAGGCATACGTCTTGCCCTTGCGCGACACCGCGCCCTGCTCGCGCCACGTGCGCAGCGCCGGGCCGTAGGTGGGGCTATCCAGCAGCCACTTTTCCAAACGCGGCGACGACCGCGAGAAGCAGCCCACGGCAAGAATCAGAAATATCGTCGTCGGCATGACCGGCAGGAACGCGCCGATGACGCCCAGTGCCAGCATCACGCAGCCCAACGCCAACCATAGAGCTTTGATCATGATGGTCAGCAGAATATCGCAAATGCGGGRCCGGAGCCGAGCAGGCAGACGCGCGGCAACGGTTACGACCGGGGTTCCGGCTGCTTGGCGCGCAGCATGTCCATGAATCTCGGGCTGGGGTTACCGCCCGCTGCACGAGACTTGACGACCATCGCCCACGCCTGGTCATACTGGCCACGCCAGTAATAGGCCGTTGCCCACGACGCATACAGATAGCCCTTGTCCGGCTCCACGGCTTCGCCCTTGCGGTACCACTCATCGGAACGGGCCGTTGCCGCCACCCGGGCTTCGGGCGGCAAGGTCTTATCGTCCGCCGCGCAGCGCGCGGCAATGCGCCCGGCGTCCGCATAAATGCCTTGGAACGTAGGCGGATCATGGCTGATCGCCTGGTCCATCATGCTCATGGCCTGGCAATATTTCCCCTGGTCGTGCAGCACCGCGGCAAAGCCGGTGTAGACCTCTGGGTTGTCGGGGTTCAGCAACCACGCCTGATTGAAGCGCCGCATCGCCATGCCCAACTGGTCTGACTGATAGAAGCGGTATCCCTGCCCGACCCACGCCTGCGACGCCTTTTCCGCAGAACCAAATGCGCGAGTCGCATCCGCGATGAGCTTTTTGTCACTGGCTTGAAGTTCAGCGGCGGCCGACCGGTCCATGCCGCCATACATGGGCAGCTCGTCCAGGCGCGATTGCGCCGGCTTTTCCGGCGGCGGCGTAATCGCGCATCCGGCGAGCCACAAGGCGGGGATCAAGACGATGGGCTTCAAGACGTTATGCATGGGCTAGGCAGTGGGGGACGTACCCGGACCTTATCAGATAACGCCGAGATAACGCCCCCGAGACAGCCCCGGGCCACGGCCCGAACGACGCTGTGTCAATCCGACCGAAGCTTGCCAGTCGCGGGGTCCGTCGTCGCCTCAACGGTAGATACCGACTCGCCTGGGTATTTAAGACTGGCGGCGGCAACGGCTTCATCCCGCGTGGGGTAATGCCCGGCGTCTTCTTCCACGCCTAGCAAAGCGATGCGCCGAAAACTCCAATGGCCGTCGGTATGCTGAAAAACTTCGATCATCATTTTCGAAATCCTCCGTGGGTGAGGCGCTTTTTTGGATTGTCATCGACGGATCAGCAAGTCTCTTTCCCAACCTGTGCCGTCGGTGTCGCCGCGTAGCCTGTCTTGCGGGATACGCTTTTCGGGATGCATCTGTCGGCATACCCCTTTCGGAAAGCGCCTTCCCGGCATGCTTCTTTCGGCATGAGTTTTGCTGCCTCGGCTCGCATTCCTATCTTCAAGGTCAGCAGCATGAACATCTCCGCATCTGACACGCCCCCCTCCAAAGCGCCCGAACCTGCAAGGCCGGCCGATAAATCCCCCCAACCACCTGACAAGCCGCCCCCCGTCAAACCGAGCGACGCCAGCGAAAATACCCAAGGCAATGAGGGGTAGCGGCGCGCGCGCCCATCGGGCACGCGAATTGCTGAACAGCCACGCCGCGGCGGTGGTCGCCATTCGGGTCAAGCATGGCGACACCGGCACTCCCCCTGCCGCTGCGGCGACAACCACCTGATCCGTGGATTTGCCCCGCTTGGCGGGGCTTTTTTTTGCTCGACCGGCAGAATTTGCGCTGGGCCTGAACTCAGCCATGCGTGGCATGGCACTTGCTGAATATCCGGCTCATCGAACCCGGGAGACCCCAATGAAATCCGACGCCATCGCCGAAGCCGACGTTCCCGCTCGCGGGGATCGATCGCTGATACAGGAATTGAAAGACATCGACGCAAGCCGGCCAGACTTTCCTGGTGAGCATCTGCTGGTCTTCGGGCTTGGCGCCTGGCTGCTCGTGGCCGGCATGCGGGGCACCACCGTGTTCAGGCGGATGGCCTTCACGGCGGCCGGCACGGCACTCATCGGACGCGCCGCAAGCGGCACAGGCGGCATCGCGCGTGTGGCCAGGCTGCTAAAGAAAATCAGCTAGGAGCAAACCATGAATTCCCCTGACGCCAGCCAAAAATCCGACCAACAGTCCGACCAACAACGCGACCCGCATCCCGCCGAGATCCCGCCCGCCAAAAGAAAGGATGAAGGCAAAGACGCCCCGTCGAAATCCGGCGAGAAGGACGGCAAACCCTGGCCGCCCGATAGCATCCCCAACCCGATGCCCGGTGTGGACCCGCAGCAAACGCCCGGAATTGATTGATTAAGTCTGCCCTGATTTCCTGCCGGCACCGGCTGACTTGGTATTGACCCTGGACGCGCCAGATGGAAGCGATGTGGGATTTTCTTCAATGGCCGGCCATGGTCACGTCGCTTGCGGCGGCTTGGCTCGTTGCCTCGCAAGGCCCAGGCAAACGCAAGGCAGGATTCTGGGTATTCCTGCTGAGCAATGTGCTGTGGATCGCATGGGGCATGCACGATGGCGCGTTCGCACTGATCGCGCTTCAAGTCGGGCTAGCGGCGCTGAATATTCGCCGCGTGATCAAGAACGCACATTCGACGCCAAGCGAACCGCAAGCGTAAACCTCGCCGCACGGCAGGACATAACGGGTTATGCATCAGGCGCCTGCATATTCTTGCGGCTGCCTAGCAATTGAAAACCAATATGAATGCATGAACTGCCAGGTGACACGACCGGTATCTGGTGAATACTTGGTTAACTCTGCCTCGCAAAAAGAAATGCCCCGGTTTTTTAGCCGGGGCATTTCTTTAGGTCGTAATTGCTACGAGTCTGGGCGAATTTTGCATAACTTGATTTACGTTATCAAGCTCGGAAGGTAGAGCTGGTCCATGATCCAAAGCCCCGCGACCCCAATGCAGGCAGCGGTCAGGAAAGACCGCCGCGAATGGCGCAGGCCGATGGATGCCAAGGAAAATGCCTTGTTCCTTTTCCGGCTCTGCTTCTCCCATATTTTCAAAGTGAATAGATATCCACCGTATATCACGGGATACGACGTCAACAGCATCAAGAAAGCGCGATGAGGCAGTGGCTCATCGAGCGCGGTCAGCGCCAATGCGCACGCAGAACTGACCAGCAACACGGCGCTTTCGATGTAATCCTGTATCGACGCGACAGCCAGTTCCGCTTTAGGCGTGCCACGCTGATGTCTCACTACGCCGCGGCCGGCTGTCAGTCCGGCCATCGCTGCGAGCCAAAACGAGCAATAAGATAGAAAGTGCGACCGCCCGGCCTCGGAAATCACAAATGCCGACACGCTGGACTTATTCAGGAAAACAATTACCAACACGGGCGGCACGAGCAAGAGAAGTGCCAGACCAAAGATGGCCCAATCAACGTGGGTCAATGTCTCGCTTTTTTTCAACACTCCAGACTCCCTACGGTGGGTTCGGGTTTTCTTGATAGCTGCGCGTCCAACGCCGGAAATGAGGAATTGGGGGCCCACCATTATCCGATTCAACCACCCGTATTCCCACCCGTAAATCTGCTGGCACCCGTTGTGGCTGTGGGGGGCATTAGCGGCGCAGAATGCAAAAAAGCCGCGAAGTCAAAGACTTACGCGGCTTTCTAGGCATTGCTACACAGTGCTTGGCACTGCTTTGCAGGAATCTGGTAGGCGGTATTGGAAGCGGAAGAGCTGCGTAGGCCGTTGATCTATAAGGAAGTGACCGTAGGGCACCCGCAAACTTACCCTCATTCCTACCCTTATATTCCGTCACTGAATCTGCTGCCCCCCAAACTGCATCCTGTTTAGAGGAGTCCACATCAGTGCTGCCGGACGCCGAGTTACTTGCCATATGGTTGCCGACGCTCAACATGGGCGCAGCACAACGGTCGCAAGCTTAATGTTCGGGGTAACTTTTCGCCATGAGCACGGTAACCAACTCGTCTACAGCAAGGTGGCCCCAGGATGCCTCCGATGGGCCATGCACTTTCAGCATACGCTTGTAGCCCTCCGCAGACGGGCCATGCGAATTGAAGCTGCGCCCCGTGAAACTGCTAAATCTGTGCATTTTCTCGACCAAGAATTTCGCAATTCCCATCAGCTCGCCTTCATTGTTGCCGTCAAACCCCTCGAACTTCGAGGTCACTCCGTAGGGAGCTGCGCGCCGATTAAGGTCTTCTCGTTGTTTGTCGTCAAGATTTTGGATGGAATGCTCGATGGACTCCCACATGTCCATGACTTCCATTACATAGAGAACGTTAGGAGGAGTGTCCTCTCCGTCATCCCCTACGATTCCTGGCATTCCCAGGGTTAGCGCCCAAGTATTTCCACTGAAGATCGCGGACTTTACGAAGTCAGCGTCCACCTCTCCGTTGACGCCAAGCTTTTCATACAACTCGGACAGCATCACCAAGGAGAGTTTTTCGGCGCTTGTCAGTTTCATATTGACACCTTTAGTTTAATTATGCATAGCTTAGCATGAGCTTGTTCCCACAGGATGCGGAAAATCTCTCTGTGCGTTGGCCGAGTGAGAGACCATTGGTCCCAATGGCGGTCCGGGGCATCTCCCTCACAGTTGCTTAGGCGCAACGCAATTTGACGGAATTGCCAATTTGACAAAATCGTCAAACTGGCTGGTAGAATGATCAAATGAATTCAGGCAACACCACGATCACTACGCCCGGCCAACGGATTTCCCAGCTATTGGACGATCGCGGCTGGACGAAACGCGTCCTCGCTGTCGTCTTAGGCATAGACGAGGCCAGCGTGAGCAGAATCATTGCAGACAAGAAGTCGCTCACTCCTCTTTTGGCTTTGGGCTTGGAAGACGTGTTCGGCCTGCCCGCGGAGTCTTTCTTAGAGGTACAGGCAAAATACGATGTCGCCGTCGCTCGGCTGTCTACGCCGCCCGATCCAAGCAGGGCCAGTCGCGCCAAGCTTTTTGGCGATTTTCCAGTTGCTGAGATGATCAAGCGCGGATGGATTCACGCCGAAAGTCTCAAAGACACGCAACAGGTAGAGGCCGAGCTGCTTCGCTTCTTCCGCGCCGAAAGCCACTTTGAAATTGAAAAATTGCCCCACGCGGCAAAGAAGTCTGATGCACTATCGCAAGTTTCGGGAGCCCAACTGGCATGGCTTTACCGCGTTAGGAAGATTGCATCGGAAATGCTAGTGCCGAAGTACAACGATCTGTCTGGACGGCGGGCCGTGAAAGAGTTAACGACCCTGCTCCGGTCAAAAGAAGAAACCCGGAAGGTCCCCAGAGTTTTGGCAGAGAACGGCATCCGGTTCCTCATCGTCGAAGCGCTACCGTCGACCAAAATAGACGGCGCGTGCCTATGGCTCAACGACCATTCACCGGTCGTAGCGATGTCCATGCGCTTCGACCGGATTGACAATTTTTGGTTCGTCCTCCGGCACGAGCTTGAGCATGTTTTGCGTGGGGATGGTAAAGAGTCTGCAATCCTTGAGGTGGATTTGGATGGCAAATCGTGCAGCGCTGATACCGACGTCGAGGCTATGGAGAAGGCCGCAAATGAGGCGGCGGCTGAATTCTGTGTTCCGACCAAGAAACTCGAAGCGTTCATTGCGAGAAAGGCCCCGTTCTTTGCCGACCGTGATCTCCAAGGTTTCGCGACCACGCTTGGGGTCCATCCCGGCTTGGTAGCAGGCCGGCTACAACATCAAACGGGCCGCTACGACCGGTTTAGATCCTACCTAGAGAAAATTCGTCATATTGTCGCCCCTAGCTCAATCGTCGACGGTTGGGGCGATTTCGTACCTGTCGACGAATGAGAGGATTATCTAATTGAGCAATAAATCAACCGAAATGCAGCGCTTCATTCGCCACTACAAAGAAGCCACCGGCGAAAAAGAAGTTGATATGCATAAAGTCGCAGAATTCGCTGCGCAAACGGGCTGGCCGCTGCCAAAACCCCGGACGGCACTTGATCGGCTGGCAGAACAGTTTTCGCAAGCCGCCCGCCAAGAAACCAGGCGCGACCCCAAAACTGGGCGTCCGTACCGCGCGAACCACGCATTGCAGCAGTGGCACGGAAAAACCCAACTGACGCTCTGGATCGATATTGACGAAGCCCCTAGAGGGCCGATGCTCAAATCACTGATCAACCGACGCGAACAAATGGTGGGCGATGGTCTGCAGCTCACGCTGGACGCCGATCATTGGAATAGTATCCATACCGACGAAGAACCGATTGCGATTCCTCTCGACTTCACTGACGACGTGGCGTGGCGGAAGAACGCTCCGGATGAAGACGAGAAAGCAGCTTAGAAAAGTGCGCCAACACCGATCTATCTGAAGTCACCCACCACATCCGGAGCATGCACGATTCGAGGTGCTGCGCGATGTTAAAGGTCGATCATCTTGCCGTCAACAAGGAAGCCGTAGCCTCAGTGCCACGGCTTCTTTACCTCAACTCGCGCCCATTTGACGGCGCACTTATGCGGGAGTCGCGTCAATCGCCTCCCCCGAACTCTCGGCGATAAAAGTCGTGATACTGATCAACGCCGAGCCGTCTTGCTCCCACGGCAAGCTTGGCGTCCGATCGCGGCATGATGGTCTGCGGCTTCGAAGAGATTGACGGTCGGCGCTACTACCAGGGCTGGTTGATGCAGTGGATGAGCACACGATAAAGCCTTACCACCTGTGCGTTGCGCGAGGCCGTCGGAACCAAAGAAGCAAATCGGTTCCCCACACCCGCGCCCATTGCTTCCACAGAAGTCGCGTTTTTTTCAAGCGTGCAGGTCGTTTCCATCGGATGGCGGATAGCGGCGCGCTCGCGGTCCAACCGACAATCCTAGGCAATGGGTGGGCACAGTGCACACCCACTCAGCCCGCAGGGGAACGAAGGAACGACCAATCATGCCCGCCGGCTCTCGGCTATCCGATGTGGTTCTCGAACTTCCCGATCATTCGACGTGCCGCGTTCAACGCCGTCTTGTGGTGGGACCAGGTCGGCGTGGCTCGTTGCACACGCAGTTCATCTGCACGCTGCCCACCGGCGAACTCGTGACCTGGCTCTCCGGAAAAAGGTATCGGTTGCCTGACGGCAAAGTGGGAATTGCGGTGGCATACAGTGCCTCGCTCTCATAGAGCCATCCTGCCGACGCACTCAGAAGCGCCCTCTCATAGATGCCCTCGCACTTCAGTCCGGCGATTCGGGCTCGATCTGCAAATGCCGCAAGTTCTTCAGCTCGGTCGCTAACCCGGCCGAGCATGTAGACCAGCAGATCGAGGGCAGTCGTTCCTGCCAGGCTTCCTCCCGCAGCCGCGGGATCGTGGATGACCGCGTCATTGAAGAGATCAACGGCCGCCGCTTCTAACGGAGGTGGTGGACGCAAGGGAGAGAGCCTGACAAGCGGACCACGGCGAATAGTGCTGCAACACTATTGCAGCCCAATACATGGTTGCGCAATACTGACCATCCCACCATCCATTTTTGGAGGCTACGGCAATGCATCGCGATGAGATCCAGAAGCTGGGCGCTCAAGCTGCCCGCGACGGTTTGAGCCTATGGGATTGCCCTTATTTGCGCGCCGCAGAGATGCCTGGCCACTGTGGTGGGTCGATTGCCGAGTGGCGAGAGAAAGTGGACGCATGGGAAGCGGGTTGGCGCAAAGAGGTGCGGAGCCGCCCGTCCGCCGAGAGGGGCCGGGCTCACCACTTAGTCGCCCAACGCCGAAGTGCGCCGGTAGTCCTCGGCGCGGGCTAACGTGCGATAGAACGAAGCCCCGACGGCAACCAGCCGTTCGCACTCTTCCCGGCTCAGTTTCGGGCTGACTTCGACGACACAGTTTGCGAACTCCGTCAGTACATCAGCCCAGTCGTCAAAATTGCGAGCAGGGGAAGTTTGAACAATCATTTTTGCAAGTAGTTCGTCTCGTAGCATGGTCGTACCTCCCAATGTCCGAACCGACTACGTTGCAGCAATTTGAATGCCTGAAGCGGCCCACTGCCCGACCGGCGCCCCAGAGATGGGGCGCTTTTTCTTGCTCGGGCCTGGTACGAGGTCGGCACTCAACCCCATGGCGGATATGCCGAACTGTGAAGGCGGTGCTTACTGTTAAGTGCCAGGGGACAACCGGTGGCCGCTGGCCTATGAAACTCATCCCGATGCGAACGCGCGAACTATAGGAGGGGATATTTATGGCTTCCGGCTCCCGTTTGGCCGATGTCATCGTCAAGCTACCCGATCGATCAACTTGTCGGGTAGAAAGGCGTCTAATTATAAAGCGCAGCCCTGATTCCACGCCGGTCCACCAGTACGTTTGCACCCTTCCAACAGGCGAAACAGTCATATGGCTTGGCGATGGCAAATACCGCCTGCCGAATGGCAGCATCGCCGTGGCAGTGGCCCACAAGCGCCCGGTAGATTGACGCGCGGGAACACCGCTTGCTGCTCCACCGGTTCTTACAAGGAGGATTCGCATGTCAGACGATCTTAAGAACCGAGGCCCGCAGGACCGGGCGCGGATCAACGTGAATGAAGACCACGAACTGCGCTACTGGACCAAAGAACTGGGCGTGAGCGAACAACGACTGAAAGAGGCGGTGAACGCAGTCGGCGTCTCCGTCGAGGCAGTGAAAGAGCATCTTAAGAAATAGCTACGGCGAGCCGCGCACGCCGTCATAGGCTCTCTCGCACATCAGTCCTGCGATGCGGGCGCGGTCTGCAATGCCCGCAAGTTCTTCAGCTCGGAGGCTAACCCGGCCGAGCATGTAGGCAAGCAGATCGACGGCGTCCGCTCCTGCCGGCCTTGCGTCGGTAAGGGTGGCATCGCGACCTGCTGCGGCACCAGCCAGCGCGTTGGCGCGCTCGAGCAGCCGGAGGCGCTCAGCACGAGCGCGAGCAGCATCCCCCGCTGCAGCAGCAGCCTGTTCCTTGGCAACATCTCGCTGTTCCTCCACGGCAGCAGTGCGCCGCCTCTCTTCGGTCCTGGCCGCTTCGACGGCGGTCACTGTAGCCTGGGCTTGGTCATCCCAGGCTTTGGCGTGAGCGCGTTCGATACCGGCGATCTCTGCGCCATAGCGCCAGCTCTGCGCCTTCCAGGCCGCACCGCCCGCCACGATCGCGCCCGCAACCAGGGCTGCGGCGTACCCCTTCCAGCCGATCAACGCTGTAGACAGACCCATGTGTCCACCTCCCTGCGCGTGACGAGGCCTGGCAACGTCACCAGCACACCACCCACGCGCCCTTTCACCCAGCGGTCCAGCTCGGCACAGGCGCCCGCGTAGTCGCCCGCGTTGAACTTGCGCCGCATGGTCGACTCAGCCAAGTTGCCGGCGCCCAGGTTGTACGTGAAGTCGATCAAGGCCGCGCGCTGCCAGTCATTCAGCGGCACGGTGATCAGTCGGCGTACCGCGCGGTCAGCAATGGCCAGATCGGCGTCGCGCCACGCATCGCACTCCGAGTCGGTGTAAATCCGCTTCGGGTCGATATCCGGGCCGGTGTGCCCATCGCACACGGTCAGCACGCCGACGGGGTCGATGTAGGGCTTACCCCGAATCTTCCCGGGCTCGAAGTGCGACACCAGCACGCCGGCAATCGCAATCGATCCGGCGCTGGCCGCCGCCATCAACTTGCGTTTCAGGCTGTCCGAGATCATTTCCAAATCCCCTTCACCGCCGCCACCGCGGCTAACGTGGCCGCGATCGCCGTAGCGATATATCCAATCGGGCGCGCAAGCCGGCCCAGCCCCTGCAAGACCTTGAAGCCCCCGGACAGTGCCGCGAACGTGTCTACGATGTCCTGTGTGTTTTGCCGGATCGTCTCGATAGAGTCTGTATTCCGCGCGGTGGCTTCCGCGTTGTGGGCCATGTCTTGCTCCATTTGCACGACGCGCGCGTGCAGTGACTTGATGAACGCATCGGACAGATGTTCGTCAGCCATGGCATTTCCTTTGAAGCGACAACATCGCGTCCCCTATAGACGTAAAAAAGCCCGCTAAAGCGGGCAGTAACGTTTGTGGCCGAAACCTCTTGATTGCATATAATCGCGCCAAAGAGATCCGAGAAAATGAAAACGCATAACAGAATAGAAGAGATCGAAGTCCTACGCGGGATCGCCGTTCTGGCGGTCTTCGTGTATCACGGCGCCGCTTTGCTCTACTCACCTGGCGTACTCGCTGCAACAATAAGAAGCCTCCACCTTGAACTAGGCGTAGATCTGTTCTTCGTAATTTCAGGGTTTGTAATTTCCCGTGAACTGATTGGCTCTATTGAGGCCGCTCGAGCCCAGGGGACCATGCGGCCCGTGGTGTACGCTTTCTGGACGAGGCGAGCATTTCGACTATTGCCCTCAGCATGGCTTTCGCTCGCAGTGCTGATCCTCATCGCCTTCTTCTACAACTCATCTGGCGCCGCTGGCTCCAAGTGGGGGAATGTGCGGGACGCCCTGTACGCGGTTGTGCATTTGGCCAACTTTCATTGGTATCAGTGCATGTGGGCGTCGGCTCAATGTGGGGTAAACCCGGTTTATTGGAGCCTTTCTTTAGAAGAGCAGTTTTATCTTCTATTGCCGTTAGTTCTGGTAACACTTGGCCCTAGGTCAATCTACTTCTTCGTGATCGCCTGCGTCGTACAGATATTCACCGTGCGTAATGGCTGGAGCGCGACATGGATCATCCGCACAGACGGCTTGATGATGGGGGTTCTTCTTGGTTATTTTTCTAAGACTAAATCCTATGAACACATCCTTATGGAGGCGTCCAAAATTCGCCCGTTAATGTGGATCACAAGTCTGGCAATCTTGGCGCTTGTCCCTTGGAACCCAACGGCTCATCCGCTCTGGATCGGTATCACCGCGATGCTTGCAGGTGCATTGGTTCTGCTCGCGTCTGCTGACAAGGGTCTATTGATGCCCGCGGGCATCTTGCGCACCGCGCTGACCTGGGTGGGTTCTCGCTCATACGCAATATATTTGTTCCACGTCCCGGTAAATATCTTTGTTCTGGAGTCCGCCAACAGATTCTTGGACACACCGAACCTCGCGGCCGGTAAATACAACACCTTGCTCGTCGCTTCCAGCTTTTTGCTGACAATGGGGCTGTCGAATCTAAACTTCCGGTTCGTCGAGACCCCATTCCGAAAGGTGGGCAGTAGCCTATCTAAGCGCATCCTTGCCCGCGCAGCGGCTAAACCGGCGACTGTCGCACCTTCGCTAGTCTCAAGTCAACCGGCCAAGCGATAGCGGCTAGCGCTAGAGCGGCGTTCGGCCCTTCTTCGACCGCATCGATATCGTCGAACAAGCGCTGGCGCCGCCCTGCCATGACCGCTGATACGGCCCGAAATTCTTCCGCCTTTCGGACGACTCGGTTCATCAGGTCCTCCCGGGAAATACCACGCTCATCTGCCAGAACGTCACAGAACGGCGTGGCCGCATTGGAATCGCGAAGCCAAGCGATGGCCTCAGACTCCTGCACCGCCCAGGTCGCCACTTCAAATGCAGGGTACTCATCGACGTACTGCTGAACGCTTAGCGATGAGGCACGCACAATTTCTGCACGTTTGATCTCTTTCGCCTGCCCAAGCTCCAGAGGGGGAAGATCGACCCAGCACGGATCACCATCGTCAGATGCTCCTAGGATCTTCCCATCTGGCGGGCTACCAGAAAACCGTTGGTACACCTCGGGTTCCACGTCTTTTGCATCGACAGGCCAAGTCCCTGCCGACATGTACATATCTTTAAGCTCTATTCCAACGAACGCAATCTGAGACGCAGAGAATGCCATCTTCATATCCATCTCCTTAACGACCAAAAGCGAAGCACCTGATAGACATCCCCGACGTTGGCGCAAGCGTGCCATCGAGAGTGCGAAATGACGTCTGGCCGCCTAGGCGGCTGACATTAGAAAACATCGGAACATATGCGTAGATGGCCCCCGTCGCGGCTGTCTCCACGCCATTGATCGAAATGCAACTATTCGGAAAGGCCATTGGAAAGGTGAAGTTGCCATTCCCTGACGTGACCGTGAACCCTTGAAGAATGAAGCCTCCCGGGAGCACCTGCGCGCCCGAACTTCCGGATATCAATTGATTCATCCCAGTGAACGCGTCGTCTAGCTTTCTCGGCGTGAGTGCGCTTGTGTCGTCGACTCGGGTTCGCGCCTGTGCGGCGGTCGCCAGTTTAATAACGCCTGCCGTCGTTTCGGCCGCGCCCGGGAGGCTCCCCACGCCTGGGTGATAGCACCAGTCTGACCACACTGCGTTATAGCGACCTCGCGTATACATCTCACCTGTGTCGTAAACGACATACATATGCGTGGTGATCTGCGCTCCAGCCATTCCGACGTCAAGCGATCCGGCTTTGTTTACCGGATAGTGCCTTGCGGGCGTGGCGTTGGCGTTCTGGCTCTGGCCGTACTTCCCCGGCACCAGAACCGTATCGAGGTCCGCCGTGCCAAGCGGATTGTCAGCGCCCAACCCGAAAGCGCCAACCGTGAGGATGCGCCCAGGGGTGGTGTCATTCGCACTGGTTTGAGTGTCCAACTCATGAGTGTGACTTGCCGTCTGCACGCCATTCGTGCTGGTAGCCGTGAGCGTGCTGGGCGTACCGAGCGTGAGCGTGCGGTTCGCAGCCAGCGTACCGCCACCACTCAGGCCATTGCCCGCCACGAGCGATACGGAGGAGTTGGCCTTCAGGTCTAACGCGTCTTGCAAGCCACTGACCCGCGCAATATCCGCGCGGCCAAATGCCAGGTTGCTCCCCGACAGCGTTTGCGACACCGTCTCGAACGATGTGGCAGGCTCCACCTTCCAGCCTGCGCCCCAGCCGGCGACGCTCGCTCCGGACACGTTGTACTTGGCCTGAACTTCGGCCACCGTCACGGTCGGGTAGGACCAGGACTTGTTGGCCTCACCGATCCAGATGCAAGGAACGCCAGAAGCATCCGATCCGAATCGAACGGGAAGGTCCGATGCCGCGCCTCCCGCCAGCACCGTCACCCCGCAACGCCCCCACGCCTTCGTCGTTTGCACGTAGCCTTGGATCAGCAGCGACACCGGCGGCACGCCATCCAGGTATTCGAACACGTCTACGCGCAGGCGTAGCATCGTGTTCACTCCGACCGCTGCGGCGGGCAACGTGATCTTCATCGCACCCGTAACGGTGGCGGTATGCGTCGAATACCCGCCACCGTCCGGCAGCAGCACATGCGCGGTTCGTCCCGAGGAAGAATTCAAGCCGTGCTGCGCGCCGATGGCCGCCCCCGTGCCCAACACCACCGGGCCGCTGATTTCACCGCCCGCCTTCGGCAACGCCTGGATGTCGTCCAGCACTTGCGCCGGCGTGCGCGATACCAACGCGCCCGTTCCTGCCCCAGCCAGGTACGAGCCAGCGGCAAGTGTCGTCGCGCCCGTGCCGCCGCGTGCCACCGGCAAGGTGCCGGCGGTGGCTTTCGAGACATCCAGCGCGATCACATTAAGCGCCACATTGCCGGTTCCGTCGAAGCTCACACCACCCGCCGTCGCGCCGCCCGTCACCGAGAACTGGCACGTCGTCGCTAGCTTCGTGGAGGTGGAGGCGTTGCCCAGCGCCACCTCGCCCGCCGCCGACACGCGGCCTTTTGCGTCCACGGTGAAGGTCGGCACCGCGCTGGCGTTGCCGTAGCTGCCCGCGGTGACACCACTCGCGGCCAGCGTCAGGCCCAGCGATAGGTTCGCCGACCCGTCGAACGTACCGGAGCCCGTCGCATCACCGGTCGCGGCAATGGTGCGCACCGTGGCCAGCTTTTGCGCCGCGCCTGCGGTCAGCGACGCCGCCGTGCCTGACAGGCGCGCAGCGGGCACCGTTCCGGTTTTCAGGTTGGCGGCATTCAGATTCTGCTGCGCATAGCTCAAGGCATCCGTGCTGGTGGCCATCAGAGGCCGGCCCGTCACCGCCGCCAGGCCCTCAAGCTGCTGATACAGCCAAGCCAAGCGCTCGTCGGTGGTCTGCTGGACCTTATTGAATTGTTCGACCGACGGCGGCACGGAGCCGATGTAGGCCCAGCCGGTTTTGTATTGCAGGTCGGTGATGCTCTCGGTCAGGCCGTTTTGCGCCCAAGTGGCCTTGAACAGTTCGAAAAAGGTGGGATCAGCCATAGTCAAATTCCTCGCGCCAGCACGCCGACGCCAAAGCCATAGAAACCTTGCTCGCGAAAGCCAAAAGGCTTTTCCGTTGAGCCGGTGATAAGTTGCACGCTGACGCCGGCGGCTTGGGGCACCCACTTGTAGGGGTTGGCCATAAGGGGATCGTTCGGGCCAGGGATTCGGCTCACCCAGATCCGGATCTTCGCGTTGCCCGCGTTCTGCACAATCACGCGCGCCACATCGAAGATGGGCTTTAACGAACTGGCAATTTCTGGCGCCGTACCGTGGCCGTTGTTCAGGGCGATCTTCCAATACAGAAGCTTGCGGTACTCGGCATCCAGCAACGTGGCAGCCCCTGCAACGGGCTTTTCATTGGCACGACGAAACCGCGCCTGCCCGAAGCCCCCGACATTCGGCTGCCCCAGGAATCCGAAGAACTGGATGTAGATCGCCTCGTCGATGACGCGCGGCAGGCCGACGATTTCGCCGATACCGTCCAGTTGCTTACCGACTGCCGTATCCAGCCAGCGGTCCTCATAGAGAGCCCGCAGCGCATCCTGCAGTCCTTCGGCCGGCTTGAGTAGCGCCTTCACCAGCGCCTGCAGACGAGGCTTTGCCTGGAACTGCCCCAACCAGTGTCCCCAGGCGACGCCCGCGTGATCTTGACGAAGGTCCATCAAATCACCTCGATTCGTGACAGGTCGAATGCTGCAACCTGGAAGTCCTGGATGCTAATGTTTGCCGCGGCGAAATCCTCCGGCTGGGGCACGAAGGCGGGGCTGGTCGAATGTGCCAACCGGAGGTCGACCGAGGCTAGGCCCGCGGTGCGATAAATGGCGCCGTACAGCCGCTGCAATATGACGTCCTCGCCAATTGCGAACGCCTCACCGGCGGCCGCCACGTTGTCAGCGATTTCCTTGAATCCACCGGGCGGAAATGCTTGCTCCGACGGCGGCAACAGTGTGGTCACGCAGCGCACCCAGACGTACACACGTTCCGGTCGATCAAACCGGATGGGATGCTCGGCGCCCTCGTCGTCTTGCACCACGACCAACTGCTGGCCGTAGGTGTCGATCCCCGCAGCAACCACCCGAAAGATCGCGTCGGCCACCTCGTCGTCAAGCCCGCCGTCTGCGACCACATGCACGCTGTGAGGCGGCCTCCCCAACTGGTCGGCCACGTCGGTGTTGTTCATGAACACCTTGACCGTACGTACCCCTGCGACGCGATCGCGGACATTGGGCGCAATGCTCGGAAGGGTCGCCGCGCCAAGCCTGAACAAGCCTGTCGAATAGCGCGCACGCAGTTCTGCGCCGTTCTCGGCCAATCGGCCGGCCACGCCCGGCTGGAGACTCGAGACGGCGCTCCAACCATCAACCTGAGACACGATTCCATCCAAGTCGCCCACCGCTGCGCCCTCCGTGGAAGCCTGCAACGTGAGTGCCAGCGCGGGCGAACCGAGCCGAGCAAGCGCGATCGATGCCGACCAGCTAAATGACGCCGCCACGCGCCCGTCGGTTTGGAGCCGCACTGCGACACCATCGCTCGACACCTCGAGGCCGCTGGGGGAAAGCGCGGCGACCAGGCCGGCAAGCACCTGCGGCAGATTGGCCGTCGGCCCCGTGGCGTAGACATAGGGAGTGCCGTCGATGGTGATCCGATATTCGGCGTTCGGGGCCACGGCCGGCTGGAGGGTGATATCTGCGGCCGCGCCCGGCAGAATTTGTGTGTCGCCCACGATCGCCCACAGATTCTGGCTTACCCGGTGGCGGATCTGGGCGCCGGCCGGCACTGTCGTGCCTGCTGAACCGTAAAGGACCACGTATGCCCGCGATGCCTCGTCGCGGTACCGCGACACGCCGGTGAAAGACACCGCCCGGTCCAAAGAGATGCCGGTGGCTGATCCGGGGTACATGGCGTAATAGACGCCCTCGGCTTGCTCCCATAGCGCCGCTTCGCGCTCGGCAAAGGTGTCGATCAAAAGACCGGTCACGCTGTCAGGGCGGGTTTCCACTGTCCCGCCAAAGCCGGCGGCTTGCATACGCGCGCGCAAATCCGCCACGATCTCCTGCCGGATCTCGGGCAGCCGCGGGCGCACGAACCCATCCGGCGTTACACCGTAGGCCATAGATACCTCGATAGAAATGGTTTAGGGCGTGCCCAGCTCGACAACCCGTTGGAGTCGCCCCGCCGTCGTGTCGGCGTCAAAGGCGACGCGCAGGACGCGCAGTTGCCGTTCGACCTGAAGGTCCAGGCTACGAACACGCTCCACTCCGGGCACGGCCCTGATGCGGGCGCGCAGAATCCCTTCGATACTCGCGCGGTCGGGTGCCTTGACCAGAATGTCCTCCAGATACGGCACGCCGAACGTCGTATCGAGGAACCACTCGCCCATAAATGCCAGCAACGTGACCTTCACCTGTTGCGCGATCCGGTCGGCGCCATCCACGAAGGAGGCGCGACCGAGCAAGTCCACGTCCAAGTCGTGATCGGACGCAAGTGCGAGATCCAAAGCCATCAGGTGGGGCCCTCCGTGATTCCGCCGGCATAAGGGTGACGGTGGCTGTCGCCGATGTTCTTGCCGTTGTGTGTGATCGCGCCGCCTTCATAGGCCACACCGCCGCGGATCCGCATGGATGCCCCGCCTTCGCCGCCCTCGCCTGCCATGCCCTGCGTATAGAGCAGCGGGCCATTGACGGTCAGCGGCGTGTTGAAAGTTGTTTGCTGGGCTTGAACCGTCCAGGTTTTGACCTGGAATGTAAGGTCGCCGGAGGGCGACAGCTTCATCGTCGCCGGCCCGTACTGAATGCTGACGTTTTCGGTGTCAGCCGCCATCGTGCCAGGCCGCACCAGAGGTGAGGCGAAGGCGTCAGACAAGTCGAACTGCCGAGGATCGTCCGGCGGCCCGTTGTCGCCCGCCAGCCAGTTCTCCAGCGCGCGCGCAGAGAACGACAGTTTCACCGCGTCGCCGGGTTTCAGCGGCACCGAGATAAGTGCCTGCGCGCCATTCACATCGCCTACGGGCCAGCACACCGGCACGCGGACGACCTGGGGCGGTGCCAGGGCATCGCCGTTGGCCAGGCGCTTGGCCAGCGCCGGCCGTGCCGTGACGAACGTGCCGTCGTAGGCAACCACTTCGCCCGGCAGAGTCGTGTAGACGTCGGCCAGCTCGGACGCGATCACTGCGCGCATCATCTTGACCATGTTGCTCATGTCTCACCCTTCTTCTTCGGCGGCGCCGACCTGTCCACCAGTTCCAGTTCGGTTTGCCAGTCCCCGCCCTCGCTGTCACCGGTATGCCGCACGGCCTCGACGCGCTGGAATGCATCCACCGACCGGCTCTCCAGCTTGACCAGGTCGCCTGGATTGATGGTTGGCAACAGCAAAGACGTCACCCGCCAGCCGTCGCGTTGCTGGCGCGCGCTGACTAGGTTGACGTCATCACCGGTGGATTTGTCCTTGACCTTCGCCTTTTCCCGTGCAGCCTCGCGCGTGCGCTCCGGATAACCCAGCAGCCCAGTGTCGGCGGCCAGCACCACTGCCTGACGGCGCGTCGTGCCTCGGCGCTGCACAACTTGAAGCTGCTGATTCTGGATCGACCATTCAAGGCCGGTTCCCTGGGTGACCTTGTGCAGCGCGGTGCGCGCAGCGCCATAGAATGAAAAGCCCTGCTTCCAGCGCCGGTCGGGGACATCATCGGCCATCACGAGAGGCAGGCCCATCTGGCGGGCGATGTCCCGGATGATGGCGCTGGCCTGGGCACCGGATCCCAGGCCGATGGAAACGGCTGTATCCCGAACTTCGGTGAAGCCGTCTTTGACGATCAACTCGGTGACAACGTCGGGCTGCTCAAACTTTGTGTAGGCGAAGACCACGCTGCCCGATGCCATCAGCAGCGGCCCGCCCTCCTCCGCGTAACCCGCAGACAGGACGCATCGCAAATCTGGCTCTTCCAGCGCCTTACGGGTGGCGGCCGCCAGGTTGTAAATCCAGATTGTGTGGTCGTTCGGCTCCTCATCGGCATCCTTCGAAATATCGAATGTCATCCGAATCGGAGGCAGAATTTCCAGGCCTTTTGCGCCGCCTTTTCCCACCAGAAGCCGATAGACACGGTTAAACCTGGCCATCAGCGATTTCCTCCGCGTCGACGTAAATGAGCGCGACATCGCCCGCCGGCAGGGCCGCCCGGCTCACGGCGTCGCGCCGATCGGGCGCAAGCGCCACCAAGTCGCCCGCCGGCACCGGAAGGTGGCGATAGGCGCCCAGCAAGGGGGTGTCCGGCACCACCGCCACGCCCGAGACGATGACCTCGTTGTAGGCGTTCTCAACCGCGAGAACCCACAATTCGGCCTCACTGTTCCAAGACAGATGCAAGAAGTAGGTGACGCCGTCGAGCTCGACCTCAGTGAGGCTGTCATTCGCGTTCAGCACAGGGATGACTTTCATTTTCCCCAGCCCGTCGTTTTGCTCAAATCCGTTTTCTGCCTACCGGAAACCTCCGCGCCGTTCGTCTTGCCCGCGTTGGCCTTGGTCTGTCCAGCTTTGCCGGTGGCGCTGCCCGAGGTTTTCTCAGGAGGAATGTCAGCCTGCCGCAATGTCACCTTGCGGATCCGTTTGAAATCAGCGGATATTTCGAATCGGTCCCCGCCCTCATTGGTCCGGCCGATCTCACATCGCTCCATGACCACGTCCACGTACACGTCCAACCCGGTCGTCACGGTGATGGGCAGTCGGTCCGCGTGGATCTTGCGCAGCGCGTCTTTTGCGCTGATCAGCTTGGAACGGCCTGCCTTTGCGGAAAGTCCCCCTAGCGAACCGCCGGTGCGAAGCGCACTGACAGCGCCTTCCACAAGCCCCCCGAGCAGTGACACCTCCGCTGCTGTGACCCAGCCATCAAGGGTCAACAATTCAGATTCCTGCACCACATGGTCGGTGACAGGCGGCCCATCTTCCACGGCGTAGTCGGTGGCGCGACTGTTGAGTGACGTCTTCTCACTCACCAGCGCGTCCAGCGGCACCGCGCCGATGCTGGTGCCGCCATTCCAGCCAAAAATCATTGCCACAAAGCTCATGCTCAGCCCCTTATTTACCGGCCTTCTTCGACCCCGGTGACAAAAAACCGCGACATGGCGTCGACCGTGCGCTGGCGTCCGACGTTCATACCGCGTTGCGTAGCGTTCGCCACGCTGTCCGGATTGGAATTCGGGGCGTTCACAGTGATGTCCGTGTGGTTCTCGACCGTAACCGAACCCCGCCCTGCGGAAACGCCGGCTTGCGCGACCGTGCCGCTGGAGACGAATGGCAATGTGCCGCCGTTGATCAGCGCGCTAAACGCCGGCTTGTCCACCAACGAGGGTGCGCGCCGGCGACCCGTCATGATCGCCCGAGTTTCCTCGTCAGCGTCCGGGGGCAGCAGCCCCTTGAACCAATTTTTGGCGCCCTCGACCTTGTCGTTTATCCAGGTCTGGATTGCCCCGCCGATTTCCTTGATTTTGGCGATCATCTTGCCGCCGATGTCTTCAAAATAGGTCCAGACACCGGTGAACGCCTCCCGCCAATGCTTTATCGCGCCGTCCCAATCACCCTTGAACCCTGCGATGACACCTTTAAAAATCTTCGCCCAAAAGGCCCAAAGCTCTTCGAAGTACTGCAACACCGGTTCCAGGAATGTCCCCTTCACCTTGGCCTTCAGTGCTTCCCACGACGCCGCGATGCGGGCTTTGATCTGGTCCCAGTTCTTCCAGATTTCCCAGAGCGTAGTCGCGAGCAGGACGACGCCCGTGACGATCCGGCCGATGGGCGTCATTGCAAAAGCCCGCCATAGGAGTGGCACCGCCGTACGGGCGAGGAACATGATCAACCCGCGAACGGGCGACAGGATTTTCCACAGGCCGTAGACGAGCACGGACACCGTTCCCCACTTCTTGATCCAGGGCTCCAACTCTTGGCCAGCGCCACCGAGCAGGTCCTTCACTTCGACCAGAACGGCCCTTACCGCGTCGATCTCTTCGCGCCATTCCTCCACGCGGCCGATCAGTTCACCGGTCACAGAAATATCACCACGCAGCCAACCGGCGATGTCGTCGCCAATCAGGTAAATGGTGGTGAGGACCGCGGCCATGCGCAACAAAGGCGCCAGCGACCTACGCCAGAGGGCCAGCATCCGAAGAGCGCCAGCAGGGCCGCGGCGCAATCCCATAGCGCTATCCAACCCGATCGCAGCCCGCGTGGCGCCGATCAGTGATCGCGCCAGTCCGCCCGATTGAAACGTGGCCAGCCGCAACCAGCCACGCAACTTGACCAGGCCCCAGGTCGCGCCCGTGAGCGCGAGAAGTTTGACCAACGTGGCGATGTGATCGGCCATGAACTCGATCGACTTGGTCACGCCAAGCACCACCGTGCGCCCTGCGGTCAGGGTCTTGCCAAAGAACCGATCAAAAGCGTCATTCCACACCGTCATGGCGTCCGCGACGGTAACCGGCATGCTCTCGGCCTCGATTCGCATCTTGGCCAACTGCGTTTGCAGCGCCGGCAAGAAGCGATCCGTCGTCACTTTGCCCGCTTTCACCTGCTCCAAAAGCATGGCCGTGGTGATGCCCAACCCATCGGCCAGAGCCACCTGCAGGCGCGGCGCCGCACGCATGAGCGTGCTGTACTCGTCCATGCCGACCTTGCCCTGCATGATGGCTTTGGTCAGCGAAGAAATGACTGATTCCTGGTCCTGCGCCTTGGTGCTGGAAAGCGCCATGCCCAGCGACAAGCTTTCAGTCACGTCAATCGTGTCTTGAGTCGTCTTGCCAAGATCGGCCATCGTGCGCCGGGTACGCACGAACAGTTCCGCATTGTCGGCGTAGGACTTGTACGAAACGCGGGAGATCCGCGCCAGGTCCTTGTCCACCTCGGCGTACTCTTGCGCCGAGGCAGTAGCCTGCCGCATCCGCGCTTCCATCTGGCCCCAGGCGTCGATACCGCCGAAGATCCGCTTGACCAAGGAAACGCCCAGAACCGCGCCGAGGATTCCTCGCAGTCCGGAAAACGCGCTCTGCTGCTCCTTGATTGCGCGCACGCCCTGCCATTGCGCCCGCGTCATACGGTCCTGCGCTTGGCGCGCGTCCTGGATTCCCAGGCGGATTCCCTGCCACGTTCCGATGCCAACCTCGCGCACGGTATGCAGCCCGCCCCGCACGCGCCCCATGAGGCCGTTATAGGCACCCTGGATCTGCGAGAACTTGCCTCGCGCGCCCGCCACATCCACGGGAAACGACACCGGCCGCCCGCGCTGCGCGGCGTACGCGGGAACGCGCGGCGCCGGCGACGCAGGACGAGGCAGTGGCGGCGGCGCCGAAGGCACCGATCGCGGCGGCAACGTCGGTGCCTGGGCCTTAGGCGCGTCCGACGCGGGCGCCAGCGGCACGCTGTTCAAGGACGGCTGCGGCACGCTGACCGCCGGCGCGGGAGGAGCCACCGGACGCTGAGACACAACAGGCGCAGGCATCGGACGCGGCGCCCATGCACTTGGGTGCACGCCGGCACCGACGACTGCCTGGCGCATGGCCCGAACAGTCTTCGCACTGGCGGCGCCCATGGCGGCCTGGGCCGCTTGATAGGTCTGCTGGTACTTCTTCAGCCCAGACTCATCCACCTCGTAACGCAGCAGCGTCACCAGTTCGCGTACCGTAGTCATCGCTACCCCATTTTCCTCTGCGCCGCCGCCTGAGCGGCCTCCTGGGCGTCCATCAGAGCGTTCAGCTTCAGGATGTCCAGTAGATCTACGTCGCCGCGATTAACGGCGTCCAGGCTGACAAGGCGGGCCAGAATGGGCCGCCAGATAATTAGCTCTTGTTCGAAGCCTGGTTCGAACCGGCCGACAGCTTCGCCAGCTTCTCGCGGGCCGGACCAAAGCGGCCGGCCCAGCGCACCAAAGGGCCGGCGAAGTTGTGCTCAAGGACGTGAAAGAGCAGCTCCAGGATTTCCGAAAAATCGGAAAACGCCATGCCGCGATGGGCGACCGTCAGCTTTTGCGGATCGCGGCCGGCCAATTCGAACGTGACCAGCTCGGCGTCTATCAGCCGATCGGCCCAACCGGCCAAGGCATCGCCGCCGAGCCGGACTGACAGGTCGCGGAATGCTTGCAGCATCGCCTGCTCGTCCTTGGCTTGCGCCTCGCCCTCGCCGCCAAATACGGCGGCCATCATTGACCCGGCGGCCGGCAGGACTTCCTTTTGCAGGTCGCCCAGCAGCTTCAACTGGCGGAACGGGTCGAATCGGGAAATGCGAAAGATCGTGGTCCCGACCGTGACTTCTTTGATGGCGCTCATCAGGTGTTACCCCCCACAACATTGATTGCCGGCCCGGTTTCGATGGTCCACTCGCGCGTGCCCACCTTGGCGCCGTAGCCCGCGTCCGGCGTCTTCACAATCCAGGCGGAATCCGATGCGTGAAGCGAGGTGCCGCGAAGATCGGTAATAGCCACCGGCACGGCGCCGTTGCCATCGGTCGATTTGTCGGCCTGGTGGAGTGCGGTGAGCGCGGCATTGCTGGCGCTGGTTTGCATCAGCGTGACGGTGATGCGCAGGCGGGAATCCCGCGACATGGAACGGGCCACCTCGCCATCGACGCCGGCGACGGACGAAATGCCCTCGCCGATTTCGGCCACCGTCACAAAGGTGTCCTCGGCCAGGCCCGACAGGGGCAAAGCCCCCATGACGATCTTCACCTGATTCGGTGCGTAAGTTTTAACGGACATGCTTTTGCACCCCGATTACAGTTGTTGATAGGTCAGGTTGCCTTTGATTTCGGCAACGTGGATGGCACCCGCGAGGCGCGCCGTGAATTTCAGGTCGCGCAAGATGCGATTCGCTTTGTCGTTCGACGAAATGCTTGCCGCGCGCGGCACGGTGATGACGAAGCCCGGAATCTTCCGGCCGGCGTCGTCGATCTCGTCCGGCGCGATCAGCCCCCGGGCCTGGCCCAGCATCAGTGCCTGCCGGATACCGTTGACGATGACCAGAATGCCGGCGTCGGTGTACGGCACCTTGCCGTCGGCGTTGATCAACTGGGAGGCAACGTTGATCTTTACCTGCTCGGCCAGCCAGTCACGCCCGCGGATCACGTCGATCCACTCGCCCGCCGCGACCTTTCCGTTCTGCGTCACCGCGAAATTGCGCATCTGCTCGAAGGTGTTGGCGTTCTTGGCGTGCGCGGCCAGCGCCTGACCCTCTGCCAAGTTGTCGTAGCTGACGCCCGCCAACCGCGCGTTCGCCCACGTTTCACCACCGGGGTAATACGTGAAGCGGTTTGCAGCGATCGCCGCTTCAAGAGCTTCCGTGCCCGCCTGACCGTGGTACCAGACGTGCGTTCGGAAGTACTGCTTCTGCTGGCACTTGGAGGCGATGTCGCTGGACACGGCCGCGTCGATGATGCCGGCCTGGTCGCTGGAGACGCCAAACAGCCGTTCGTTGGACTCGACCCACTCTGCGGCATCCAGGACGTCGGCCTCGACGCGGCTGGCCAGCGCCACGCCGTACCAGTCCGCGCTTTCACGCAGGCATGCGTTCAGGGCTGCCGACGGCGCTTCAGTGCTGGCCGGCGCCGCCAACTGGAGGTTTCCTTTAACCGAAACCCCGACCGCCTGGCCGGCTTGGTTTGCGGTGATAGACACTTCCGCGCCCACCGCGACCGCCGTGACCGGCGCGTTGGCAGCGGTCACCGCAGCCACCAGCGCCGTCGCGATGGTTTGAGGCGTGCTGCTGGCCTCGCCCGACGCCGTCGCCTGCGCTGTCTTGATTTCGCCCGTCTCATCGCGCCAGGTCAACGTGACCGCATAATCCGATGGCGAAGCGGTCGTGACGGTAAGCCGGGACGTGTCCACCTGCCGACGGCCGACGAAGACGCGGGTCACTGTGGGGATCTGCTTGAAGGCGTCGCGCACGGCGACATACAGCGGATCGTTCGGGGCAATACCCAGGTCCAGCAGTTCGCCGGGCTCGGTCACCACCATGATGCGATTCACGCCCATCGCGTGGGCGCCCAGGACGAGAAGGTCAGAAAAGCTCTGCTCTTTGATCGCCGTGGTGTTCAGGGAGATCGCCACGTTGACGATCCGGTCGATTTTGGCCATGTGCGGCTCCAATGAAAAAAGCCGCCAGGAGGCGGCCAGATGGCGATTGCGCGTCGCGGCCGCTATGGCGCGGGCACGACAGTCGCGGTAAATGGGGCTTCGATGCCCGGCTTCAGTCCGCCGGACGTTGTCACCGTGCCGGTGACGGTTTCGATGATGCCGACGAACTCGGAATGGACGCGGGTGTATCGGATTCCAAGCTCCAGCACGCCGCGCCGCTCAAAGCGCACGGCGTCGCGCATGACTGGAACGTTCTGCAGGCGCCCGACCTCAAACAAGGCAAGGCCCAACGCCTCGGCCCGATCCTCGTAGACGGGATGCCGAAGTTTCAGCACCAGTTCGTCCAGCGCGTCATACGCTGCGGCACGAAAGCTCTGCAGCTCCACAATGGCGTCGTCGTGGTGGTGCACTGGCTGGGCACCCTCATCGTCCACCCGCCCAGCCTCGGCGCCGCTGACGTTGGCCCAACGCACAGCCAGCATGATGTACGGCCCTTCCGGCCGTGGACCGTTGTCGTCGGCGAAGATCACCGGCATACCGCCCGCGGCGGCCTCGATCAGTTCGAAAATCGCGTCTTCTGGGAGCATGGCAGTCCGAAAAATTGGTAGTGCATCGATGGGACTATCGGCTACCCCACGCCTACGCGCGCGCCGACTCGATACTGCCCTACCCGGTAGCCTGGAATGCCGAGCCGGGCCTGGGGAGTCCTCCGGACGATTACCCCCGTCCGGCCCCGGACCAGGCGGCCGGGAATCCTTGGGCTTAGTGCATTTCGGAGGTGGCCAGCAGCACGGCCAGGTATCGGTAGTGCGGAATCACACCCGACTGCCAGGGCGCCACGCCCACCAGCAGGTACTCGCCCTCAAGCGGTCCCGCTCCCCAAACCAGGCGGTCGCCGTTCGTCCAATCCTGGCCGGCGACATCCAGCACCTCGGACGTGTAGATCCGAACGGCGGCACGCACGCGGCGTCCTTCCGGGTTCGCCTGCAACTGGTCGTAGTCTCCAGTCTTGGCCGGCTGTACCGATGCAAGGATCGTCTTGTCCTGGTCAGGCTCGCCCTCTTTCCAACGGCCACGCTTGCGAGAACCCGGCAGCCGCGTGCGTATGGTTTGCGGACGGCGAAAGCTGCTCATGACTTGACCACCTTGTATTTGATGGAGTTGAAGTGCAGCTTCTTGTCCAGAAGGGGCTGATCGAAACCCTTCTTCTTCGCCGTGGATTCTGCATTCCGCTCCCACGGGCCATTGATGAGATGGTGCTGGACAATTCCTTGGTACCAAGCCCCGACCGCATGCACGGCTTCTGTCGCAGTTTTCTTCCCGCCCATGACAGCGGCCACCTGCTGCTCCTGCACATCCGCAAGCTGCTGCTCATAGACCCGAGCGGCATCCCTGTGCAAAGGCCGAGCGGGAATATCCTCGGTACCGTATTCGTTGAATTCGACGTAATCGATCAGCGGAGTGCCGTTGCTGCCCGGGGTGTTCGCGTCTTCAGTCTGAATTCCGACCTTGACCGTGACCTTGTTCAACTGGCGCATTTCAGCTGCATAGCGCTGCAAACCCTTGTCGATGACCTTCAATCTTCACCCCCAAAGCACTTGGACCCACGCACCAAACCACCCACTCGGACCGTTCGTGAACATTTGTCGTTCAGCAGGTCATAGCGAGCACGAAAGCCCATGGGATCAATCGTCCCAGCGCTATTGCCGAACGTACGCTGCAAGTCGCCTTCCTTCTCCATCGTGATTCCGGCAGGCACGACGATCGCGACTTCTTGCTGCATTCTCATCGCGAGCAACCAAGCGGCGTACAGGGCCTGCGCTTCATCTTGCTCCGCTGGCGCCAAGCAGCCAGGCCGATGACCTATTGCGACGGCCAGGGCTTGCTCTTTGTCTTCGACAGGCCTGGCGGCGACGCCGGGCGCCAAGAAGTCCAGAAGCTCAACCGTTGCCGCCATGGCTCCCCCCTTCTACCGCCCTGAGATACACCTCGCGGAGTTCTGCGAGCCGCACGTCACGTGCGTAGGCAACGCCTCGGTCATCAAGCCAGCGCTTAAGCTGCGCCACGGTTGCCGGTTCCACAGTGGACTGATCCAGCTGCAGGATGCGACGGTCCAATAGGTCCTGGAGCGCGGCCGAATAAGCCAGGACCGCGCTGGCCCCCGGTTCGATGGGCGGGTCTCCGCCAACCGTGACCGTATGCCGGTCACTGAGATTGATATAGCGCTGCATGAGGTCTCCTTATGCAACGGCCGCCAGCAGCGCTTGCAGCTCAGCCTTCTTGGCCGTCTTGGGATACGGAATTTCCTTCGCTTCCAGCGCGGCTTTGAGGCTGTCGACCGTGGCTTTTCCGTCCTCCGCTGCCTCGCTAGCGCCAGCTATGGGCTCGGGCGGCGGCGCCGGTGCCTGCGTATCAGCGGGATTCGTAGCGTTTTCGCCAGTCGATCCCTGCCCCTTAGATGCCGTTAGGTCCACCGACACCTGCGGGGTAAACGGTCGCAGGAGCTCGGCCAGATCATTCTGAGTCAACTGGTCGTATCGCTCGCGGTACGCCGGCGGCGCATCGCCGGCCACGGCGTCACACGCCTCAACGAAATCACCCGCCCGGTAAGCGCACGGGTCGCGCAACTGAATGCCCGCCCGCCGCGCGAGCGCCTTGTCCTGCGGCGAGGGCACACCAGTCACAAACAGCAAGACCCGCTTGGGCTTGTGCTTTGTCTTCATGAAATACCTCTACACGGAAAGCGGGGCAGGCCCAGCCCGCCCCTGATGTGCTACTTGGTGACCACGAGGACGCCGGCCGTGTCCTTGTTGGAGGACGCCGTCTTGTCCCAGTTGGCGGAAGTCCCCAGAGCCGTATCGTTGGGGGATTTCCCGCCGTTGGCTTGGTCCCAGCTGTAGCCGGCCAGGCCGACGTTGTAGGTCCATTCCGCCTGGTAGATGCGCGAAATGTTCTCGTTGCCGACTTGGTCCACCATCACCGCATTGAAATCGCCGTTGTCCTGCACCAGGCCCGCTCCAGGGACCAAGCCCAGCGTGTTGTACGTGATCTCATCCTCGCCCGCGACCGGATTGATCAGCGGGTCGGCATCGGTCACCACGAAGATGCGGCCGAACGGGTCACGCATGACGTTCACGGTGCCGTAGGTGAACAGACGTTCAGCGTTCGACAGCGCGTTGTCGTATAGATTGGTCAGCACAGTGGAATGCAGGACCCAGGCCGCGAGTGCGCCCGATCGATCCCCGAACTTGCCGGCGCCTTGGTTCAGCACGCGCCAGTTGGGGCCGGCGTCCGTCCCGTCATGCACGATGGCGGGGTTGCCCTTCAGCGCCGCCACCAGCGTGCGAATCACGGCGTTGAGCATGTCCTGCAGCTTGGCCTTGGCCAACTGCTCGCCAATTTTCAGCGCGGCCAGCGTCGGATTCTCTTGAATCCACAAGTACTGCTGCGGCTCAAACTCGATCGGCGGCGTGCCGGCCGCGACCTTGACCGCAGTGTTGGCCAACTGCTCCAGGCGCTTGGGCGGCACCGCGCCGTTGCCGTAGGCGTCGCGGCGACGCACCAGGCCGCCGATCTGCTTGAACATCGACTCGATGCTGAAATCGCCCTTATTCGCGCCCGAGGCCAGCACCAGCACACCGCCGGACGCCTCGTTGAATTTGTTGACTTCCTGGTCCACCAGCTCCGTGATGGTCGTGGAAACCTGCTTGTTGAATACCACCAAATCGAAAGGCATGCTTTCGCTCCCTATTGTTTACCAACCTTGTCCAGGTAGGCCACGCGCTCGGCGTCGGTCTTGCAATCAGCAAGCGATCCTGCGGCGTGGCGCCCACCACCGTTTCCATTTGCACCGCTACTGCCACCCGAAGCGCCAGAGCTCTTCAGAATGTGGTCCTTGTGCGGGTACTGCTCGATGAGATAGTCCAAGGCCTCGTCGAACTCGGCGATTTCGCCCGGGCGCGAACGGCTGAAAATCTTGTTGCCGTCTTGCCCATAGGCCACGACCTTGCCGTCTTCGACCTTGAACGCTGACCCGAACCGCGCCTGCACCAGATCCGCCGGCACGGCCAGCTTTTCTGCGATCACCTGCGAGCGCGCGAAGCTGCCGCCGATCATGTGGCTGGCCAGGTTCTGGTTTGCCTGCACGAGCTGGGCGCGGGCCTCGTCGATCTGCGCTTGGAAGCCCTTGCTGACTTCGGACTTGACCTTCTCGACTTCGCCGGCATCCACCAGCTTTTTGTCATCCAAGTTCTTGACCGTTTCCAGCGCCTTCACCGCGGCGGCCGGATCTTCGATGCCCTTGAAAGCATCCAGCCGACCTTCAGCGGCTACCGCGCGTTCCCGGTGCGATTTCGCCTCGCCGTTCAAGCGGCTAATGGTCTGCACGGTCCCGGCCGCATCGAACGCGACCTCTTTACCGTCGTCCTGCACATAGACAGGCTTACCGTCTTGAACCACCACGTGGCCGTTCTCATCGAGCTTCAATTTCATGGTCATCCAACCTTGTCCAATGGGCCATCCGGCCCGAAACACCGCCTTGCATCCGCGCCGCGGCCAAAAGAAAGGGCCGTGGCGCAACAGCGCACCACGGCCCTACGTCACGCGCCCCGATGTTTAACGGGGAGCAGAAACCTCGTACTTCGCCCGGAGCCTATCAAGCGTCAGCGGGTTGCCTTGCATGTCCAGCAGATCGGTCAGGGTGAGCTTGCCCTCCTTCCACAATTCCAGCCGCCCTGGCCCGAAGTACTGCCGCTTGAACTTATCCGACTTGCGGGACAGCCATTGTTCAAAGGTTGGCCCACGGCTGAAGGTGCCATCGACGCCCGGCAGCGCCGCGCCGACGCCGGTCTGCAGCGGCTCCGGCACCAGAATGCAGCGGCAGCCAGGATGACGGGGCGGCCCGCCCTGCAGCGGCGTCAGGTGCCCCACCGGTTCGCCGGCCAACGTGAACAGCTTCCCGTCCAAACCACCACACACCATGCAGGTCTTGCTGTCGAAACGAGCTGACCAGCGATAGCCAGACAGCACGTCCCCGGCACTGCGCAACAGCGCCTGCTGTGCTTGGCCAGCGACCGCCAGTGTTACGCCCTCCGTCAGCGTCTTGGCCGTTTTGGCAGCCCGTCGAATCAGCCCAGGCGTGTCTGGGCTGCCCACCACCCTGGTCACCAGCGCCTGCGCCGTCGCTTTCGGGTCCAGCGAGGCGATTCGCACCTCGCGGGCGATCGCACGCTGCAGCGCGGCGCCTTGGTTCTCCCAGACTTCCCTCGGCGTCGCCCCTGCGAATACCGCATCCGCAATCTCGAACGCGGCGGCCCGCCGTCGGCTGCCCACGGCCTGCGCCGTGGCGTGCTGGACAACATCAGCGAACGTCGCAAGCACGGTCAACTGCTGTTCCGCTATCGCGGTGTGCGCCTTGCCGGTCGCTGCCTCGACGGCTACAAGCAGCCTATTAATCGCCGCCGGACTCGCTTGCGCGATGTCGACCGCGCCAATAAGCCGGCGCAACTCCCTCGCCAGTTTGCGCAGCTGCGCCTGCGCTTCGACGTCCAATCCTGCCGCCACGCGCAGCGCATCCAGCATTAATTCGGTTGCGGCGTCGTCCAGCTTGTCGCGCTTATCAGCCATGCGTCACCCCTACAGCCGTGGCTGGGAGCGCAAGCGCTCCTGCTCCGTTTCCCAGTTCACGCCGTCGGCCACCAAGCTGCGGCGTTTGGCCTCCTCAAAGAGAGTCTGATCGGAAAGGTTGCCGGCGCCGTTCATGGTGATCAGCGTGGCCATGGACTGATCCGGGGTCGAATCCAAGTCGAAGTCCTTATTGATCTCGACCGATCCACCGTCGCCCAGCTTCTGCCAGTCAGCCATGAATTGCAGGACCTGGTCGATCGCATCTTCCAGACCCTGCGCCATATTGCCCAGCGCGCTTTTCTCAGTGACCGAGTCGTCAGCCGCTTGTTGCACGGTCTTGGTGAACTGGGCATCTTTGCGGCGCAGCTTGGCACCCGCCTCGGACATCTGGCGTTCCAGGGCGTCCAAAGAGTCCCGTCCTACCTTGACGCTCTCAGCAGAGCCCTGCACCACGCCCATCTGTGCACCGGTCGGCAGGCCGATGACGGAATCTGCCGACGCCTGCAGTGGCTTGGGCTTCCCGTCTGGTCCCGTCTCGACATCGGCGCCCGCCGTCCACAGGAGCCTTACACGCGCAAAGCGCACGGACGTGTCTTGATCGGATTGCTCTTGCCAATGCTTGACGTTCAAGTGCGCGACCTCGCGCAGCGGGGGCTTTGCAGTCAATAGCCCGGTTCGTCCGGTGTAAAGCGTCACCAGCGGAATCTCCGCCACGGACATCGGGCCTTCGTCATGCACGAACCAGGCGCCGTCCTTACCCGAGCAACGCCACACCTGATAACTGCCCCGCCGTAAAACCCGGATCTGCTTGACGAGCTTTGTCCCAAATTCGCCGTCGTCTTCCTCCACCGATTCGACCAGGCGGGCCAAGGTCAGCTTCGGAACACCATCAATTTTCCCGAAGCGCCATCCGATCAACTGCCTGGCAGAATAGACCGTGCAATATGGCCTGGCACCGAGAGCCTTCTCGGCAGCGGCCGTGCGCGCACCCTGAACACGCGGATAGTCCACTAACACATGGGCCATGCCATAGGCCAATGCTCGGTAAAACCAGGTGGCGGCGAAGACCGTCAGGTTGCTGCCTTGCAAGTCAATGTTCGTGGCCTGCTCTTGAATCGTGGAGGGCACATCGTCGCCCACCACCACCGGTCGTGCAAAGACGTGCCCGGACAGGTTGCTTACGGTCTCCGAGAACGCCGGGAACAATGTGGCGGTCGCCAGGCGCTCCTTGTAGCTCGCCTCGCACTCGAGAGGGAAGCGAGGCATATAGGTCGCGCCAGCGTCGCGCATGGCCACGGTCCCACCCAGCAGAGCGTCGACCAGGTCCCAGTCGTCTGTCATGGCGCTGTACGCGGCCAGCGGCGTCGAAACATCACTCATAGGATCATCTCAAGACAGATTGCGTAGCCACACGGCTTTGGATCGGATAGCGCGACACGATGAAATACCCGCCGGCGTCGTTGGGGTGGTCATATCCGGCCTTCTTGTCGGGCGCACCGTCATCGCCGTAGATCTGACGTTCCAGCGCCTGCGTGAAGAGCGGGCAGCGATCGGTATTGACCAGGAGCCGGCGTTCGCCGACGGTATTGCAGAGCATCGCATTCACACTATTCACGCGGTCCCGGACCGCCGGATTCGCGGCGTCCACGCGGACCGTGAAACCTGCTTTGCGCAGCAGCGAGATATCGGATTCGCTGGCCTTGCTGGTCTTTCGGTTGTCACCCGAGGCATCCGGGTACACCACCAAGCTGAAGCCCGGATATTTCTCATGCAGCTTCTCGATCATGGCCGGCGTATCGAAGACCTTCATCGTTTCGTCCACGGCCACGGGCAATCCGCCGCGCACAACGAAGGTGACGGCCGCCATCTTCCCGACGTTGAAGTCCATGCCGATGTGCAGCACCTCGCCAGGGCGAATAACCGCGTCCGTATGGTTCGCCCGCCGGTCAAAGCAGTAGTACACGACGCCGGCGTAGTTTTCGAAGCTGGCCTCGTATTCCTGACGGAACGTGCGCGGGTCCATCTTGCGCCGCGCGGATTCAATTTCGTCAGACGGCACATTGCCGCCTTCCAAGGAGGTGTACAGCCAACTTTTGTGATCCGGCTGGCGCCCATCCTGCCCATCCCGGTAGGTGTCATAGCAGTGGTTGAAGCCCTTGGGCGTGCCGATGCGCAGCGCGTGTCCGCCGACGCGTTGGGCGCCGTCGACCACATATCGGCAGGTCGACAGCATCGGCCGGAGAACTTCTTCCCACGCCGCGTACTTGCAGTCGGCCCACTCATCGACCAAGACAAAGAACAGGCCAGAGCCGCGCAGATCGTCATAGTTCTCCAGGCCCACACAGCGAATCAGATGCCCCGTGGTCAGGGTGATCAGCATGTCCGTTTCATTGGGCTTGCAGGCCCGCCAGCCGGCCGGGATCGCTTGCTTCAACCGACGCCAGAACACTCGGCGGGCCTGCTTCTGCGTCGGGGCGGCGTACCAGATCTCGTCCTCGACACTTACGCCCCACTTCACCGCCAGGCGTGCTGCCCGGCGCATCTCGGCTTTGCCGAGGAAGGTCTTGCCGAATCGACGGCCGCACACTGCATCCCTGAAGCGCGCATTCGGCTGCCAGCCCCACACATAGATGTTTGCCTGCTTGGGCGTCAGCGACGCAGGCGCATCAAAGGACGGGGTTGCCTGGCGCGGGCTCGTCGGGAGCAAGGACATATTCAGCTTGCTCCGGGATCTGGGTACTGGCAGTCGCCGGATTCACCGGTTCCATGCGTCGGTTCACGTATGCGTCGCCGACCTCCTTCGCGGCCTGTTCAAGGACCTGTAGGACCATGGCCATGTTGCGCATGCTTTCTGCCTTGGTCGCAATGCGCTGCAGCGTCCGCAGGCGATAGGCGCGATGCGCGATGGGGATCTCCCCTGCACTTTTCTTCAAGTTCTCGCGGGTCGCAAAGAAAAGCTCGCGCCATTTCTTTGCCAAGCTTCTGCCTGCCACCTTGGTTGGGTCGTACTGCGCCACCTGGCCACGGGGCACATCTACCCCAAATTCTTCGCGCAAGGCTTCGGCGGCCTGAGTGGGCGAATCCCAACAGGCCAGAGCCTGGACGATGAAGTGCTTGTGAGTGTCCGTCAGTTTTGCCATGACCCAGGTCCTAAAGCGAATGGGCTGGCCTGCCGTTAAGTGATATTTACAACACTGGACTTCACGATGAGCACAATTCCACCGCCAGCGACGATTTCGTCCGATCCATTCACCGCACTCACTCCGGCGGGCCAGAAGCGCGCGATATTCTCTTGCTTTGGTACGGCCTTTCTGGTGTCGGCTGCATCCATATGGTTTGCATTGGGAAGCATGGGGGGAATCGACGAGATGGTTTGCTTAGCCGCATACTTAGGTAGCTTCGTTTCGATCACCTCACGACTTCTGGACCATGCGGCATTCACGATGAATATTCACGCGCGGCGCGAAACAAATTGGTGGGATGGCGCCTATCTCGCCACGAGAATATCCATCGGGGGTGCGCTGGGCATCGCAGCTGCGTATACGACGATGGCTATTCAGGCTGGTCTGGGAACAACTGCTCATGCGCCGCTGTTGCCCGTAGTGGCCGCCTTTGCAGCGGCATACGCGTTCAAAGCTCAGCCGGTAACACTCAAGTAGGGTCACGCGGCACGTATGCAACAACCACAAGCCCGGGCAATGTCCAATCGCGGCACACTCGGCGCGGCGCCAGCTGATGCAACCAGGCGCAGCACGTCCGACGACGGGCCGTAGCGGGCCACCACCCCCACGAACTCCTCGACGTCGTGCCCAACAATGCGCAGCTTCGGCCGCCCTTCCTTATCAAAGGCGGGCGCGCCATATGCGTCCTTGCTCTGCCCGATGTGATACAGCTCGTGCTCGACCAGTGCACAAAATTCTGCGTCGGTGCACCCGGCGCAGTAGTCCGCCGCCAGCGTTATCAGAAAGGCCGGCACACGGCCGAACCACTCCACCATCTGCTGCTCCTGGCGCGCCTTCTGCCACCCGCCCGCCCGGAGCATGACCTGTTCGGCTTGGCCAAGCACAGTACGGCCTGCCTTCTCAAAGGCGCTCGGCGCCCATAGGAACGCCAGATCTGCGTCAACCAGGTGGGCGTGGTCAGGGTTGTAGAGGGCGCCACCTCTTGCAAAGATCGTTTCCTCAACCCACTCCAGCAGCTCGGGTGCGGGACAGAAACCACCACGGCTATCCGGCCGCGAGGCAGGTCGAGGACGTTCGTTTTTGGTTGAAGCCATCTATTCCGCCGATCACTCGCACACGCCGAACGTTGTTGCCCAGAACAATAACTTGCCGGAATCAGCGGTCCGGAATACAAGTACTGTCATCCGGCCAACCTCGGCCACTTTCAGTCCCGTCACACCAGCCCAGCATGGATGCCCTGTGAAAGACATTGACCTTGCCGCATTGCAGATTGCGTGCCGGAACTTGGCGAGAGGAGCCCTATGGTCAGAACAGGGCACACCTGAGATCGCCGTGGCGGAGCTTGCCGGCGCATTCATGCGCATTGCTTCTGCGCAGGCCGCCGACGTGATCGAATTCGGCCGAGATCCCAACATAACTACACGCGCGATCAGATATCTGACCTATACCCATGTCGCTCCGATTGGAATCGATGCCAAATGGTGGTTCTCGGAGATGCTTGCTTGCCTTCTCGAACTGGCCGTTCCATCGATGATCCACGCGCCCGAATCCAGTGCATTCCTACTCGATGTGCAAGAAGGGATCGCTCAATCGATGGACCCGGGCGCGGGCTAGAGGCCCTGACCTAAAACAGTCCAGCCGGAGCGGCGGCCACATCCCAACTGAAGATCAGGATCTCGCCCCGCTCCACGCCACGTCCACCGCCCACCGTGTAGCGAATGTCAGTCGCTTCGATGTGGAAACCATCGAATGCGCGGCGGATATCCGGGTGGTCGTTCAGGCTGACAATGGCGCGGCCCTGCAGCTTGCGCATGCGCGCCGCCATGTCTTCGTATTGTTCGAATCCAAACTGCACGCCGTAGCCTTCGGTCGCCCAATACGGCGGGTCCATGTAGAAGAACGTATGCGGCCTGTCGTACATTTCCAGGCACTTCTGCCAAGGCAGGTTCTCAATGTAGGCCCCGGCCAGGCGCAGATGCGCCATCGACAGGTTTTCTTCAAGCCGCAGCAGGTTCAGGCCCGGCGGCGCCGTCGTGGCGGTTCCGAAGGTCTGCCCGTCCACCTTGCCGCCGAAGGCGTTCTGCTGGAGGTAGAAGAACCGGGCGGCGCGTTGGATATCGGTAAGCGTCTCCGGCCTGGTGATCTGAAGCCACTTGAACACGTCGCGGCTGGTGAGCGCCCATTTGAACTGCCGGACAAATTCCTCCAGGTGGTGCTGGACCACGCGATAAAGGTTCACCAGCTCGCCGTTGACGTCATTCAGCACCTCAACCTTGGCCGGCGTCGGCCGCAGAAAGAAAAGCGCAGCGCCTCCCGCAAAGGGCTCAACGTAGCAGTCGTGTACAGGGAAAAACGGGAAAATGCGATCGGCTAGGCGACGCTTGCCGCCCAGCCAAGGAATGATTGGGGATGCCATTGGTTCGTGAGGATGTGTTACCGTTGCCCCCGCCTGTACAGGTGGGACGGCCTCGGGTCGCTCACGGCCTAACCCGTGGGTCGGCTGTCGGTCAGAGGGTTGCCGCCCTTTGGCCGTCGCCGTCTTCTTAATTCGTTGCTGAATCAATCAACCGCCAGCGGTGAAGCGCGTCATGATTGAAGCTCTCTGGACCGTGAAGTTTGGCCGATATGGCGTTCAAGAAGGCGCCGGCATCATGGTGCTCGACGCCGGCCGAATCTTCGGTGGTGACAGTAGCGTGTCATTCGTTGGCACCTACACCGTCCAAGACGAAAAGCTGACGGCGAAGGTCCACGTCAAGCGGCACTCGCGGTTCTCAGTCAATATTTTTGAGATCGACGAATTCGACCTGGTCATCACAGGTGTCGCAGAGGCCAAGCAGTTGCGTCTTCTCGGTGAAGTCGCCGGTCAGCCGGGCGCCGTGGTTCAGATCCTAGCAACGCGCGACTCTGAATTACCGTAAGTTCCAAACGCAAAACGCCCCGGTTTTTGGCCGGGGCGTTTATTTAGAACGTACTTACTACGAGTATGGCCAAATTTTGACCTTTCTGTCCGGAGATGTCAAGTGGAGGCTAACCAGCGGAATGCCGCCTTTCGGCCGCCAAGGGGTCGGGTCCGACGCCTGCTCGAGAGGGCGCACCGCCACTGATGCACTGGTAATACGGACCGTGACAAAAGCACCATTTGGCCGCCGCGCCCAGCCGGTGCATACTGCTTTCTCCATGGGCCCTGGTTTACAGGCATGGCCAAGCCTGACTCGCAACGGCGGTAGCGGACCATTGCAGGAGTACTCATGAACATACCGAGTTTTATCCGCGAGCATCGCGATGACCTAATTGATGATTGGATCCGATACGCCAGGAAGCTTCAGCCCACGGCAGGGAATTTGTCAGAAGATCAACTTCGCAACTCCGGCTCTGAAATCCTGATGGCGATAGCCGTCAATATGGAGCGAACTCAAAACGAAGCGCAGCAAACGGCGAAGTCCTTTGGCACGAAGTCAGAAGGAGACGCTGGCTTCGATTTCGTTTCCGTTCTGCACGCTGACGACAGACGCGCGCAGGGATTTGGGCTGAACGATGTGGTTGCCGAGTTCCGTGCACTTCGCGCGAGCGTTCTGCGCAAGTGGGAGGCCGTCGGCAATACAGATCGAGAGTCATTTCAAGAGATGATTCGCTTCAATGAAGCGATCGATCAGGCGCTCAGCGAATCGGTACAGCAGTACACCAAAAGGGTAGAGCGAGCGCGCGATCTATTTGCTGGCGTGCTCGCGCACGACCTGCGCGCACCGATGGCCGTGATGCAGTACGCAACAGAAATTTTGCTACGTGACGATACGATTTCACCTACGGGTGTGCGTGCGTCTGCGACCGTGCAACGATCAGTACTACGCATGCGCGCGATGGTTGACGATTTGTTGATCTTTACACGTGCGCGCTTGGGTGTGATCCAGGCCACAAGCCTCACGTCGCTATCGATGCATACGCTGTGCAGCTCGGCGATTGAGGAAGCGCGGGTGCTCTTCCCCGAAGCAGTCATCACGCTGAACTGTCGCGGCAATCCTTTAGGAACGTGGGACGCCGGTCAGATGGGGCAACTATTGTCGAATTTACTCTCCAATGCAGCCCGTTATGGGGATGGCACCATCAACCTCAGTATTGAGGACCAAGGGGAGTGGCTCGAGTTTACAGTTTCAAACGGAGGAGAACCGCTTCCTTCCAGCGCCCTACCTACCCTCTTTGACCCATTGACCCGTGCGACGCCTTACCCGGAGCGCCGAACCTCGGCGGCTGGCCTCGGACTGGGCTTATTCATCTGTAAGAGCATCATTAACGCTCATCAGGGCACGATTAGCGTCGAATCGACTGCTCAGCAAACGACGTTCACCGTCCGTATTCCTCGCCATCCAAAATGAAAAGCTGCGGCACCTGACGCCAACCTATACGCCGCGCGTGCCGCGCCGCCACGGCGGTGCAGAGTCTTGAAGAGACCGTGGGAATGGGGTTTGCTGACCGTCGCAGCAGGGTTGCGGCGTATTAAAGCCGTGCCCGAAATCAATCAACCCTTTTCCACCTCAACCCAAGTCAGACATATGACTGATGACCAGACATGTGCGCGAGCTGGAACACCACCTGTACTTGTAGTGGACGACGACCCGGACGCCCGTTGGCTGTTGGCTGCGCTACTGGCGGAGGAAGGGTACGCCGTAAGTGAGGCCAGCAATGCTGATGACGCATTGCGGTGCCTTGAGGAGCAACCGGACATCCAAGCGGTGCTTACAGATATCCAGATGCCAGGGTCGATAGACGGTTTCGAATTGGCGATGCGTCTAACTAGGGAATCGCCAGAGATTGCTGTCCTACTTACATCGGGACGCGAACATCCAGCAGCGAATGCACTGCCCTCAGGGGTGAAGTTCTTATTGAAACCTTGGGCGCCTGCAGAGATGCTTGACCAGTTGAAAATGCTCCTAAGCGGGAAACGAGGTGCGGCGTGAACCAGGTGCGCTGCCGCTTCGGGTCGAACGCAGCGGCTCAGACCCGAACTCACGAATTCAGGCGGGAGTTGCGACAGCGCTGGCCACAATGCCGGCATCGGCCATCACCACTTCCAGCCTGCTGATAGCCGCCTCTCGCTCTGGCTCAATCAATCGGCGATAGGCCTGCAAAACGTCATGCAACGTCGATTTCGGCACATCGAACCGATCAGACAAATCCCGAATCCGTGGACGGCCTCGCAGCATCCGGCAGACCAACATATCTGTCACCAGACGCTCCCTGCCCTCGCCCACCGGGTTTAGCCATTCCGATACCTTGCGCGCGCTCTCGGCCCCCTCCAGCCCCGTCGCATGCTGCGCCCGCAGCAGATGGAAGCCGATGCTATCGCCCAAAGTGCGCTCCATGAGCTTTACGATAAACACGGCCTGCGCGTGCCATTCATGCGGCGACAGGCCGGATAACTCCCTACGCTCATACGTTGCATCGAACCGGTCCCGCAATGCCTCGCAGATCAGCTGCGTCGGGTTCTTCGGCTCGATCGGGTAAGCCAGCATCAGGTAGGCCACGGCGATCGCATGCTCGGGGCAGGAGAACGTTCCGGCTTCACGGCGCATTTTTCTTCACTCCCTGCGCGGGTTCCATGTCCAGCACGGTCAGAACCACTGCCACGCCCGGCACCAATCCGTAAATCTTGCGCTTGCTGGCCTGGACCACCTGGGCGTCATCGCGATACGCGACCCCGTTGCAGCCGTCCTTGATGGCCTTCTCGACGTTGTCAGCGTCCGGCTTCACAGTGGGCGCGATCTCGCCAGCGGCCGCGCGGCGCTGCCGCACGCCCGACCAGGACTGTGGGATGGGCAGGATTATGTCCAGGTCCATGCGTATAGGCCCCGTATAGGCCTCGCGCCCCGCCATAGCCTGGGCCGCGACCAGCTTGACCAGGCTTTCATAGGCCACTGTCGCCTCTGGCGTGTAGTGCCGCGTGAAAACGCGGGTGGCGCCCGACTTGGCATCGCGACCTATACGCGAGCTGGATTTCGAGCGGCCTTTGCCATGCGGTACGCCGGGCACCGTAAACGTGATCTGGTTCGACATCATGCTCCCTCGCTGCGCACGTCGCGCAGCCATTCGATACGCGCGGCCGTCTTGGCCGCTGGCGCTGGTTGGTGGTCCCGGCATTGCCGAGGGAATTGCGGGCTGACGAAGGTGCCCGGGCGGTCTGTCATGGCGGCGCAGCGGCCAAGCCCGAGCTGGGCAAACTTTGGGGCTTCGCGCAGCGTGAACAGGACGCAGCCGACGCACTGGACGGTGGCGGTCATATGTGGACCCCGAGATCTGCGCGAGCGCGGGCTTTGTCGTCTTCAGTCAGGCCCGCAGCGGCGATCACCTTGGCCTTGAACGAGGGGAACGGTTCGCCCTGCTCCTGCACGATGCCCAGTTCGGCGCCCTTCGCTTCCAGGCCTGACGCGGTGGTGAGCCAGGCCAGCGGGTCGGACTTCGAAACAGCCGGGCGTGTGCCATTGACGGCGCTGGTGGCCTGGGGCGGGTTCAGCACCTTGACGACGAAGATGTCCAGGAAGCCAGGCGTAATCGGGCCGGCGTCGCCGGAGGCTTCGCGGTCCAACACGGCCAGGTCATAGGCTTCGGCCAGCTGCAGGCCGGTGACGCCGGCTTTGATCCAGACCGCGATTCGCGGGTCATTGCTCTGCGTACCGCGGGGCTGCTTGCCCCGGGCCTGCTCCCTGCGACGCAGCCAGACAGCAACCGCCATGGCCAGTTCTTCGGCGGTCTTCTCGCCGTCGAGCGGCGGCGGCGCAGGGTCGTCTTCGTGCGCGGGCGTGTGCGCGAGAAACGCCGCCGCTGCTTCTTCTTTTATATATGTCCCTGTCCCTGTCCCTGTCTTAGCCGTGACACCCGCGTGACTTTCTTCGTGACTTCCTATTGATGTCACAGTGACACCTTTGTGACCCGCCGTGACGGTTAGAGTGATCCCGCGTGACGCCGCCACCTCGCGCAGATGTGACGTCGTCGTGCCCTTCGCGGGCAGAATTACCCCGATTTCACGCAGCGCCGCAAACAACAGCTTTCGGTCTTCCCGCTCTTCACGCTTGCGGTCGTTGTCGCCTTCCTTCGCGGCCTGGTGCTCCTCACGCCGGCGCATGGCCTCGATGGCCTTCTCGGCGATGACGGGGTGATACAGGCGACCGTCGCTACATTTCACGAAGCCGCGGAGCGCCATGTCCCTGACCTTGCGCCACGCCGACAAATCCTTACCCGCCAGATGCGCCAAGATGCGGTCGTCATCCGGCAACGACGCGGCCGGCTCCTGATTCCAGCTCTTGCACCACAAGCGCAAGGCCGTTTTGAACTCCTCCCCCGTCGAGAGCGCCATCATGTCGCTATCAAGCAAACGCTCGGTATCCAGGGGCATGAACGGTAGGCCTCGGAGATTGCAGTCGGCTGGGGTGAACGGCTCTGGGCCGCCTTGATGTTTCGTCATCATTGCCGTCCAATGGCCCAGTCGAGCAACCGAAGCGCCGAATAGCCGTGCACATCATCCCCACCCACCTGACCCAATCCAGCCACCAATCCTTCGGGCTGCTGTATCCAGCGCACATGCTGCAAAAGCTGGGTTGGGAGGTGGAGCAGTTGCGGGCGCTTGAAGACCACCTCGACATCCGATGCGTGTACCAATCGATTAATTGCGCTCTGTCGGCCTGGCACATGACGGACTGGGTGTTCCAGTTCATGACCGAAGCGCAAAGAGAGAAGTACACGCCGCAGTCGGCCGAGTCGCTCCTCTTCAAGATTGCCGCCGCTACGCCGGACACGTCGAAGTGGTTCAAGTTGCGCGGAGACCTTATGCAGGCTCAACTGAAAATTTTTCGCACACGTGCCCAACAGGCCTCGCCGGCTGTACGCATATGCCGGTACATTGCGGACGCGTCGAAGCACAGGTATCTGACCTCGAACCCCGATCCCAAACTGCACGCGACGGTCATCAACTGGCAGCCAGAAGAAAGCGGGAAATGGACGCTGCCGCTCGTGATTGACCACGGGAAGGAATACCGCATGCCCCAGTTGATGGCTTCCGCACATCGCTTTTGGTCGAGGTATGTCAATTGGCAGACGCGAGCGTCCGAGAAGAAATAGCGTCTTCGATATCATTACAGCCCCCCGGCGACTGCCAACGCCGTGGCGATAGGTCTCACCCAAATTGGCGACGCGGACAGCTGGAACGATTCGCCCGCGCGCGAAAGCAGGATGGCTTGGCCAATGACCTCGCCCATGGCCTTCGCCGCCTTTCGCGGCACGGCGTTGCCGATGCGTTCGCGGTGCGCGCTATCGGCGGTACCGTCCATCCGGAAAACTTCGCCGCGCTCTTCCGCCTCGGCATAGTCGTCCGGGTCGTAAAGGCTCTGCAAGGCGGCCAGCTCCAGGGTGGTGAAAGGCCGGTGCCAGGTGCCATCGAGGGACAGGATGCGGCAGGCCAGCTTATCGTCGGCTGCCGGCAGCAGTCGCGGATCTGCAACGGACCAAGCGCCGTTATCGTGGCAAGCTGACGCCGACACGGCGCCGATGTTCCGATCCCAGGCGGCCACTCCATAGTGCCCGGCTGTCAGGTAGTGATCGCCGCGTTCTCGGGCCAAGCCCGGGCGCGGATCGGCAACCGCGAAGGCGCCCTGTCCGGTCGTGCTGCCCGATATGACCGTTCGGCTGGCGCCGTCCCATTCCGTCACCGCGTACTTACTGTGCCCGCCGCCGCCGCGCGGGTCTGCAACGCAAAGCCCACCGCTTCCGAAGCGCGCGCCCGTCACAGTCTTGGCGGCTTCTTCAAAGGCTGTGACCGCCAGCTTGTTCCCGTGGGCACCTTCCGGCCACCCCGTGCGAGGGTCGGCCACGCACTGACCGGTACCGTGCGCGCTGGTCACGGCGCGCGCGGTTTCGTTGAACGGCACAATCCGAAATTCGTTGCTGTGCTTGGCCGGTCCGGCATGGCGCGGATCAGCAACGCTGAAAACGCCCTGGCCCGGCGATTTCACGCCAATTACAGCTCCGGCCGTGTCTTCCATGCGCAGGACGCCGAACTGGGTGTACTGCGCGGCACCAGCTGCTGCGCGCGGGTCGGCGACCGAGAATGCTCCATTGAGCGGATAGCTCCGACCGGCAACGACTCCCGCGGTGTCGCCCATACTATGAACGCCCAGCGCGCCGCGGTGCATTTCCGGCACGATGAGGTAGTCCCGCAGATGGCCGTCCTCGATCGCCAACCGGTTTAAGCTGCGCCAGTCGCTGCCCGCCTCAACGAAGGCCAACCGCACCCAGGTTTTCCAGCTCAGATTCGGGATGCGATGCATCGGGCCCTGCGAAAGAAGGCCGGAAAAGCCTTTGCAGGGTGCGGACAGGAACACGATATTTGGGCGGCGACCGCCAGCTGCTGCACGCACATCCTCGGGCAGCGCTTCGACCCAATCGGCAGGCGGCTCATGCCCATGAAAGGCAACGTACTGGTCGCGGCTGAACAGATCGCGCACCGTGCAGCGCACACCCGTGAAGCGGTAGAAATCTTCGGCACCCGCGGGATCTACGTCCATCCCGCCCACGCAAACCATGCGGCCCTGCAGCCCCGGAATGGCGGGCGCCGCATCTTGCATCCCGGCCGCCCCACTACCGGCGCCAGCGAACAGGTGAAAGTGATTGATGTCGGCCTGGATCATGACGGGTCCGCTTCTTTGGTAGGGATCTGCATGCCTGCGGCAGTCATCTGCCGCTCAACCGTCGCGCGCGCTTGGCGCAACGCCACGATTGATTCCGAAGTCTCGCGGTGCGCCTGGATCAGCTCGTCCTTCGTGGCCTGCCCGTCCAACAGTGCGGCCAACGCGGCGCTGGCTTCAGCCTGCTCACGCAAGACGTTGGCCAACTGCGCGACGCACAAGGTTTCGGCGCCTTCGGTTGCCAGAGTGCGCACGGCCAAGTTGAGCGGGCGCAACAGATCGTCGACGCAATGCCGGCGCCGGTCGTGCGGCATGGCCACCAGCACAGAGGGCAAGAAGTTGGCTGGCAAGAGATTGCTGTCCTTGCTCTCATCGTCCAGCCAGCGCGATACCCGGTCGGCATTTGCCTTCATGCGGGCAAACGTGTCACCGGTGGGCGGCTCAAAGCGGATGCCGGTCACGGCCGGGCCATTCAGGCCTTCATGTGCCTTGACGATGGCGTCGACCATCGTTTCCCTGGACCAGTCGAGGGACTTGCGCCAGGCCGATGTGTGATCGCGCAGAATGGCGATCAAGGACTTGTGCGATTCATGTCGCATGCGTTAAATACTCCGGACAGTTACATTCCAACCAGACGAGCAGACCGAGGGGTGCACGATGGGAATGAAGACGGACGACGGCGCAGCCCAGGCCACGCTGGCGCTGCTGAAAATTGCCAAAGGAATTGCCGACACGGTGGTGGGCGACGCTGACCAGGCGACTGTGCGCGCGGTGTTCGACCGGCTCTGCTTGGAGACAGACTGCCGCGCGGATCTGGAGGCCCAGCCAGCCGGAACTGCCTCGGTTCATTAGGGCGTAAGGTCGCACGCAGGAGCTGCTAGGCATTGAAGTCGCGCGCGTGTCTGAGCTGCGTGCAGCTGGTGGTGCAGCGCAAGCGCGCGAGTGCAGTTCACGCATAGCCACCGTCCCCGTCGCAGTTCCCACACACAGCAGAAGCGCGATAGCCTGAAGCCCCCATTTTTTTATCTCCAGAGGGACCGACAATCGGGAAAAGATTTGGAAACTTCAATCGGACACTGGGTGGAATGCCCCGCCGCTTCCAATTGCTTACCCGCTGGACGGCGCCGCGAACCTCACGAATGCCCATAAGCTCGGCGACCGAAGTCGGACCGCCCAGATCGTCAATGAGGGTGGCGTCAGGATGCAAATCGGTTTCCATAGAGGCTCCAGTTTGGGTGGATTAAACACCATGTTTACACGAAGGGTCAACACGGTGTGTACCCACTCASTATGGTCGGCCGCGAAAATCAGGGACATGAAAGCCCTGCATGTCCAAATGGAACGCCTCTACAAGGCGGCAAGAGAATCTGGTCGCTTGTCTGGTGAAGCTGATCAGACTGAAATGGCGCGCCTCCTCAATGTGGCGCCCCAGAATGTCAACAATTGGGAAAAGCGCGGTCCATCCAAAGAAGCGCTGCTCGACGCACAAGCTTCATTTGGGGTGAACGCCACCTGGGTGTTAAACGGCAGCGGTCCAATGTTTGTGGGCGGCGCAGCTGCACCGGGTGTCGAGTGGCCGTTTCGACGGCTGGACATAAGACGGCTACAGCGCCTCGATGCTGAAGATCGCGCGTATGTTGAAGGCAAGCTGGAGGCCGTCGTAGAAGCGGTCGAAGCGAGAATCCAAGCCGAGAAAAGCGACAGCGACGAGCGTGCGGCCTAAGCCGCCATCTCCCCGTCTCATCTGGTCGGATGGTGTTTTCCTGGACAGCATCTGAAGTGAAAGCCGCATAGCCAGAACGTTGCCGCTTGCGTCTGCACACGCCTGGAGGTCCCGCCCTACCCCGCCATATCAGGCCGCAAAGCAACTCAACCCGCCGATCACAGAACCGCCGCAAACTCGCGGCTATTTTTTCGTTCAAAAATAAACACCATGTTGATTTTAAAATAAACATGATGTTTAATCTCCCCATCGGCCATCCGGGCCGGCGAGTTCCAAAGGGAGATGGACGTGCAGACACGAGCAATTACGCCGCGCCACAGCGTCGCGGTTTTCACGCCAAGCCAAGCGAACCCCAAACACGGTGATAGCTCTCCCGTCGTTCCGCTGGCGAATCATGAACCGACCGACGCCGACCTCCTGAGCGTCATCTTCGACCTGTTCGCCGGCCGCACCCAGCTCGCGTTCGGCGAAGCCATCGACTGGTGGGCCGAAACCCTCCAATGCGATCTCGCTCCCGAAACCGCATCAGGTGTGGCCCTGGTTGCGCTGAGCAAATGGCCCTTCGACCAACGCGCCGGCGCGACTGGCGTGAAAACCCTGCAAGACGAACTGCTGAAGCGCGCGCGCATGCTGATTGAGCGCCCAGCCGTTTCCTGCGTGGAGGCCGCCTGATGCTCGGTTTCTTGATCGTAGGCCTGTTGGCCGCGGGCGCCGCCTTGCGCGACGCAATCGCCGCACGCCGGAAGGCGCGCAAATGATCGCCGCCCTCCTCCTTTGCACCCTCGCCTACTCCATGGCACGCGCCATCGATGCGTTCGCCGCCTATCGCCGCCGCACCGATCCGTGGGGACGCGTATGACCGCCGCCACTCTCTGGGTCCTCCTGGCCTTCCTGCCCGCCACCCACAACCGGCCGCCGGTCATGGTCATTGAGCGGTTCACAACCCAAGCCGAATGTCTCGACGTGCTGGCGGTTTTCCCGTTCGGCACCCGCGTCGATTTCACCTGCATGCCCAGCCGGCAGATCCGCGCCGCCGCGCCCATTCTGGAGTACCACCCGCGATGAACGCCCCAACCCTTCTTCCCGCAAACGAGCTGATCCTGCACGACGCGCTGGATCACATCATGCGCACCGCCCGCGCCAGCTCAACGCAGACCCGTCGCCTGCGCTGGATAGCCAGCCGTGCCGAGGCCGCGCTACTGGGCCGCCCCTTCGTCGTATCCGAGCATGACCAACCCAAGATGGTCAGTGAAGCGGTGCTGCAGGCGAAGAATCACCAATTGCGCCTCGCCAATGCGCGGTTGCGCACTGCATTGGCGCAGGTTGCCGGTGGCGCCACGGGTCATTCTGACCGTGACACCGAACTGGCACAGCTCGCGCAGGCCGCGCTTGATGCCGAGCAGGAGACCCGCGCATGAAGCCCACCCGCAAACTGGTCCGCGCCGACGGCACGGATACCGAATTGCACGGCCCGCACGCGTTGATCGACGTTCGACAGATGCTCGGCGCCGACGACCTTGAAATCGTCAGCCTTGGGCATCGGCAACACGCCATGCTCGTTGACCAATCGGCCGCCACCAAAGGCCTGCGCATCAATGCCACGGCGTCGCATCTTTACGCGTCATCTCGCGGCGAAGCTCGCCCGATCCATGGCGACGTCGTGATCGTGCCGGACACCGACTACGTGAGGGAAGCATGATCGCCCGCCGCCTGCTCGCTATCTGGAGGCGCGCGCGGCGCGCCGGCACTGATCTCGATGCCGTCAGCTACCTCGCGGCCGTTGCCGGTGGCGTGGTTTTCCTTGCGGCCCTGACGGGCGCGCTTGGGCCGACTTTGGACGCCGGAGTGATCCACACGACCCCGGCACAACATCACGCCGCGCGCTGATGGGAGTCGTGCACATGGAACCCAAGACTTTCACCGTTCGCGCCTCCAGCTGGGGCCGCCTGTTCGACTGCGCCCACGCTTGGGAAGCCACGCACATCCTGGGCATGAAGAAGCCCTCAGGCATGCGTGCGCTGCTGGGCACTGCCGTCCACGCCGGTACCGCTGCATATGACCGCGCTCGCCTGGATGGCACGGAATGTTCGCCGGACGATGCCGCCGGTGTGCTGGTGGACGAACTGCATAACCCCGCCTTTGAGGTCGACCGTGCGGCGGACAAACTGTCTATGCGCGACGCTGAACGCATAGCGCTGACGCTGCTGGTGCGCTACTGCGCCGACGTTGCGCCGCGCTTCCACTACATCGACGTGGAGACGCGGCTGGAACCCTTGGCGATCGACTGCGGCAACGGCTTAACCGTGCGCCTGACCGGCACGATGGACCGCGCCCGCGTGGCCGAGGCCGAAGGCGGGATCGTGATCCCCGACGTCAAGACTGGCGCGCGGATCATCGCCGACGGCAAGGCGGTCACCCGCGGCCATGCCGCGCAGACCGGCACGTATCAGCTGATGTACGAGCACACGAAGAACGTCCGCACCGTCGGCGCCCAGATCATCGCCCTTTCCACCGGCGCCACCGCGGAGACCGCCGTCAGCCCGATCTTTGACGCTCGCCGCGTCATGGTCGGCGAAGACGACCGCCCGGGCTTGCTCCAGCACGCCGCCGCCATGTTTCGCACTGGCCTATTTCCCCCGAACCCCTCCAGCGTCCTTTGCAGCGAGAAGTACTGCGCGCGCTGGTCCACCTGCCTTTTCCATCAGTAGGAGCCCGCATGTCCTTGCACCCCGTCAGCCGCGACGTGTTCGTCCGGCGTACTGATCCCGGCGGCAAACGCCCGCCGGTCATCACCCAGCACTTGGCCTGGGACCCGGCCGAGTTCCTGGCCAGCCAGGTCAAGCAGTACGACACCGAGGCGAAGCCCGAAGAGCGGCAGACCATTTCCATCGCCACCGCCGCGGACTACCGCGCCCAACAACAGAAAGGACGCTGATCATGACGCAAACCACCACCCTGGAGCAGGTCCGCCACCCGGCGCCATCGGCGCTGACCGTAAACATGTTCTCGGCCGCCGGCTTCGAACTTGCACAGCGCATCGCCAAGGCTTACCAGACCGCCGACGCCGTGCCGGCGGCGTTTCGCGCCACGGTCATCAAGCGCGAGAAGAACGGCAACGAGTACTACGACGTCGAAGTTCCGAACCCTGCCGCGCTCGGCAATTGCATCGTCGCAATCGAGACCGCCCAGGCGGTGGGCATGTCCATCACCGCCGTGATGCAAAACGCCAATGTCATTGAGGGGCGCCTTTCGTGGAGCGGCAAGTTCGTCATTGCCGCGATCAACGCATCACGACGGTTCTCTCCGCTTCGTTTCCGAATCAAGAGTCGTGGACGCATTACCGCGGCTTACAAGGAAAAGGGCACCTGGAACAAGGACCTGCGCCGATACAACATGGTCGAAAAGACCGTGGAAATCGACGACGTCGAGTGCGTAGCCTGGGCGTACGTCATGGAGGGCGGCCGCCGCACTGATGAAGTCATCGAAGGGACGCCCGTCAGCATAAAAATGGCAGTAGAGGAAGGCTGGTACAGCAAGCCCGGCAGCAAGTGGCAAACGGAACTCAAGCACTTGATGCTGCAGTACCGAGCCGGCAGTTTCTTCGGGAATATTCATGCGCCCGATGTTGTCATGGGCATGGGCCGCACGTCCGAAGAGCTGGAAGACATTCTGGACGCTGTCCCGGGAACCGGAGACAGCATTGAAGTCAACGTCGACGAGCTACGCCGCGCGCAGGCCGGCCGCGCCCCGAGCCGACCTGTCCCGGCCGACGTCACCGACGTGGAGGCCCGCGACACCCAGCCCACCCCGGGCGCCACCGGCACGAAGGCACAAGCCGAGGCCGGCAACCCGGCGCAACACTCGGCAGCGGCAGCGCACGCCGCGCCGAGTCCCGCCCGCCAGGGCAAGGTCGAGCCGGAAGACAGCCCCCAGCACGACGACGTTCCGGAGGTTGATCCGGTCAAGGTCGAAGAGCGGCTGCGCGCCGCAAAGGATATCGAGGTCCTAGACGTCGCGGCGGACTTTATCCAAGACGTCTCTGACGAAGCGGAGCGCCAGCGGCTGACCCAGATTTACCAGCAGCTGCGCCTGTCCCTTACCAATGCCCAGCAGCGCACCCCGCGCCGCCGCGTGGCCGCCCCGGAGTAAAGGAGCAGCCATGTTCAAGAACGCCAAAATCTACCGGCTCACGACTGCTGCGCCCTTCTGGAACCTAGAGGGGCTGAACGAAGCGTTTGAGGGCCACGCGTACGCGCCCGCCGGCGAGCTACAACGGCAGTCGATCGGCTGGGTGCCGCCCCGCGAGGACGCAGACCTGGTGCACGCAGTCAGCGGCAAGCTGCTCCTGACGCTGCGCATTGAAGCCAAGTTGCTGCCGGGCAAGGCGATCGCCCAGGCAACCACCGCGCGCGCGCTGCAGATCGAACAGCAGCAAGGCTACAAGCCCGGCAAGAAGCAACTAAAAGAGATCCGCGACGCGATCATTGACGAGAAGCTGCCCACGGCCCTGACGCAATATGACGATATCCGCCTCTGGATAGATCCGATCGAGCGCTGGCTGATCATCGACACCAGCACGCCCGCGAAGGCCGACATCGTTATCGGGCTGCTGGCCAAGTGCGTCGACCCGTTCCCGATCGAGAACCTGTACGTAGCGCAGTCGCCTGCATCCGCGATGACGGGCTGGCTGGCCGCCGATGAGGCGCCGGAGAATTTCAGCATTGACCAGGACGCCGAACTGCGCGCCTCGGGCGCCAGCGCCGCCGTCGTGCGGTACGTCCATCACTCGATCGATGCCGACGAGGTACGCCGCCATATCCAGGGCGGCAAGCAGTGCACGCGCCTGGCTATGACCTGGAACGATCGGCTTTCCTTCGAGCTGACCGAGGACCTAGACGTCCGCAAGATTCGCCCGCTGGACTTGCTGAAAGAGAACCACCCCGCCGCAGACACGGACGCCGAGGTGTTCGATGCGGAGTTTCTCCTGATGGCCGGCGAGATCGTCAAGCTGCTCGCCGAGCTGGTCTACGCCCTCGGCGGCGAAAAGCAGATCCAGGATTCTGCCGCGACGGCGGCGCCGGGCCAACGTGCGCTCGAAGGTGACGACGGTGACGCCGACAACGCCGTCGACCCGCTCTACATGGAGGCCGTCATGGTTGTCCGCAAGCACCGCCGCGCCTCTGTTTCCCTTGTTCAACGCCATCTGCGCATCGGCTACAACCGCGCCGCCCGTCTCCTTGAATCCATGGAAACGGCCGGCCTGGTGTCCGCCATGACGACCAGCGGCAGCCGCGAGCTGCGCGCATAAGGACCCACCATGCGAATCAACAGAATCACCACGGAGAACTTCCAGGGCGCGCGCGCTGTGGACCTGAACCTGCGCACGCCGGCCACCTTGATTGCCGGGCCGAACGGCGCTGGTAAGTCCAGCATTGCCGAGGCCGTGCGCCTGGCGCTGCTGGGTACGCCCGAGCGCGTTGGGCTGAAGAAGGAATACGGCGCGCTGGTCAGTGAGGGCGCAAAGGTTGGCGCCGTGACGCTGGATCTGGACGAAGGCGCGGTCGGTATCAGCCTGCCCAAAGGGGCACAGTCCGGCGATGCGCTGGTGCCCCAATCGCCAGCACTGCCCTTTGTACTGGCGCCGGAGCGTTTTGCCGCGGCCAAACCGGACGAGCGCCGCAGCCTACTGTTCGCGCTCACCGCGACCAACGTCAAGGCCGACGAAATCGAGCGCCGCCTGTTGGCGCGCGGCTGCGCCGCCCCGCTCGTCACCCAGATCAAGCCCATCCTCCGCACCGGCTTTGCCGGCGGCGCGGATTTTGCCAAGGGGCAGGCTACTGAGGCCAAGGGCGCCTGGAAGACTGCCACAGGCGAACAGTGGGGCAGCCAGAAGGCCGAAGGATGGCTGGCGGAAATCCCACCGTTCGACCAGCCCGCACTGGACAAGGCACGCGCCGACCTGACTGCGCTGGACAGCCGTATCGACGCGACCGCGCAGTCCTTGGGCGCCCTGGAGCAAAAGGCCGCGGCCTATGCGGCTGCCCGCGACCAGTTGGCGGCCCGCCAGGCCAAAGCCGCCCAACTGCCGGCGCTGCGTGAGAAGCTGGAGTTTGATCAGGATGAGCATGCCAAGTTGACGGCACGCGTGGATGAGCTGGAGGCGAAAGCCGGATCAGGGCCGCGCGTCGGCCTCGTGCATGACCTGGCCAGTTGTCTTTCGCATCTCTGGGCATCCGAGGCATCCAAGAACGTAGCCTTTGGGATTGGCCTCGATATCAAAGAGGTGCTCGCGGTCTATGAGCGCCAGTACGGCAAGATCGGCGCTACTGGCGACGCCGCGGCGGCGGGCGCACTGCCGAAGGCCATCGAAGCCCGCGACCTGATGGCGCGCAGCGTCGAAAACGACCGGCGCGACATCGCCGCGGCCGAAGCGGCGGCGGCCCAGCTGCAGGATGGCGCCGCGCCCGAGGCGGTCCAGCCCGCCGACGTGGAAGCCGCGCGCGCCAAGGTCACAGCGCTCCGCGCCGAACGCAAGGCGATCGACGAGCGCGTGCAGCAGCTGCTCAACGCCAAACGCGCGGCCACCAGCGCCACCGAGCGCACCGCGAACGCCGCGCAGTACCACCAGGATGTACTGGCCTGGTCCGCGATCGGCGACGCGCTCTCGCCCGACGGCATCCCGGGCGAGATTCTGGCCGAGGCCCTGCAGCCGGTGAACGACAAGCTGGCCGACGTGGCCGACCTGGCCGGCTGGCGCGTGCCCGCCATCGGCGCCGACATGGTTATCACCTTCGCCGGCCGTCCGTACCGCCTGCTGTCCGAGTCCGAACGCTGGCGCGTGGACGCGCTCGTCGGCGCCGCCCTGGCCGAAATCTCCGGTCTGCGCTGCCTCATCCTGGACCGCTTCGACTGCCTCGACCTGCCCGGCCGCAGCGACGCTCTCGGCTTAGTGGACGCCCTGGCGGCTGACGGCCGCATGGACACTGTCCTGGTGCTGGGCACGCTCAAGGCAGCGCCGGCAGCGCCCTCTGATGCATTCACCGTCCACTGGATCGACCAGGGCCACGCCGGCCAGGCCAAGCTCAAGGAGGCAGCATGACCCCGCCGCGCCACCAATCCCTCGAAATACAGATCGCGCGCCGACAGACAGCCGAGCATCTGCGCAAAATCGGCGCGCCGGTGAAGGCATCCACCACGGTATTGCAAATGGCCGCGATGATTGCCGATCGCACCGGCTGGCCGGCGCCCGCGTCGGCACCAGCCGACCTCCTCGCTTTCCTCAAGCGGTTCCTGGACCAGTGCCGCGCCGGCATCACCCCGCCACCCTATCGGCCCGTCGTTCGGCGCCCGATGCGGTATGACCTCGCCATGCGCGAGGCCCTCACCCGCGCCGCCGCTGCGCAGCCGCACCTGACCACAGCCACAAGCAACGTGATCACCTGGAGGGAATTGGCAGCATGAGCTTTTACACAACCATCGCGCGCCTACGCGAGGCCACCCATTCGCATGTACCCGGCGAAGCTCCGGACGGTTGCCGCGTGTCGCGCGAGGATCTACGGATTGCCCTTCACGTCATCGACCGGCTGGATGCTGATCTGCGCCTGGCTGGGGTGCTGAGCAATAACCTGACGCTCCCCGCAACGATGGCCTCCAGCGATGACTGCCCCGGCCACCAAGATCTTTCGGTGTCCACACGGGGATCGCATCGGGCAAGCAGTCAGATCGACGTCACCGTGCCGTTTGTCGCGTCAGTTGGGACGGCGGGCGAGATTTGTTTGCTCTACAGCGAAGGCTGCGGCGGCAAAGCCCATCTATCCATCGATGTGGGCCATCCGATTGCGGCAGGCAAGGTGGGCGCAGCGCTAAATGCAAAGTGCATGCATCAGTTGGTCAACGGTCTTATGGATTGCATAGCCGCCCCGGACCGGGAAGATCGTCTGTACGGTGACCTCCCATGATTGAGGCCACTGAGCGCCCTACAGCCTTCAATTGCCTCGTGTCCCACGTGACGCTGGCTCGCGACAAATCCCAATCCCCGGATGGCAGTGGCATATGCGTGCCCAGGAGGCATCAGAACCAGAGCGCAGTGCTGCCGATTAATGATCAGCGCCTACAGACAAAAAAGCCAATACCCAACATACCCACCAGCGTGCCGCCAATTGCGATCGCAGCGCGCATCGCTCTATCTGAGCCGTGCATATACAACAAAAAGCTTATGGCCGCGACGAACACAATTAGCACCCCTAGAACAAAGGGGCGCCAATTATTCCGTACAGCACGAAATATTCCGCTCTTGGCAAATCTATGTCTGCTCATGGGCTTCCGCGAGGTACTTAGGCCGGTGACACATTTTGCCAAAGTTTCCACATACGGAAAACACTTTTCCATCTGTAGTGCTAATGGAGCAATCCATGTCTGACCCTTATCTGCCAATGAAGGATGAGTATTTCGACGCCATGAAAGCGGGCACCAAGACCGAGGAATATCGGATGGCCTGCCCCTATTGGACAAAGCGAATTAAGGACAAGGATTTAACGCGCATCGTCCTTACTCGCGGCTACCCAAAGCAAACAGACGAAAAGCGCCGCCTTGTGCTGCCTTGGAAAGGATTCGCGCTGAAGCGGATCTCCCACCCCGCACTTTGGCAATAACCCCGTTCAGGTGTACTCGATCGACGTTCGCCACATCCCATAAAAGAAGGAGCAATAAATGACACACACAGTCCATCAGCAAACACCCGCCGGGGCGCCGGCACGTCCGGCAGCCATTCATCCGGATGGCCTTTATCGCTGGAATCAGTTTGAAGATCTGATCCCATTCTCGCGCGAGACTTGGCGTCAGCGGATTCTTCAGGGGCGCGCGCCGCGGCCCGCGTCTCAGTCGCCGAACTGCACCGCCTACCGCGGTTCCGACATCCTGGCTTGGCTGGCCAACCCCGACGGCTACAACGCCGCTTCCCAAAAAAAGAACTGAGGACGAAATGGCACGTCAAGTTGTACCGCTGACCGACCCCAAGTGTAGGCTCGCGAAATTCAATCCCGCCGGCGGCAATAAGCTGTTCGACGGCGGCGGCCTGTTCCTGGAGCTACTCCGTTCCGGCGCCAAGAAGTGGCGTATGCGCTACCGCAACCCAGCCACGGGCAAGGAGAGCATGCTCACATTCGGCGATTACCCTGCGGTGCCGCTAGCACGCGCCCGCGCCGAGCGCGCGCGCGTCGATCGGTTGCTGGCCGAAGGTGAAGACCCGGTGGCCCAGCGCCACGAAGAAGCGCAGGCGCAGAAAGCAGAGTCCGACCGACAGTTCCAGGCAGTCGCTGCAGAACTGCTCAAGCTTCGGCGCCCGACGTGGAGCGATGGGTACCACGCGCGGATCTCCAACTCCCTCAAGAACGACGCCTATCCCTACTTCGGCACACTCGCGGTTGACGAAATCCCCGGCAAGGTTGTCTTGGACGCCGCTAAGCGCATTGAAGCGCGCGGCGCGCCCGATATGGCAGATCGATTCATCAGCGCCACCAGCATGGTCTTCCAATACGCGGTGGGGACCGGCCGCGCGCCAGCTGACCCCACCCAAGGCCTAAAGCGCTTTCTTAATCCGCGGGCACCGGTGAAGCACTTCCCGCATGTCGATGAGGCTAGTCTGGGCAAATTGATCGCGCGAGTGCGGAACTATCACGGTCGGCCCGAAACGCGCATTGCCATCCAGATCATGATGCACACCTTTCCGCGAACCAACGAGCTGCGCTGGGCGGTATGGAGCGAGTTCGACACCGAGGACGCACTGTGGCGAATTCCGGCGAGCCGGATGAAGGGTACGTTGATCACCAAAGAAACAGGCGCCGACCACGCCATCCCGCTATCGCGCCAGGTGCTGGCGCTGCTGGCAGAACTGGGTCCGTACACAGGGCGCTATCGGCTGCTGTTTCCCGGGCTGCGCGACCCCGCCAACACACCGATGAGCTCCGAGACGATAAACAAGGCGCTCAAGATCCTGGGGTTTGAGGGAGAACAAACGGGCCATGGCTTTCGCGGCCTGGCGTCGACCATAATGAACGAGCGTAGCGGCGCGCGCGCGGAAGTAATCGAGCGCCAGCTCGCACATAAGGAACGCAATATGGTTCGCCGCGCATATAACCATGCGGAGTATTTGGATGAGCGCCGGCAGTTAATGCAGTGGTGGTCGGATTATCTTGATAACTGCGCGTGCGACGCCGGGAAATGATGAAATTGGGGGCCTACCCTTATCCGATTCAGCCCTACCCTCATTCCTACCCTTAAAACTGCTGGCGCCCCTTGGCGGCAGTTGGTAGTAGCTAGCGGCGCAGAATGCAAAAAAGCCGCGAAGTCAAAGACTTACGCGGCTTTCGGAGCAGTGCTAGGCACTGCTTTGCAGGAATCTGGTAGGCGGTATTGGGTTCGAACCAACGACCTCCACGATGTCAACGTGGCGCTCTAACCAACTGAGCTAACCGCCTGCAAAGAAGAAGAATTATATAGTGCTTTTTTAAACTGTGCAAATCGTCTTAAAAGACTTTTTGCTGTTTTTATTGCGTTTGAAGCATCAACGTTTGAACTAACAAACGGGCCGGATTGGGGTTGCGCATCGGATTGGAGCGAACCGAAACTCTGGCCAGAAACTTCACCTGCAAGCACTACTTTTTTCCCTTCAACTTCGTGTCTGCGGCGTGGGCTGCATCAACGAAGAACGAGATTCTATCAGAACTTTTTATTCCTTGCTCGACCTCGACGCCACTACTCACATCCACGCCCCACGGCCTGACCAACTCGATGGCTTGGCCGACGTTGTCGCCGTTCAAACCACCCGACAGGATCAGCGGGCGCGACACCGGATCAGCGCGGACGTCATCCAGCAACGCGTAGTCAAAACCATGGCCGCTGCCGCCGTAGCCCGCGCTGTAGCTATCGAACAACCACCCCGCCGCTTCACCGTAGGCGCGGCAGTGCGTGGCCAGACCTTCGGCGGTATCCAGACCCGGGGCGCCCGCCCGGAAGGCGCGCAGAAAACGGTGGCCGTATCGCGCGCAATCCTGCGGCGTTTCATCGCCGTGGAATTGCAGCAGTTCAGGGCCGACCTTGTCCAGCACCGCCTGCACATCGGCCGGGTCGGGGTTCACGAACAGGGCCACGACATCGACGAACGCCGGCACGGCACGGCGCAGTTGCGCGGCGCGCGTGGGCGTCAGGCAGCGCCTGCTCTTGGCATAGAAGACGAAGCCGATCGCATCGACGCCGGCCGAGACGGCAGCGTCGATGTCTTGTTCGCGGGTCAATCCGCAGATTTTGATGCGTGTGCGCATGGAACTCATTACCTGTGCCGCCCATCGCGGCATGACGATTCAGTATATCTGCCGCGCGGGCAAGCCGCGTTCAGGCAGCAGGCTGGCCCAAAGTGGCAAGCAGATTGTCGAAACTGCCTTCGGCCACGCGGAACCACGGCACTTCCTTGTCGCGAAAAGCGGTCATGCTGTCATAGAGCTTTTTGAACATCGGGTCCTTGGCGCTCATCTCTTTATAGGCCGCCATCGATGCCTCGTAGCATGCCTGCAAGACAGGCTTCGGAAACGCCTTCAGTTGCGCGCCTCGGGATACCAGCCGGCGCAACGCATCGGGATTGCCCGCGTCGTACTTGGCGATCATGTTGCCCGTGGCCATTCTGCACGCCAAAGCCAGCGCCGATTGATAGGGCTTGGGCAGCTCATCGTAAGCGTCCTGGTTGACGTATAGCGATAGCTGCAAGGTGCCCGCCCACCAGCCAGGAAAGTAATAGTTCCGCGCCACTTTATAGAGCGCAAGATTTTCGTCGTCGTACGGACCAATCCACGCGACCGCGTCCACCGTGCCCTGCTCTAACGCCGCATAGCTTTCCGAGACCGGCACGTCGACCGGCGTCGCGCCCAAGCGCGCCAGCACATGGCGCGCGAAGCCGCCTGCCTTGATTTTCAGGCCGCGCAAATCGTCAACGTTTTTGATTTCGCCCCGGAACCAGCCGCCCATTTGCGCGCCGGTATACCCACAGGGAAAGTTCAGGATGTTGTACTTGTCGAACAGCACCCGGGTCAGCGCCAGGCCTTCGCCTTGCAACATCCAGGCATTCATCTGGCGCGTGTTCAGGCCGAACGGCACGCCGGCATCAAAACATAGCGCGGGATCAATATCGAAGTAACGCGTGGATGCCGTGTGGCCGCACTCGACAACGCGATGCTGCACGGCATCGAGCACCTGGCCGGATTCCACAAGATCGCCCGCCGGGAAAATGTCGATGGTGAAGCGGCCGTCCGTGACCTCGGCCACGTAGCGCGCGACGTCCTCGGCGCCCGCCAGCAACGTCGGCGACTCATTGGGAAAGCTGGATGCCAGCCGCCACGCGATTGTGGGCGCATCCTGCGCGTAGACCGGGGCGGCCAGTGCGGCGCTGCCCGCGGCGGCCAGAGCGGCTTGCTTCAAAAACGCGCGGCGTTGCATGGCATTCCTCTCCATCAGGCGCGAGGCCGCGCCATCAATGACAACAGCTTCCTAATAGGTCTGCGTGAACGGCGATAGCAACAGCGATCCGCCATCAAGCTCTTCCAGGCCAAACTCGGCGGGATAATCAATCGCGGACAAGTACAGGCCGTCTGGTGAGAACGTCGGCGCGCCTCGTTTGCGGTCACGCCACGACAGCAGTTGCGCCATCCAGTCCACGGCTTCCCTGCCCTGGCCGATCTGCAACAACGCACCCATGATGTTGCGCACCATGTGGTGCAAAAACGCGTTGGCCTTCAGCGTGAACACCAGAAACAGGCCGCGTTCCTCGATGTCCAGCCGATGCATGTGGCGCACTGGATGCTTGGCCTGGCATTGCGATGACCGGAAGCTGGAGAAATCGTGTTCACCCAACAGTGCCTGCGCGGCAGCGCGCATGGCATCAACATCCAGCGGCTGAAAGCACCAGCCGGCCCGCCCCGCCCACAACGCCGGCCGCACGCGGCCTCGCCACACTAAATAAACGTAAGTACGGGCGCGCGCCGAGAAACGAGCATGGAATTCGTCTGACACCAACTGCGCCCACTGCACCGATACGCTGGGCGGCAAAAACGCATTCACGCCCCGCACCCAGGATTCCATGCGCCGGTCCAACTCCGTATCCAGATGAACGACCTGCATCGCGCCATGCACGCCGGTGTCGGTACGCCCCGCGCAAATCGTGGGCACCGCGCCCTTCACCCCACAGAAGCTTGCCAACGCAGACTCCAGCGTGTCCTGCACCGTTTGCCGATGCGGCTGTGTCTGCCAACCCTGCCAAGCGGAGCCGTCATACGCCAGCCCCAATGCAACTCTAGACATTATTCAAACTCGAGGTCCGCTGACTCGGCGCGGTTCGTCCGTGGGCGGTTCGTCCAGGTCGAGATTGATCGTATCGAGCTTGCGATTCAGCGCTGCCGTGTCCAGCGCCGGCTCGTTATAGGCGTACGTTTCCTCATCATCGTCGTCACGCCGGGCGCCGGCACGGCGCAGCAGCCAAGCAATGGCGAACGCAATCAGCGCCAACACGGCGGTGACGATGACAAGCAAATTGTCGGCAAGCCAACTGGGCATGCCGGAGGTGAGATCTTTGCTGTTTGAGGGCGGAGTGCCCGTGACGGCCTTGTCGCCGGATGACGGCGCGGCAGCGCCGGGAGCGCCTGCTACGCCGGGGGTGCCTGCTGCGCCAGGCGTGCCTGCTGCGCCAGGCGTACCTGCTGCGCCAGGCGTACCTGCTGCGCCCGGTGCACCTGATGCGCCCGACGTGCCTGCTGCGCCCGGTGTACCTGCTGCACCCGGCGTACCTGCTGCGCCCGACGTGCCTGCTGCGCTCGGTGCACCTGATGCGCCCGACGTGCCTGCTGCACCCGGTGTTCCTGCTGCACTTGGTGAGCCTGCTGCGCCCGGCGTGCCTGCTGCGCCTGGCGTGCCTGCTGCGCCCGGCGTGCCTGCTGCGCCCGGTGTGCCTGCTGCACCCAGTGTGCCTGCTGCACCCGATGTGCCTGCTGCACCCGACGTACCTGCTGCGCCCGACGTACCTGCTGCGCCCGGCGTGCCTGCTGCACCCGGTGTGCCCGCTGCGCCCGGTGTGCCTGCTGCACCCGGTGTGCCTGCTGCACCCGGTGTGCCTGCTGCGCCCGGTGTACCTGCTGCGCCCGACGTGCCCGAGGTACCTGCTGCACCCGAAGCACCTGCTGCGCCCGTTGCGCCGGCACCGCCCGACGCTCCCTGCTGCGCAACCGCTTTATTCAACTCGTCCACATTGCTTTGCAGCTGATTGACGCGGCCTTCGACGTCTTTCATCGCGCGCTCGCTCGACGTCCTGGCATCCGCCTGCGCGTCGGCTTGCGCGGACGGGCTGTTCGATGCCTCACCTGAAGACAGGCGCACACGATCCTGCGTGGGCGCAGCACTGGCGACACCGGTGTCGCCCGGGCGGGCGACGGTGCCGGAGGCGGCGTCCTGGCCCTTCACCACCGACGGATTCGCACCGGCGGCCGCGCCAAGACGGGCGCGATACTTGGCGAAGGCTTCGGCGTGTTCATTGAAAATGCGGCGCGCTTCGGCCGGGTCAATCGCGCGCACCGTTGCCGCATCAGGAATTTTCAGCTTCTGTCCCGCGCGCACCAGATTCATATTGCCCTGGATGAACGCCTCGGGATTGGCGCGCCACAGCGCCACCAGCATCTGGTAGACCGAGGCGTTGGGCACCGCGTTGCGTTGTGCGATGGCGAACAGGTTGTCGCCCGATTTGACGTTGACCGAGCCCGTCGTGCCCCCTGCACGCGGGGTGCCGACGGCGGCGGGCGTCACGTCAGCGCCGGTTCCGCGCAATGGCACCAGAATGCTGACCTGCACTTGGCGCTGCCCCGAACTCGAGCTGATATCCAGCAGCAGATCCACCGCGCCGCTTGCCGGCGGTTGGGTGCCGCGAATGCGCAAATTCTTGCGCGTGGCGTCCATGCCGTCTTCGACCCGGACAACCATGCTGCCCAACGGCACCGGCGGCTTCAGGCCAGCGCGTTGCCAGGCCGCATCATCCGCCACCGATACTTTCAGCGACGCGACTTCATCCGGCGTCAGCTCCTGCAAGCCCACAACCGCCTGCAACGGCGCACCCGGCACGGACACGACACGCGAATGCCCCACGCGCATGGCCAGCGCCGAACTGCACATGCTCGACCCGATCGCCAAGGCGATCGCCCATTGAAGGGCTTTCAAACGGCGGGCATGCTTCACGTGGCGCGAACGCTGGGTCATAAGCTGGAATTCCGTTCTTGTAGTCGAATTACGGGCTAGAGCCCGTCCGCACCAAATCAGTGAGAACAGGCCTCAATTCACCGGAAAAGTGTAATGGATGACGGGCATTTCACAAACCTGAAAGGCGCATCGGCATTGACTCGCGGGCGCATCCGCCACACCTTTTCACTATCGCTCAAACGTCAAGGGCACCCGAAGGTGCCCTTGCTTCACTTGCTACACGATCAGGCCCCGCCGCGCGGCGCCCGAACCGGCATCAGGCTTCGGCCAGCGCAATGCGCAACATACGGCGCAGCGGTTCGGCGGCGCCCCACAGCAGTTGGTCGCCCACGGTGAAGGCGCCCAGGTACTGCGAGCCCATCGACAGCTTGCGCAGGCGGCCCACCGGAATATCGAGCGTGCCGGTCACGGCCACGGGGGTCAGCGCAGAGACGGTGGCTTCCTTGGTGTTCGGAACCACCTTCGCCCACTGCGTGCCTTGCGCGATCAGCGCTTCGATTTCGTCGATCGGCACATCGCGCTTGAGCTTGATGGTCAGCGCCTGGCTGTGGCAGCGCATGGCGCCGATGCGCACGCACAGGCCGTCGATCGGGGTGGCCGGCGTGCCGAAAGCCGCGCCACGGCCCAGGATCTTGTTGGTTTCGACTTCGGCCTTCCACTCTTCCTTCGACATCCCGTCGCCCAGATCCTTGTCGATCCAGGGAATCAGGTTGCCGCCCAGCGGCACGCCGAAGTGTTCGTGGGGCAGCGCCGGATCTTTCTGCTTGGCCAGCACGCCGCGGTCGATCGCCAGGATGGCCGACGCGGGGTCGTCCAGCAACGGCTTGACGGCTTGGTTGATCTCGCCGAACTGGGTCAGCAGTTCGCGCATGTGTTGCGCGCCGCCGCCGGATGCGGCCTGGTACGTCATGGAGGTCATCCATTCCACCAGGTCGTTGTTGAACAGGCCGGCCAGACCCATCAGCATGCAGCTGACCGTGCAGTTGCCGCCGATGAAATTGCGCACGCCGCGCTTGAGCGCTGCGTCGATGACCGGGCGGTTGACCGGGTCCAGAACGATGATGGCGTCGTCAGCCATGCGCAGGGTGCTGGCCGCATCAATCCAGATGCCGTTCCAGCCCGCGCCGCGCAGCTTCGGGTAAACCTCGGACGTGTAGTCGCCGCCTTGTGCCGTCAGAATGATCGGCAGTTTTTTCAGAGCATCAATATCGTAGGCATTTTGCAACGGGCCCGCGCCTTCGGCCCACGTGGGCGCAGCGCCGCCAGCATTGCTGGTGGAAAAGAACACCGGTTCGATCAGTGCGAAGTCGTTCTCGTCGCGCATGCGTTGCATGAGCACCGAGCCGACCATTCCGCGCCAGCCGACAAGGCCTACTGCTTGATTCATTTCAATCGCTCTATAAAGGTGGAGACAAGGTCCGGGTAGAAAAAAACGTGCAATTCAACAATTTATCAGAATGCACGGGGAGATGTTGCGGCGCAGCTAGAAAAAATCGGGGCCACAAGATAAGGCATGCCCTTTCGCGGCGCCTTCACAACAGGGCCGCATCGGGTCAATGGCAAGCCCACCGGCGGCTCAGAGCTGGGTCGCAAAAAGGGCCGCCTTGCGGGCGGCCCTTCAAAATCTTGGGGCTGCGCCGCAAGGGCGCGCCCCTTGCTTGACGATCAGGCCAGGGCTTTCAGCACTGCGTCGCCCATGCCCGCCGTGCTGACTTTCGTCGTGCCCGGTTCGAAGATGTCGGCGGTGCGCAGGCCGTCGGCCAGCACGCGGCGCACGGCGGCTTCGATACGGTCAGCCTGGGGCGCCAGGTTCAGCGAGTAACGCAGCAGCATGGCGGCCGACAGAATCGTCGCCAACGGATTGGCGATGCCTTGGCCGGCGATGTCCGGAGCCGAACCGTGGCTGGGTTCGTACAAGCCCTGGCCACTGGCATTCAGCGATGCCGACGGCAGCATGCCGATCGAGCCCGTCAGCATGGCGGCTTCGTCCGACAGGATGTCGCCGAACAGGTTGCCCGTGACGATGACGTCAAACTGGCGCGGGTTGCGCACCAGCTGCATGGCGGCGTTGTCGACATACATGTGCGACAGCTCGACGTCCGGATATTCACGCGCCACTTCAATGACGATATCGCGCCAGAACTGCGACGTTTCCAGCACGTTGGCCTTATCCACGCTGCACAGCTTCTTGTTGCGCTTGCGGGCCGATTCGAAGCCGATGCGCGCGATGCGGCGCACTTCGGTTTCGGCGTAGCGCATCGTGTCGTAGCCTTCGCGTTCGCCCGTGAAGGCGCCGTCCGGCGACGAGCGCACACCGCGCGGCGTGCCGAAGTAAATGTCGCCGGTCAGTTCGCGGATGATCAGGATGTCCAGGCCGGACACGATCTCGGGCTTGAGCGACGAGGCGCTGGCCAGCTCGGGATACAGAATGGCCGGACGCAGGTTCGCAAACAGGCCCAGCGCCTTGCGCAGGCCCAGAATGGCTTGTTCCGGACGGAATTCACGCGGCAGGCTGTCGTACTTCCAGTCGCCGACGGCGCCAAACAGAATGGCGTCCGATTCCTTGGCCAGGTTCAGCGTGGCCGGCGGCAGCGGGTGTTCGAACTGGTCGAACGCGGCGCCGCCCACGGGAGCCTGCTTGATGTCGAAGGAAACGTCCAGCGCCTTCAGGACGCGCACGGCCTGCTCAACGATTTCCGGGCCGATGCCGTCACCCGGCAAGACTGCAATGTTGTGAGTCATTTAAGAAGCGATCCTGTGATCAGAATAGGGTTCAGGCGATGGGACGGCTTTCCAGCCAGGGATGGCGGGCCAGGCGTTCTGCTTCAAAGGCGCGGATCTTGTCGGCATGACGCAAGGTCAGGCCGATATCGTCAAAGCCATTGAGCAGGCAGTACTTGCGGAAGGGTTCGATATCGAAGCCCATCGCGCGGCCGTCCGGGGCGATCACAACCTGGCGGTCCAGGTCGATGTTCAGCTTGTAGTTCGGGAAGGCTTTGACCTCATCGAACAGGCGCGCCACTTCCAATTCAGACAGCACGATCGGCAGCAAGCCGTTCTTGAAGCTGTTGTTGAAGAAGATGTCGGCGTACGACGGCGCAATGATGGCGCGAAAGCCAAACTGCGTCAGCGCCCAGGGCGCGTGTTCACGGCTGGAACCGCAGCCAAAGTTCTTGCGGGCCAGCAGCACCGAAGCGCCCTGGTAACGCGGCTGGTTCAGCACGAAATCCGGATTCAGCGGACGCTTGCTGTTGTCCATGCCGGGTTCGCCGTGGTCCAGATAACGCAGCTCGTCAAAGAGGTTGGGCCCGAAACCCGTGCGCTGGATGGACTTGAGAAACTGCTTGGGGATGATGAGGTCCGTGTCGACGTTTTCGCGATCGAGCGGAGCCACCAGGCCTTCGTGAGTGGTAAATGCTTGCATGATGTCGGTACTCGGTGCTGTATCGCTTAACGGAACGTGCGGACGTCGACGAAGTGGCCGGCCACGGCGGCGGCGGCCGCCATCGCGGGGCTGACCAGGTGCGTGCGGCCGCCCTGGCCTTGGCGGCCTTCGAAGTTGCGGTTCGACGTGGATGCGCAACGCTCGCCCGGTTCAAGGCGGTCGGCGTTCATGGCCAGGCACATCGAGCAGCCCGGTTCGCGCCATTCAAAGCCGGCCTCAATGAAAATCTTGTCCAGCCCTTCGCGCTCGGCCTGCTGCTTGACCAAGCCCGAACCCGGCACCACCATCGCCTGGCGCACATTGGACGCGACGCGCTTGCCGCGGGCCACGACGGCCGCGGCGCGCAAGTCTTCAATACGCGAGTTGGTGCACGAGCCGATGAACACGCGGTCCACGCGGATATCGGTAAGCGGCGTGTTGGGCTTCAGGCCCATGTATTCCAGCGCGCGCTCCATGCCGCTGCGGCGCACATCGTCTTTTTCACGGTCGGGGTCCGGCACGCGGGAGTCCACCGGCAATACCATTTCGGGCGACGTGCCCCAGGTGACTTGCGGCTTGATGTCGCGCGCATTGACTTCCACCACGGTGTCGAACTTGGCGCCTTCGTCGGTGTGCAGCGTGCGCCAGTACTTGACGGCCTGATCCCAGACCACGCCGTGGGGCGCAAACGGACGGCCGCGGAAATACTCGACCGTCTTGTCGTCCACCGCGACCATGCCCGAACGGGCGCCCGCTTCGATGGCCATGTTGCAGACCGTCATGCGGCCTTCCACGGACAGCGCGCGGATCGTGCTGCCGGCGAATTCGATGGCGTGGCCCGTACCGCCCGCCGTACCGATGATGCCGATGATGTGCAGCACCACATCCTTGGCCGTACAGCCGAAGGGCAATTCGCCTTCAACCTTGATCAGCATGCTCTTGGCTTTTTTCATCAAGAGCGTTTGCGTAGCCAGCACGTGCTCGACTTCGGACGTGCCAATACCGAAAGCCAACGCGCCCAGCGCGCCGTGCGTGCTGGTGTGCGAGTCACCACAGACGACCGTCATGCCGGGCAGCGTTGCGCCCTGCTCCGGCCCGATCACGTGCACGATGCCCTGGCGCAAGTCATTCATGCGGAATTCGGTAATGCCGTACTTATCGCAATTGGTGTCCAGCGTATCCACTTGCAGGCGGGAGACCGGGTCATCAATACCCTGGGCGCGATTGATCGTCGGCACGTTGTGGTCCGCCACCGCCAGGTTGGCGCCCGTGCGCCACGGCTTGCGGCCGGCAATGGCCAAGCCCTCGAACGCCTGCGGGCTGGTCACTTCGTGCAGCAGGTGGCGATCGATATAGAGCAGACAGGTGCCGTCTGATTCCTGGTGGACGATGTGGGCGTCCCAGAGTTTGTCGTAAAGGGTTTGGGCCATGGATGCGCTCTGCAAATAGACAATCCGGCTCGTGCCTCACGCGGTTGAAAAGCAAGTCGCTCCCGCGCCGGCCACTGCGGCATGGAGGAATTATGCACACGGTCTGAACCTAGTACAACCACACCATGGATACTAGTACCACCACTACCACGATGGGCGCAAAACGGACGCTATCCGCCTCACTCCGCACCCTTCCCGAAAAGTTGGGGAAGGATTGTGGAAAATTAATCACACCGAAAAACTTTGTTAAGGAAAATAGATTCAGAATTATCTAGCCGATATAATCCGGTTTCACTACGGTTGCGTCTTTTTCGAAATAATGCGAAATAAAACGTATTAATCAAGCTGAGAATTTCAGCTACTGTGAAGTTCGTGCAAATTCAGGAAATTTAAGTGATGTTGCGCGACGAAACGTTTTGGCCAGTCGTATCTGCCTGCCACGATTTAACAAATCTTGACTCGAAAGATATGACATTTTCATACAAGATGTCGGCCACTCAATCTAAACCTACTCGCGAATAATCACTATGGCTTCGTTTTTGCTTAAGAGCACGACTTCGATCCTTGCCCTGGCCTTTGTTCCCGCAGCATTTGCACAGTCCGCAGCGCCCGCCGCCGCAACCGGCGCCCCGTCCGCAGTGACGCTGAACCAGATCGTTGAACAGACGCTGCTCAGCAATCCCGAAATCCAAGCCAAGTACCACGACTTCCAAGCGTCGCTGGAAGGCCAATCGGTCGCCCGCGCCGCGTACTTTCCGCAGATCAATGCCCAGGGCTATCTGGGCCGCGAATATCGCAGCAACGTGCCGGCCGTGGGCTCGCAGAACTGGAGCCGCCCGGGCTACAACGTCGAACTGCGCCAGCTGATTTTTGACGGCTTCCGTACGAACAACGACGTCAAGCAAGCGGGTTTCGACAAGCTCGCACGCTTCTATGACGTGCTGGCCACCAGCGACAGCACCGCGTTTTCCGCCGTGCAGGCCTATATCGACCTGCAACGCTATCGCGATATGGAGCTGCTGGCCCGCCAGAACTATTCCTTGCACGAAGAAACGCTCAAGCAGATTGGCGAGCGCACCGAATCGGGCGTTGGCCGCCGGGTCGACCTGGAACAGGCGGGCGGCCGTTTGTCGCTGGCTCAGACCAACCTGATGACGGAAACCGCCAACCTGCTGGACGTACAGCAACGTTTCCAGCGCGTCACTGGCGCCTTCCCGCCCGAAGCCATGCAGCCGCCGCCCGACATTGGCGACAAGCTTCCTGTGAAACCGGGCGACTTCAATGAGTCGCTGCGCCGCAACCCCAGCTTCCTGTCCAAGCAAGCCGGCCTGCAAGCCGCGCAAGCGGGCGTGGCCTCGTCCAAGGGCGCGTTCTCGCCGAAGTTTGAATTTGTGGCTTCCACGGGCCGCGACCAGAACGACCCCACCCCGCAAACCCGCGATATCCAGAGCTCCAGCGTGCAAGTCGTGATGAGCTACAACCTGTACCGCGGCGGCGCCGATTCGGCTCGCGTCCGCCAGACGGCCGCGCAGTCGTACGCCGCACGCGACATCCGCGACTACACCTGCCGCAATGTGCAGCAGGATTTGGCCGTGGCTTGGAATAACGTCCAGAGCCTGAGCCAGAAGCTGCCGTTCCTGCGTGACCACGAAGTGGCCACCACAAAAGTCCGTGACGCGTATCGCCAACAATTCCAGATTGGCCAACGTTCGCTGCTGGACTTGCTGGACACCGAAAACGAGTTGTTTGAGTCACGCCGCGCATTGACCAACGGCCTGTATGACCTCAAGCTTGCGCAATATCGCTGGCTGGCGCTGTCGCATGCACTGCTGCCTGCGCTGTCGCTGCAACCCGCGCGCAATGAGATGCCCGAGGAAAACGGCAAGCTGGAAGTCTCCGACGAAGTGATCAAGCTTTGCAATTCGACGGTTCCCGACGCTGCCCGCTTGGCGCCCGTGCGCGTGCAATACAACGAAGGCACGCTGCCACCCACGCTCGTGCCGCTGAACGCACCCAACGCCAAGCCCTGACCGGTGTTGGGTCGCAAGGAGGCCATATGACCCCCCAGGGCAAAGAATTTTCGCAGCTGGACGCGGACTTTGTCCGCGTCCTGGAAGACTTGATCGACGCCTTGATCGCCAATGGCACCTTGCGCATGACGGACCTGCCTATCCAGGCCCAGCAAAAACTTTCACAGCGCAAGCAGCAACGCGCGCGCCTGTCCGAACACCTCGACCTCTTGGATGACGAAGATGGACAAGTTATCTGAAAAGGCCGCTCGGGAATGGCGTGCCGATGCCCGCGCGGCGCACGACGACCCGCTGCTGGACTGCCTGGTTGAAATCACGCGCCTGCACGGCGTGACCGCCACGGCGCAGGCGCTGTCGTCCGGTTTACCGCTGGAAGAGCACCGGCTGACCCCTGCCCTGCTACCCCGCGCCGCCGCGCGCGCGCAACTTTCCGCGCGCGTCGTCAAACGCACGCTGGACAGCATTTCTCAAGACCTGTTGCCCGCCATTCTGCTGCTGCAAGGCGAACGCGCCTGCTTGCTGCTCAAGAAAGAAGACGGCAAATACATCGTCAGCCATCCTGAACTGGGCGGCAGCTCTGTCGAGATGACGCCCGAAGCGTTGGCCGCGCAGTACACCGGCCTGGTGTGCTTTGTGCGCCCGCAGTTCCGCTTTGACGCGCGTGCGCCGGAAGTCGCCAAGGTGCGCGAGCGCCATTGGTTCTGGGCCGCCATCATGGAAAACCGGCGCCTGTACCGCGACGCGCTGATCGCCGCCCTGCTGATCAACATCTTCGCCATGGCGATGCCGTTGTTCACCATGAACGTCTACGACCGCGTCGTGCCCAACAACGCCGTCGAGACGCTGTGGGTGCTGGCCATCGGCATTACGCTGGTCGTGATCTTCAACATGATTTTGTCCACGGCGCGCTCGCATGTGGTGGACAGCGCCAGCAAACGGGTCGATGTGCGCCTGTCTGCGCAGATCATGGAACGCGTGCTGGACTTGCGCCTGGAGGGCCGGCCGGTGTCGGTGGGTTCCTTCGCGGCCAACCTGCGTTCATTCGAATCCATCCGCGACTTCATCGCGTCAGCCACCATCACCACGCTGGTCGATCTGCCTTTCATCGTGCTGTTCCTGGCCGCCTTGGCCTGGATCTCGCCATGGATGATTCTGCCGCCGCTCGTGGCAATCGTGCTGATTCTGCTGGTGTCGCTTGCCGCGCAGGCGCGCATGGAAGCGCTGACGATGGCGTCTTTCCAAGCCAGCTCGCAACGCAACGCCACGCTGGTGGAAGCGCTGACCGGCCTGGAAGCCGTGAAGACGCTCAACGCCCAGGGCGCCATCCAGCGCAACTGGGAACGCGCTACCGAATTCATCGCGCAAACGGGCGGCAAGCTCAAGCTGATTTCGTCGTCAACGGTCGGCTTCGTGCAGGCAATTCAACAACTGGTGTCGATCGCCGTCGTGATCATCGGCGTGTACCAGGCACAGGAATCGGCCATGTCCATGGGCGGCATCATCGCCGCATCCATGATTGCCGGCCGCTGCCTGGCGCCGCTGGGCCAGGTGGCCGGCCTGCTGATGCAATATCAAAACGCCCGCACCTCGCTGGGTTCCATCGACAACTATATGAAGCTGCCGATCGAACGCCCCGCCGAATCCGAGTTCCTGCATCGCCCGGTATTCCACGGCGGCCTGGAATTCCGCGACGTCACGTTCTCGTATCCCGGCAGCACGCAGCCGGTGCTGAAGAAGGTGTCGTTCAAGCTCAAGCCCGGTGAAAAGGTCGGCATCATCGGCCGCATCGGTTCGGGCAAGACGACGCTGGAAAAACTGGCGCTGGCGCTGTATCAGCCCACCGAAGGCGCCGTGCTGCTCGATGGCGTGGACGTCCGCCAGATCGACCCGGCCGACGTGCGCCGCGCGATCGGCCATGTGCCGCAAGACCCGACGCTGTTCTACGGCAGCCTGAAGCACAACCTGGCCATGGGCGCGCCCTATGCCGACGACGCCAGCATTTTGGCGGCCGCCAATCTGGCCGGCGTCACCGACTTCGCCAACCTGCACCCCAACGGGTTCGACATGATCATTGGCGAACGCGGTGAATCGTTGTCAGGCGGCCAACGGCAATCCGTTGCCGTGGCCCGCGCCCTGATCAACGATCCTCCCATCCTGCTGCTGGACGAACCCAGCAGCAACATGGACCACCAAAGCGAAGCCCAACTGCGCAAGCGGCTGGGCGAGGCCAGCGCGACCAAGACGATTCTTCTGGTCACGCACCGGACCGCGTTGCTGGACCTGGTCGACCGCCTGATCGTGATCGACAACGGTCACATCGTGGCCGACGGTCCCAAGGAGCAAGTTGTGGAAGCACTGCGTCAGGGACGCGTTGGACGCGGGAGTTAAGGGCGCCATGCAGACAAATCCTGGAGAGACCAAGCACGGCCTGTTGGGCGGCTTGTGGCGCAAATTGCGCAACGTCTTCGTATTCTTTTTCGACCGGCTGCTGGACGGCACGGAAAAAGGCAAAGTCGAAAAGCGGTCTGACTATGTCGGCAATGCCGAATGGGTGATTCACGAATCGCAGGCCCGCAGTTCGCGCGTGCTGCTGTGGGTGGCCTTGCTGGCCACGGCGCTCCTGCTTGTCTGGGCAGCGACCGGCAGCATTGACGAGGTGGTGCGCGGCGAAGGCAAGGTTGTGCCGTCGCGTCAGGTGCAGATCATCCAGAGCCTGGATGGCGGCATCGTCGAAGAAATTCTGGTTCGTCCGGGCCAGGAAGTGCAAGCCGGCCAGACGCTGCTGAAGATCGATTCCACGCGTTTTGCGTCCTCGTTGGGCGAGAACAATGCGGAATACCTGTCCTTGCTGGCCAAGTCCGCCCGTCTGGAAGCGCTGGCCACTGGAGAGCCCTTCGTGGCCCCGGAAGAAGTGCTGAAGCAGGCGCCCGGTCTGGCCGAAATGGAGCGCAACGCGTGGCAAGCGCGCAATACCGAACTGAACGCCACGGTCAACGTCGCCCGCGAACAGCTCAAGCAGCGCCAGGAAGACCTGCGCGAAACGATCGCCAAGCGCGACCAGGCATCGGCCAGCTGCGGCCTGACTTCGCGCGAACTTCAGGTGACGCGTCCCCTGCTGAAAAGCGGCGCCGTGTCCGAAGTGGATCTGCTGCGCTTGCAACGCGACGTGGCCCGCTACTGCGGTGAACAGAAAGGCGCCGAGGCGCAGATCGACCGCTTCCAGGCGTCGATCAAGGAAGCGCAAAGCAAGCTCGAAGAGTCTGAGCTGAACATCCGCAACCAGGCACGCAGCGAACTTTCCGAAACCAACACCAAGCTGTCCACCCTGCGCCAAGGCAAGCTGGCGCTGGCCGATCGCGTGAAGCTGGCTGAAGTGCGCGCCCCGTTGGCCGGCACCATCAAGACGCTGTTCAACAACACCGTGGGCGGCGTGGTGCAGCCGGGCAAGGACATCATCGAAATCGTGCCCAAGGACGACACGCTGCTGCTGGAAGTGCGTATCCAGCCGCGCGACATCGGTTTCCTGCACGCCGACCAGAAGGCCGAAGTGAAATTCACCGCCTATGACTTCGCCATCTACGGCGGCCTGGAAGGCAAGGTCGAACAGATCGGCGCCGACACGGTCACCGACGAGAAAGGCAATTCGTATTACGTGGTGCGCGTCCGCACGGACCGCAGCACCGTGGGGGACAAGCTTTTGCCCATCATCCCCGGGATGGTGGCCGAGGTTCATATCCTGACGGGCAAACGCACTGTGCTGCAGTACCTGCTCAAACCGATCTTGCGTGCCAAGGCTAACGCCTTTACCGAACGTTAAGGAGAGCTGGAAGGCTTTATGAAACCTGTTCCCGTCCTGTTGATTACGCACGACGACCTGCTGTGGCAGCATTGGCGCGCGCTGGATTCCACGCGCTGGCTGGCTGCCCGCGGGCGGGGTCTGGCTGACCTGCAACGCTGGCGCGAGCAAGGCCGCGCTGTGGCGGTGCTGGATACCGACGTGCCGCGCCTGCCGTCATGGCAAGACCCGATCTGGTCCTCGTCCCTGGCCGGCTTGCATGTGGTTGTGGCCAGCCCCAGCCCGAATGACGAGCAAGGCACCCAGGCGCTAGGCGCGGGCGCCCACGGCTATTGCCATAGCTATGCCTCGGCCGCCGCCTTGTCGCAGGCGCTGGAAGTGGTGGCGTCGGGCGGCATCTGGATGGGCCGGTCGCTGGTGACGCGCCTGCTCAAACTGATGACCGAACGCGCCCAGGATGCCCATTCCTGGGACAACGGCCTGCTTACCGAACGCGAAGTCACCGTTGCCCGCTACGCCGCCAGCGGCCAGTCCAACGCCCAGATCGCTGAAGCCCTGGGCATCACTGAGCGCACGGTCAAGGCCCATCTGTCTGCCGTTTTCGACAAGCTCAAGGTCGCGGACCGCCTGCAGCTCGCCCTGCTCGTCCATGGCATTTCCGCACCCGCAGACTCACGGAGCAAAATTACCTCTTGATATTGTCCTTGAGGACAATATGCCTCCCTTTGGGGCAAACCCTAGTATTTGGCCATCTTTGGATAACTCCCTGAAACGGAACCCACATGGCCACCTTTACCCCCGCCGCAGTTGTCAATGAAATTTCCGGCCGCGCGTGGATACGCAATAGCGACGGCTCGCTGACTGAACTGCATCAAGGCAGCAAAGTCCCTGCCGGCAGTGACATCGTCACGGCCTCGGGCGCCACGGTTTCCCTTCAGGTTGAAAACGGCATGCCGATCGTGATCGGTGAAAGCCGCGAGGTCGCCATCAACGAGGACCTCACCGGCCCGCTGGCCGATCCGAGCGAAGCGGCCATCACGCCGCCCACCGGCACCGATTCCGACCGCCTGCTGGCTGCGCTGCAAGCCGGGCGCGACCCCTTCGACGAACTGGACCCCACCGCCGCCATCGTGGCCGGCGGCGGCGATGCCGGCGGCAGCAGCTTCGTGCGCCTGGCCCGCATCCTGGAAACCACGACTCCGCTGGACCTGGCCTATCCCAATCCCAGCCGCGGCGACGACACCCTGCCCCGCGCCTCGGCGACGGGCGCCACCGGTGACAACACCGACGATACGACCGCGCCGGCCGCAACCAACACCGCGCCGTCCGCCCTGAACGACGTCAGCAGCGGCGACCAGAACGCCATCCAGCGCGGCAACCTGCTCACCAACGACGCCGACCCGGATGGCGATCCCCTGGCGATCGTGTCCGTCAGCGGCCGCCCCATGACTGCCGGCGGCGTTACCGTCACCGGCACCAATGGCGGCACGTTCACCGTCTTGCCTGACGGCAGCTACACGTTCACGCCGGGCACGGGCTTTCAGAACCTGCCGGCCGGCCAAACCGCCACCACCACGATTTCCTACACCGTCACCGATCCCAGCGGCGCGACGTCTACCGCCACGGTCGAAGTCACGATCGTCGGCGTGAACGACCCCGCCCAGATCACCCCCGCCAACGCGGGCGATGACGCCGGTACAGTCAAGGAAGACACCACCTTCACTGCAAACGGCAAGCTCAACGTCACCGACGTGGACGACGGCGAAGCCCGCTTCGTCGTGCAATCCGGCCAGGCTGGCCAGCACGGCACATTCTCGATCGACGCCAGCGGCGCGTGGGTCTACAACCTGAACAACAACGACGCCCGCGTGCAAGCGCTGGCCGTCGGCGAAACGCTGACCGAGACCTTCACCGTCACCACGGCAGACGGCACCACCGGCACGGTCACCGTCACCATCCAAGGCACGAACGACGTGCCCACGCTCAGCGGCCAAGCCGCCGGCGCCGTCACCGAAGAAACCACCCTCGCCGCCACCGGCAAGCTTGATGTGGCTGACGTCGACACGTCCGACACGCACACGTGGTCAATCAACAACAATGGCGCCGGTCAGTACGGCGCGCTGACCATTGCCGCCGACGGCACCTGGACCTACAACCTGACCAACACCAACCCGGCCGTGCAAGCGCTGGGCGCAGGCGAGTCGCTGACCGAAACCTTCACCGTCACGGTCAACGACGGCCACGGCGGCGTGACCACGCAAGCCGTCACGGTCACCATCAACGGCACCAATGACGTGCCCGTCGTCAGCGGTGAAGCCTCGGGTTCCGTCAAAGAAGACGGCTCTCTGACGGTGAGCGGCCAACTGGGCCAGACCGACGTAGACGCGAACGACACGCACACGTGGACGGTCAACAACGGCGGCAACGGCGACCACGGCAACTTCTCGGTCGACAACACCGGCAAGTGGACCTACAACCTGAACAATGCTGATCCCAAGGTGCAAGCACTGGGCGTCGGCGAATCGCTGACCGAGACGTTCACCGTCACCGTCGACGACGGCCACGGCGGCGTGACCACGCAAGCCGTCACGGTCACCATCAACGGCACCAACGACGCGCCGGTCATCAGCGGCCAGACCACCGGTTCCGTCACTGACGGCAGCACCACCAACGTCACCGGCCAACTGACCCAGACCGACGTCGACGCAAACGACACGCACACCTGGACGGTCAACAACGGCGGCAAGGGCGACTTTGGCAGCTTCACGGTCGACAACACCGGCAAGTGGTCCTACAACCTGGACGACAGCAACACCACCGTCAAGGGCCTGAAGAGCGGCGAATCGATCACTGAGACCTTCACCGTCACGGTCGACGACGGCCACGGCGGCGTCACGACGCAACAAGTCACGGTCACGATCAATGGCACGGATGACGGCGCCGTTATCACCCCGGGCATCCCGGGCGCAGACCAAGGCACCGTCACCGAAGATGTGGCTCTGACCGTCGGCGGCAAGTTGAACGTCACCGACCCGGACGCCGGCCAAGCCGTGTTCCAGGTTCAGTCCGGCACCCCCGCCGCACACGGCACATTCTCGATCGATGCGGACGGCAAGTGGACGTATAACCTGAACAATGGCGACGCCGCCGTTCAAGGTTTGGGCGCGGGCAAGACGCTGACCGAGACGATTACGGTCACGACGGCGGATGGCACCACCGGTCAAGTGGTCGTCACGATCGTTGGCACCAACGACACCCCCGTTCTGACCGGCAAGGCTGACGGCGCGGTTACCGAAGACGGCACGCTCGTTGCCACCGGCAAGATTGATGTCGCTGACATTGACACGACCGACACGCACACTTGGACCGTCAACAATGACGGCAAGGGTACGTATGGTTCGTTCTCGGTCGATGGTTCGGGCAACTGGACGTACAACCTGGACAACGCCAACAAGGCTGTTCAGGGTCTGAAGTCCGGCGAATCGATCACCGAAACGTTCACCGTGACCGTCAACGACGGCAACGGCGGGATCGTCGACAAGGCGGTCACGGTCACCATCAACGGCACGGATGACGGCGCGACCATCAACCCGGCTCAACCCGGCGATGACAAGGGTTCGGTTACCGAAGACGGGACGCTTACGACCGGCGGCAAGCTGGAAGTGACAGATCTGGATGCGGGCCAGGCGGTCTTCCAAACGCAAACGAACGCAGCCGGTCAGCACGGCACCTTCTCCATCGACACCGATGGCAAGTGGAACTACACCCTGACCAATAGCGACCCGGCCGTTCAAGGCTTGGGCGCTGGCAAGACGCTGACCGAGACCTTCACCGTTACGACGGCTGATGGCACCACCGGCCAAGTCGTGGTCACGATCGTTGGCACCAACGACATCCCCGTTCTGACCGGTAAGGCTGACGGCGCGGTCACAGAAGACGGCACGCTGGTTGCCACCGGCAAGATCGACGTCGCTGACATCGACACGACCGACACGCACACCTGGACAGTCAACAATGATGGCAAGGGTACGTATGGTTCGTTCTCCGTCGATGGCTCCGGCAACTGGACGTACAACCTCGACAACGCCAACAAGACCGTTCAAGGTCTGAAGTCCGGCGAATCGATCACCGAAACGTTCACCGTGACCGTCAACGACGGCAACGGCGGAATCGTCGACAAGCAAGTTACGGTCACCATCAACGGCACCGACGACGGCGCCATCATCACCCCCGCTCAACCGGGTGATGATAAGGGCTCGGTCACCGAAGACGGGACGCTTACGACCGGCGGCAAGCTGGAAGTGACTGATCCGGACGCTGGCCAGGCGGTCTTCCAAACGCAGACCAATGCTGCCGGCCAGCACGGCACCTTCTCCATCGATGCCGATGGCAAGTGGACCTACACACTGACCAACAACGACCCGGCCGTTCAAGGCCTGGGCGCGGGCAAGACCCTGACGGAGACGTTCACCGTTACGACGGCGGATGGCACCACCGGTCAAGTCGTCGTCACGATCGTCGGCACCAATGACATTCCGGTGTTGACCGGTAAAGCTGACGGCGCGGTCACCGAAGACGGCACGCTGGTTGCTACCGGCAAAATCGACGTCGCTGACGTCGACACGACCGATCCCCATACCTGGACCGTCAACAACGACGGCAAGGGTACGTATGGTTCGTTCTCCGTCGACGGCTCCGGCAACTGGACGTACAACCTCGACAACGCCAACAAGACCGTTCAAGGTCTGAAGTCCGGCGAATCGATCACCGAAACGTTCACCGTGACCGTCAACGACGGCCACGGCGGGATCGTCGACAAGGCGGTCACGGTCACCATCAACGGCACGGATGACGGCGCGACCATCAATCCGGCTCAACCCGGCGATGACAAGGGTTCGGTCACCGAAGACGGTACGCTCACGACCGGCGGCAAGCTGGAAGTGAC
>NZ_JBFTRX010000021.1:0-86606 GCF_056399725.1 Achromobacter sp. 01N37
AAATACGGGCTAACAAATACGGGCTAACAGATACCATCCCATTGAAATAACTAGGAAATTTGGATACCAACCGATCTTTTAATACTAGTTATTTGGATACCATCCGCATTATTGAAATGGCATGAATCGACACATTTAATATTATTAAAAAACAAAGCCGCTACACACCTGCCGCTATCCCTAGCGCCGGGCGTGCAGCAGCATCAGCGCGCCACAGGCCGTCAGCCCGATGGCGCCCGACAGCCACAAAGCGTTCGCTCCCCAGGCGTCCAGCGCCAGTCCGAAAAGAAGCGGAGCAAGCGCCTGCGCGATCCTTGCGGGCATCATCAACTACCCCTGACGCGCGCCATATCCGTGGGCGCCAAAGAGCACCAGCGGCAACGTGCCCTTTGCGATGGTCAGAATGCCGTTGCCGGCGCCGTGCAAGATTGCAAATACCGGGGCCATCGCCGGCCCAGCCATCAATAACACCACCACACCGGCGGGGTGCGCCAAGGCAGCCAAGCGTGCTGACAGCAGGGGATGAACGCGCCGCAGAAACCCGAACTCGAGCACGCGGCCAGCCACCTGCGCGGGACCGATGAGCGCGCCCACTGCGACTGCCGCCGCAAGCGAGGCGCCCGCAGCCTCAAGCATCCGCGGCAAATGCGTGGCCATGGCGGTGCTGATGAACCAGGTCGCGGCAAAGACGAAAGCGAGGAGGGCGGTTGCGTACCCCGCGCGTTGGCGCGGCGCAGGGGCAGAAGAGGAATCTGCCTTCGTGGGTTCCACGGCCGCCGGCTTTTCAATGTTCGTCTGCGTGATCAACTTCGGAAGCCAGGCATTGAGCGGCAAGCCAATCAGCAAATGCATGCCCGCCCAGCCAAAGCATGCGTTGCGCCAGCCGAACTGCGTTTCCATCCAGGCCGACAACGGCCAGCCAACCGTGCTGGCAAAACCCGCGATCAGGGTAATGCCCGTGATCGCGCCACGGGCGTGGTTTCCATACAGGCGAACCAGGCTGGAGAACGCCGCTTCGTACAGGCCGGCTCCCATTCCTATGCCGATAATCAGCCACGCGGCGACCATCGACCAAATCCCTTCGGACAGACCCAGCATGGCCAGGCCCAGCGCGAATACCAGGTTGGTGCTAACCAGCACAATGCGCCCACCGTGCCGGTCGATCGCGTGCCCCGCCCAGGGGCCGACCAAGGCTGACACCACCATTGCGCCGGAAAAAGCCGCAAAGACCGTCGGCGTCGGAACACCCAGTTCATGGGCCATCGGGGCGGCCAACATGGCAGGCAGGTAATAGGACGAAGCCCAAGCCAGCGTTTGGGCCGTTCCCAAAGAACCGACAACCCTGACGGGTGCGCCGGTCACCGGTTAGCCCCGTTTCGCGCCAGCGTCGTACCAGCCTTTGGACTGGTTCACCACCCGCACAACCAGCAGCATCACCGGCACTTCGATCAACACGCCAACGACGGTCGCCAACGCGGCGCCAGACTGGAACCCGAACAGGCTGATCGCGGCAGCGACGGAAAGCTCGAAGAAGTTGGAGGCGCCAATCAGCGCTGACGGGCAAGCGATGCTGTGCTTTTCACCCACGCGACGATTCAGCCAGTACGCCAGGCCTGAATTAAAGAGCACCTGGATCAGGATCGGCACCGCCAGCATGGCGATCACCAACGGCTGGCCAATGATGGCTTCGCCCTGGAATGCGAACAGGAGCACCAGCGTCAACAGCAAGGCGGCCATGGAAAACGGGCCGATCCGCGCCAACGCCGCTTCGAACGCGTCGTGCCCGCGACGCAGCAGCGCGCGGCGCCAGAGTTGGGCGAGGATGACCGGGATCACAATGTAAAGTCCAACGGACACGAGCAACGTGTCCCACGGCACGGTGATGGCCGACAAGCCCAGTAGCAGCCCGACAATGGGCGCGAAGGCGAACACCATGATTGTGTCGTTCAACGCCACCTGAGACAGGGTGAACACGGGATCGCCGCCGGTCAGCCGGCTCCAGACGAACACCATGGCGGTACATGGGGCTGCGGCAAGAAGAATCAGGCCAGCGATATAGCTATCCAACTGGTCAGCCGGCAACCACGGCGAAAAGACCTGGCGGATGAATAGCCACCCCAGGAACGCCATGGAGAAAGGCTTGACTGCCCAGTTGATGAACAGCGTCACGCCAATGCCGCGCCAATGCTGTTTGACCTGGCCCAGTGCGCCGAAGTCCACCTTCAGCAGCATCGGAATGATCATCACCCAGATCAAAATGCCAACGGGCAGGTTGACCTGCGCGACTTCTAAATGCCCGATGGTTTGAAATAGGGCGGGCATGAGCTGGCCCAGGGCAACGCCGAGGACGATGCAGAGAAACACCCAGAGCGTCAGGTAACGCTCGAAGACGCTCATTCCAACGCTCGCGTGAGGCACGGGCGCCGCTGCCTGTGTAGGGACTGACATCGGCTTACTCCTGGGCTCTGCCAATGCCGCGCAGCTCGGTCTGGAGTGACAGGGCGTCCAGGCGGTCAATGGGCAAAGAAAGGAAAAGCTCGATGCGGCGCTTGAGGACACGCGCGGCGTCATTGAACGCCTTGCGACGTTGTTCCTCGCTTCCTTCATCAGCCGCAGGGTCAGGAATGCCCCAGTGTGCGGTCATGGGTTGACCAGGCCAGACGGGGCAAACTTCCCCGGCGGCGTTATCGCATACGGTGATGATGAAGTCCATTTTCGGCGCGCCCGGTTCTGCGAATTCGTCCCAGCTCTTGCTCCGATAGCCATCGGTAGGCAGTGAAAAAGCGCTTAGCGTGGCGAGCGCCAACGGATGAACCTCGCCTTTGGGGGTGCTGCCGGCGGAATAGGCGTGGAACCTATCGCTAGCCAGTCCTTTGAGCAGGCCTTCGGCCAAGATGGAGCGGGCCGAGTTGCCCGTGCAGAGAAACAGCACATTGAAAGGGGGGTGCGACATGGGAAGTCCTAGCAGCAACGAGTGGAGAGTGTGGAGTCGGAGGCCTCGCAAGGGGCGCCTTGGCAGCAGTGTTCAGTCAGGTAGCCAAGCAGCGCATTCATCTGCGAGAAGTCAGCGCGATAGATCAGATTTCGGCCTTGTTGCTCAACGGTGACCAAGCCGGCGTGCGACAGCTCTTTCAGATGGAAAGACAAGGTGTTGCGCGCCACGCCGAGCTGGTCGGCCAAGACGCTGGGAGTGAGACCGCCGAGCCCAGCCACGACGAGCGCGCGAAAAACGCGTAGACGTTGGGCGTGGGCGAGGGCGCCGAGGGCTGAAACTGTTTGATCTTCGTTCATTGTTCGATCATACAACGATTGTCGAATTATAGAACAGTACGAGTTTGTGATCGGGAAGATGGACGTCCGCTGTCGCTTTGAGTTTTCAACATTGAGCGGCGCAAACGCGCTGCGCATTCGATCTGATCCCAGACTTCATCCCGGTGTTGGGGTATGTCGATGACGTACTGTTGCCGCCAGGCTTGATCTACTTGGCCATCAAACTCTTGCCGCCGGACGTGCTTGCCGATTGCAGACGCCAGGCAGAGGCCTGGATGGAGTCGGCAGCCTCAAAGCCGCGCAGCAGGATGGGAGCCGTGCTGATCGTGGCAGTGTGGGTGAGCGTTGGCCTGGCTGCGTGGCTTTGGTTCGTGCAACGAGCCTGAATGGGTCGATAAGTAGGGCTTCACCCATAAACCTTACTTTACATAATACACATTATGCGCATTACGTCTAAAGCTAGCGGGGTACCCACCACCCAGCCTGTGCCAAAGCTAATCTTCATCCGAGGAGCAACCCCTGCTCCCCACCCACCGGGCCTTGGGCGCCGTCGCGTCGCCATCACGGCTCCGGAATGTTTTCCCGGAAGATGACCTGAAGCCGCGGCAGGTAGCTGGGTTCGGGCGCGCCCTTCACGGCCGCTACCAGCAGCTTGACGATCTCGCGGGCCTCGACGCGCGGGTTCTGGTCGATCACGGCGTCCATGGTGCGATCGAGCAACAGGCGGCGCGTGGCTTCGGTGAGGTCGTGGCCAACGAAGACAATGCGATGGGCGGAGGCTGCCTTACCTGCGCGGCCCTCGTTTGGCCACGCCTCGGCGGGCCGCGCCTCAGCCGGCCGCGCCTCTTTCAGCGCCCGGGCGATGCCTTGATTGCCGGCGCCGATGTTGTAAATCGCGTGCGGCGGCTCTTTGCGCAGCAGATCCTGCGTGACGGCAAAGGCGCGGTCGCGGTCGTCGCCGATTTCAAGAATGTGTGCGATGCGCAGGTGCGGAAACTCTTCGCTCAGCAGCGAGCGAAAGCCCATCTCCCGCTCTTCGTGACCGCGATACGCCAGTGACCCCACGAACACCGCGACCTTCCGCTCTGTGTGCTGTGGCAGAAACCGGCCCAGCAACAGCGCGGCCAGGCGGCCTGCGGCGCGGTTGTCGATGCCCACGTAACCCAGGCGCGCCGAGATTGGAATGTCCGACACCAGCGTGCTGACATGTACGCCGCTGTCGCGCAGCGCCATGATGGCGTCGCGCACTTGGGGATGATCCAGCCCGACCAGGCCAACGGCCTGCGTCTGCTCGCGCAGCTCGTAGAGCTTTTGCGCGAGCTTATTGGCGTCGAATCCCTCGATCAGATGCAGGCGGGCCCGCACATCGGGGCGGGTGGCGGCTTCTTCGAGCAGGTGCTGGCCCAACGCGGTCATGAAGCTGTTGGTGCCAGCGGGTAAAACGAAATCGACCCGCACATCCTGGCTTGCGGCATCGGCGCCCTGGACGAAGTAGCCAAGGCGATTTGCGATTGCCAGCACGCGGTCGCGCGTCTTGCCGCGCACGCCGTCGCGGTCGTTCAGCACCCGGTCCACGGTGGCGGTGGACATGCCGGCTTCACGGGCAATGAGGGAAATGGTGGGACGCATGCGGGGCCAGGCTCTCAAAACACCATCAGGACGATGGTAGCGAGGCCATCATAACCCATCATTTGCAATCATTCGGGATCAAAAAGGTAACGTTCTGGCCCTGGAAGCGCCATCTACCTTTACCACTGATTGTTTTGATGTGATTATCGCGGCTCAATAACATCAAACACCGCACGGCAGGATGCCAGGAAGTCGACAGTGCATACCAAGCCGGCAGGAGGAGCACATGTCGCACCCTACCCTGGTGCCCGACCCGCCCGTTCGGGAACGGCGCTTTCGCATCGGCTGCATTGGCGCCGGCATGATCATGGCCGAATGCCATCTGGCGGCCTACCAGCAGGCCGGCTTCACGGTGGCGGCGATCGCGTCGCGTACCCAAAGCAAAGCGGCCGAGATCGCCGAACGCTACGGCATCCCGCGTGTGCATGAGAATCCCCTGGCCCTGATCACCGATGCGCAGATCGAGATCGTGGACATCGCGTATCCGCCCGACCTGCAGCCCGCGCTGATTCGCGCCGCATTGCGCGCCCCGCACGTGCGCGGCGTGCTGGCACAGAAGCCGCTTGCCCTTTCGCTGGACGAAGCCCGCGCCTTGCGCGACGAGGCGCGGGCCGCCGGCAAGATCCTGTCGGTAAACCAGAACATGCGCTACGACCAATCGATGCGCACGCTCAAGCAGCTGCTCGACCAGGGCGTGCTGGGCACGCCGGTGTTCGCGCAGATCGACATGCACGCGATCCCGCATTGGCAGGATTTTTTGCGCGGCTATGACCGGCTGACGCTCTCGAACATGAGCGTGCATCACCTCGATGCCTTGCGCTATCTGTTTGGCGAGCCCACCGAGATCACCAGCATCACCCGCCCCGATCCGCGCACCGAGTTCGCGCATCAGGATGGGCTGGTGAGCACCACGCTGCGCTTTGGCAACGGCCTGCTCGCGCTGTCGCTCGAAGATGTGTGGTCGGGCCCGCGGGCCGAGGGATACCCCGACGACCAGCACATCCGCTGGCGCGTGGAAGGCACCGAGGGCGTCGCGCGCGGCACTATCGGCTGGCCCACCGGCGAACCGTCGACCCTGAGCTACGCCTCGCGCGCGGCCAAGGGCCATACCGACGGGCGTTGGGTCACTCCCACGTGGGACACGATGTGGTTTCCGCATGCCTTCATCGGCGTGATGGAGCAGTTGCAGTACGCGCTGGCCAGCGGCACCGAGCCTGCGTTGAGCGTGACCGACAACGTACGCACGATGGCGCTGGTCGAGGCCGCTTACACGTCCATCGCCGAAGGCCGCACAGTACGGCTGCCGGCTGTTGAATAACCAGACAGAAAAAACAGACGGAGACAAACCATCATGATCCAGACCGGAATCTTCTCGGGCTACTTTCCCTATGAGCTGGAGCGCACCGCCAAGGTGATCCGCTCGCACGGCTTCAACACCGTGCAGCTGGACCTGCATTTCAAGGACATGGAGCTCGGCCCCGGCCAGCTGACCGCGCAGAAATGCACACAGATCCGCGACACCTTCCGCCACTACAACCTGCCGGTGTCCTGCATCTCGGCCTATACCAATATCGTTCATCCCGATCCCGCCGAACGCCAACGCCGCAACGGCTATCTCAAAGAGATCCTCACGCACGCGCGCCAGTTGGGTTCGCCTTACGTGATCTCGGAAACCGGCACCTTCGCCACCGACAGCGACTGGGTGCATCACCCCAAGAACAAGACTGAGGAAGGCTGGGACCAGTGCCGCGCGATGATCGCGGAGCTGTCGCAACATGCCTATGACCATGGCGCGGTGTTCCTGCTTGAGACCTACGTGAACAACGTGGTGGGTTCCGTCGAGGAAACGCTGCGCATGTTCGCCGAGGTGGATCACCCTGGCCTGGGCCTCTTGATGGACCCGACGAACTACTTCGAAGCGCACAACATCGACCAGATGGACCGCACGCTCAATCAGGTGTTCGACGCCCTCTCCGACAAAATCTGCATCGCGCATGCCAAGGACGTGAAGCGTTCGGGCGATGACAAGTCGGAAAAGCACAGCGACATTGGTGACGACGGCGCTGCCGAAAGCCATACCTTCCGTGGCGTGGGCGAGATCGAGCTGCCGGCGCCGGGCCTGGGCGCGCTCAATTACGACCTCTATCTGCAGCGCCTGGCGAAGAAGCACCCCAACATTCCCATCATCATCGAGCACTTGACCGAAGACGACGTGCCGCGCGCCAAGAACTTCCTGGACGAGCGGCTGCGCGCGAACGGCCTGTAGGCCGCCTGCCGCAACAGAGGCGCACCGCGAACCACCCTTCCCTAAGGCCCGCGGCGCGCCTGCGAACACGATTCTGAACACCGACACCGGCAAACGCGCACCCGCGCCTTTGCCAGGGAGAACTCATGCCTGACATTTACGGAACCTGGATGACGCGCCGCGACGTGGAGGCGCGCACCGGACAGCTTGCGCAGTTTGCCGGCGTACGCCTGATGACGCTGGACGACGGGCTGGAGCGCGGTATCCGCATGCTGGAGTTCCGCAGCGGCACGGGCCTGCGTTTTACGGTGCTGGTGGATCGCGCGATGGACATCGCCGATTGCGAATACCGCGGCTTCGCCATGGGATGGCAGTCGCCGTCGGGCTTTCGCCATCCTGGCCTGCATGACTATGAAGGCGAAGGCGGACTGGGCTGGATGCGCTCGTTCTCGGGCCTCATGATCACCTGCGGACTGGACCACATTCTGTTCATGTACGACGCACCGGCCGACAACTATGTGTACGGCCCGCGCAAGACCGCCAAGCAGTCCATCCACGGCCGCGTGGGCACCATACCGGCGCGCCTGACCGGCTACGGCGAACGCTGGGACGGCGATCGCTGCGTGCTATGGGCGGAGGGAGTCGTAAGCCAGGGCACCGTGTTCGGTGAGCACCTGGAGCTGCACCGCCGCATCGAGATCGAGGTGGGCACCAACGACATCAAACTGTCGGATCGCGTGGTGAACCGCGGCTTCTACCGCACGCCGCACATGCTCTGCTATCACATCAACCTGGGCTATCCGGTGCTGGACGCCGACTCGCGCTATCTGGCGCCGATCCGCGATGTGGTGTGGGCCGCACACGAGCAAACCTACCGCGAACAGGGCGTGGGCTACCGCCGCATGCCGGCGCCGCAATTGGGCTTTCATGAGCAGGTGTGGCAGCACGAGATGGCCGCCGCCGCCGACGGCAGCGTCCCGGTGGCCCTGGTGAACGATAAGCTGGCCCTGGGCATGCAGGTCAGCACCTTCAAGCATCAATTCCCGTGCCAGTATCAATGGCAGAACCTGCAATCGGGCCAATATGCGATGGGCATCGAGCCCTCGACCAACCATGTGCTGGGCCAGGGTGCGGCGCGTGAGCGCAACGAGCTCATCTGGCTCGAGCATGGGGAAGAACGCCGCTACGACACTACGTTCAGCGTGCTGGCCTCGCCCGCCGATATCGCGGCATGCGAAGCACGCATCCGCGCGATCGCGGTGCAGCCCGAGGCCGATTATCCGCCGTTGTCGGGGCGTTTCGCGCCCATCGCGGGGCGCACATGAGCGCGCGCTTCTCATTGCAAGGCCGTCGCGTGCTGTTCACGGGCGCGGCGGGCGGTTTCGGGGTGGACACCACGCTTGCGCTGCTGGAAGCAGGCGCCCGCGTGATCGCGCTGGACAACCACGCCGGGCATATCGATCGCTTGCGCAGCACCGTGCCGGCGCGGTTTTCCGACCAGCTTCACATTCTGCAGGCCGATCTTGCCGACGCCAGCGCGTTGCAGTCGCACCTTCAGCAGCTGACCGCCCAGGGCCCGATTGATGTGGTCATCAACAACGCGGCGATCTACCCCTCGCGTCCGTTCGAGGAATACAGCGACGCAGAGCTGGCGCGCGTGCACCGCGTGAACGTGGAGGCGGCGATTCAGATCGTCCGCGCGGCCCTGCCCGGCATGCGCGAACAGCAATGGGGCCGGGTGATCAACATCTCGTCGATCACGCTGTCCGGCGGCTGGGAAAACCTGCTGCCCTACGTGCAATCCAAGGGTGCGATGGTGGGCGCCACGCGCGCATTCGCCCGCGAGTTCGGCAAGTGGGGCATCACGGTCAACGCCATCTCGCCGGGCGCGTTTCCCACCGACGCCGAGAAGATCCATCCCGATCCCGACGGCTACAACCGCATGGTGCTTGAACGCCAGTCGGTGAAGCGCCGCGGGCACGCAGGCGACATCGCCGCGGCCATCATTTTCCTTGCCTCGGACGAGGCGGGTTTCATTTCCGGACAGACGCTGGCAGTTGACGGCGGCTGGGTCATGCATTGAGGCGCATCGGCGCACGCAGAGGGTAGAAGCATGAGTATTCTTTCTGGCTACAAGGTTCTGGACTGCTCCATCGCCATGGCGGGGCCTTTCGCGGCGCAGCGCCTGGGCGACCTGGGCGCTGACGTAATCAAGATCGAGCCGCCCGCCGGCGAATGGCAGCGGCACGCGCCCGCCGGCGGCATCACGGGCAACAAGATCAACGTGTCCTTTCTTTCGCTGAACCGCAACAAGCGCTCGCTCGCGATCGATCTGAAGAGCGCCGGCGGCAAGGAGATCATCCAGAAGCTCGCGGCGCAGGCCGATGTGTTCATCCAGAACTACCGTCCGGGTGTCGCCGGCCGTCTGGGGGTTGACTACGAGACCCTGTCGGCGCTGAACCCGCGCCTGATCTATGTATCGATGTCGGGCTTCGGCGAAGACGGCCCCTATGCCACGCGCCCAGGTCAGGACCTGCTGTTGCAGGCGATGTCGGGCGCAATGCTGTCGTCAGGCCGTGCGGGCGAAGCGCCACGCGCGGCAGGCCAGTATGTGGTCGACGCCGTCACCGCGTATTGCGCCTTCGAAGGCGTGCTGGCCGCGCTGCTGCACCGCGAGCGCACCGGCGAAGGCCAGAAGGTCGAGGTCAACATGCTGGATGCGATCACCACGATCCAGATGCAGGAGCTTTCGGTCTACACCGTGGGGCACAAGCCGCAGGTGCGCAGTGCCGAGCCGCATGCCCACGTGTACATCCGCGCGCCCTACGGCACCTTCGCGACCAGCGACGGCTATCTGGCGCTTGCCATGCCCGACATGAACGTGCTGGCGCGCGTGACCGAAGAGCCGCGCCTGGCCGAGTACACCGGCGAGCGCGACGGTTGGGAAAAGCGCGACGAGATCTATGGGCTCGTGCGCGACACCCTCGCAAAGGCCTCGACGGCCGACTGGTTCGCCAAGCTCGATGCCGCCGGCATCTGGTGCAGCCCCGTCTATGGATACGCCGATCTGGTCGACGATCCGCAGATCGCGCACAACGGCACCTTCGTCGAGTATGAGCATCCGACCGAAGGCCTGATCAAGACACCGGGTTTTCCGATCCGCTTTTCCAAGACGCCGAGCCAGGTGGTGCGCGGCGCACCGCTCACCGGCCAACACACCGACGAAGTGCTGCGCGATTTTGGCTTCAGCGCCGACGAGATCGCCGCGCATGCGGCCTCGGGCGCGGTGCTGCGTGGAGCCTCTGAATGAGCGAGCGCGCCCTGCCCTACCGCGGCCTTACCTGGGACCATCCGCGCGGCTTCAATGCCCTGCACGCCGCCACCGCTCTCACGCCGCTGGTGCACTGGGACAAGCAGTCGCTCGAAGGCTTTGAATCGGCGCCCATCGCCGAACTCTGCGCCCGCTACGACCTGGTGGTGCTGGATCACCCCCATCTGGGCGAGGCCCTGGCGCACGATTGCCTGCAAGCGCTCGACACCGTGTTCGCACCCCACGAGTTGGCGCGCATCGCGCGGGATAGCATCGGGCTGTCATACGACAGTTATCGGATGGCCGACCGCCAATGGGCGCTGCCGCTGGACGCCGCCACGCAGGTCATGGCCACGCGCGCCGACCGGCTCGACGGCCCCGTGCCGCGCACCTGGCGCGAGGTGCTGACGCTGTCGCAACGCAGCGGCGCGGTCGCGCTCAGTTGGGGCGGCCCGCACCCGTTCCTGTCGCTGCTGTCGATCGCGGCCGCCATCGCGCCCGATACCGACCTGCGCCCGCACGGCGCTTGGCACGACGAGGCGACGCTCGCCGACGCGTGCGATGTGCTCAGCGAATTGGCGCGGCTCACGCCCGCGCAGGCCCTGGCTTACAACCCGATCGCGCTGCTCGGCCACATGAGCTCGCGCGATGACATCGCGCTCTGCCCGCTCGTCTATGGCTATGTGAACTACGCCACCTCTGCGGTCGCGAAACCGCTCACGTTCCGCGACGCGCCCGAGGCCGAAGCGGGCAGGCCCGGCTCGATTCTCGGTGGCACCGGCATTGCGATATCACGGCGCTGCATCGTGGGGCCGGAGCTGCGCGCGCATCTACTGTGGTTGCTGGCGGCCGATACCCAAAGCGGCTTCATCCCGCAGCACGAAGGGCAGCCAAGCCATCGCGGCAGCTGGGCCGATGCAAACGTGAATGCGGCGAGCGGCAACTTCTATGCCAACACGGCCCCCACGCTTGAAGCCGCCTCGATCCGGCCGCGGCACGATGGCTACATCGCCTTCCAGACCGAGGCCTCGCAGTTTCTGCGTGACGGCGTCGCCGCCCGCGCATCCTCCCACGCATTGGCGCGCGGCTTGACTCAGCGCTTCCAGGCCAGCCTGGCCGGCGCCCACAAGCACACCGCAACATAAGGATTTCGACGTGAGCGCACTCGTTAATCTCAGTATCGATGGCCATGTCGCCATCATCGAACTCAATCGTCCCGAGAAGCTGAACGCAATGACGCCCGAGATGGCCGACCTGCTGATCGCGGCGGTGGAGCAATGCAACACCGACTCGCAGGTGCGCGCGGTGATCCTGACCGGCGCGGGCCCCAAGGCCTTCTGCGCCGGCTCGGACATCACCGAGCTTGACCGCTACGCCACGCCCTGGGATTTCCGCAATCGGCTCGACTACTGCGACTGCGTGCGCATGTTGAAGAAGCCCACGGTGGCGGCGATCAACGGCTATACCTTCGGCGGCGGCCTCGAGATGGCGTTAGCCTGCGATATCCGCATCGCCTCCGACAACGCGCGCCTGGGCGCGCCCGAGATCAAGCTGGGCTGGATCGGCGGCGGCGGCATGACGGCGCAGCTTGTCCATGCGGTCGGCCCGAGCAACGCCGCACTGATGGTGCTGACCGGCGACCCCATCCGCGCCGAGCAGGCCCTGGCGTGGGGCTTGGTGAGCGAGGTGGTGCCGCAGGAACAGTTGCGCGAGCGCGCGCAAACACTTGCCGCCACCATCGCCTCGCGCGCGCCTATCGCGGCCGAGACGGCGCGCGTCAATCTGCGCGCCGCGTTGTCGATGCCGCTTGAAAAGGCCGTGGAATACGAGCGCGATCTGCAAGCGATCTGCTTCGCCACCGCCGACGCCAAGGAAGGACGGAAGGCATTTGAAGAAAAGCGCGCGCCGAAGTTCGAGCGGCGCTGACGGGTGAGGTGCGGCCCGTGAAGAGGAAAGCGAGCATTCGCGTCACCGCACCGACATCCGAGGGTGGCCGCTTAGGGTCCCGCAGCGGCCATAACCCTCCCCTCGCGTATCAGCTCTAAATATCGGCTACATCGCGCAGCCGTACGCCGGAGAAGTTGGCCGCATTCAATGCATCAAACATCGCGCGGTCGCAAATGGGAGGTGCGCCCATGCGATCCTGGCGGAAGATATGGGCATCTCCCACAACATCCTGTTTGAACACCAAGCTGGCTCCGCCAACGAGGCTATAAAGCTTCTCGTCCTCGCCGGTTTGATAATTGTGGTCGAGCTTGATCCTCACGCGAGAGGAGGCTTCATCCAGGGCATCGAGTCTGCGCAGCACATTGCCTAGGTAGTACTTAGGACCGGGACTCCCGTCAGCAAGGCTGAAGTCGCATGCCACAAATGCAAACGCCTCGGCGTCCAATTGCTCAAACAGTTGCTTCAACGGCTCCGACACAATCCATATGCCGGCGAGTTCTTCCAGATCGCGTGGCATTCCGCCCTTCTCCGGTACATGAACCAGGTGCGGACGCTGCGGATACTGATCTGGCATTCCATTAGGACGCGAGACGACATTCATCCCCGGATCGATCAGCTTCTGCTCGTTGGCGATTTCTATGCCGGGAACCCTGCCGTTTCCCAAGAAGCTGGCGTCGAGCAGGAAAAATTTGCCCTTATGAGATGCGGCTTCGCCTGAAACTTCAATGGCGGTGGGTTCGGTCACGGTGGCTTCCATCTTGGATGTGGGCGCAGAACGGGAAAGCAGGTGAGCCGATGCTAACGGGGCTTTAGCGCCGCCACAAGTTCCGTCGAAATGGTGCCAGTACTTGATTCACTTGGCCGCTTCCGGCCAGGAACGGTCAACGGCGGCTTTGCAGCGAGTCACCTACTGTCTGATAAGTATGCCCATCTCCACAGGCCGCTGTGCATGGGTCACATCTTGCCGACCCACCACCATCTCCGCGAGGTTACAGGCCCGCAGCATGACAGCGCGAGGCCTGATCTGCGCTGAATGAACCATGCCCCCGAGACCCTTGCAACCCGAGGCGTCGCTGCTTACGCAGGCCGGATCTGGCCGGGAATCCTTCCGAGGACTGGAGGCGGCCTCTGCTGCCAGTCAATTTCCGAACGGCGCTTGCCGCCCGTCAGCAAAACCACATCTTCATGGTGGCGTCGTTTCACAGCCGCGCGCGTCAATCGATGCGTCGATGCGTTGGGAATGCGCCTTGATTTCAGCTGGCGTTTGATAGCCATCTTCGATGAACGAGAGCGCGTTCAGCAAAAGCTGACCCGCGAATCGGCTCAACTCCGCGACGTCGCGAACCTTAACGTGATTCCGTGAAGCTCGATGGACGGCGCGAGATCGCAAGGCGTACAACTTCGCGACCCGCTTCTTCAAGCCTTGATAATCGTCCACCTTGGCAAACCCATAGCCGCCGAACACCAGGACCGACGCCACACCTACTGACAGCGAGCGCGTGATGTCTTCCTGGTCCGAGGAGAATAAAGTCTCGATGCAGCTCCAATACTTCACCAGTTGCATGACCTGCGTAGGGTCTCTATGCGCATCGGCGAACCAGTGGAAACCACGGACAACCGCATCCTCAAGCGGGGTACGACTTTCACTCTGGAAAATCCGCATGGCTGTCGTGATATAGCGGGCATCGCCGAATTGGTTACGCAGATTGGCGTCGATGGGAAGCGGCGAGCCGCGCAACCCGCTGCTGTGAAGGGCAAAGTCCGAGCCGGCCTCTCCCCAGGAAAACCATGTGGCGCGTCCATCTGTATCGTGGCCGGTCATGTTGGGACTGATAAAGAGCTTGGTGGCCCCATTCGGAAGCATGGCCGCTGCGACTACGGCGATGAGACCTGCGACCAAGACGGACTGGGTCCGAATGCGCGACTCAGCAACTCGATGCGTTCCCAGTGCTGAACCGGTTAGCCACAGCTCCCAGTACCTGTAGCTCTGGAGCTTACTGGGCACGTCAGTCCAGCTGTGGTCGACACCAGCCTGATCCAGGAAACTGATGGAAGGGCGGATGATCTTGTAAGGACCAAGTGCGAGCTCGTCAATGCCCTTCAGCTCAAGGCCCACGAACGGAACAGCAAAGGTCCGGGAGCGGATCTCAGGTGCCAACCTCGCGGATAACGATCCGAGCCACTCTTGGGCAGTCTCTGCCATGAGGTTTGCCGCAGACAACTCTGCAAAGGTCTTCTTGGAGGCATGCCATAGGTCCGCGTAGTCAGCAAGGCCGCGGAACGAGTCAGCGTCGTGCACGGTTGATACAAGGATCTCAAGCTGCTCAAGCCCGGAGTTACTGAGCATCTTCATGCGGCCATCAGGAAGATGAAGCTCGTGTGTGATTGTCACGCCCTTCAGATCCTCAATCGACCTGACGTCGATAAACGATTTATCCCCAACGAGGCGGGACAGCGCGCGCTCGATGGTTCGAGCCTGCTTGCGATTCAAGGAAAATGGTGCTTCGATCATGTTACAAGCTTGGCATAGATAGCGGCTCAGCGCCAACGTCGACCGACCGCTTCTGTCTTCGAATCCGACGGTGGCGATTGCCCGCTCAGGGTCGGAAGCCGGCAACGGAGAAGCCCGGCTGCAATCCCGCAATTGACTTCCGGCGAATTCCAGACGGCAGCCTCCGCCCTTTTCGGGGCGACACACAACAAGCGCAACTACGACGCCTGATGTGTCCGTGCAACGCCTCCGACCTGGAAATGGAGGCGTTTGGCGTCGCTGCTCGGCCCAACGTTGAAAACGCGTCCCCGCGCCAGGTACCGACGTTATCAAGCATGCGCATTACGCCCAGGATCAACCCGGACCATCACTCGACGCAGCAAGCAGCGGCACCAGCACGTCGCTGATCGGCGTGGGAATCCCGTGAGCCTGCCCGCGACGTGCAATGACGCCGTTGCGGATGTCCCATTCCAGGGGCCGGCCCGCTACGCGATCCGTCAGGATGGATGTTCCCATGTCGGCGGGCGCCGCTTGAAACTTGTGCAGAATTTCCTGCGGTACGTTGTCGCCCAGTTCGGCGCCCTCGGCGCGCGCCACGGCCAGGCACTCTTGCAGATACGCCAGGGCGAGCTTGGCGATGTCGGGCCGGGCGAACATCCCTGAACGCCGATGCGTCAGCGCCATGAGCCCTGCCACCGCGTTCTGCATCAGCTTGCGCCAGGCCTCGGATTTGAAGGTTGCGGTGATGTCGACGGCGCACCGGGTGTCGCGCAGCTTGTCGGCCACCACGCGGGATGCCGGCGTGTCCGGCAACGTCAGCCGCACATCGCCGCGCAAGCGTACCGAGCCATCGGGCTGCGCCTGCGCAGGAAACCACACCACAGCGGGAACGATCTTCGCGCGCGGGGCATGCGCGGCGATTTGCTCCAACTGCTCTACCCCGTTTTGCAGGACGCACACGACGGTCTCCGGCCCGCACAATGCCGCAAGCCATTCCGACGCGGATTCGACTTGTGTCGCCTTCACCGCGAGGAACACTAGCTCGGCTGTGCGATCGATCTGGTCAGGATCAGTTCGCACCGGACCGGGAACGATGATGCGGCGATCGCCATCCAGAAGGGTCAGGCTATCGCGCGGCGAGCGTCCGCACAGCAATGGCGTACGGCCGGCCTCGTTCAGTGCGGCCGCAACCGTCGTCCCGATGGCGCCCGGCCCGATGATGGCGACGGTGGCTTGTGTGGTGGTTTCCATCCTGGTTGGCTCTTTGCGGAGCAAGCCGCAGCAAAACTCGGTTGTTCAATTCCAGCCCAAGCCGTTTGCGGCATTAAAGGGCGAGAGCATGTGACAACGTATTCTATGGGGCCTGCGTCAGTTGGAGCCGTTCACCACTCAGGACTTTGATGCCAACGCCTGCGCCAACGCCGCTTTTGCGCGTTCCGCCGCCTGCGCATCGCCCTGTTCCGCCAGCACCTGCGTCAGTTGACGCATCTGGCCGGCGCTTAAGCCCACGCGCATGCTGGCCCGCACATGCGCCAGCAATTGCGGCTCCGCGCCGGGCGTCGCAGCCAGCGCGCCGACGGTCGCCAGCTCCCGGCTTTGCCAATCCAGGTTGTCGCGTTCGAAGATGTCGCCGAACAGATGCGCTTGCAGGAACTGGTTGATGACGGGCGCAAAGTCGAACAACGGGCCTTGTACCGGCGCGCCGGAGATCTTCGTCTGATTGGCCTTGCCGGCCGCCAACAATGCATCGCCGGTGGCGACGGCGCGGCTGGGTTCTAAGCCGATCGGGTCTTGCATGCCGCGCTGCTTGCGGGCGTCCACGACTTTCATTAGTTCAGACAGCGCATTCAGGCTGCGCGGAAAGCCCGTGTACGCATAAAGCTGAACCAGAATTTCCTTGGATTCGTTTATGGTCAGGCCGGCGTCAAGCCCGGCGTTCAAGGCGGCGTTAAGCCGGGGCATGTCGCTGGTGGCCATGAATGCGGCAATAGGCGGAATCGCCTGTTGCCGTGCGTTCAATGTATCGGAGGTGTCGGCCGTTGCATTCGCCGACGCGGCGGCACCGGCGGCCGATGCCGCGGCGGCCGATGCCGCGGCGGCCGATGCCGCGGCGGCCGACGTACCAGCCGCCGCATCCCCCGATTTCGCGAGGGATTCGGCCGGCATCATGCCCGACATCAAGAACGACGCGCACAGCGCACTGAGGGATTTCTTCATTTCGGGCTTCGCTCCGGCTTGGCGTGACTGAAGCTGAAATGGTACGGGCCTAGGGCTGTTGGATTAAGCCCCCTATTCCGCATTCACTCGTGAAATCGATTCATCAATGTCCGCCCCACTCTGCCGGCGCCCCACGCTGCCCTAACGCCGAACCCGCAATGCCTCAATCACCAACGCCATGGCCGGCGCCATCTGGCGGCGGCTGGCGTAGTAAAGGTGATATCCCGGCAGCCGCGGCCACCAGTCTTGCAGAATCGGAATCAGGCGGCCACTTTCAAGATGCGGCGCGGCCAGATCTTCGGGCACATACGCCAGCCCCTGCCCATCCAACGCCGCTTGCAGCATTAAGAACGTGTTGTTGAAAATCGCCTGCCCTTGCACGCGAACGGCCAACGACTTCTTGCCCTTTTCGAAGTCCCAGGCGTACAGGCCGCCATGCGTCGGCAAGCGCAGATTGATGCACGGATAGCGGGTCAGGTCGTTGGGCGTAGCGGGCAGCGGCTGCGAACCCAGGCAATCGGGTGACGCCACCACCGCCATGCGCAGATCCGGCCCGATGCGCACGGCGATCATGTCCTTGTCTACGATATCGCCCACGCGCACGCCGGCGTCAAAATTCTGTTCGACGATATTGGTCAACGCGTAATCCACGTTCAACTCCACACGCACGTCCGGGTACGCGCGCAGCAGTTCGCGCAACTTGGGCCACAGCACCGTGGCGATGGCGTGGTCGTTGGCGGTGATGCGTACGGTGCCAGCGGGTTTGTCTTGCGCCGAGCGCAACGCGGCCAGCTCGGCGTCCAGCTCGCTGAACATCGGTGACAAGGTGCTCAACAGGCGCGCGCCGGCTTCGGTCAGAGACACACTGCGAGTCGTGCGCGTCAGCAGACGCACGCCCAGACGGGCTTCCAGCGTGGTCATGGTGTGGCTCAGCGCCGACCGCGACACATTTAACTGAGCTGCCGCGCGCGTAAAGCTGCGCGCCTGCGCCACGGCGACAAACGCGCGCAAGTCGTTGAGGTTTTCCGCGGCCATTGGTGAATTCCATGCATAGGTGTATGCGGATTTTGCCATCTTATCGCCCAATGGATGGCTCCCTATACTCATTTCAACGACGGACCTGCCCGCATAAAAGCTGCGGCCCCGGTCCCTTCCCCACCGCCTTCGATTGGACGCCCACCCATCATGAAACCCCTAGCCGCTGCCGCCGTTTCCCTATCGCTTGCCGTCTCTGCGGCGTCCGCCAAGGAAGATGGCGCTTTGATTACCGTCACCCCCATTGGCACGCAGCCGTCCGCGCAGGGCTCGGCGGACTACTTCACCGGTTCTGTCCGTGTCGATTCGTTGTTCAACCGGCCCGCGCCTGCCCGAGTCGGTGGCGGCACGGTCACGTTTGAACCCGGAGCACGTACCGCGTGGCATACGCATCCGCTGGGTCAGACCTTGATCGTGACTGCGGGCGCCGGACTGGTGCAGGAATGGGACGGCCCGGTACGCGAGATCCGCCCGGGCGATGTGGTCTGGATTCCGCCGCAGGTCAAACACTGGCATGGCGCGGCGCCGGCTACGGGCATGACGCATATCGCGATTGCCGAAGCGCTTGATGGCAAGGCGGTCGACTGGATGGAAAAAGTCAGCGACGCGCAGTACGCGGTGCGCTAAACGGAATAGCGGCGGGATGGGGCCGCCACCCTGAAAGCGCCGTCCCCTATCCCCTATCCCCTAAATCCCAACTGCCGCGACAGCTCCGCCGCGCACGCCAGCAACACGCGCGGCACGTCGCCATCCCAGTCCGGCGGCAGGCGCGCCGCTTCGCAGGTGGTGGATAGCGCCAGCACCATGTCGCCATTGGCGTCGAACACCGGCGCCGAAAACGCATTGACCGTGACCTTGTGCCGCGGCGATGGCGCGCTGCCGACCACGCGCGCCAAGCCATGAACGCGGGCCTCTTCCACGCGTTGCGCGAAATTGCCGGTGTCGGGGTGGCCTTCTGCCGCGCGGGCATCCAGCTCGTGCGCGATCACGGATTGCACGACTTCTGGCGGCATGAACGCCGCGAACACCGCGCCGGTCGCCGATTGCGTCAGGCTGACGACGACGCCTGTCTGCAAGTACGGGCTGACGGGCGTGGGCGACGGTTCCCATCGGATGATGGTGGCGCCCTGGTTGCCCCACACCGCCAGGCCAACGGTACGTTGGCCGATCCGCTGGCAAATCTCGGGCAATGCCGCCGTGGCGTATCGCACCGCGCGCAAGGCGGATAGCCCGGAGCCCGGCTCCGCTGCGGTGCCAGACGCTTCGCCCAAGTCATGCGCAAAGGTCAGCCGATAGGCCCCATCGCCAAACGCCAATGGCCGCTGGCCGGCGCGATGCAGGTTGTGAACCTGGCCCAGGTAGATGACATGGTCGCCACCCGGGTACGCCGCAATTTTTTCGCATTCCAGATAAGCGGCGCAGTCGTCGAGAATGGGGACGCCGCCTTCGCCTGCGCGATAGCCCACGCCTTCGAATTTGTCGCCGCCGGATTTGGCGAAGCGGTTTGAGACCGGCACCTGATGGTCGGCCAGAATGTTGACGACAAAGCGCGGCGCGTCACGAAACGCGGGATAGCTGCTGGATTTCAGCGACTGGCTCCACAGGATCAGCGGCGGGTCCAGCGATACCGAGCTGAAGGAGTTGGCGGTGACGCCAAAGGGGCGGCCCTCGGCGTCCAGCGTGGTCACCACCGTGACGCCGGTGGTAAAGGCGCCCAGCGTGCGGCGCAATTCGCGGGAATCAAACGTGTTCATGCCCTGCCCTCCTTGCTTTTCCGATAGTCGATCAATTGCGCGACCGAAATGATGCATAGCGCGTGATGCAGTGCGAAGCGGACGAGGTCGTCGCGCCGCGCCATACCGCCGTCGTCGCGGACAATTTCACAGAGCACGCCGCAGCGGTTTCTGCCTGCCAGTTGCGCCAGGTCTACGGCGGCTTCGGTGTGGCCCGGGCGTTCCAGCACCCCGCCGCGGCGTGCGCGCAGCGGAAAGATGTGGCCGGGGCGCACGAAGTCTTCGGCGCGGGATGCCGGGTCGGCCAGCGCGCGCAAGGTGGCTGCGCGGTCGGCGGCGGAGATGCCCGTGGATATGCCGTGGCGCAAGTCCACGCTGACGGTAAATGCAGTCTGWAAGGATTCAGCGTTGTCCTGCACCATCAGCGGCAGCGCCAGGCGGTCGAGCGCCGCGCCTGGCATCGCCACGCAGATCAATCCACTGGTGTGACGCCGCATGAAAGCCAGCGCCTGCGGCGTCATGGCGTCGGCGGCCATGATCAGGTCGCCCTCGTTTTCCCGGCCCTCGTCGTCCACGACGATGACGAATTCACCGCGCGCAATGGCGGCGATGGCGCCTTGTACCGAATCCAATGCGCGCTCTGGCCGGTCGGCCGTGACGTTGCGCAGATCTGCCCGCAGAACCTCCATGGTCCCTCTCCTTCTGACTGAACAAGCGCAGTCTAGGAGCGGCTACCGGCGGCCACAATTTGCGGAAGTGAATTGACTTATAACGATCGCGAATAAATTTCTAGCCCAGCGCTTCCAGGCGTTCGCGGAAATGCTGGCGCAGGTAGGCGCGAAAATTCTGCGCCGCCGCGCTGAGCTCGGCCTTGCTGCGCACGACGCTGCCGTAACGGCGCGAGGCGTCCAGGTCTTGCACCTGCACGGTAGTGCGCGTGCGGCGCGCGTTGTTCTGCGCCATGGAACGCGGCAGGAAGGTGATGCCGTTGCCGGCGTCGATCATGCCCAGCAGCACCGGCAGCGTCGAGATGATTTCCGGGTTGAAGGCCAGGTTGCGCCGCCCGAACTCGTCGGCCAGGCGCTTGCGCAGCGCCGCGTAGCGGTCCAGGAACATCAGGGGATGGTGGCGCACCATGTCCAGCGTGACGACGCCCGCGTCGGCCAGCGGATGGTTGGCGGGTACGACCAGCAGCATGTCTTCTTCGGCCAGCAACTGAAAGCGCAGCCCGCGCGGCGTGCCGTCCAGCGCGGCCACGCCCATATCGGCCTTGCCGTCGACCACGCTGCGCACCACTTGTTCGTAAGGCAGATCGCGCAGCACGACGCGCACGTCGGGATAGCGTTCCTGATAGGCGTGGATGATCGCGGGCATGACGGTGGCTGAGATCATCGGGGTGACGGCCACCGTGACGCGGTTGCGCTCGCTTTCGGCAGCGCTTTGGAAACGCGAGAGCGCCGCGCGCAACCCGGACACCGCCTGCTCAGCCGCATCACGCAGGAACAGACCGTCTTCGGTGGGCTCCACATGGCGGGTCGTGCGCAGCAGCAGCTTCACGCGCAGCTTGTCTTCCAGGCGCTTGACGCGGTTGGTCACCGCCGGCTGAGACAGGTGCAGCTTGCGCGCGGCGACGCTGAAACTGCCCTCTTGCACCACCCATAGAAACGTTTCGAGCTCGTCGAGTTCGATCCGGGTCAGCGAGGGGCGGTCCGACGATTTATTCATGGTGGTTATAAAAGTATCACGCTAGGGAAATTGTGTGGGTGGCGGCGCGACGTCAATACTTCCTGACAGTTTTCGAACCCTGCCGATGGATCAAACATGACACCCAAGACGCCCCGCCAGATGACTCTCGTCGCCTTCCTGCAAGCCCAAAACTGCTCGAACTATGTGGGCTCGTGGCGACATCCGTCAAGCATGAACGACTACCTGTCGCCGGAATACTACCAACGCATCGCCCGCACGCTGGAAGACGGAAAATTCGATATGGCGTTCTTCGACGACCGCCTGGCGATGCCCGATATCTACGGCGCCAGCCACCGCGAAACCGTGGCCCATGGCGTGCGCGCCATCAAGCTGGAACCCACGTCGGTGCTGATGGCGATGGCCATGGTGACGTCGCGCCTGGGTCTGGGCGCCACCTACTCCACCACCTATTACGAACCGTTCCATGTGGCGCGCCTGTTCGCCACGCTGGACCTGATGACCAAGGGCCGCGTGGCCTGGAACGTGGTCACGTCCATGAATGATTCGGAAGCGGCGAACTTCGGCCATTCCGAACACCTGGAACACGATCTGCGCTATGACCGCGCCGACGAATTCATGGAAGTGGTGATGGGCCACTGGGACACCTGGGCCGAAGGCGCCATCGTGGCCGACAAGGAAGCTGACCACTTCGCCGACCCTGACATGGTGCGCCGCCTGGACCACGCAGGCCGCTTCTTTCAATCTCGCGGGCCGCTGACCGTACCGCGTTCCGCCCAAGGGCATCCCGTGGTGCTGCAAGCCGGCCAAAGCGGACGCGGGCTGGCGTTTGCCGCCCGCTGGGCCGAAGTGGTGTTCGCCAAGTACCCCACGCTGGACAACGGCAAGAAGCAATACAAGGCCTTGAAGGATGGCGTGGAAAGCGCGGGCCGCGACCCCGGCAGCGTAAAGATCTGCCCCGAGCTGAAGATCATCGTGGCCGATACGCAGGCGCAGGCCGAAGAACAGCGGGATCTGGTGGCCAGCCTGTCGCGCCCCATCGATGGCCTGACCATGATCGGGGAAACCCTGAACATCGATTTTTCCGGCCGCCCCTACGAACAGCCGTTCACAGACGAAGAGCTGGCGGCGGTGTCGTGGCAAAGCCTGCGCGACAAGGTCGTGCAAGTCAGCGGCAAGCGCAACCCATCCGTGAAGGACTTTGTTGAAGCCTCGGGGCGCGGCACGCTGAACGATGGGCCGGTGTTCTGCGGCACCGGCAAACAAGTCGCCGACCAGATGGAGGAATGGTTCAACACCGCCTGCGACGGCTTCGTGCTGTCGGCCACATCCGTGCCCGGCACCTATGAAGACATCGTGCGCCTGGTGGTGCCCGAGCTGCAAAAGCGGGGTCTCTTCCGCAAGGAATACGGCGACGCCACGCTGCGCGGCACGCTGGGCCTGACCGTTCCCCGCGCCGGCGATTGGCGCGCTGCCCGTTGAGCGCCCGGCCATGACGACACCCCCCGTACGCATGATGTCGGCAAGCGGCATCCTGGGTTATGGCTTTCCTGAAGCCTCGCTGGCCGCGGCATTGCGGCTGAAACCTCACATGATCGGCGTGGACGGCGGCAGCAGCGACCCCGGCCCGCATTACCTGGGTTCTGGCAAGACGCTGAATTCCCGGATGGCCATGAAGCGCGACCTGTCGCTGCTACTGCGTGGCGCCATCGCCAACGGCATTCCGCTGATGGTGGGCACCTGCGGCGGCGCAGGCGGCGCACCCCATCTGGAAGCCTGCGCCGACATCATCCGCGACATTGCCGCCGAACACGGGCTGCATTTCAAGATGGCGCTGATTCATGCCGAGCAGGACAAGGGCTGGCTCATCGAGCAACTGCGCGCCGGCCGCGTCGAGCCCTTGGACAACGCCCCGGCGCTGACTGCGGGCGCCATCGACAACGCCGTTCGTATCGTGGGCATGATGGGCCCGGAGCCGTATCTGCAAGCCTTGAAGGCGGGTGCGCAGGTGATTCTGGGCGGACGCGGCACCGACCCCGCGCCCTGGGCCGCGCTTGCCATGCATCACGGCCTGCCGCCCGCGCCCGCGTGGTACGCCGGCAAGATGCTGGAGTGCGCGTGCAACGCCGCCATACCGAAGAAGCACGATTGCCTGATGGTGACGGTGGGTGAAGACTATGTTGAAGCCGAACCGCTGAACCCCGAGCTGCGTTGCACGCCGCTGTCGGTTGCGGTGCAGGCGCTGCACGAAACCGCCAGCCCCGTGTTGCGCCACGAACCCGGCGGCGTGGCGGACGCCAGCGCGTGCCGCCTGGATGCAATAAGCGACCGCCGCGTGCGTATCACCGGCATGCAATGGCATCCGGCGCCCTACACGGTGAAGCTGGAAGGCGCACGGCTGGCGGGCTATAGCGCCATCGCGTTTGCCGCCACGCGCGACCCCGGCCTGATCGGGCAGATCGACAGCTTTCTGGCGTTCGTTCGCGAATCCACCGCCACCAAGGTGCAGGCGCTGGGCATCGACCCGGCGGGCTATCAGCTGGTGCTGCGCCATTACGGGCGCGATGGCGTGATGGGGCAATGGGAGCCCGACGCCGGCACCACGCCGCAGGAGGTCGCCATCATCGCCGAGGTGGTGGCGCCCACGCAGGAAGTGGCCAACGCTGCCCTGTCGCTCGCACGCGTGACGCTGCTGCATTCGGACTTTCCGGGCCGCATGTGCCGCGAGGGCAACATGGCGTTCCCGTTTTCGCCGTCGGATATCGAACGCGGTGCGATCTACGAATTCATGTTGCAGCACGTCGTCCGCGTGGACGATCCGCTGGCCATGTTCCCCATCGAATACGAAGAGGTCTAGCGCCATGATCAAGCTGAAACACATCGCTCGCGCCTGCAAGAGCAAGAACGCCGGGCCCTTCCACATCACGCTGGACATCATGTTCGACAAGCCCGCGCTGTTCGAAGCCGTGCGCGCAACCGGCGTCATCAATGCCGAACTGATCGCCGAGCTGTATCACGTGCGCCCTGAAGACGTGCTGTTCACCGAGTACGCCCCGGCGCTGGCCTGGAAAGCCACTTTGCGCCGCCGTATCCCGTCGGGTGCGGTGGGCGACACGGACGTGTATGGCGCGCAGCAACATGCGCCGTTGCTGGATATTGAAGTGCCTTTGGACATCGCAGCATAGCGAGGCCGGCCGGGGCGAGCGCGCCCCGGTTTCCACGAAGAACCAAGCAATGCCGCCAGGCAATGCACCAATAAGTGCCCCCAAGGAGACAACCATGAAAAAAAGCCTGTTGCTGTCCGCCCTGCTGCTTGCGCCCGGCCTTGTGCCTGGCGTATCGCAGGCCCAGGAAACCCTGAAAGTTGGTGCGCTGGTCACGCTGTCTGGCGCTGGCGCCGCGTGGGGCCAGGCCATGCTGTACGCGGCCGAGCTGGCCGCCGATGACGTCAACGCCAAAGGCGGGCTGGAGGTCGGGGGCAAGCGCTACAAGGTGCAGATCATTCCGTATGACGACAAGTACCAGTCCAACGACGCCGTCACGGCCGCCAACCGGCTGATCTCGGACGACAAGGTCAAGTACATCATTGGCCCCACCGGTTCCGCGCCCGCACTGGCCGTGGCGCCGCTGACCGAACGCGAGAAGGTCATCACGATGACGCTGGGCTTCACCGCCAAAGCCTTGAGCCCGGAAAAGCCGTTTTCGTTTCGCCCCAACCTGACGACCGAGGAAACGTCCTACCCGTCGATCGAATGGATGGTCAAGGAATACAAGCTGAAGAAGGTGGGCGCGCTGTTCCCCAACGATGAATCGGGCCAGCAGATTTCGCGCGACTTGGAAAAGGCCTACGAGAAAGCCGGCTCGCAGATGTCGTCCAAGGAATTCTTCGAACGCCAGCGGGTGGACATGGTGCCGCTCTTGACGCGCATGCTGGCGTCCGGCATTGACGCGATCGAGCTGGATGGCAATTCCCCGGCGACTGCCGGCCTGATCGTGCGCCAGGCGCGCGAACTGGGCTTCAAGGGCCGCATCGTGCGTAACGGCGGCCCGGCAACGCCGGAGATCGTCGCGGTAGCCGGCAAGCCGGCCACCGAAGGCATGCTGGTGGGTTCCCTGACCGATCCGGACAGCAAGGCGGTGTCGGACTACGCGCAGCGCTATCAGGACAAGTACAAGAAAAAGATGAACGGCTTCAGCCCCGCTTTCTACGACGCCACGCACATGCTGTTCGCGGCGATGCAGTCGGCAGGCACGGTGGCCGATTCCGACAAGGTGCGCACGGCGCTTGAACAGCTGAAAGACTACCCCGGCATCCAGGGCAAGTTGAACTGGGGCGGCAAGGCGCGCTACGGCATCGACCACCAGGTGGAAGCGCCCTTCTTCATCTCCGAGGTCAAGGACGGGCAGGAAGTGATCCGCGCGCGTTGCTCGGTCAAGGTTTGCGAAACCATCAACCGGTAGGCGGCCATGAGCGTATCCACCCTACTTGCCCAGGCGCTGGTCAACGGCGTCATCATCGGCCTGCTGTATCTATTGATGGCGGTGGGCTTCACGCTGGTGTTTGGCGTCATGCGCATCGTGAACTTCGCCCATGGCGAGTTCTACATGCTGGGCGCCTTCTCCGCTTATCTGCTGGTATCGCACTATCAGATGCCCTTCATCGCCGCCGTCGGCCTGGCCTTTGTCATCGCCCTGGTGCTGGGTTGGGTGATCGAAGAACTGGTGCTGAAACCGTTCCGGCACGACGAGCTGAACGGCATGATCGCCACCATTGGTCTGGCCATGATCTTGCAGGCTGGCGCCTTGATGCTGTACGGCCCCGACCCGCAATTCATGCCTTCGGTTGCCGACGGCATCCTGACGATTGGCGGCGTGGTGCTGCCCATGTCGCGGCTGTATGTGGTGGCCTTCTCGGTGGCGGTGCTGGTGGCGCTGTACGTATTCCTGGGCCATAGCCGCAACGGCCGGGSGCTGCGCGCCGTCGTGCAGGACATGGAAATCGCCACCGCGCAGGGCATCCGGGCGCGGCTGATCTATCCGCTGGGCTTCGGCATCGGGGTGGGGTTGGCCGCGATTGCCGGCGCGCTGATGGCGCCGCTGTTCTCGGTGTCGCCGTTCATCGGGGCGACGCCGCTGCTCAAGGCGTTTGTCGTCGTCATCCTGGGCGGGCTGGGCAGCATTCCTGGCGCGGCGCTGGCCAGCCTGCTGCTTGGCGTGACCGAGAGCGTGGCCAGCACCTTCATGAACAACAGCATTGCCGAGATCCTGATCCTGGTGCTGGTGATGCTTGTCCTGGTCTTGCGCCCGTCGGGGTTGCTGGGCCGGGCGGAGGCCTGACATGAACCATACCAAAGCACTGCGTTCTCTAGCGGTGACGCCGCCGCGCCGCGCGTTGCGGCCCAGCAGCATCGCCGGATTGATGGCGCTGGTCGCCCTGGCCGTCTTGCCGCTGGCCTTGAACGACGCGTTCTACCTGCATCTGGCCATCTTCATCTGCCTGAACGCCATCCAGGTCAGCGGCTTGTCGCTGCTGGCGCGCACAGGACAGGTCTCGCTGTGCCACGGCGCATTTGCGGGCATCGGCGCTTACGCGTCGGTGGCCGTGGTGATGGGTGCGGGCCTGCCGTTTGCCGCTGGCTTGCTGGTCGCGGTGGTGGCCAGCGCGGCGTTCGCCTGGCTGCTGGGCGCGATCGTGCTGCGCCTGCGCGGCGTGTACTTCGTGCTGGTGACCTTTGCGTTCGGCGAACTGGTGCGGCTATGCCTGCTGGAAGGCGACACGGTAACAGGCGGCGCAAACGGCATCACAGGCATTCCGCCCGCGGCGCTGTTCGGCTACGTGTTTTCCACCAAGGCGTCGTTCTATTGCCTGGCCGTCGTCATCACTGCCGCCGTGTTCTTCCTGCTGCATCGGCTCTACCGCTCACCTGCCGGCCATGCCGTTGATGCGGTTGGTGAAAACGCGAACCTGGCGGAAGCCAGTGGCCTGGGCGTGCGCGGCACGCAGACGTTTGCGTTCACGCTGGGCAGCGCGCTGGCTGGGCTGGGCGGCGCGTTGACGGCGCATTACCTGGGCTATGTGTCGCCCGAGTCGTTCAACATGCACTTGTCGGTGGCGCTGATCATCATGATGGTCGTGGGCGGGCGCGCCTATCTGTTCGGGCCGCTGGTGGGCGCGCTGGTCATGACGCCGTTGCCCGAGCTGTTCCGGGGCGCGGTGGAAACGCAGAACATTTTCTATGGCGCGGCGCTGATCCTGATGTTGCGCTTTCTGCCTCAAGGCTTAAGCAGCCTGGGACGCCGCGTGGGAGACAAGCGATGAACGCGCTATTGCAGGTGGACGGGTTGTCGAAGCAATTCGGCGGCTTGAAGGCGGTGTCGGGTTTGAGCTTTTCGGTGGCGCGTGACGAAGTGGTCGGCCTGATCGGCCCCAATGGCGCGGGCAAAAGCACCGCCTTCAACCTGATCACGGGCACCATCCGGCCCAGCGCGGGCAAGGTGCGGCTGGATGGCCGCGACATCACGGGCATGTCGCCCAGCCGCGTCGTGCGGCATGGGCTGGCGCGCACGTTTCAATCCGCGTCGGTCTATCCGGGCGCAACGGTGGTCGAGAACATTCATCGCGGCGCCTTGGCCACCCTGCCCGGCTCAATCTGGACGCACGGCATCAACACGGCGGCGCAACGCGAGGGTCTTGCGCGCATCCACCGTGAAGTGGACGACGTGCTGGAACTGACCGGGCTAGGCCCTTTCCGCGATGTACAGGCGGGCGGGCTGGCCTATGGGCACCAGAAGAAACTGGGCGTGGCCATCGGCATCGCGACGCGTCCCAGCGTCTTGCTGCTGGACGAACCCGCGGCCGGCCTGAACGGCGAGGAATGCGCCGAGTTCGGCCGCTTGCTCAAACGCCTGCAACACGAACGCCACTTGTCCCTGCTGCTGGTGGAACACCATATGGCGCTGGTCATGGAGCTGTGCCAGCGCATCGTTGTGCTGGTGCAAGGTGAAAAGGTGGCCGAAGGCACGCCGGACGCCATCCGCCAAGACACCGCCGTCATCGAAGCCTATTTGGGAGCCCCCGACTATGCCCACTCTTGAAGCGCGGCAATTGGCCGTCAGCTACGGCCCGCTGACGGCCGTGCACGACGTGTCGTTCACCGTGGAAAACGGCCAGATCCTGGCCTTGGTCGGCTCCAACGGCGCAGGAAAAAGCTCCACGCTGAAAGCGCTGATGGGCTTGAAGCCGCTGACGCGCGGCACGTTGCATTGGGACGGCCAGGCCATCACCACCCTGCCCGCCGCCGCCCGCGTGCGTAATGGCATCGCGTTGTCACCGGAAGGCCGGCGGCTGTTTCCCCGGATGTCGGTGCTGGAAAACCTGCAAGTCGGCGCCCATACCGTGGGCAGCGCCACCACGCGCCGCCGCACGATGGACCAGGTGTACACGCTGTTTCCGCGCGTGGCCGAACGGCGCGCGCAGATGGCAGGGTCGCTGTCGGGCGGCGAACAGCAGATGGTGGCGATCAGCCGCGCGCTGATGGCGCAGCCGCGCTTGCTGATGCTGGACGAACCCACGCTGGGGCTGGCGCCGAAGATCATCGCGGAAATTGCGCAGGCCATTCTGACGCTGAACCGCGAGGGCGGGTTGTCGATCATTCTGGTTGAGCAGAATGCCCGGCTGGCTCTGCGTTTGTCGCATCACGCCTGCGTGCTGGAGCAAGGCAAGGTGGTGCGCACCGGCACGGGCGAGGCTCTGCTGCAAGACGACTTCATTCAGAAATCTTACCTAGGCGCCGAGACCCGACATGACTGAACACGCCCTTCCCGAATACGAGGTGTACGCGTTGCGCTTTGCCAGCATGACGCGGCGGCAGACCGAGAACTTCATCTTTCGCGACGAGCACGATGGCGTCGTCGAAATGGACTTCTTTGTCTGGCTGATCCGCCACGGCAAGACGGCCATTCTGGTGGACACCGGCTTCGGTGAACGCAGCGCCACGGCGCGCAAGCGGCCGCTGGAATGCTGCCCCATCGATGCGCTGCGCCATCTGGACGTAGACCCGAGCGCGATCCGCGACGTGGTGCTGACGCATCTGCACTGGGACCACGCGGGCAATCTGGACAAGCTGCCCAACGCCACCTTTCACGTGCAAGATGCCGAGATGTCGTTTGCCACGGGCCGCTGCATGTGCGAGCCGGTGCTGCGCCGCGCCTTTGCCGTGGAAGATGTGTGCGACGTGGTGCGGCGCGTGTATGAAGAACGCGTGTGCTTTCATGACGGCGACGATGCGCTTGCGCCCGGCGTGGAGCTGCTGCACGTGGGCGGCCACACCAAGGGCTTGCAAGCGGTGCGCGTGCATACGGCGCGCGGCTGGGTGGTGCTGGCCTCCGACGCCGCACACTACTACGCCAACATGACGCGCCGCATCCCCTTCCCCGTGGTGATAGACGTGGAGCAGATGCTGGCGGGCCACGCCCGCTTGCTCAAATGCGCCACCACGCCCGACCACTTCGTGCCGGGGCATGACCCGCTGGTGCTGGCGCGCTATCCTCACGTCGAAGGCGTGCCCGTGCCCATCGCCTGCCTGCACCGCGAACCGGCTCCCTTGCGTTGAACTTCCGTTTCAGGAACCTCACGACCATGCACCACGCTTCAACTCTGACGCCGCCGTCGGCCAACCCTGCCCAGGCGCTGGCCCGGTTTGCGCACGCACTCACCCCCGCTGCCTTGCCCCAAGCCGTACGCGACAAGTCCACCCAACACATTCTGGACGCCATCGGCCTGGCGTTCGCGTCTAGCACGTTTCCCTTTGCGGGCCCCGCGCTGGCGGGCATCCGTGCGGCTGGCGCGCCGGGAGAGGCAACGGTCGTCGGCGCCAACATGGCGTTAGCCCCGCGCGACGCTGCGCTGGCCAACGGGTACTTGATGCACGGCCTGGATTTTGACGATACGCACCCCGCCGCCATCGTCCATCCCACCGTCGCCTGCCTGCCCGCCGCATTGGCCATCGGCCAGGCCACCGACGCGCGCTGGGGCGATGTGCTGGCCGCCTACGCCGCCGGCATGGAAACCGCCATCCGGCTGGGCCGCGCGGTCAAGGGCGGCTTTCACCACGTGGGGTTTCACGCGACGGGCGTGGTGTCGCACTTCAGCTCGGCGGTGGTCGCCGGAAAGTTGCTGGGCCTGACCGTGCCGCAATTGGTGGCCGCCCAAGGCATCACCGCCAGCACCGCGTCCGGCGTGCAGGTGTTTCTGGAAACCGGCGCGTGGACGAAAAGCATGCACCCGGGCTGGGGCGCCATGGCCGGCATTACCGCCGCGCACATGGCGGGCGCGGGCTTTCACGGCCCTGACCGGCCCTATGAAGGCAAGTTCGGTTTCTTCGACGCGTACCTGCAAGYGCGCGCGGCCGAGGTCGATGCCGACTCCATCGCGCAAGATCTGGGCCAACACTGGACGTTGCTGGAAACTGCGATCAAGCCGTATCCCGTATGCCACTTCATTCACGGCGCCGCCGAAGCCGCGCTGGCGTTGCGCGCCGACGTGGGGGACGTGAGCCAGATCACACGCATTGAATGCGAATTGCCCGCGCAAACCTTGCCCATCGTGGCCGAACCCCACGCGTCAAAAATCTTGCCGCGTTCCGACTACGAAGCCAAGTTCAGCGCGCAATTCGTCGTCGCCGCCTGCCTGCTGCGGGGCCGCTTCACGCTGGCAGAACTGGACGACGCCAGCCTGGCCGACCCCGCCATTCTTGCGCTGGCGGCCAAGGTGCAATGCGCGGTGCAGGCCGACACCGCGTTCCCCAAGTATTTCTCGGGCGCGCTGCGCGTGCATCTGAAGAACGGTTCGGTGTTGCACCGCCATGTGCCCATGAATCTGGGCAGCGGCGAACGCGCGCTCAGCCTGGACGACATCGCGGCCAAGTTTCGCGCCAACGCCGCATTGCGGCTGCCGGCCGACCGCGTTGAGACCATTCTGCAAGCGCTGCTGGCGGCCGATGACGATACGCCGGTACGTGAGCTGGCCGGTCTGCTGGGCTGACGGGTGGATGGGCGGACGGGCGGATGGGCGGATGGGCGGATGGGCGGACGGGCGGATAGGGGCTATGCTGCGCCACATCCCACCGGGATGGGCTATGGCCCGTCTCGCCCCGAACCACGAGGCAAGCCGTCATGGACATGAAGCAGTTGCGTTACTTCGTCATGGTCGCCGAGGAGCTGAGTTTCAGCCGCGCCGCCGAAAAGCTCAATATGTCGCAGCCCCCACTGTCCCTGCACATCAAGCTGCTAGAGGAAGAGCTGGGCGTGCAATTGCTGAACCGCACGCGCCGCGAGGTCAAGCTGACTGACGCCGGCGCCGTGTTCCTGCGCGAAAGCCGCTTGCTGCTGGGGCAGATGCGCACGGCGGTGGGCGCTGCCGTAAGGGCTGCGCAAAGCGATGCGGGCGTGTTGCGGCTGGGGGTGGCCACGTCTGCGCTCTTCAATGTGCTACCGCGTTTTCTGGCGATGATCAAGGCCGCCTACCCCGGCGTGGAGGTGTCCGTTGCGGATATGCAATCGCATGATCAGGTGTCGGCCGTGACGCATGGGCAAATGGATATCGGCATCGTGCACGTGCGCCCCGACCGCAGCAAACTGATGCGCGTGCCGATTCTGCGCGAGCCGCTGGCCGTGGTGCTGCCCTTGGGACACCGCCTGGCCACGGGCGATTTCGCGTTGTCGGAACTGGCGGAAGAACCGATGGTTTCCTTGGCGCGCGAGAGCGGCCCGGCGGTGTTCGACGCCATCGTCGCATCTTGCTACGAGGCCGGCTTCAGCCCGTCGTTCAAGCACACCGCCCGCAATCCGCTGACCATTTTTCAGATGGTTCGGCTGGGGTTCGGCGTGGCGCTAGTGCCGCGCGCGTACGCGTCCAGCGCCTATCCCGGCGTGTGCTTTCGCGAACTGGCGGGCACCGCCGGCCAGGTGCGCATGGAAGCCATCTGGAGCGACAAGCATGCGTCTGACCTGACGCGGCGCATCGCTACGCAACTGCTGCCGCGTCTGGCCGAGCCCGATTAGCCGCGCCCGTCGATCAGCTTGACCGTCACCGGGTGATAGTTCTGCGCATAACCCGCATCGCGCGCCCGGCACATCAGGTCGTGCGCGTACTGGGCGATGTGCGGTTTGAAGTCGGCGCTATCGGCCAACGCCAGCGCCAGGCTCGCGTCCTTGATGGCGTAGGTCAGCGGAAAGGTCTTCTCGGGAAACTCATCCTTGGCCATCGACTTCATGCCGTGGTTGCGCAGCACGAAGCTGTCGGCCGACCCTTGCGACAAAAGTTCGAACAGCTTTTCGCCATCCATGCCGCTGCGCCGCCCGATCGTCAGCACTTCGGCCAGCGCGTTCACCGTCATGAACACCATCATGTTGTTCAGGATTTTCAGAATCTGGCCGCTGCCCGTGTCCCCACAATGCAGCACGTCCGAGCCCATGCATTCCAGCATGGGGCGCAAACGGGCAACGTCCGCTTCGCTTCCGCCCACGCTGATCATCAAGGTGCCGGCTACCGCGGCCTGCTTGGTGCGTGCCACCGGCGCGTCCACGAAGCCGATGCCGGCCTCGCGCAGCCGCGCCGCCAAGGCGCGGGTGCGCGCCACGTCGCTCGTGCTCATGTCCACGATCATGCCCGGCCGTTTGGGCGACGCCAGAATCTCGTCCACCACCGACTCCACCTGGTCGATCGACGGCAGAGACAAGAACACAATGTCGGAGTGACCGGCCACGTCAGCCACCGACGCCGCCGCCTGCCCGCCTTGCGCAACCACGCGCGCCACGGCATCGGCCGCGCGGTCATACACGTGCACGGGCTGGCCCGACTTGCGCGCCAGATTGATGCTCATGGGTTCGCCCATCACGCCCAGGCCAATAAAGCCCAAGTTCAGTTGTTCTTTCATCACTGCTCCTGTTTCGAATTGGGTAACGCGCCGCGCAGGATCAATCTGCCTTGATGCGGGCGGCGCTGATCAAGGTTTTGTATTTGCTGAATTCGCTAGACGCGTACTGGCCGAACTCGTCGGGCGATGAGCCCACGGGCTGGAACGAAATCGACGCCAGCTTTTCGGCAACAACGGGGTCGCGCAACGCCAGGCGCACTTCTTTCTGCACCCGGTTGACGACGCTTTGCGGTGTGCCGGCGGGCGCCCACAAGCCGTACCAGCTGGGCATATCGAAACCGGGGAAACCGCTTTCGGCAACGGTAGGCAGGTCGGGCAGCGAGGCCAGGCGCTGGTCGCTGGTGACCGCCAACGCGCGCAGCCGGCCGCTTTGCACATGCGGGTAGGCGGACGCCATGGGTTCGATCATGGCGGAGACATGCCCGCCCATCAGATCCACCAGCGCAGGGCCGCCGCCCTTGTACGGAATCACCGGCATGTCGACTTTGGCTTCGACGTTGACCAATTCACACGCCAGATGGCCGGCCGCGCCAAACGCGGCGATGGCCCACTGCACTTCGCGCGGTCGCTTGCGGGCGTCGGCGATCAGGTCGGCCACCGTGCGGTACGGACTGTCGGCCTTCACCACCAGCAATTGCGGCAACGCGCCGATTTCGGTGATGGGCACAAAATCATTGATGGCGTCGTAAGTGGCGGTGGTCAGCAACGAGGGGTTGGCCATCTGCAACGACGCGTTCAGCAGCAGCGTGTAGCCATCGGGCTTGGCTTGCTTGACGTGCTGCGCGCCGATCACGCTGCTGGCGCCGGGCCGGTTTTCGATGACGACCGGCTGGCCCAGCTGCTTTTCCAATTGCGGCGCCAGCGTGCGCGCCACGGTGTCCACCGAGCCGCCAGGCGGAAACGGCACCACCAGCCGAATGGGGCCGGCCGGGTAGCCGCCCTGCCCCGTGTTGGCCAAAGCCGGCCCCATCAGCGCCAGCGCACACACCGCCGACAACAGCGAACGGCGTGACAGCCCGACGCGAAGACCGCGCGGGTCGCGTTGTTCTTTGTTCATGTCTCGTCCTTGGTTGCGATGCGATCAGGTCCGGATGGCGAACGGGTCGCGCACGTCGTTGGAATAATCGATCATCACGTTGCGCGTGGTCAGGTATTCCTTTAAACCTGCCTCGCCGCGCTCGCGTCCAATGCCAGATTCCTTAAAGCCGCCAAATGGCGCCTGCGCGCCCAACGCGCGGTACGTGTTGACCCAGACCGTGCCGCTTTGCATGGCGCGCGACACGCGCAACGCCCGGTTCAGGTCGCGTGTCCACAGACCTGAGGCCAGGCCGTAGCGGCTGTCGTTGGCCATGCGGATGGCGTCGTCTTCGGTGTCAAACGGAATGATGGCCAGCACCGGGCCGAAGATTTCTTCCTGCGCCAGGTGGCTGGCGTTGTCGACGTCGGCAAAGATGGTCGGTTCGATGAAGTAGCCGCTTTCCAGACCGGGGCCGCGTGCGCGTCCGCCACCGCACACCAGGCGTGCGCCTGCGCTTCTTGCCGTTTCGATGGCGTCCAGGATGCGGCGGAATTGCGGCTCGTTGGCCACCGTACCCATTTCGGTTTCCGGGTTGGCCGGGTCGCCCAGCCGGATGCGGCCGGCGCGTTCGGTCAGGCGTGCAACCACTTCGTCATACACGCCGCGCTGCACCAGCAAGCGCGAACCGGCCACGCAGGTTTGGCCCGTCGCGCCGAAGATGCCGGCCAAGGCGCCGACGACGGCACGTTCCAGGTCGGCGTCGTCAAAGATGATGTTGGGGGATTTGCCGCCCAGTTCCAGCTTCACGGGAACCAGCCGGCGCCCGGCCATGGCGGCGATTTCGCGGCCCACTTGCGGGCTGCCGGTGAAGCTGACGAGCGCCACGCCCGGGTCTTCGACAAGAGCCCGGCCGGTACGTGCGCCGCCAGTCACCACATTGAAAACGCCCGGGGGAAAGCCCGCTTCCTCGACCAGCGCCGCAAATTCCAGGGTGGATGCCGATGCATGCTCAGACGGTTTGACGACCACGCAATTGCCCGCAGCCAATGCCGGCGCGAGCTTATTGGCCAGCAACGCCAACGGCGAATTCCACGCGGTGATCAAGGCCACCACGCCGTAGGGTTCCAGCGAGACATAGTCCAGCGTGTTGGGCTGGTCCAGCGGCACATGCTGGCCGAACAGCTTGTCGGCATAGCCTGCGAAGTAGCGCAGCTGGCGCCCTACCCACAGCATCTGCGGCCGGGTTTCGCGAACGATTTTGCCGTTGTCACGGCTTTCGATCGCCGACATGCGGTCGGCCGACGCTTCGATCAGCCCCGCCAGCTTGTGCATCAATGCGGCGCGTTTCACGCCCGGCGTATCGCGCCAGACGGTCTGAAAGCAGCGGTTGGCGGCGGCCACCGCCTGGGCGACGTCTTCCGGACCGGCATCCGGAATTTCGGCCCAGACTTCGCCCGTATAGGGGTTGGTGCTTTGCAGCATCCGCCCGTCGGCGGCAGGCACGCGACGGCCGTCCACGACCAACTGATAACGCTGTATCACGCTTGTCTCCTTGATGTTTTACGTCGGCGTCTGGTGCGCCGCGTCCCCGGCTAAGGGGGCAAAAGGAGTATGGAAGGCGTGCGTGCTTCTCGTCTAATACTGTTTTAAGACTTCTGTTATTTCGAACTGGCGATTACGGCGGCGGCTCGGAGGGTGAGCGCCGCCGCGTAGGCGATAGGGCCGTTGGCGGCGGCCCGCTTTTGCTCAGTCGATGCGGCCAATCGACGCGCCCGCTGCCACCGCCTGCCCCGGCGCGGCTTCGTGCTTGAGCACGCCGTCGCGATGGGCCAGCACCTGCATTTCCATCTTCATGGCTTCCATCGTGGCGATCAGGTCGCCTTGCTTGACGGTGGCGCCGTCGCCGGCTTTCCAGGCCTGGATGGTGCCGGCAATGGGGGCCGCCACGCTTTGCGCGCTGGCCGTGGCCGCCGCATTGCCAACCGCACTGTCGCCCGCTGCCGCTGCGCCTGCGGATTGCAGGCCGCGCAGCAACTCGGCCGGAAGCCCGAGCGACACGCGCTTGCCGTCAATCTCCACCGCCGTGCGGTGCAGGTTCACCGCGCCCAACGGCGCCGGACGCACGGCGGCTTCCAGGTCGTTGGCAAAATCGGTTTCGATCCAGCGCGTATGCACCTTGAAGCTGGCGCCATCGCCCAGGAAGTCGTCATGCGCCAACACCGCGCGATGAAACGGCAGCACCGAGGCCACGCCGTCGATACGGAATTCCGCCAGGGCGCGGCGGGCGCGGGCAATGGCTTGTTCGCGCGTGGCGCCCGTGACGATCAGCTTGGCCATCAGCGAATCGAACGTGCCCGGAATGGTCGAGCCCGATTCCACGCCGCTGTCCACACGCACGCCCGGCCCCGACGGCGCGGCGAAGGTGGTGATGCGGCCCGGCGACGGCAGGAAACCCCGGCCCACGTCTTCGGCATTGATGCGGAATTCAATGGCGTGGCAACGCGGCGCGGGCGCGGCGTCGATTTGCAGCGGCAGGCCATCGGCAATGCGCAGCTGCTCCACCACCAGGTCCAGCCCGCAGGTTTCTTCGGTGACGGGGTGTTCCACTTGCAGACGCGTGTTGACCTCCAGGAACGAAATGGCCCCCGACGCGCTCAGCAAAAATTCCACGGTGCCTGCGCCCACATACCCGGCGTGCGCGCAGATGTCGCGCGCCGATGCATGGATGCGCTGGCGTTGGTCGTCAGACAGGAACGGCGCGGGCGCTTCTTCCACCAGCTTCTGGTTGCGGCGTTGCAGCGAGCAATCACGCGTGCCCAACACCACGACCTTGCCGTGCTGGTCAGCCAGCACCTGCGCTTCGACGTGGCGCGGATGGTCCAGGAATTGTTCAACGTAGCATTCGCCACGGCCAAAGGCGGTGACGGCTTCGCGCACGGCCGACTCATAGAGTTCGGCCACGTCTTCCATGCGCCATACCACCTTCAGGCCGCGGCCACCGCCGCCAAACGCCGCCTTGATGGCAATCGGCAAGCCGTGTTCTTGCGCAAACGCCAGCACGTCTTCGGCGCCAGTGACGGGGTCGGCCGTGCCAGCCACCAGCGGCGCGCCGACTTCGAGTGCGATCTTGCGGGCCTGGACTTTGTCGCCCAGACGTTCGATGGTGTCGGGCGACGGGCCAATCCACGTCAGGCCAGCACCGATGACGGCGCGTGCAAACACCGCGCTTTCCGACAGGAAGCCATAGCCCGGGTGCACCGCGTCTGCGCCGCTGCGGCGCGCCGCGGCAAGCAGCTTGTCGATGTTGAGATACGTGCCGGCCGGGCGGTCGCCGTCCAGGCCGTAAGCCTCGTCGGCCATGCGCGCATGCAGGGCGTCGAAATCGGCATCCGCGTAGACGGCGACGGACTTCACGCCGTAGTCGGCGCAGGCGCGGATGATGCGGACGGCGATCTCGCCACGGTTGGCAATCAGGACTTTCTTCATGGCTGGCATGGGTCTGGTTAATTCGTTGTGACCGGCGCGGCGGGGACATCAACCGGGACGAAGTCGGAAACGGGGTTGAAGCGCACACGCGCGCCAATGGGAATCTGCGCCGCGCGGTCCAGGTGCCAGGGGGCAACGGAACCGATCACCGGGTAGCCGCCCGTGAGCGGATGGTCGGCCAGAAACAGCACGGGTTGGCCGCTGGCCGGCACCTGAATCGAGCCTTTGCGCGTGCCCTCGCTGGGCAGTTCGGCGTGGTTGGCGCGTTGCAGCGGCGTATCGCCATTCAGGCGGATGCCGACGCGGTTGGATTGCGGGGTGACGGTCCAGGCTTGGCGCGACAACAACGCCACGGCATCGGCATCGCACCAATCGGTGCGCGGCCCCAACACCACGTCCAGCACCACCTCGGTGTTCTGAACAGGCAAGTCTGCCGCGGGCAATTCCGGCGCGCCCACGATAGCGCCCTGCCCGGCCGGCAGAATGCCAATGCGGTCGCCAGCGGCCAAGGGCTCGGGGCCTACGCGGGCCAGGGTATCGGTAGACCGGCTGCCCAGCACGGGTTCAATATCAAAGCCGCCGCGCACCGCCAGGTAATAGCGGATGCCGGCGTCGGGCTGGCCCAGCGACAGCGTGTCGCCGTCGTTCAAGGCAATGGCTTGATGGCCAGGCACGGACCAGCTGGCGCCAGACGCATCACGCAACGTCAGTTCGCCACGCGCGCCCGTCACGGCGACCACGCACGCGCCATGCGCACGCATTTGGAATCCGCCGTAGACGATTTCAATGCAGGCATCGCCGGGCGCATTGCCCACAAGCCGGTTGGCGGCGCGYAACGCGCCGCGATCCATCGCACCCGATGCGGCCACGCCCTGGCGCGCCTGGCCGGGGCGGCCCAAGTCTTGGAACACGGCTTGCAGGCCGGATGCCACCACGTCGATTGCCGGCGATCCGCCAGCCATGCGCGGGGCGCTGGCGGACGCGGTTGCGGCCGGGGTGTCGGACGCGGCAGGCAACGGGCCGGCGTCGATGAACCGGACGCGGTAACCGGGTTGCAGCAAGGCGGGCGTCTCGCGCGACAAGTCCCACATGGGGGTCGGCGTCACGCCAAGAATCTGCCAGCCGCCGGGGCTGGCTTGCGGGTACACGCCGCTGAAGGTGCCTGCCAGCGCCACGGCGCCAGCGGGAATACGGGTGCGCGGCGTCTTGCGGCGCGGCACATCCAGCGTGGGGTCGCCACCGCTTAAGTACGCGAAACCCGGCGCAAAGCCGGTGAACGCCACGCTGTAGGTGCCGCCCGTGTGCCGGCGCACGACCTCGTCGCGCGTGATGCCGAGCAGGCCGGCCACGTCGTCCAGGTCTTCGCCGTTGTAGTGCACGGGAATTTCAACGAGCTTGCCGTCGCGTGCGACGTGGCCGCTGGTGTCGCGGCTGCCGATGTCGGCAATGAGCGCGTCGCGGGTCACGGCTTCCGGGCGGAAGATGACCAGCACGGTGCGCGCAGCCGGCACCAGCTCGGTCACGCCAGGAATCGGCTGCGTCTGTAGCGCGGCGAACAGGGCCAGCGTCTGCTCAAGATCGTCAAGCTCAACGAGCAGCGCATCGGTGTTTACGGGCAAAAAGCGCACGCAGTCTCCTAGACGGAAATTTCCGGGGCAACGTCAATGGTCAGTGGGAAATGGCGGCAGATAAGCGTTCAGGCCGCGTCAGCAAACGATTGGATCGCCACGCCAGCTTGCTCCAGGCGGCGGCGCACTTCACGCGCCATGTCCACCGCGCCGGGGCTGTCGCCGTGTACGCAGATGGAATCCGCTTGAACGCGCGTCAGGCTGCCGTCGATTGCTTCAACAACGCCCTCTTCCACCAGACGCAGCATACGCTGCGCAACCGCTTCCGGATCATGCAGCACGGCGCCCTTTTCACGGCGCGACACCAGCGTGCCTTGCGGCGTATAGGCGCGGTCGGCGAAGGCTTCCGCCACCACACGCAAGCCGCGTTCGCGCGCCAGCGGGATCAGCGGCGAACCGGCCAGCGCCACCAGAATCAGCGACGGATCAATCTCCAGCATGGCCGTGATGACGTCGTTGCCCTGGCGCGCGTCGTGCGCAATGGTGTTGTACAGCGCGCCATGCGGCTTCACGTAGCGCACCGGAACGCCGGCCGCGGCAGCCAGGCCTTTCAGGGCGCCGATCTGATAGATGACATCGGCGATGAGGTCGGCGCTGGCCACATCCATATTGCGGCGGCCAAAACCGGTCAGGTCCGGATAGGACACGTGCGCGCCCACGGTCACGCCATTGGCGGCGGCCGCTTTCAGTGTGGTCAGGATGCCGGCCGGGTCGCCCGCATGAAAACCGCAGGCCACGTTGGCGCTGGAAACCACCCGAAGCATTGCGGCGTCGTCGCCCATGCTCCAGGCGCCCAGGCTTTCGCCCAAGTCGCTGTTCAAATCAATCCGTGCCATGTCACTATTCTCAATTCACCGGCGGGTAGACAGCTGTAGAACCGTAGTTACAGATGTGTTCTACAAAACGGATTGAATAGTAGATCAGAATAGACACGACTGCCTATCAGTATTTGCCCCAGCACAGTACGAAAAAGGCAACATTGAGGGACAAAATAGCGGGGCTGTCGGATACACTCCGGTTTTTCCCCCGCCCATTCGTGCCCATGATTGATCCGAACGCGCACCAGACCCTGACCGATAAAGTCACCGAACAGATCCGACGCCGTTTGATCAATGGCGAGTTCGCGCCCGGACAACGCTTGTCCGAAGCGACGCTGACGCAGAGTCTGGACGTATCGCGCAATACCTTGCGCGAAGCGTTCCGCAATCTGACCAAGGAAGGCTTGCTGACGCATTCGCCTAACCGGGGCGTGGCGGTGGCGGTACCCAGCATGGCGTCCATCATCGACATCTACCGCGTGCGGCGCATGATTGAATGCCAGGCGCTGGCGCAGGCTTACCCGCACCACCCGGCGCGCCAGCGCATGCGGCAAGCGGTGGACAGCGCCCTGGCCTGCCGCGAACAACAAGACTGGACGGGCCTGGGCACCGCCAACATGGCCTTTCATATGGCCATCGTGGAACTGGCCGACAGCGACCGCCTGAACGCCATGTTCTCGTTGCTGCTGGCCGAGCTGCGGCTGGTCTTCGGCTTGTTGCAAGACCCGGAATTCCTGCACGCGCCCTACGCCGAAATGAATGCGCGAATCTTGCGCTGGGTGGAAGCCGGTGAGTTCGGCGTGGCCGCCGATGCGCTCAAGGACTACCTGGCGCAGTCCGAGCGCATCGTGCTGGCCAGCTATGCGCGGCGCGTGGGCGGCGACGGCGGCTGAACGCGCCACGACCGCAGCGCATCCACCACCACAAACGCCAGCAGGCTCACGCCCATCACCGGCAGGCACCATCCCAAGGCCACCGCCAAGGCCGCCGCCGTAATGCGGCCCGGCCACGACAGGCCCGCCCAGGCTTGCGTCAGCGTTTGCGCCGTTGCACCCGCCGCCGGCCGGCGCAGCCACCACATGCGGTAGCCCAGCACAATCATCACGGTCAGCGCGATGCCAATGGCGCCCATCAGCAGCTGATTCGGCCAGCCGAACAGAATGCCCATGTGCATGTCGACGCCCCAGCGGATCAGTTTGGCGATCAGCGGAAAGGTGGCGAAATCGGCACGGCTGGTGATGGTGTAGGTGGCCGGATCAATCGCGATGGTGTCGACCTGCGTGGGCCAGGAACGGTCCACTTCACGCACCGTCCACGCCTGGTCCGCCGTGCGCGGCGGCCGGATTTCCAGCTGATTGCTGTCAATGCCGCCTTGGCGGGCCGTCTGCAAGATGCGGTCGATATCGCCCGCCGCGGCCGGCGTCGGCATGGACATCGAAGCCATTCCCGCCATGCCGCCGTGATGATGCGCGTGTTCGCCGCCCGCCTCCGCAGGCGCTGCTTGGCCCGCCGAATCCCCCGCCACCGGCAGTTTCAACGACACCGACGGCGTGATCCAGCCCAGCTGTGCGCGCAGTTGATCCACGCGTCCGCCCGCCCAGTTCGACCACGTCAAACCCGTGGCCGACAAGAACATCAGGCCCACCGCCAGCCACAAACCCAGCAGCGTATGCCAGCGCCGCGTGCGCAAGCGCGGGCTGCGCGCCGTGTTGGCGGCAGCGGCACGGCAGCGGCCGGCCAGCCACAGCACCAGCCCGCCCAAGGTGGCCAGCCACATCCAGGACGCGGCCAGTTCGCTGTAGTTGCGGCCCAGTTCGCCCAGCATCAGGTTGCGATGCAGATAGTCCAGCGTGGTGCGAAACGGCAACGTGCCGCTGGTGCCGTAGACGATCATGTCGCCCTTGATGTCCAGCGTGGCCGGGTCGACGAACAGCGCCCGGCTTTCAGAATCGCCCAGCCCCGGCTGCGTGAACATGACCCGGGTGGTGTCGCCTGGCCCCGGCGCGGGGCGCACGGCGAACAGACGTGGCCCCTCGCCGATGCGGGCGCGCGCGGCGTCGACCTGTTTGGCCAGCGGCTGGGCCGGGCCGGTGGACGACGTGCGGAGCTGGTCTGCATAGAGCAGGCTTTCGATCTGGGGCGTCAGCACGAACAGCGTGCCAGTCACGGCGGCCACCAGGATGAAGGGGCCGACGAACAGCCCAATGTAGAAATGCAGGCGGGTGATCAGCGCCAGCACGGCGCTGCGTCCCGCCGTTTGCGCGCGCGCAGGCGCGGCGGCGGGGGAATCCAGGGTTTGGGTGGACATGGAAGCCTCGAATACAGATGTCGAATACGGATGCCGAATAGGAATTCGATCCGGGTTTCAAATACGACGGCGCAGCCCTGCCCGGGCGGCCGTCACGTGCGCGATGCGCGCACAACAGAAACGGTTATTCGAAAATCGAGGGAGGCGCCCGCTGCCCCAGCGGGGGACCTGCGGCGGGCATGGGCGGACGCGGGCTGTCCGCCAGAAACGGTTTCTGCGCCAGCCAGCGCAACAGCATGGGCGCCAGCGCCACAACCGGCGGCACGTCCAATACCTGATGGGCACTTAAGCCGAACGGGCACTCTTGCCCCGCCCCGCTCGTGTCGCCATGGCCAGCGCCAGGGTCATGGTGGCCATGATGCGGGTCCAGCTGCGGGTCTTGGTGCGGGTCTTGATGCAGGCCTAGCTGTGGGTCTTGATGTGGGACTTGATGATGGCCTTGCTGCACGGATAGCGCCTGAAGCGCCGCCAGCGTCCCGCCACCCGCCGAGCAGAATCCCAGCGCCAGCCGCCCTTGCCGCAACGCGTCCGCATCCGGCATATAACCCACCGGCACCCAGGCGCGCGCCACCAGCAACAGCAACAACAACAGCCGCCCGACATCGGCGGCTGTGGCAAAGCGGGGGAATCGACAGGAAAAACCGGGTCGCATGCGTCCTATCCGTGGCGCCAGAAATTGCCAGCGCCAAGGCGGCATTTTACTCAGGCTGTCTGGGCGCGCCACCTGTTGCATTCTGCTTGCGGTTGCCCTCTTTCGAGCATAAATTGATCGAACCCGTTTTTTTCAATGGACACATTGCGTGCCCGGGAAGAACTCGGCGTCGAAAGGTTGTTTTTTATCTTTTAAGCCCGCGAGGAGCGTTGCGATGAAAGTGAAACACCTGCTAGCCCCGACAGCCGTTGCGCTGTCACTGCTGTTCACCACGCCTGGCGTGGCCCAACCCGCCGATCCGGCGCCCCTGATTACGGGGAAGCAATGGACGGAATCAGACGCCAGCCACAAGAAAGCCTTTCTGCTGGGCGTTGCCAACCTGCTGCAAGTCGAACGCGCGTATCAAGACAAGCGCAAGTTGAACGATACGCAGACCTTGGTTCCCCGGTTCTCGACCGGGCTGCAAAACCAGACACTGGACTCGGTGCGCGAGAGTCTGGACAGATGGTATGCCGCGAATCCCGCGAAGCTTGACCGCCCCGTGATGGAGACGCTGTGGTTTGAGGTCGTCGCACCTGGCGCGAAGCGCAAGCCTTGAAGGAGCCCATCATGAAAATGATTCGAACACTAGCCATCGGCATTGCAATTGGCACGCTTGCCGCCTGCACGAACATGACGCCCAAGCAGCAAGGGACGGTGTCGGGCACGGCCATCGGCGCGGCCGCGGGCGCGGGCATTGCCGCCATTGCGGGCGGCAGCGCCTGGACGGGCGCCGCCATCGGTGGTATTGCGGGTGGCGTCGCGGGCAATATCCGCGGGGGCAATTCGGGGTACTAACGCCACCGGTTATGGATGCGACCCCTCGCCCGGCGTTCGGATCGTTCGTGATCCGCGCCGGGCGATTTAGTTGGGCTTGACGCGCCGCCTTGCTGCGTGGGCGGTTTGCTGTCCCTGCGTATTTCTACCCTCGCCTATTTCTGCTGTTCCCGCCACGCCTGGTACTTGGCCTGGTTTTCCTGATTGGGCGGATACAGCCCCGGCAGTTTTTCTCCTGCTTCGACCTGCTGCATGATCCAGCCTTCCAGCCGTTCCTGCTCGATGGCGATTTCCACCACTTCGTCCAGCAGCGCCGCCGGAATCAGCACCCCGCCGTCGCGGTCCAGCACGATGACGTCATTGGGAAACACGGCCACGCCGCCGCAACCCACGGGTTCCTGCCAGCCCACGAACGTCAAGCCGGCTACCGACGGTGGCGCCGCCGCGCCGCTGCACCAGACGGGCAGCCCGGTGCCTTCCACCCCTTCCAGATCCCGCACCACGCCGTCCGTCACCAGCGCCGCCACGCCGCGCTTTTGCATGCGGGCGCAAAGGATGTCGCCAAAAATACCCGCGTCCGTCACGCCCATGGCGTCGACCACGGCAATGCACCCTTCTGGCATGTCTTCGATGGCCGCCCGCGTGGAAATGGGCGATGCCCATGACGCGGGCGTGGCCAGGTCTTCACGGGCCGGCACGAAGCGCAGCGTGAACGCACGCCCCACTATCCGCTTGGCGCCAGGCGCCAACGGCTGCGCGCCACGCAACCACACGTTGCGCAAGCCTTTCTTGAGCAGCACGGTGGTCAGCGTGGCGGTGGTGATGCCGGACAGGGCCTGGACGACACGAGCGTCCAAGGGCTGGGGTGCAATCGTCATGATGCGAATTCTCCGAAGGTTGCCTTGAATGGTTGTTGATTGTGGCTCCAGACAAACCTCGGCACAACGTTGATTTTGCAGATTCAGAAAACGCTTTTTCTATCATTGCGGAGGGGTTTGCTCGCGGCATCGCGCCCGGCAATATTGATTAACCGGCATGTCTATTTTTTGGGGACGCATGAGAATCACAGGAGTAGGCATAAACAACCGCTTTTCTTGTGTCTTTGAACAGCCCCCAGGTCCGTAATATCGCACGACCTTAATCGCTGTTTTATTCAAATTGATAAATGCACGATTGATTGGCCCGATTCGCGGCAACCCGGTTTCTGCACGATGAAAAATAAATAACCGGTCCGTGAAGTTATCGCTTGATTTTTTGCTTCAGATTTTTTTGCTTCAGATTCCACGGCGCGGCTCCGATCCTGATGCCAGGACGCATGCAACGTGCCGTCTTGCTCGATTTATTTCCCTTGGTCTGCGCCATGGCTTTCAACGTTGCCCGCCGTGATTGCTGCCGCCCCTATAAATTGTTGAAAAGCGAAAATGCCTCCTTATCCCCTGAAACGACAGTCGACAATCCTCGCCTTGCGTGCGATCGGCCTGACTGGTGCGTATGCGCTTAGTTTGTTATCAGCATCACCAGCGATGGCCCAGTTGACCACCTGGAACGGATCGCAAAGCAGCCAATGGCAAGACGCGCTGAACTGGACGCCGAATACGCTGCCGACCCTTTCGAGCTTTCTCTATATCAATAGCGTGACACCCAATGCTCCTGTCATTGATAACGTCAGCGCACAGGCCGGCACCGTGTTTTTGGGCGCCGTTGGCGGGCCTTCGCTCACCGTGCAAAACGGCGGACAGTTAACCAGCGACTCAGCCATTATTGGCAATTCCAATAATGGTCTGGTTCCCGGCATGGAGCTGGAAAGCGGCACGGCCACGATCACCGGCATCGGTTCGAAATGGACGGCCACGTCGTTCAGCGTAGGCTTTATCGGCACCGGTACGATGACGGTGTCGTCGGGCGCGCAAGCCATTTCGTCACAAACCGCCATGCTGGGCGGCCATCTTGGCGCAGACGGCACGCTGAACATCTCGGGCGCGGGCACCAATTGGCAGTCCGGGCAGATCACGGTGGGCGCTGACGGCAAAGGCACCTTGACGATTTCCGATCAGGCAACGGCCCAAAGCGCCAGCCTGCTGGTGGGGGCCAACACCGGTTCCACTGGCACGGCGCTACTCACCGGCGCCAGTACGACGCTACAGACAACCCAGGACGTCTCGGTTGGCGCGGGCGGCATCGGTACGCTTGAAATCCGGGACGGCGCCACGGTCACCGCCGGCACCCGCACCAGCATTGGCATCAGGAATGGCGGCGTGGGAACGGTGTTGATCTCTGGCGCCGGCAGCCGCTTGTCATCGTTGAATAATTATGTCGCCGTAGGCGGCCAGGATGGGTCCAAGGGCACGCTCGCCGCCAGCAGCGGCGCGGTCGTTGACGCGTACCAAGTCATCGTCGGCTACGAAGCAGGAAGCCAAGGCACCGTGACCGCCGACGGCGCAAATACCAAGCTGAAGACATCGGGCGCGTTCCTGGTGGGCTTTCTGGGCGACGGCACCACCACCCTGACGAACGGCGCCACCATCGAGACCGCCAACCGGGTACGCATCGCCGATTCGGCAGGTTCGACCGGCATCTTGAACATCGGCGCTGCCGCGGGCGATGCCGCCACCGCGCCGGGCAACGTGCAGGCCGCGCTGGGCGTGCGCTTTGGCAATGGGGATGGCACGCTGGTGTTCAACCATACCGGCACCGACTACCAGTTCAACAGCTCCATCAATTCCATCAGTCCGGGAATGGGCGCCATCAACGTGCTGGCGGGCAAGACCACCCTGACCGGCGATTCAAGCGGCTTCAGCGGTCAGACTCAAGTGCTGGGCGGCACCCTGGCCGTCAATGGCGTCTTGGGCGGTGGGCTTACCGTGGCCAGCGGCGCAACGCTGCAAGGCGGTGGCCAGGTCGGTACGACCCTGCTGCAAAGCGGCGCCATCCTTGCGCCGGGCCAAGCGGGCACCACCTTGAAAGTGGCCGGTGACCTAACGTTCTCGCCCGGCACGATTTATCAGGTGACGGCGGATTCGCAATCGTCCGCAAGCTCGCGCGTGGCCGTCACCGGCACGGCGAATCTGGCCGGGTCGGTGGTGCATGTTGGCCCGGACAGCGGCTTTCAGACGCAACGGCAATACACCATCCTGACGGCGGGCGCCGTCAACGGGCAGTTCGGCGCGGTGACCTCGGGTTACGCCTACCTGGACCCGGCCTTGCAATACGACGCCCAGAACGTGGTGCTGCAACTGGGCCGCAAGCAAGTGCCGGTGGACCCGGGGTCGCCCCAAACCCCGGACACGCCCACGCGTCCCATCGCATTCGCCGACGGTGCGCAAACGGGCAACCAACGCGCCGTCGCCAACGCGCTGGACAGCTTGCCGGCCAGCGACGCCCTGCACAATTACATCCTGACGTTGCCGGAAGGCGCGACGGCCGCGGCGTTCAACAGCCTGTCGGGCGAAGCCCACGCGAGCGTTACCTCGACGCTTACCAGTTTGAACACCACCGTGCGCACCGTGCCGTTGTCGCACCTGCGCGCCAACCTGGGCGCGGGCATGGTGCCGGGCGCCCCCACGGCGCAAGCCGGCGGCACGCTGTCGGCGTCGGCACTGCCCTCTTCCGCCGCGCAGCCCGCCTGGGCCGAAGTCATTGGCAACTGGCAGACCCTGAAAGGCAACAGCGATGCCGGACAGGTACGCCAGAACACGGGCGGCGTCTTTGCAGGCGTTGACCATGCCTTGGGTGGTGGCTGGCGCCTGGGCGGCGCCTTGGGATTCACCGACGGCAATGTGCGCGTGGACGACCGCTCGTCCAAGGCGGACGTTGCCGGCTATACCGCGGCGCTGTTCGGCGGCAAGGTGTTTGAAGCTGGCCCCGGCAAGCTGAACCTGATGGCGGGCGCGTCCTACACCTGGCACGACATCTCGACCGAACGCTACGCCAGCGTGGCCGGCGCATCGCAAAAATTGACGGCCGATTATGGCGCCAGCACCACGCAGCTGTTTGGCGAACTGGGATACGCGCTGCCCGTGTCGGACCGGATCAGTCTTGAGCCCTTTGCCGGCCTGGCATGGAGCGACACGCGCACCCGTGGCTTCTCGGAGTCGGGCGGGTCAGCCGCCCTGCGTGGGCAAAGCAATAGCGACACGCAGACCACCAGCACGCTGGGCTTGCGTGCACTGACGAACTTTACCGTCGGCCGCACCGAGAGCCGTTTGCAAGCCACGCTGGGCTGGCGCCATGCCTTTGGCGATGTACTGCCGCAAACCACCATGGCGTTCGATGGCGGCCAAGCCTTCACCGTGGCCGGTGCCCCCATCGCCCGCGATGCCGCCTTGGCGGAGCTGGGGGTGGAAGCGGCCCTTACCAAGAACGCCACCATCGGCCTGACCTACAGCGGCCAATTCGGCGGCGGCAATCGGGAAAATGCGGGTTCCCTGCATATGACCTGGAAGTATTGAGGGCGGACTCGTCGTAAAGGCGGCCCCGCGCGGGCAAGCCAGCAAGCAGCATCACCCTCCGCGCGCCTGGGGCATATTTGCGCCCCAGGCACGCGACTTGCGGACGAGCTGAATTTTCCACGCCCGGAGAGTTCATGCCCGCCCCCACCGACGATTCCCCACGGACGTTGACGGTGCTTACCGTCAACACCCATAAAGGATTCACCAGCTTCAACCGGCGCTTCATGCTGCACGACCTGCGTGAAGCCTTGCGCACCGCAGCGCCGGATGTGGTGTTCCTGCAAGAGGTGCTGGGCGAGCACCAGACGCACGCCGAACGGCATCCCCACGCGTGGCCAGCCTTGTCGCAGTACGAGTTCCTGGCGGACACCCTGTGGACGGACTTTGCCTACGGCCGCAATGCCGTGTATCCGGCCGGGCACCATGGCAACGCGATCCTGTCGCGCTACCCCATCGAGCGCTACGAAAACCATGACGTGAGCGTCGACGGCCACGAAGGCCGGGGCTTGCTGCATTGCGTCCTGCGCATACCGGAGTTCGCCACACCCGTGCACGCCATCTGCGTGCATTTGGGCTTGCTGGAACGCCATCGCGGGCAGCAATTGAACGATTTGTGCGAACTGGTTGCGCGCGAAGTGCCTGACGACGAGCCGCTATTGATTGCGGGCGACTTCAACGACTGGCGCCTGAACGCCGACCGCCTGATGCGCGGCTGCGGCACGCAGGAAGTCTTTACGACGCGGCTGGGCCGCCCCGCCCGCACCTTTCCCGCCCGCTGGCCGCTCTTGCGGCTTGACCGCATCTACGTGCGCAACGTGCGCGACTGGCGGCCGGTGCCGCTGGCCTCGCGCGTGTGGTCGCGCTTATCGGACCATGTGCCGATCTCGGCGGAGATTGCGCTATGAACGCGGTGAACCTTGGATGGCGGGAAGGCAACCGCTACACCTTGCTGGAAAACGGCGAGGCGTATTTTCCTGCCGTCAACCGCGCCATTGATGGCGCGCAGAAAGAAGTGCTGGTTGAAACCTTCATTCTGTTCGACGACAAAGTTGGCCAGGCATTGCAGCAGACGCTGATTGCGGCCGCCCAGCGCGGAGTCAGCGTAGACCTGCTGGTGGACGGCTACGGCTCGGACGAGCTGACCCCTGAATTCATCGGCGCCATGACGGACAGCGGCGTGCGCGTACACATATTTGATCCGCGCCCGCGGCTTTTGGGCGTGCGCACCAACGTGTTCCGCCGCATGCACCGCAAGATCGTGGCCGTGGATGGGGTGTGCGCCTTCGTGGGTGGCATCAACTATTCGGCGGACCACCTGCCCGACTTCGGGCCGGAGGCCAAGCAGGACTACGCCATACGAATAGAGGGGCCGCTTGCCGTTGATATTGCGGACTACGCACGAGCTGCACTGGACCGCCCCCGCCCGCGCCGGTGGCGGCGCACCCCGAAAGACACCATGCCTGAAGGCGACGGCGGCGGCCGGCTGGTGGTGCGCGACAACATCGAGCACACCACCGACATTGAACGCTACTACCGCGCCGGCCTGCGTTCGGCCAAGCAGGATGTGCTGATCGCCAACGCCTATTTCTTTCCCGGATACCGCCTGCTGCGAGAACTGGCCAAGACCGCGCGGCGCGGCGTGCGCGTGCGGCTCTTGCTTCAGGGCGAGCCGGACATGCCGGTGGCCCGCCTGGCCGGCACCATGCTGTACGACTACCTGATGAGCGCGGGCGTGGAGATCCATGAATATTGCAAGCGCCCATTGCACGGCAAGGTGGCCGTGGTGGATGACGACTGGTCCACCGTGGGTTCCAGCAACCTGGACCCCTTGAGCCTGGCCCTGAACTTGGAAGCGAATGTGGTCGCCCGTGATGCATCGTTAAACCAGGCGCTGCGAGCCAGCCTGGAACACCTGATTGCACACGACTGCAAGCCCGTCCCCGTCAGCCCGCAACCCAAGTGGGCGCTGCGCCGCTTCTGGATCGGGGTGGTGGTGTTCCACTTTCTGCGGCGTTTTCCGGCGTGGGCGGGTTCTTTGCCGGCCCACAAGCCCCGCTTGCGCACCATCGCGCCCGGTACGCCGGGTGAAGGCGAGGCCGCATGAGGGTATTCCGCACAAACTTCATGCGATCGCTGCGTCACCGCTGGCCGCGCATCAAGAAAGTGCTGCCCTGGCTGATTCTGGCCGTGGTGGCGGGCCTGCTGTTCTACTTCGGCCGGTCGGTCGATTGGCCGCAGGTGTGGCAAGCCATGCGCCGCATTCCGGGCGATGCCATCCTCTTGGCCGGGGGCTTCGTGGTGTTGGGCTACCTGAGCTATGGCGCGCTGGATCTGCTGGCCCGCCGCTACACGAAACACAAGCTGCCCTGGCCGACGGTGCTGGGGGTGGCCGTCGTCAGCTATGCACTGAACCAAAGTCTGGGCGTGCTGCTGGGCGGCCTGGGCGCACGCCTGCGCCTGTATGCCCGGCTGGGTTGCCGCAAGGCGTTGGCGACACGGGTGGCGGTGTTCTCGGCGGCATCCAACTGGATCGGCTACGCCTGGGTAGCGGGCGCGGTGTTTGTCAGCGGCGCGCTGCCTGTGCCCCAAGGGTGGGAGGTTGGCACGGGCGTGCTGCGGCTGATTGGTGCGGGGATGCTCGCGGCCGGTATCGCCTATGTGTGGACGTGTGCGCGCGCAACCACGCGATCAGCCACGTTGATGGGCCAGCACATCTCGTTGCCCGGTGGCCGCATGGCCGTCATGCAATGCGTCACGGCGGGCCTGTCGTGGCTGTTCATGGGTGCGGTGGCGTATGTGCTGCTGCAAGGCAAGGTGCCCTACCCGGTAGTGCTGGGCATTTTGCTGTGTTCGAGCTTTGCCGCGGTGCTGACTCGCGTGCCGGGGGGCCTGGGCACGACCGAAGCCATCTTCGTAGCCGTGCTGGCGCCCAAGATCCCGTATTCGGAAGCCCTGGGCGCGGCGCTGGCCTACCGTGCCTGCTACGCGCTGGCCCCGCTGTGTCTGGCCTTGATTGCCTTTCCGCTGATCGAAGCCGGTATCGCGTGGCGTAAGCGGCGCCAGGCACGCCCCTTGCTGACCCCGTCCCCATGAAACCCAAACCGCCCTCCTCCGTTTCCGATCTTGTCGTCGCCTACCCGCGCCGCGCTACCGCGTCGGAGCACGAGATTGCGTCGCAAGAAGCGCTGGCCTCACGGCTGGCCGCCTTGCTGGGCCGCCGCTTCGACCCCCACTTCCGGCCCAGCCGCCACCGGGGCGAGCCCCCGCCCTACTACGTGCCTGACCGCACCATCATTGGGGTGGCGCGCGCCGGCCGGTTGGGCATTACCCGGGCGGCGGACCTGTACGGCGGCGTGGCCCCGCATTCCTTCGTGGCGGGCAAGGCCATTACCCATGGGCTGATCGGGCCGCAGGCCAAAGCGCCCAAAGCCTGGGTCGTCAGCCTGGCCGATGCGCTGCGCGACGTGGTGCTGGCGGGTTACACCGCCTTCACCCCGCAGGATGCCGAAGCCGCCGGGATGGCGCTGCTTAAGCACGGGCCGCTACGGATCAAGCCCGTTGACGCCAACGCCGGACGCGGCCAGATTGTGGCGCGTAACGCCGACGAGTTACGGGCCGGGTTGGCGGAACAATCCGCCGCCGTCATGCGCCGGCTGGGGCTGGTGCTGGAAGAAGACTTGAAAGACGTCGTCACCTACAGCGTCGGCTGGGCGCGGGTGGGGAAAATGGAAATTGCCTATGTCGGCACGCAGTCGCTGACGCCTGACAACCAGGGCGTGTCGGTCTATGGCGGGTCGGAGCTGCGCTTGGCGCGTGGCGGGTTTGATGCGTTGCGGGCGTTGGACTTAAGCGAACACGAACGCCAGGCCGTCGCCATGGCCTGTCAGTACGACACGGCGGTATCCACCGCCTACCCGCAACTGTTCGCATCACGGCGCAATTACGACGTCGCGTTTGGCGTGGGCGCCGCAGGCGAGCCGCGCGCGGGGGTGCTTGAACAATCGTGGCGGGCCGGTGGCGCCAGCCTGGCCGAACTGGCCGCCATGCAGGCGTTTGCCTTGTCGCCGTCCATGGCGTCGGTGCGCGCCGCCACCCGGGAACGCTATGGCGAAGACGCGCCTCGGCCCATCCCGCAGCATCTGGTCTTTCATGGCGTGGATTCCGCCGTGGGCCATATCAGCAAGTCGGGTGGCGTACTGGAGGATGCCGATGGCGGCGCATAGTGACCCCATCGCGCTGACGGTTGACGGCCAGACCCTGGACGGCACCTTTCTGACACCCGAAGACAAAGTCCCCGGGGTGCTCTTCATCCACGGTTGGGGCGGCAGCCAGGAATTTGATTTATCCCGCGCCAAGGGCATCGCCGCATTGGGCTGCGTGTGCCTGACCTTCGACCTGCGCGGCCACGCCGCCACCCGCGAACAGCAGATGCAAGTCACCCGCGAAGACAACCTGCGCGATGTGGTGGCGGCGTATGACCGCCTGGCGTCGCATCCGTCGTTGGATTCCGGCTCCGTGGCGGTGGTGGGCAGCAGCTATGGCGGCTATCTGGCCGCGTTGCTAAGCAATGTGAGGCGGGTGCGATGGCTGGCGCTGCACGTGCCGGCGCTATATCTGGATGATGAATGGCTGCTGCCCAAGAACCAGCTGAACCGCGATACGTTGCGCGCCTACCGCAATAGCTATGTGCCGCCGGAGTCCAACCGCGCCTTGAAGGCGTGCGCAGATTTTGGCGGGGATGTGCTGATTGTCGAGGCGGAACACGACACCTTCATCCCGCACTCCACCATCATGAGCTACCGCTCGGCCTTCCGCCGTTCGCATTCGCTCACGCATCGCATTCTGGACGGCGCCGACCATGCGCTGACGGAAAAATCCGCCCAACGCGCGTACACGTCCATTCTGGTGAACTGGGTAACTGAAATGGTGACCGGCGCGCGGATGGGGAACCCGCGCCCGGTGCCTTGACGCGATGCCCGGACCTGGGTCCGGGCGTCTGGTCTTACCAATAGATGTCTTGCTTGTAGTACGTATGCAGGTCTCGCGCCCACGTCTCGTCTGCCATGCTTGGCCAATTGTCCTTGTCAAAGCCCGGCGCGTTCTTCAACGTTTCCTTATCGACGTTCAACACGAAGCACTTGCGGTCCGTGTCCAGCGTCAACGCGGCCCAGGGAATGGCGAACAGCTTGTCGCCAATGCCCAGCACGCCACCGCGCGAGAGCACCGCATAGGCCACACGGCCGCGCGGCACGTCGATCATGATGTCCTTGATTGAGCCCAACTCTTCACCCGCCGAGTTGTAGACGTCATTGCCTTCCAGCGTATCCGCCGCCATGACCTGCGGGCCAGGGCCGCCAGGATTGCTCTTGGGGCCGCCCACGATATTGGTCTGGTTTTCCATGGTCTATCTCCTTTGCCGGGCATCCGCCCTGCGTTGTGGTGGTAGGAATCGTCTTATCCGCAAGCGCCGTGCCACACCGCGCACGGCATCTGCGTCGGCTTAACTGGCCCACCATTGCTTGATCGTGGCGCGTAGCGCGGCCGCCCCGGTGGCGGCGTCTTCCTTGCGCAGCGCGGTCATGTAGGCAGCGAACTGCTTAAGCGAAATATGCGGCGGCATGGGCGGCACCTCGGGGTCGGTGACCACTTCCAGCACGACGGGCCGGCCGGCCGTCAGCGCGCGGTCCCATGCGGGGCCTACCTCATCCGGCTCGGTGACGCGGATGCCCTCCAGGCCCAGCATGCGGCCGTAGTCCGCATAGGAAAATTCCGGCAGCCATTGCGAATCCCCAAAGCGCGGGTCGGCGCCCATGACGCGCTGTTCCCACGTCACCAGGTTCAAGTCGCCATTGTTCAGCACCAGCACCACCAGGGTCGGGTTGGCCCAATCCTTCCAGCGGTGCGCAATGGTGATCAGTTCATTGATGCCCAGCATCTGCATGGCGCCATCGCCCACCAGCGCCACCACCGGCCGCCCCGGGTGTGCCAACTTGGCCGCCAACGCGTAAGGCACACCGCACCCCATGCTGGCCAGCCCGCCCGACACCGAACCCATCATGCCTTGGCGCAGATGCACGTCGCGCGCATACCAATTGGCGGCGGAACCGGAATCGCAGGTGACGATGCACTGCGGCGGCAAGCGGCCCGACAGCTCCAGAAACGGCCGCTGCGGGTTCACGCCCTTGGCGTCGACCATGGCGCGCGACACCACGGTTTCACGCCATCGGGCGACCTTTTTTTCGATGCCTTTTAGCCAGCGGTCGGAGGGCTTGGCGTCTAGTTTCGGCAACAAGGCTTGCAAGGTCAGGCGCGCATCGCCGACCAGCCCGGCTTCTACCGGGTAACGCAAGCTAAGCCTGCGGCCATCAACATCGATCTGCACCGCTCTTGCCTGGCCTTCCTTAGGTAAAAATTCCGCGTAAGGGAAAGACGTACCCACCATCAGCAAGGTGTCGCACTCGTTCATCATTTCCCAACTGGGCTGCGTGCCCAGCAGGCCGATGGCGCCCGTCACATACGGCAGCTCATCGGGCAGCACGGCTTTGCCCAACAGGGCCTTGGCCACGCCCGCGCCCAGCCGTTCGGCCACGGCGCGTACTTCGTCGCTGGCTTCCAATGCGCCGGCCCCCACCAGCATCGCCACGCGTTCGCCGCGGTTCAGAATCGACGCCGCGTTGTCCAGCGCCGCTTCGGGCGGCACGGCGGCATGCGAGGTCAGGCCAATACCGGTGTGCACCGTGCCATGTTCGCGCGGGGGCACTTCCACGGCTTCCAGGTCTTGCACGTCGTTGGGGAAAATCAGGCAGGTCACGCCCCGGCGTTCCATGGCGATGCGCATGGCGCGGTCAACCATGTGACGCGCCTGCACGGGTGAAGTCACCATGTGGACGAAGTCATGCGCCACGTCCTTGAACAGGCTGACCAGGTCCACCTCCTGTTGATAATCGCCGCCCAAGGCGCTGCGCGCCTGCTGGCCGACGATGGCCACAACGGGCTGGTGGTCAAGCTTGGCGTCGTACAGGCCATTGAGCAGATGAATGGCGCCGGGGCCGGACGTCGCCAGGCACACGCCAACCTGGCCGGTGAACTTGGCATGCGCGCAGGCCATGAACGCCGCGCCCTCTTCGTGACGCGCCTGGACAAACTCTAGCTCCTTGTTCTTGCCAAACGCGCCAATCAGCCCGTTGATCCCGTCGCCGGGATAGCCAAACACGCGTTGCACGCCCCATTCGCCCAAGCGGGCCAGGACAAAGTCGGAAACGGTTTTCAAGTTGGGGCTCCTTGGGTGGTTGCGAGTGGTCCCGCACGAGATCTGGCGCGCCGCAATCCCCATGCCTGCGCGTCGCAACGCCTGCCCCCCAACGCCCAATGCTGCGCTGCTCCCAAATTTACAAACACCAGCAACAACGACGCGTAACCCGTCCCGACGCCCCGCAGGGTTTCACCTGATCGGCTCAGGCACGTCACTTGCGCATAAGAAGGCTTACGGAATCGGGCCCCCTTTTTCAGCGGCCCTCCGACTTTCCCCCGGAGCAAGAAGCATGGCGACGACGATACTTATAGTGGCAGCCGAAGCGTTCCCCTTGGCGAAAACGGGCGGTCTGGGCGACGCCATCACCGGCATGGCGCGCGCCTTGATCCAACGCGGCGTACCCGCAACCATCCTGCTGCCCGCCTACCGCGGCGTGGCCAAGCAGTTGCACAGCGCGCATGAAGTCGCGCGGCTGGAAGACTTGCCTGGCGGAGATGCGCGCTTGCTGGCCGGGGTATGCCCGACTTCCGAGCTGCCTTTCCTGCTGCTGGAAAACGACGCGCTGTATGACCGCGCCGGTCTCTATGTGGATGACGATGGACAGGAACACCCCGACAACGGCCTGCGTTATGCCGCCCTGTCGCACGCCGCCATGCGCATCGCGCGCGGCTTGCCGGGCCTGCCGCGCCCCGATGTGGTGCACGCGCACGATTGGCATGCGGCCTTGGCGCCCATGTTGATCCGTGAGGCCGGCATTGACGACGTCAAAAGCGTGCTGACCATCCACAACCTGGCCTTCCAAGGGCAATTCCCGCTAGAAGACGCCGCCGCGTTTGGCATCCCGCCCGCGTGCCGGGGCGAACACGCCACCGTCGCCTGGAACAAGCTGAACTTCATGAAGGCGGGCATCGGGTACGCCGACCGGGTCACCACCGTCAGCCACACCTACGCCCGCGAAATCTTGACGCCCGACTTCGGCTGCGGTCTGGACGGTTTGCTGCGCGAGCGGGCACCTGACCTGATGGGCATACCGAACGGTATCGACACCGTGCTGTGGGACCCGTCGCGTGACCGGCACCTGGGGTCGCTGCAATACCACTCGGGCGACCTGGCGAACAAACGCCTGTGCAAGACGGTGCTGCAACGCGAATTTGGCTTGCTGCAAGACCCGAACGCGACGCTTGTTGTGATGGGCAGCCGCCTGACCGAACAGAAAATGGCGGACGTGGCCGCCGAGGCCTTGCCGCGTGTGCTGGAAGCGTATCCGGACATGCAGGTCGCCATTCTTGGCCAGGGCGACCGCCGGCTGGAAGGCGCGCTGAAGGCGCTGGCGGTTCAGTACCCGCAGCGCTGCGCGACCCGCATTGGCTACAACGAGGCGGGCGCGCATCGCCTGCATGCGGGCGGCGACATTCTGCTGCACGGCAGCCGCTTTGAGCCCTTTGGCCTGACGCCGCTTTACGCCATGCGCTACGGCACCGTGCCGATCGGCTCGCGCGTGGGCGGCATGGCCGACACCATCGAAGACCCGGGCGCCGACACCCCGCTGACCGCCATGGCGTTTGCCAACGGCTTGCTGTTTGACGGCGACCACGTCGACGCCATGGCCAACGCGCTGTCGCGCGCCATGCACCTGCGCAAGCATCCGATGCTGTGGCGGGCGATGCAGCGCAACGCCATGAGCACCGATTTCAGTTGGCAGCGCGCCGTGGGGGCTTACGAGGAACTGCTGGCGTCACTGGTTTTCCGCGAAGACGCCGCCCAAGAGCAAGGCGAAGCACTTAGCCAACGACACGGCCAGGCACGCGCTCAAGCGCAAGGTAAAGAAATCGATGCCGCCACGCCGGCCGCTGAACCCGCTCGCAACCGGCGAACGCGTCAGGCGCGCGGCTCAATGATGCCGGTTTAAGACAAACCCAAAGGCGAACCCAAAAGGCAAACCCCGCATGGCTACCCGCCCCACCCTTCCCACGCCCGCCCTGCTGCGCATCTGCCATGCGCAGCAGGGTTTTGCGCGCTTACCTGTTGCCGCCGCCGGCTTGGATGGCGGCGCAGGCAGCAGCACCACGCAGGAAGCCCGGCTGGCGCGCATCCAGCAGGCGGGGTTTAACGCCGTGCTGATTCCGCCCCCGTGGTTGCGAGCGGCCGATGCGCAAACGCTGGCGCCGGTTGATGCCGACTTGAGCGCAACGCAAACCCGCACGGAACCTATCGTCGCCACCTACGAGCGGCTGGCGCAGGCGGCTTCCGCCCACGGCCTGGCGCTACTCGTGCGGGTGGCGTTCGACCGGGTGTCGGTAGACGCCGCCGCCTCGACCGCGCCATCTGGCTGGTATCAGGCGCGCGACGACGACCCGGCGCGTGACCCCCGCTTGCCCAGCCGAGAGTGGGGTGTGAAGACGCTGCGCACACCGCCCCCGGATGGCTTTGCAGATGCGTGGTCGCGTCGCCTGAACGCCTGGGCCGACGCGGGCGTGTCGGGCTTTTTGTTCGAAGCGCCGCACTGCCTGCCCGCCGCCACCTGGCAAGCGATGCTGACGCCGCTGCGCGAACGGGCCACGCCTGCACGCTGCCTGGCGTGGACGCCGGGCTTGACCGTCGAGCAGCTGGCCGCTTTGTACGGCGCAGGGTTTGACGCGGGCTTTTCCTCGCTGGCGTGGTGGGACTACAAGGCCGACTGGCTGGCCAACGAGGCGCGCCGGCTGAGCCGGCTTGGGCCCTTTCTGGCCAGCGCGTCGCCTTTGGAAGCCGATCATTCCGCGCCCGCCGACCGCCGCCGGGCCTGGGCCGCCGCCTTTACCGCCACAGGCTGGATGGCGAACGAGTCTGACATGGATGCGCTGGCCGACACGCCGGACGTCAACCGCTGGTTGGATGAATCCGACCCGCTCACGTCATTGCCCCGCCTGCTGGGCGGGCGCGACGGCCGCGCAACGCTGATCTTGCGCAACGCCCAGAACGGCGCAACAGACACCACCGATGCAACCGGCATTCTGGCGCTGAACCCGTCCGCCACCGCGCCCGCCCATATCGATTGGGACGCCGCCGCGCCCAGCTTGCCGCCCGGCGACATCCTGCCGCAGCGCGTGACGGATGCGCCGGCGCTGGCCAGCGCCACCTTGCCCGCCGCCGATTGCGCGCTGCTGACGATAAGCCCCATGCCGCCTGTGCGCGAGGCCTCGCGCCACCCCGGCCCGCGTACCGAAGGCGGCGCCGGCCTGCGCATCGCGATTGAGAACGTGTCCCCGGCCGTGAATGACGGCGCGCTGCCCATCAAGTGCGTGGTGCATGAACGCATCGTCGTGCAGGCCGACCTGCTGATGGACGGCCACGACCGGATCGCAGGCGAACTCCGTTGGCGCGCGGCTGACGAATCAGGCTGGAGCCGGGTGCCGCTTGCGCTTGTCACCAATGACCGCTGGCAAGCCAGCTTTCGCCCGCGCCGCATTGGCCCGCACGAGTTCCAGGTGGCGGCATGGTTCGACGTCTGGGAAACCTATCGCCATGACATCGAAGTCAAACATCACGCCGGTGTGGACGTGCGCCTGGAGGTCGTTGAAGGCGTGTTGCTGCTGCGCGAGGCCGAGAAGCGCGCGGGCAAGGGTTCCGATGCGGGAGGCAGCGTGGCGGTCATCAAGCGTGCGTTGGCCGCGCTGCCCAAGGCCAAGCCCAATGCCAAAACCGGCGTCACGCTGGGAGACTCCCCGCCCACCGACGACCAGATCGCCCAATTGCTTAGCCCCGAACTGGCCCGCGCCATGCGCGAGCTGGACGCGCACGCCTTTGAATCCGTCACGCCCGAGCCGTTCCCCGTGTGGGTGGACCGCCCCGAAGCCTGCCACAGCGCCTGGTACGAGCTGTTTCCGCGTTCGCAAGCGCGCGAGCCCGGCCGCCACGGCACCTTTGATGACGTCATTGAACGCCTGCCCGACATCCGGGAAATGGGTTTTGACGTGCTGTACCTGCCGCCCATTCATCCCATCGGCCTGCGCAACCGCAAGGGGCCTAACAACAGCCTGGTCGCTGGCCCCGACGATGTGGGCAGCCCTTATGCCATCGGTTCGGCCGATGGCGGGCACGACGCCATCGAGCCCAAGCTGGGCAGCTTGCAGGACTTTCTGCGTCTGGTGCGGGCGGCCGACGACCACGGTATGGAGATGGCGCTGGACTTTGCCATCCAGTGCTCGCCTGACCACCCCTGGCTGGCCGAGCACCCCGACTGGTTCTCGTGGCGGCCCGATGGCTCGTTGCGCTATGCCGAGAACCCGCCGAAGAAGTATCAGGACATCGTGAATGTTTCGTTCTACGGTTCGCCGCCCCGCCGCCCCCGCAAGCTTGCGCTATGGCGCGCGCTGCGCGACGTGGTGCTGTTCTGGGTGGACCACGGCGTCCGCATTTTCCGGGTCGACAACCCGCACACCAAGCCGCTGCCCTTCTGGCAATGGCTGATCGCCGAAGTGCATGGGCAGCACCCGGATGTGCTGTTCCTGTCCGAAGCCTTCACCCGGCCCAAGATGATGTATCGGCTGGCCAAGGTGGGGTTCACGCAGTCGTACACCTACTTCACGTGGCGTAATGAGCGCGCCGAGCTGCAAGCGTATCTGGAAGAAATTTCCCAGCCGCCGCCGGCCGACTTCTTCCGTCCGCATTTCTTCGTGAACACGCCCGACATCAACCCCGTGTTCCTGCAAACGTCGGGCCGGCCGGGCTTTTTGATTCGTGCGGCGTTGGCAGCGACGGGGTCGGGGCTGTGGGGCCTGTACAGCGGTTTCGAGCTCTGCGAAGCCGCGCCGGTGCCAGGCAAAGAGGAATACCTGGATTCCGAAAAGTACAAACTGCGCCCGCGCGACTGGCATCAGCCCGGCAACATCCGCGCCGAAATCACGCGCCTGAATCACATCCGCCATGCCAACCCGGCGCTGCAAACCCACCGCGGGCTGACCGCCATCGGCAGTGGCAACGACCGCGTGCTGGCCTTTGTGAAAGCCACGCCGGGGCTGGGCAATGTGGTGCTGACGGTGATCAGCCTGGACCCCTTCCACCCGCAGACCGCGCACGTGGACGCGCCCTTCTGGCTGTTTGGCGAAGGCCCCGGCGCAGCATTCGACGAAATCCACCAAACCCACCAAACCCGCGAACCCCGCCCCGATCACCTGGAAGCCGAAGACCTGCTGACGGACACCCGCGACACCTGGCGCGATGCGACGCGCGCGGTGGCCTTGTCCCCCGATCAACCCTATCGCATCTGGCGGCTGTCGCTGCATGGCTGATGCCGCCCGGAGCCCAACCCCATGATTAGTGAAACCCAACCCCAGAAGGATGACAGCCTTTGGTACAAGGACGCCGTCATCTACCAGCTGCATGTGAAGTCGTTCTTCGACTCCAATGACGATGGCGTGGGCGACGTGCCCGGCCTGATCATGAAGCTGGACTACATCGCCAGCCTGGGCGTGAACACGATCTGGCTGCTGCCCTTCTACCCATCGCCGAGGCGCGACGATGGCTACGACATCGCGGACTATCGCGGCGTGCACCCCGACTACGGCACCGTTGCCGACGTGCGCAAGCTGATCCGCGAGGCGCATGCGCGCGGCTTGCGCGTCATTACCGAACTCGTGGTGAACCACACGTCGGACCAGCACCGCTGGTTTCAGCGGGCGCGCACCTCGCGCCCGGGGTCGGCCGCGCGAAATTTCTACGTGTGGTCCGACAACGACAAGGCCTATGCCGGCACCCGCGTCATCTTCTGCGACACGGAAAAATCCAACTGGACGTGGGACCCCGTCGCCAACGCCTATTTCTGGCATCGCTTCTATTCGCATCAGCCAGACCTGAATTACGACAACCCGCAGGTGCTGAAGGAAGTGCTGTCGGTCATGCGCCACTGGCTGGACATGGGCGTGGACGGGCTGCGGCTGGACGCCGTGCCGTATCTGGTGGAACGCGAAGGCACCAACAACGAGAACCTGCCGGAAACGCATCAGGTGTTGAAGCAGATTCGCGCGGTGATCGATGACGAATACCCCGGCCGCCTGCTGCTGGCCGAAGCCAACCAATGGCCCGAAGACGCGCAGGAATACTTCGGCGCGGGCGACGAATGCCATATGTCGTTCCACTTTCCGCTGATGCCGCGCATGTACATGGCGATTGCGCAGGAAGACCGCTTCCCGATTACCGACATCATCCGGCAGACGCCCGACATTCCCGCCACCTGCCAATGGGCCATCTTTTTGCGCAACCACGACGAGCTGACGCTTGAAATGGTGACGAGCCGCGAACGCGATTACCTGTGGAGCGTGTACGCGGCTGACCCGCGCGCCCGCATCAACCTGGGCATCCGCCGCCGCCTGGCGCCCTTGCTGGAGCGCGACCGCCGCCGCGTCGAACTGATGAACAGCCTGTTGCTGTCCATGCCCGGCACGCCGGTGCTGTACTACGGCGACGAGCTCGGCATGGGCGACAACGTGCATCTGGGCGACCGCGATGGCGTGCGCACGCCAATGCAATGGTCGCCCGACCGCAACGGCGGCTTCTCGCGCGCCGACCCCGAACGCCTGCCCCTGCCCGTGCTGATGGGGCCGCTGTATGGCTACGAGGCGGTCAACGTGGAAGCGCAGCAGCGCGACCCGCATTCGCTCTTGAACTGGACGCGCCGCATGCTGGCGCAGCGCCGCCAGACGCACGCCTTCGGGCGCGGCACGCTGCGCTTCATCCTGGCCGGCAACCGCAAGATTCTGGCGTACCTGCGCCAATGGAACGACACCACGATTCTGTGCGTGGCCAATCTGTCGAACGCCGCGCAGCCGGTTGAGCTGCAATTACAGGCCTTCAACGGCCGGGTGCCGGTGGAAATGCTGGGCGGCACGCCGTTTCCGGCCATTGGCGAATTGCCGTATCTGCTGACGCTGCCGCCGTATGGCTTTTACTGGATGGACCTGAGCGTGGACGCCGCGCCGCCGAATTGGCATGCCAGCGGCCCCGCCCAGATGCCCGAGCTGACGACGCTGGTGCTGAAGTCGCGCGGCGGCGCGTCGCTGACGGATGCGTCGCGCGCGGTGCTGGAAAACGAAGTGCTGCCCGAATACCTGGCGCGCCAGCGCTGGTTCCCGGGCAAGCACGCGCCCGCCCGCGCCCGGCTGGCGTATGCCACGCCCTTTCACACCGCCAGCGGCGAAGCCTATTGGGCCGAGATCGAACCCGAAGATGGCGTGGCCGGCCTGCGCGCCCAAGCGCCGTTCGTTCTGGTGTGGGATGAAACCGCCCAGGTGCAATACCCGATTGCGCGGGTGCGGCGCGGGCCAGAGGTCGGCATTCTGGCCGACGCCTTCCTGCAACCCGGCTTCGTGCTGGGCGTGGTCGACGCCTTGCGCGCGGGCGGCGAGCTGGATGGCCGCGAAGGCGGCAAGCCGGGCGACAAACCCGGCGTCATCCGCTATCTGCCTGAACCGGGGCTGGCTGAACTGGATCTGAGCGACGACCCCGCCCTGCAATGGATCAGCGGCGAACAGTCCAATAGCTCCGTCATCGTCGGCGGACAAGCCATTCTGAAACTGCTGCGCAATGTGCGGCCGGGGGTGTCACCGGAAGTCGAGATGACGCGCTACCTGACCCGCGCGGGCTACGCCAACATTCCCGCGTTGCTGGGCGAAGTGCTGCGGGTGGATTCGGAAGGCGTGCCGCACACGCTGGCCGTGCTGCACGCCTTTGTGACGAACGAAGGCGACGCCTGGACGTGGACGCTGGATTACCTGAAGCGCACGCTGGGTGCGGCCTTGCTGGGTAACGCCACGCCTGACGAATTCGAAGCCAGCCTGGAAGGCTATACGGTGGTGGCGGCCACCATCGGCCGCCGTCTGGCCGAGCTGCACAACGCGCTGGCGCAACCCAGCGACGACGAGACCTTTGCCGTGCACACCGCCACAACGGAAGACGCGGACGAGCACGCCACCCGCATCGTCGCCCAGCTTGACCGCGCGGCGGATGATCTGCGCGCCGTGCTGGATACGCTGGAAGCGCCGTCGCATGCGTGCGCCGAATGGTTCTTTGACCATCGAGCGCGGCTGATCAAGCAAGTCACTGCGATGGCGCAATCGCTCGCCGGCGCGCCGCTGATCCGCGTGCATGGCGACTTCCATCTGGGCCAGGTGCTGGTGGCGCAGACGGACGCGTATCTGATTGATTTTGAAGGTGAACCGATCCAGACCATGGAATCGCGCCGGCTGCGCTTCACGCCCTACAAGGACGTGGCCGGCATGCTGCGCTCGTTTGACTATGCGGCCGCCTCCATCGCGCGTGCCGATCCGCTGGGCGGCGCACCCACCGACGCGAACGCGGGCGCGGCGGATTCGGCCGCATCACCCGGCGTGCCACTGGAATTGCGCGACGCGCTGCTGGCGCGCTTCGGACACCGGGCGGCCGAGGCCTTTTTGCAGGGCTATCAAGAGGCTGCCACCACCGCGATTGCGCTGCCGGCGGATCAGGAAAGCACGCTGCTCAAGCTGGCGCAGCTGGAAAAGGCCGCCTACGAGGTCAGCTATGAAGCCGCCCACCGGCCGGACTGGATTTCCATTCCGCTGTGCGCCCTGACGGGGCTTGCGCGCGAGCTCATCATGCAAAACGCGGCCATCCACGACGAGGAACAATCACGATGAACCGCCAACGCACCGCCTCGCCGCCAAAGGCGCCGCCGAACGTGTCACCCAAGGCGCCGCTAATAGCACCGCCACAGGACCGCCCGGCCGGCTCTGACGGCCAGGTCGACCCGGCCACGCTGGCCGCGCTGGCCGCGGGCCTGCACGCCGATCCGTTTTCGGTACTGGGTCCGCACGATGGCGCCGTTCGCGTGCTGGCCCCGGGCGCATCCGCCGTGTCTGTCGTGTGGCCCGATGGCGCGCGTACCGCCTTGCACGAGCAAGCCCATGGTTTGTACACGGGTGCCGTACCCGGCGCGCGGCCGGGCGACCCCGCGTCGTACCAGTTGGCCATTTCATGGCCGGGCGCGGAACAGTTGACGCCCGACCCCTACGCCTTTGGCCCGTTACTGTCCGACGGCACGCTGCAAGGCTTGGCTGGCGGCGACTGGAACGCCGCACTCGATGCCTTGGGCGCGCGGCTGGGCGAGCTGAATGGCGTGCCCGGCTTGCGCTGCGCCGTGTGGGCGCCCAACGCGCGCCGTGTTGCGGTAGTGGGCGACTTCAACAGCTGGGATGGCCGCCGTCACGCCATGCGGCTGCGCCACGCGGCGGGCGTGTGGGAGTTGTTCATCCCGGGCGTCACCGCGGGCGATTGCTACAAGTTCGCCATCACCGACCCCACCGGCGCGATCTTGCTCAAGGCCGACCCGATGGCGCGCCGCGCACAGCCCGCGCCCGCCACGGCCTCAATCGTTGACGACCCTTCCCCCTATTCCTGGACGGACGATGCATGGATGCTTTCTCGCGGTGCGCGCCAAGCGCCCCAATCTCCCATTTCCATCTACGAGGTGCACGCCGGTTCGTGGATCGCGGCCGACGGCGCTCGCTGCGTCTGGGACCAACTGGCCGACAAGCTGCCCGCCTACGCGCACGCCATGGGGTTCTCGCATGTCGAATTGATGCCGATCATGGAGTATCCGTTCGGTGGTTCCTGGGGCTACCAGCCGCTTGGTCTGTTCGCACCGTCCGCCCGCTTTGGGCCGCCGGCCGCCTTCGCCCGTTTCGTGGACCGCTGCCACGCCGTGGGCGTCGGCGTCATCCTGGACTGGGTTCCCGCGCACTTCCCCGATGACGCCCACGGGCTGGCGCGCTTTGACGGCACGCCGCTGTATGAATACGCCGACCCGCGCGAAGGCTATCACCCCGACTGGCACACCATGGTCTACAACCTGGGGCGCACCGAAGTCAAAGCCTTCATGATCGCCAGCGCCATGCATTGGCTGCGCCGTTATCACATCGACGGGCTGCGCGTGGACGCGGTGGCCTCGATGCTATACCGCGACTACAGCCGCCAGCCCGGGGAATGGATACCCAACCAGCACGGCGGCCGTGAAAACCTGGAAGCGGTGGCTTTTCTGCAAGAACTGAACGCCACCGTCCGCAAGCAGGTGCCAGACGCCATCGTTGTGGCCGAAGAGTCTACCGCCTGGCCGGGCGTGACTGCGCCCGTTGAAGATGGCGGGTTGGGGTTCCACTACAAATGGAACATGGGCTGGATGCACGACACCCTGCGCTACATGCACGAAGACCCGGTGCACCGCAAGTATCACCACCACGACATCACGTTCGGCATGGCCTACGCCTATTCCGAACGCTTCATCCTGCCGCTGTCGCATGACGAAGTGGTGCACGGCAAGGGCTCGCTCGTGAACAAGATGCCGGGGGACCACGGCACGATGCTGGCTAACCTGCGCGCGTATCTGGGCTTCATGTGGGCGCACCCCGGCAAGAAGCTGCTGTTCATGGGGGGCGAACTGGCCCAGCCCGCCGAATGGAATCACGACGCCACGCTGGATTGGAACCTGCTGGACGACCCCGGCCACCACGGCGTGCAACGCCTGGTCGCTGACCTGAACCGGCTGTACCGCGATACCCCCGCACTGCACGCGCTTGACGCCGACCCCGAGGGCTTTGCCTGGGTCGTGATGGACGATGCCGACAACAGCGTGGCCGCGTTCCTGCGGCGCAGTGGTGCGCAGATGGTGTTGGCGGTGTCGAACTTCACGCCGGTCGCCCGCCACGGCTACCGCGTCGGCGTGCCGCTGGCCGGCCGCTGGACCGAATCCCTGAACACCGATGCCGGCTGGTATGGCGGCACGGGCCAGGGCAACCAAGGCGCGGCCGTCTCCGCGTCCGAGTCCGCCCACGGCCACGCGCAGTCCCTGTCATTGACGCTCCCTCCGCTTGCCACCCTCTATTTCACGCATGAAGGCTGAACATGGACCCCACTCAATTGACCCGCTTGACCACCGGCCAGCCGTACCCGCTGGGCGCGGTCAGCGATGGCCTGGGCGTGAACTTCGCCGTTTTTTCGGCCAACGCTACCCGCATCGAACTGTGCGTGTTCGATGCCCGCGCCCGCAAGGAACTGCGGCGCTTTGACCTGCCTGAATGTACCGACGAAATCTGGCACGGTTACCTGCCGGATGCGCAGCCCGGGCTGGTCTACGGCTACCGCGCCCACGGCCCGTACGACCCGCGCAACGGCCACCGCTTCAACCCCCACAAACTGCTGCTGGACCCCTATGCGCGCCACCTGACCGGGCCGGTCGTCTGGAGCGACGCGCTGTTTGGCTATCGGCTGAACCATGCCCGCACCGACTTGTCGATGGACCGCCGCGATAGCGCGCCCGCCATGCCCAAGGCCATCGTGACCGAAGATGTGCCGTTCAACTGGGGCAACAGCAAGGCGCCGAATACGCCGTGGTCGGACACAACGATCTACGAAGTGCACCTGCGCGGCGCGTCGATGCAACGCGAAGACCTGCGCCAGCCGATACGCGGCACCTGCGCAGCGCTGGCCGACCCGCGCTTCATCGAACACCTGCTGCGGCTGGGCGTCACCGCGGTGGAACTGCTGCCCGTGCACGCCTTTCTGCAAGACCGCTTTCTGATCGAACGGGGCTTGCGCAACTACTGGGGCTACAACACGCTGTCGTTCTTTGCGCCCGAGCCGTCTTACCTGCAACGCGGGCCGAATGATCTGCGCCAGGCGGTGCGCCGCCTGCACGCCGCCGGCCTGGAAGTGATTCTGGACGTGGTCTACAACCACACCTGCGAAGGCAGCGAGCTCGGGCCCACGCTGTCCTGGCGCGGGCTGGACAACGCCAGCTACTACCGGCTGATGCCCGGCGAAGAACGCTATTACATCAACGACACCGGCTGCGGCAACACGGTCAACCTGTCGCACCCGCGCGTCTTGCAGATGGTGATGGATTCCTTGCGGTACTGGACAACGTCTTACGGCGTGGACGGGTTCCGCTTCGACCTGGGGGTGACGCTGGGCCGCGAAGGCACGGGCTTTGACCCGGGCTCGGGCTTCTTTGACGCCATGCTGCAAGACCCGACCCTGGCGGGCGTGAAGCTCATCTCGGAACCGTGGGACATCGGCCCCGACGGCTACCAGCTGGGCAACCATCCGCCCGCGCTGGCCGAATGGAATGACCGCTACCGCGACACCGTGCGCCGCTACTGGCGCGGCGACGAAGGCATGCGCGGTGACATGGCGGCGCGCCTGTGCGGCTCGCGCGATGTGTTCGACCGCCGCCATCGCCGGCCCTGGGCCAGCGTGAACTTCGTGGCGTCGCACGACGGTTTCACCACGCAAGACGTGGTCAGTTACGACGGCAGCCATAACGAAGCCAATGGCGAAGACGGCAACGACGGCCACTCTGAAAACTACAGCCACAACTGGGGCGTGGAAGGCCCCACCGACGACCCCGCCATTCTGGAACGCCGTGGCCAGGTGCAGCGCGCGCTGCTCGGCACGCTGTTCCTGTCCGACGGCACCCCGATGATGTTGGCGGGCGACGAGTTCGGCAACAGCCAGGACGGCAACAACAACGCCTACTGCCAGGACGGCCCCTTGTCGTGGCTGGACTGGACGCAGGCGCAGAGCGACGCAGGCCGCGCACTAAGCCAGTTCGTGGCGCGCGCCGTGTCATTGCGGCGCGACCACCCGAGCTTGCGCGCGGCGCGTTTTGGCGACGCCGCGCAAGAAATCTGCCCGGGCGTCAGCGCGATTGCCTGGTTCGACACCGATGGCGGCCCCATCGACCAAGCCGCTTGGGACGACCCGCAAGGCCGCACCATGGCCTTGCGCCGCGCGGCGTTGCGTGAAGATGGCAGTGCCGACATCACGCTGCTGTTACTGAACCCGGGCGCGGAGCCCGCCACGTTCACGCTGCCGGAACCTGCGCTGCCCTGGTTGCGCGAACTGGACTCGGCCACGCCCGTGCCATCGGCCCCCGTCTCCGAATCGGAAATCATCGTGCAGGCGCATAGCCTGGTGCTGCTGTCGGCCGCCTGCATGCCAGGCGTCGTTCCCGGGGCGGCATCATGACAGTCCTGCCTGAACCCTACACCCACGGCGCGCTGCCGCTGCCCGACGGACGCACGCGCTTTCGGCTCTGGGCGCCGTCGGCGGCGCCAGGCTTGGCGTTGCTGATCGACGGCCAGCCGCCCATTGCTTTGCATCCTGACAGCGATGGCTATGCCGAAGCCGATGTCGCTTGCCCGCCCGGCACGCGTTACCGGTATCGGCTGGGCGACGGGCAACTGGTGCCCGACCCGGCCTCGCGCCAGCAAGATGGCGATGTGCACGGCGCCAGCATCGTCGCCGGGCCGGACGATTATGCGTGGCAACACCCCGCCTGGTCCGGCCGCCCGTGGCGCGAATCCGTCATCTACGAAGCGCACGTGGGCTTGAGCGGCGGCTTTGACGGCCTGACCGCCCGGCTGCCGGGGCTGGCCGCGCTGGGTATTACGGTGATTGAACTGATGCCGATCGCGGATTTTCCCGGGCCGCGCAACTGGGGCTACGACGGCGTGTTGCCCTACGCGCCCGACACGGCCTATGGCCCGCCGCAAGCGCTCAAGCACCTGATCGACACGGCCCACGGGCTGGGTTTGAGCGTAATGCTGGACGTGGTCTACAACCACTTCGGCCCCGAGGGCAACTACCTGCCCCAATACGCCGCGCCTTTTTTCCGGGAGGACGTCCCCACCCCCTGGGGGCCCGCCATCGACTTCCGGCAACCTGCTGTGCGGCGCTACTTCGAAGAGAACGCGCTGTACTGGCTGATGGAATACCGCTTTGACGGGTTGCGCCTGGATGCCGTGCATGCCATTGAAGACCCTGACTGGCTGGTGGAGCTTGCGCAATTTCTACGCGGCCAGGTGCCTGCGCATCGCCATGTGCATCTGGTGCTGGAAAATGACGACAACCGCGCCAGCCTGCTGACGCAGGGGTACGACGCGCAATGGAATGACGACGCGCACCACGTGCTGCACCATTTGCTGACGGGCGAATCGCGCGGCTATTACGCCGACTACGCAGAGCGGCCCGCGCAGGCCCTGGCGCGTTGCCTGGCGGAAGGCTGGCTGTATCAAGGCCAGCCCTCGCCGTACCGGCAAGGCGCCACGCGCGGGGAACCCAGCGGACACCTGCCGCCGACGTCGTTCGTGTTATTCCTGCAAAACCATGACCAAACCGGCAACCGCGCACGCGGCGAACGGCTGACGGAACTGGCCGAAAACGCCGAACGTTTGCGCGCCGCCGTTGCGCTGCAATTGCTGTCGCCGCAGATTCCGCTGATTTTCATGGGCGAGGAGTTCGGCAGCCGCGCGCCCTTCCTGTATTTCACCAGCCACACGGACCCGGCGCTGGTGCAAGCCGTGCGCGAAGGACGCCAGCGCGAATTCGCGGCGTTTCCTGAATTCAGCGGTGACGATGCGCTGAAGGTGCCAGACCCCAACTCCGAATACACCTGGGCGCAAAGCGTGCCCTGGCGCGACGGCGAGCGGCCGGACGCCCAGCCATGGCGCACCCTGTACGAAGCGCTGCTGCATCTGCGCCAGCACGCCATCGCCCCCCGCTTGACGGGCGCTCGCAGCGTGTTCGCCCGCGCGGTCGGCCGGCATGGCGTACACGCGCAATGGCGGCTGGGCGACGGCGCATTGCTCACGGTGTACGTCAACCTGGGTCCGGTGCGCGAACAGCTTGCGCAACGCGCGCTTGCCGCCGCGCACTCGCCATCGTCACTGCTGTTTGAATCCCGCGCGGGCGCGTTCGCGGCATTGGCATCGGGCAGCCTGTGTTCCGAAAGCACCGTGTGGCTGCTGGAGGAAGCATCATGAGCCCCCTGTCCGCCCTGGCCGCCGAGGCCGGTATCGCCGAAGACTGGACCGGCGCCGACCAACGCCCGCGTCGTGTGTCGCCCGACACGCTGCGCGCCCTGCTCAACGCGATGGACCTGCCAGCGGCGTCCGACGCTGACATCCGCGATAGCCGGCAGCGCCTGGCTGCCACCTTATCCCGCACGCATCTGCCCGCGATGCTGATCGCCCTGCCCGGCGAGCTTGTCTCGCTGCCGCCGGATTGCGCAGGCGCTTATCAATTGCAAGCGGCGTCGTCGGCCGCCATCGCCGGCCGCACCGCACACGGCCCGGACTTGAAGCCCACGCTGCGCGCGCCCGCCACGCCCGGGTACTACGCCTTAAGCACGCAAGGCGGCGAATGCACGCTGGCGGTTGCGCCGCCGCGCGCGCCCTCTCTGGACGACATCTGCCGCACGAAGCACGCGCGCGCGTGGGGGCTGACGGCGCAGGTCTATAGCCTGCGCCGTCCGTCCGCTGACGTGACGCAGTCCACACACGGCTTTGGCGACTTCGGCGCATTGCGCGAGCTGGCCATGGCGGCCGGACAGGCGGGCGCCGACGCGCTGGCCATCAGCCCCGTGCATGCGATGTTCGCGGCGGACCCCGCGCAATGCAGCCCGTATTCGCCCTCCAGCCGCTTGTTTGTGAACACGCTCTTTGCGGACCCCGCGGGCGTTCTCGGCGAGGAGGCGGTGCGCGCCGCATTGGCGGGCATGGACCTCGCGCAATTGCGCATGCTGGATGCGCAACCGCTGATCAACTGGCCCGCTGCGGCCCGGCTGCGCCACGAGCTGTTGCGACGCTTGCACGCAGGCTTCGCCACGGACGCCACCACCGGTCAACGGCAGGCTTACGAGGCATTCTGCAACGCGGCCGGGCCAGACCTGCACGACCACGCTCTGTTCGAAGCGCTGCACGGCAACCACGCGCAGGGACAAGATGCCCCGTTGGCGTGGACCCATTGGCCGGCCGACCTGCGCGACCCGCGCTCGTCCGCCGCGCAACGCTATGCCACCGACCATGCCGAGACCGTCGACATACATCGGTTCAGCCAATGGCTGGCCTCCGCCAGTTTGTCGCGCGCCCAGCAAGCGGCGCGCGACGCAGGCATGCGCGTTGGTCTGGTGGCTGATCTGGCCGTGGGCGGCAGCCCCCAGGGCAGCCATGCCTGGAGCCGGCAAGCCGACCTGATGAAATGCACCAGCGTCGGCGCGCCGCCCGATCTGTACAACCCACTGGGGCAAGGCTGGGGTTTGACGGCGTTGTCACCCGCCGCCCTGCACGAATCCGGCTATGCGGCGTTTCTGGCAATGCTGCGCGCCAACCTGGCGCACGCGGGCGGGCTGCGCATTGATCACATACTGGGTTTGGCGCGCTTGTGGCTGATCCCGGATGGCGCCTCGCCCGAAGACGGCGGCTATCTGCGTTACCCCATGCCGCAATTGCTGCGGCTGATCGCATTGGAGGCTTGGTTGCATCACGCGCTGATCATTGGTGAAAACCTGGGCACGGTTCCGGAAGGGTTCGACGCGCAACTTGAAGCGCACGGCGTGCTAGGCATGGACGTGCTGTGGTTCATGCGGGCGGCTGACGGGGCAAAGGCGGCGGAGCCGGCGAAGGCGGCTGATGGCGATGACGGAAATGAGTGGGCCGGCGGGCCTGATACGGCTGACGGGAATGATGCGACCTGCGGCGATCAGGGCACCCAACGTGCTTACGGGGCTGTCGGTGCAGATGGAGCTAATGGCGCTAATGGGGCTGAGCGGCCACATCTAACGGCAGAAGAGCCTGCCGCGTCGCCGCCTGCCGCCTTCCTGGCGCCCGGCGACTGGCCCGCCAACGCCGTCGCCATGACGACCACCCACGATCTGCCCACGCTGGAAGGCTGGTGGCACGCGCAGGACATTCTGTGGCGGTCGCGGCTGAGCCTGCTTGGCCCTGATCAAGAAGAAGCCGCGTTGCGCGCTGCCCGCCTGGAAGACCGCGCGACCTTGTGGCGGTCTGTGCAGTCCAGTTCACCCGCCGCTTCCACCTTGCCGCTGCCCCGCCGGGCGCCTAGCGCCGAACTGCTGGGCTTTGTCGCCGCCACGCCCTGCCCGCTGATGCTGGTGCCACTGGAAGATCTGGCAGGCCAGCTCGACCAGCCCAACCTGCCCGGCACTGTCGCGCACCATCCCAACTGGCGGCAACGCACGCCGCTGTCGGTGGCCGAGTGCCTGAACGCGCCCGCCAGCCAGGCGCGCCTTCAACCCGTGCGCGCGGTGCGGGGGCGGACATGAGCGCCCCGCGCGCCACCGCGCGCCTGCAACTGCACGCCGGCTATACGTTGGACGACGCCTGCGCGCAGGTGCCCTACTACGCGACGCTGGGCGTCAGCCATCTTTACCTGTCGCCCATCACACGGGCCCGGATGGGTTCAACGCATGGCTACGACGTCATTGACCATCAATGCATCAAYCCGGAACTGGGCGGCCAGGCCGCGCTGCGCAGGCTGACCGACGCGGCGCACCGGCACGGCTTGGGGCTGATTGCCGACATCGTGCCCAACCACATGGCCGCCCACGCCTCGAACGCGTGGTGGGCCGATGTGCTGCGGCACGGCGCGCAAAGCCGCCACGCCCGCACGTTCGACATCGACTGGCAACCGGCTGACACAGCGCTGCACGGCAAAGTGCTGCTGCCGGTGCTGGGCGAGCCGTATGGGCAGGCGCTGGCCGCCGGCCACATCCGATTGATTCACGACGCCGCGGCCGCGGATGGCTATGCCATCGAAGCGGGCGGACAGCATCTGCCCCTGGCCCCCGGCACGGCTCCGGCTGGGGATGACCCCGCTTCCGTCTGCGCGGCGTTTGATCCCGGCGCAGCGGATGGCGCGGCGGACGGCGCGGCGAATCGCGCGGCGAACTGCGCGGCGCGCCTGCATGCTCTGCTGGAACGCCAGCACTACCGGCTCGCGTGGTGGCGCACCGCGCCCGAGCAGGTCAACTGGCGGCGCTTCTTCGAAATCAGCGAACTGGTTGGCGTGCGCGTGGAAGACGACGAAGTCTTCGACGCCGTGCATGCGCTGCCGTTGCAGCTGGTTCGGGAAGGCGTGTTGGACGGGCTGCGCATCGACCACGTCGACGGCTTGGCCAGCCCGGGCGCGTACTTGCGGCGCTTGCGTGAGCAGCTTGACGACGCCCGCGCGCAGCACGCCGGGAATGCCACGGCCTATCTCGTCGTGGAAAAAATCCTGGCTGACGGAGAAGTGCTGGACGCACGCTGGCCGGTAGACGGCACCACCGGCTACGACTTCATGGACCAGGCCGGCGCACTGTTGCATGCGCCCCAGGCGCAGGCGCCGATGGAGCAATTCTGGAACACCCTTAGCGGCGACGCGCGCAGCGCGTCTGCCCAATTACTGGACGCGCGCCATCGCATGCTGGCACGCCACTTCCCCGTGGAACGCCAGGCGTTGGTACGCGCGCTGACTCGCATCGCACGGCAAGACCTGCGCACGCGCGACTGGACGTCCACCGCCATCGACCGGGTGTTGACCGCCTTGCTGGCGGCCTTTCCCGTGTACCGCAGCTATGCCGAAGACGGCGGCCGCAGCGCCGAGGACGCACGCTGGTGCCGCATCGCGCGGGACCACGCTCGCGAGGCGCTGGCTGGATCGGAAGCCGACGCGCGGCTGCTTGATCAGATCGACGCGTGGCTGGCGGGGCCGCAGCAGGCTGATGCGGGTGCCGGTGCCGGTGCGGGTCCTGGCGCTGAAGTCGATGCTGACGCCGGTGCCGGTGCTGGCGCTGGCGCTGATGCTGATGCTGGTGCTCGTGCTGATGCTGGTGCTGATGCTGATGCTGGTCCTGGTGCTGATGCTGGTCCTGATGCTGGTGCTGGTCCTGATGCTGGTGCTGGTCCTGATGCTGGTGCTGATGCTGGTGCTGATGCTGGTTCCCGCGCCGACAATGAAGCCGGCGCGCTTCGCCGCTTCCAGCAGTTAACACCGCCGCTTGCCGCGAAGGCGCTGGAAGACACCTTGTTCTACCGGCGCGGCCCGCTGCTGTCACGCAACGAAGTCGGCTCCAGTCCCACGCAATTCGCCCTGCCGCTTGACGCCTTCCATACCCTGACTCAAGCCCGCGCCCGCACGCATCCACACGCGATGCTCGCCACCGCCACCCACGACCACAAACGCGGCGAAGACACGCGTGCGCGCCTGGCCGTGCTGAGCGAAACGCCCGAACGCTGGCAGCGCGTGGCCGAGAACTGGATTCCGCGTCTGGGACCAAATGGATCGAAAAGGGAATCGCAAAGGGATTCAGAAACGGGATCGCCGATAGGTGCGCCCACCGCTTCACCAACGCCCGCCGACCGTTATCTATTGCTGCAAAGCCTGGTCGGCGCGTGGCCGTTGTCCTTGTCCGCAGATAACCGCGCAGACGTTGCTGCGTTTCTGGAACGCATCCTCCAGTGGCAGGTAAAGGCCTTGCGCGAGGCCAAGCTGCATACCAGCTGGACCGACCCGAACACCGGCTACGAAGCCGCGGCCCGCCACTGCGTGGCCGCATTGCAAGACACCGGCGAAGGGCAAGCGCTTCTGCGCGACATCGCCGCGTGGACGGCAGGCATCGCCCCGGCCGGGCTTGTCAACAGCACGACCCAAACCCTGTTGCGCAACACCTTGCCCGGTGTACCGGATCTATACCAAGGCACGGACTTGTGGGACTTCAGCTTGGTGGACCCCGACAATCGCCGCGCTGTCGACTACGCCGAACGCGCCGCGCTGCTGGCGGCGGCCGGTGCTCCCATCGCCACCGATGCGGCGGCGTGGCGCAGCGGCGCCATCAAGCAGCAACTGATCCAACGCTGCCTGACGCTACGCGCTGCGGACCCGGGCCTGTTCGATCACGGCGAATACGTGCCGTTGACCGCACAAGGCCCGCGCGCGGCGCATGTCATCGCCTATCTGCGTCGGCACAACGGACGCAGCGTGCTGGCCGTCGCGCCCCTTCATTGCGCGCTGGCCTTAGCGCCTTACGCGCAAGATCAGGCCGCCCAGGCTGCGCGCTTCTGGGATGGCACCCACGTGCAGCTGCCGGACGGCGTCGGCCCCCTGCGCAATGTGCTCTCCGGCCGGCCCGTCAACGTGGAAGACGAAGGCAGAATTCCCCTGGCCGACCTCTTGCGCGACTGTCCGGTGGCGCTCTGCACCCGGACCTGACGCGGGCTTGATCGTCCAGTTGCCCTTTGCACCACGACCTGACGCGCGCTTGATCGCCCAGGTGCCCTTTGCACCACGACCTGACGCGCGCTCGGCGGGCGGCCGGGCAAGCGTCAGTACTGGTAGCGCATCGTCAGGATGGTGCTGGTGCCCGCGCCCCATGCGCCTTGGCTGTAGAAGCCAACCTGGCTGTAGTACTTGCGGTCAAACAGGTTGTTCACGTTCAACTGCGCCGACAGATTGCGGTTGAACTGGTAGCGCGCCATCAGGTTGGTGATGGCGTAGCTGCCTTGGCCCACGCGCTCGTCGCCGTTGGGGCCGCTGGCGATGGTGTAGACGCCGCTCTGCCAATTGACGCCGCCGCCCACCGTCAGACGATTCCAGTCGCCCGGCAGGCGGTAAGTCGTGAACAAGCGCACCAGCGACCGCGGTTGATCCGTCTGGATGGCGTTGCCGTCGCCGTCGCGCGCGGTCCAATGCGACCAGCCCGCCGCCAGATTCCAACCCGGCGTCACTTCGCCCGACACCTCAAGATCGAAGCCGCGGCTGCGCGTGCCTTGGGCGGCCCGGTATGCCTGGTTGATCGAACCCGGCACCAAGTAACCCGGGTCGGTTTGCGCGACGTTATCCTGTTCCACCTGGAACACGGCCGCGCTGGCGTTCAAGCGCCCTTCCAGGAATTCCCCCTTCACGCCGGCTTCATAGGACTTGCCTTCCAGCGGGTCCAGCCATCCGCCATTGCGGTCCTGGTAGCTTTGCGGATTGAAGATGCCCGTGTAGCTGACGTAGGCCGTGTAGGTCTCGTTGATGTCGTACAGCAGGCCGGCGTAGGGCGTGAAAGCGTTCTTGTCGAAGGCTTCGCGGCTGCCGCCGCCAAAACCGACAGAGTCGGTCTTCCACGTGCTGTAGCGTCCGCCCACGATCAGCTTGAGCGGATCGGCCAGGTTCATGCGCAGCGCGCCGTACCAGCCTGTCTGCTTGGTGGTGTAGCGGCTGGCGGTGACGGCGGTGTCGCTCCAGTCGGGTTCGGGATAGGAGCCGTCCCAGTTCAGGAAGTTGCCGACCGGGGCGGCGGATATCGCCGAACGGTAGTCAAAGTCGGCGTATTGGCGGGTGAAGCTCGCGCCCACCACCACTTCATGGCGGCGGCCAAACGCGGTGAAGGGGCCGGTGGCCTTGACGTCCAGGCTGTTCTGCTTGCGGTCGCCCAGATACCAGGCGGGCGAACCGCTCACGCCCAGGCCGGTCTCGCGGTCGGGCCAGCCGTACAGATACAGCAGCTTGCCATCCATTTCGTGCTTGGAATGGGAGGCCACGGCCTGCACGCGCCAGTCGTTGTCAAAGCGGTGTTCCAGGCTGGCGAAGCCGCCTGATGTGGTGCTGCCCCACGAACTCCAGTCGGCGCCCGTGTTCAGTGACCGCTTCCAGTCGGTGCGCCCGCCGTCCGCGTACCACAGCGGGAAGCCGCCCCAGCTGCTGCGTTGCGGGTCATTGTCTTGATAGTTGAAGCCCGCGCTGAAGGTCGTGCGCGACGTCAGGTCGGCATCCACGACGCCGTAGAAGATTTTTTTCGTACTTTGGTAGCCATCCAGATAGGAATGGTTGTCCTGGTAGGCCGACACAATGCGGCCGCGCACGCTGCCGTCCTTGCTGAGCGGCGTCGACAAGTCCAGCGTGCCGCGATAGGTGTCCCAGTTGCCCGCGCTGACGCTGACATCGGCCTTGAACTCGCGGCTGGTGGCGTGCTTGCGCACCAGGTTGATCGACGCCGACGGGTTGCCCGCGCCCGTCAACAAGCCGGTCGCGCCGCGCACCACTTCAACGCGGTCGTAGATGATGGGGTCGATGGACGACTCGCCCGCTGCGTAGCCCACATCAAAACCGGTGGGCACGCCGTCATACATATAGTTGCTGACGCTGAACCCACGCGAGCTGAACGAATAGCGCTCGCTGTCGTAGTTCTGCACCGAGATGCCCGGCGTGCTGGCCATTACATCTGCCAACGACCGCATGTCTTCGTCGTCCATGCGCTGGCGGGTCATGACAGTAACCGACTGCGGCGTCTCGCGCAGCGTCAGCGGCAAGCCGGTGCTGGCGGCGGTGGCGCGGGGGGTGTAGGAACCGGTTCCTTCGGTGGTGGTGGGGTCGGAATCCCCCACGACTTGCACGCTGGGCAGCGTGGACACGGCCGCTTCTTGCGCGGCGGCGCTGGCTGAAGCCAGCGCTAAAAGCACCACGGCCGAGGTGCGGCTCACTTTGAAACGGGGGTTGCTGCCTGGCAGAAAACGGAACTTGCTGCCTGACAGAAAACGGAACTTGCTGCCTGGTAGAAATTGGGGCTTGCTGCCTTGTGGCCTGTGGTCTTGCATGCTGGCTTCCTCTCCCACAACGGGTTGCTTTGTGGGAAAGAAGTGTAATGCGACTGCTTCTCATAACTATCTGTTGTTGCGAATTTACGACGTCAACTCCCCCGCCAATTTGTCCCTACGCGCAGCGGGTTTACCCGGCCGCGTCACAAGCCGCCCGGCATAATGTCGCAGGCTCCGGCCCCGCTGTTCTCTTCATAGCCGTTCTCCGTAGGAATCTCCGCGTGTTCCATGTCTTCACGGGACTGATCAGTCTCTACGTCATTTGGCGTTTCGTTCTGCCCCTGTCCTTATCCAGAACCAGCAAGCTCTTGCTGTCTGTCTTGCTGGTGGCCGCCGCCGAGCACCACTTGGTGACGCGCAACCTGTTCGGCTCCATGGCCTCGCCCGAGATTCCCGGCACGCTGTTGATGGTGCTGGGCTGGCTGTTCGGCAGCCTGCTGCTGTTGGCGATGCTGCTGCTGGCGCGCGATGTGGCGGGCTCGGTGGTGTACCTGTTCTCACGTGTGCGCGGCAAGCGGCTGTGGGCTGCGCGCGGTTGGGGCGTCGGCGCGGCGGTCGTCTCGGTCGTGCTGTCGGCCATTGGCGTCTGGCAAGCCGTGCGCGTGCCTGATGTGAAGACGCTGGAAATTGCGTTGCCCAAGCTGCCGCCCGAACTCGACGGCTTCCGTCTGGTGCAACTGACCGACCTGCACGCCAGCCGCTTGCTGGAAGCGCCGTGGATGGAAGCCGTCGTCACGAAGACGAATGGCTTGAACCCGGATCTGATCGTGATCACGGGCGATCTGGTCGACGGCACCACCGATGCACGCGCCGCCGATGTGCTGCCGCTGCAAGCGCTGCGCGCCCGCTACGGCGTCTATGCCATTCCGGGCAACCACGAGTACTACGCCGAGTACCAGCGTTGGCTGCCAGCTTTTGAAAAGCTGGGCCTGCGCCTGCTGCTGAACGAACACGTAACGCTCACCCCCAACGGCCAGCGTCTGGTGCTGGCCGGCATCACCGACAAGATGGCGGCGGCCTATGGCCAGCTGGAACCTGATGTGGCGCGCGCGATGGACGGCGTGCCGGCCACCGACCCGGTCATCTTGCTGAGCCATCGCCCTATCGGCGCGGTGCGCAATGCGCAGGCCGGGGCCGGCCTGCAACTATCTGGCCATACGCATGGCGGCCAGATCCTGGGGCCGCACCTGCTGACGCAGCTGGCTAACGAAGGCTATGTGTCGGGCGAGTATCAAGTCGACGGCATGCGCTTGTATGTCAGCAATGGCACGGGCTTGTGGCCTGGTTTCCCGGTGCGCCTGGGCCGCCCCTCGGAAATTACGCAGATCGTGCTGCGCTCGCCGGCGAAGACCGCCGCCCAATAAGTTTCACCCCCGCGCCCGCCATGATGAGCTACCTGCTGTGGTCCCTGCCCGCCCTGACGGTGATTGCCGCCATTGCCAGCGGGCGCGTGAACACCACGATAGCCGCCGTGCTGGGCCTGTGCGCCGCCGTGCCCATTGCGCTTGCCGCCGCACCCGCGCCATTCAGCGGCGCGCAATTGGCGGTGACGCTCGAACGCGGGCTGTGGATCGGCTGGATCATTACGCCGTACATCCTGGGCGGCTTGCTGTTCTGGCAGATGGCGTCCCACGGCCACGCGCCGGAACATTCGTCCACGCAGGCCACCGCCGGCCACGCAGAACTGAACGACCCGCTCGCCCGCCGCCGGCGCTTGTTCTTCGCCTGTTTTCTGATCGGCCCCTTTGCGGAATCCGCCACGGGGTTTGGCGTGGGCATGCTGGGCACCGTGCTGCTGATTCGTCCGCTGGGCTTGAAGCCACGCGACATCATGGTGTTCGCCTTGCTGAGTCAGACGCTGATCCCTTGGGGCGCGATGGGCAGCGGCACCTTGCTGGCGTCCGCCTATGCGCGCGTGCCGGCTGCCCAGCTGGCGCTCTACAGCATGGTGGCCGTGGCCTTGCTGATGGTGGTGTGGATGCTGCTGTACTGGCGCACGGCGCGCCATGCGGGCTTGCGTGCGGACGCGGCCGAGCACCGGCGCGAAGCCGTGTGGATGGCGGCCAGCCTGGGCCTGCTCAGCGCCGCCACCGCCGTGCTTGGCCCCGAGACCGCGCTGCTGGCCGCCTACGGCCCCTTGATCGTGCTGCGCTTCGTGATGGACCGCCGGCCCGATCGCAATCAGTTGCTGGCCGCGGCCCGCCGTGCGCTGCCTTATATCCTGGTGATTGCCTGCCTGGTTGCCACGCGCCTCGTCCCCGCGCTGAACCACGCGCTGGGCGCGTTGGCTGACATCCGGCCCTTTGCCGACCTGCCCGCCTGGATGCCTTTCCTGCACGCGGGCAGCTGGCTGATTGCGGGCGCGCTCGCCATGGCAGTCTGGCGCCGCCAGCCGCGCGCCTTGGCGGCCCAGGCACGCGCCTCGTGGAAAACCGGCCGCCACGCCGTCATGTCCGTCTTCTTGTTTGCGATGATGGCCGAAGTGCTGGCGGGCGCCGGTATTTCACAAGCCTATGCCGATGGTCTTTTTGCAACACTGCAAGACTGGACCATCCTCATCACGCCCCTCTTGGCCGGCGCGTTTGGTATTCTGGCCAACAGCGGCAACGCGCCCAACAGCCTGTTCATGCCTTCCCAGCTATCATTAGCGCTTCACGCGGGCTTGGACGTACCGGCAGCGGCTGCGCTGTTACACGTTTCCGGTACGGCCATGGGCATTTTTTCACCTGTCAGAATGTCGATTGCGGCCGGTTTGGCCCACGGCCAAGGGCAGGAACGCAGCGTGTATGTTCTACTACTGCCGTTTGCCCTGGCCGCGTTCGGCATTCTTTTGTCCCTGGCACTGCTTGTCGTGCTGTCGGGATAGCCGCCGGAGCGCTGATGCTCACGGCCTCAACCTTTTTTTTGTGTAGCACATGGGACTAGAACAGTTAGCCGCGATCCGGGCATTGATTACCAAGCAGGCGCCCGAAGAGCCTACCCCCAAGAAAGAATCGCGTCCGCAAGGCGGCGGTAAAGGACCTCGCTCGGCAAATGCCGGCAAGGGCCCGCGCCCGCAAGGCGAGAAAGGCGCCCGTCCGCAAGGCGGCGACAAGGACCGTGGCCAGCGTCCGCAGCGTGCTGAGCGCCGCGACACGCCTGTCGACCCCGTCGTCGTCGCGATCTCGCGCCTGCAACGCCAGTTTCCCAAAGCCTTCCCCAAGAATCCCGCGCCGAAGCTTCCGCTGAAGCTGGGCGTGCTGGCAGACCTGGTGCAACATGCCCAGGCCCTGCAACTGGACGAAGCGCAGATCAAGGAAGCGGTCAAGACCTGGTGTGATGGCCGCCGCTACTGGGCTTGTATGGTCGAAGACGCGCCGCGCGTGGACCTGAACGGCGAACCCTCGGGCGCCGTCACCGCCAACGAAGCCAAGCATGCCAAGCGCATGGCGTCGCGCAGCGCGTCGAAAAACGCCGCCGCCCGCAACAAGGCCAAGAAGGCGGAAGCCGCCGCGGCAGCTGGCGCCGCTGCGCCGGCTGCGGGTGCTGACGTTGCTGTGGCTGCTGCGGCTGACGTTGCCGCACCTGCCGTGAATGCCGATGCACCCGTGGCGGCTCAAGCGCCGGTGGCCGACATGCCGGTAGCGGACGTGACGGTAGCGGACGTGCCGGTGGCGGACGCGCCGGTGGCCGACGCGGCGGCGACTGATGCACCGGCTTCGGATGCCTCCGAGCACAAGAAGGCGCAAGGCGCGGATCAAGCTTCGGCTGAAACCCCGGCTGAATCTTCCTCGGACACGCCCACCTGATGCGGCTGCGGCGCCGCGTTTCACGGCGCTGTGTGGAACAACAAAAACCCGGCCTGCGAGGCTTCGCAGGCCGGGTTTTTGCTCGTGCGTTCAAGGCCGCAAGGCTTGCTCTATATAGGCCATCCCGATCGGGGAATACGGCAGCGTCAGCGCCCACTTGTGGCCCGCCGCGTCCATCTTCAGCAATGACTTTTTCAAGATATCAACGATCTTCTCCGCGTGCGCCGGATGAAAGGCCTCGTACTGATATTGCAAGAACACCAGGCACAGCGCGTTCTCCATCGTCTGCACATCCGCGTCCTGCTTGATGCCCTGCTTCATCACGATCGTTCTGACGCGGTCGATCACGTCGTCCGCGTACCCCGTGTCGCGCATGATGCCTTCGGCGATGCCCGCGTGGTGCCGGGCCAGCGCCTTACGCCACGTCAGATAAGCGACACGCCCTTCGGGATAGCTGTTGCGGGCAATTTCCCATCGTCCGATATGCTGGCACCGGGATGCCAGCACCAGCGGTTCGGACGCATCCGGCGCCAGTTTCAGCACCCACTCATGCAGCTTCTGCGCCAGAAATAATTCCTGCGGACAGGTCTCGCCCTGCCACGTAAACAGGTTCGGGTCCGCGCCGTTGTAATGGTCAAAGCGCAGCAGCGTCTGGTGCAGACGGTCATTCATGCCAGGGGTATCCAAGAGGGGTTCGGTTGGGCGGGAATCGAAACGATGATAGCGCCAAGATGGCCGCGCGTTGCACCTGCGCATCGCATTCCAACTATCCAAATGCGAAAACCATCGTTCAACCGCGCGCGGTGACTGCTTAGGATTTGGGGTTCTCCCTGACACTGGAAACCCCTATGACTCCCCGCGCTTGGATGCGGCACGCCCTGGCCGCGGCCGCCCTTTTCATCGGCTTTGCCGCGCAAGGCGCGCAGGCCGCCTTTCCTGACAAGCCCGTCCGGCTGGTGTTGCCCTTGTCACCCGGCGGCGCAATGGACGCGTTGGGCCGCGGCTTGGCGGAACAGCTGGGCGCGCAATGGAACGTGCCCGTCATCGTGGAAAACCGCGCGGGCGCCGGCGGCAACATCGCGTCCGAAATGGTGGCGCGCGCCGAACCCGATGGCTACACGTTGCTGCTCACCGGCGACATGCTCGTGGCCAACCAGACGCTATTCAAGAACAACGTGAACTACGACGCCGTGCGCAGCTTTGCGCCGGTTGGCATCGTGGCGGTGACGCCGCCCGTGATCGTCGTGCGCGCCGATTCGCCCATCCACGACATCGCCGGCTTGCGCAAATTGGGCGCCCAGCGCCTGGTCAACGTGGGCACGCCCGGCTACGGCAACAGCAATCATCTGGCGTTGGCGCGCTTGCAAGGCCTGTATCCCGACACGCTGCTGCATGTGCCGTACAAAGGCGCAGGCCCCGCCGTCGTGGCGTTGCTGGCGGGCGAGACCGATGCCGCCATCGTCGCCGTGCCTGCCGCCGCCAACCTGATCCGCACCGGCAAGCTGCGCGGCCTGGCCGTGCTGCAAGCCGAACGCAGCCCCATCATTGGCGACGTGCCCACCGCCCGCGAAGCCGGCCTGGACCTGGACAGCGGCTCGGGCTGGTTCGGCATGCTGGCGCCCGCTGGCACCGCGCCTGACGTCGTGCAACGCATCGGCGTATCGGTCAGTACCGCGCTGAACGAGCCGGCCTTTCGGGAGCGCCTGCGCGCGCAAGGCTTCGAAGCCATCGGGGGATCGTCCGCCGACTTCGCTGACCGCATCGCCAGCGACGCCCTGAAATTTCCCGCCCTGCTCCAGCAGGCCGGTGTCTCTGTCAACTAAACCCCTGCCCTGTCATGCCTATTGCTCACGTGGCCGAYGCCCGCCTCTATTACGAAACCCATGGCCACGGCCATCCGCTGCTGATGCTGGCGCCCGGCGGCCTGCTGTCGCATGTGGAACTCTGGCGCGTCACGCGCGATGGCAAACCGCGCGACTACCCGGACCCCATCGCCGCGTTCTCGCCAAACTTCCGCTGCATCGCCATGGACCAACGCAACGCCGGCCGTTCAACCGCCCCGTTGCGTGCGACTGATGGCTGGCACACCTACGCCGAAGATCACTTGGCGCTGCTCGACCACCTGGGCATCGAACGCTTCCATGTGCTGGGTTCGTGCATCGGCGCATCCTTCGCATTGAAGCTCTGCGAACTGGCGCCTGACCGCGTCACCGCGGCCATTCTTCAGCAGCCCATCGGGCTATCGGCCGCCAACGCCGCCAACCGCGCCGAGTCCTTCGACAGTTGGGCCGACGGCCTGCGCCAGCGTGAGGGCGGCGTGGACGAAGCGGCACTGGAGGCGCTGCGCGCCAACCTCTTCGATGGCGACTTCGTCTACAGCGTCACCCGCGAAGCCGTGGCCGCCACGCGCACGCCTTTATTGATTCTGGCGGGCAACGACATCCTGCATCCTGTTGAGATCGCTCGGGAAATTGCCCACCTGGCCCCGCACGCCACGCTGGTTGAAGACTGGAAAGGCAAAGACCGCGCCGACGTCTACACCGGGTCGATCCGGCGCTTTCTGGCCGGGTTGGATGCATATGCCTAACGCGTATTTCGCCGCGTAGCGCAAACCGCGTCATACTGGCGGGTTCCGAGCACTACCCCAAGCACTACCCCAAGCACTGGAACCCCCATGAGTGACGCACCCCACACCCCCACCCTGGCGCCCGACGTGCTGGCCGCCCAAGCGCTGGCCAAGCAGCACGGCGTGGGCACGCCCAACGTGCTGACCACCCCTATTGCCGAGACCCGCGAAAAAAGCCGCGCGTATCAAGCATGGCTCAGCCAGCCCGCCCCGCCCGTCGGGCGCGTGGTGGAACACCGGCTGGACCACCTTCCCGTACCTGCCACGCTGCGCCTGTACTACCCCGACGGCGCAACGGACGCACCGCTGCCGCTGTACCTGCATCTGCACGGCGGCGGTTTCGCCCATGGCGATCTGGACACGCTGGACCGCTGGAAACGCGAGATCGCGGCCGAAGCCGGCATCGTCACGGCGGGCCTGTCTTACGCCCTGTCGCCCGAAGCCCGCTACCCCGTTGCGCTGGAACAAGTGCTAGGCGCGCTGCGCTGGCTGCGTGACCAGGCGCCGTCGCTGGGCTTGGACGCATCCCGCCTGGCCGTGGGCGGAGAGTCCGCCGGCGGCAACCTGACGCTGGCCGCCCTGCAACGCCTGCGCGACGAAGGCGACGCCTTCATCAAGACCGGCGTGGTGATCTACGGCATGCTGTCCGCCCGCCGCGACACGCCTTCGCACGAATCCTTTGGCGACGGCCGCTTTGGCCTGTCCACAGAAAAACTCGATTGGTTCTGGCAGCAGTACGTGACGGACGCCGCGCAACTGACCGACCCCGGCGTCGCCCCGTTGCACGCCGATGTGGCCGGCCTGCCGCCCCTCATCCTGCAAGCCGCCGCGCTGGACCCGCTGCTGGATGACACGCTAGACCTGGCCAACAAACTGTTCGCAACCGGCGCTGCGCCGAACTTCATCGTGTACTCCGGCGTGCCGCACAGCTTCATCGGCATGACACGCCTGCTGCCCCAAGCGCAAGAAGCCCGGACGGACCTGGTGCAAGCGCTGAAGCGCAACTTGGCTGCATAGGAAAGCGCTCTGTAGTTTCGTAGTCGTCTAATGGACGCCGCCTTCGTCCGTTGTGCAAGATTCCCGGTTGGATCTTGCACAACGAGAAGAGGAGCGTCAGGTGTCCCGACCTTGCGTCTACCGTTTCAGCTTCACGCCCGTCAACGGTGCGGCGTTTGATGTCATCGAGTTCACGCTGGATGAGGCGCTGTCTGAGACCTATCGGCTAAGCGTCGACCTTTCCAGCTTCGATTCGGCGGTGGATTTTGGCGTCGTGCTGGACCAAACCGCGTCGTTCACCATCTGGCGCGGTGACGTCGCGGTACGCCATGTGCACGGCATCGTCACCGAGTTCGAACAAGCCGGCACCGGGTTCCGCCGCACCCGCTATCGGGCGGTGCTTGAACCTTCTCTGGCCCGCGCCGCGCTTTGTTCCGACTGGCACATCTACCAGCAGCTGTCCGTGCCGGAGATCATGGCGGATGTCATCAAACGCCAGGGCATCACGGACTATGAACAGGTCACGACGCATGAACACTTGCCGCGCGAATACTGCGTGCAGGCGGGTGATACCGATCTGGAATTTCTGAACCGGCTGGCCGCCGAGGAAGGTTACTTCTACCGCTACGACCATACCGAGAAAAGCCATCGCTTGATTCACGGTGACCGCATCTACATCCACGGTGAAATCGCGGGCGGCCCGGTTCTGTACAACCCCATGCCGGGCGGCGATCAACCCGAGCCCGCGCTGCATCGCTTCACCTACGCCGAGCGTATGCGCACCGCAGTGCAAACCCAGCGCGACTACACGTACACGCATCCGCGC
>NZ_JBFTRX010000022.1:0-76928 GCF_056399725.1 Achromobacter sp. 01N37
GGGCAGTCCGCGCGCCAGTTCGCTGAGTGTCAACCGTCGCGTTGCCATCGCACTTCGCACCATGCACATCAAGGCCTTGAGTCGGCTCAAATGTAGGCCAGGGATCGAATCCTGGAGCAGTTTCTGCAATACTCCGACTGCGTGCATGGCCTGGTCTTCCTTCAAACGGTTTGGTCGCCTGATGAAGGGTATAAGACTGGCGCCATGCAAGCCCCAATCAACGTCAGCCGAACCGTTTGACCCTGCCTCGCCGCGCAGGCCGTTGATTCACAATGAATTTCGCTGGAAATTCGTGGGGAAACCTCAGAGTCTGACACCTGTCGCTCGTCGCTACATCTGTCGCTCAGCGCAGCGCGCATGAATCCGTCACCGCTCGGCGGGCCGACAAAAGTGGCTCGGCGTCGCAAGCATTCAGGCGTATTATTTTTGGCAGGCGTCTTTGCGCGTACTTGGCATGCTCTATTCAAAGGCATGCTTCGAGACCGGCCGCATGATCTCGCCACCCAGGCCGACAACCGGGCAAGCCGAGCCCCCGTTGGGCGGCCACATCGATGGTTTTTGGAGTGTCATCATGAACACCTCCAGTGGCGGCCGCGCCTTTGCCGGGCCCATTCCTCAGTTGTATGAGCAGTACCTGGTTCCCATGATCTTCGACCCGTACGCGAAAGATATGACCCGACGAGTCGCGTCTATTGCGCCGATGGCCGTCCTGGAGATCGCTGCGGGGACGGGCGCGGTCACGCGCCATCTGGCGACGCAGTTGCCCGCTGYCGTCTCCATCGTGTCGACCGACCTGAGTCAGGAAATGCTCGATCACGCCATCAGCCTTGGCACAAGCCGCGCCGTGACGTGGCGGCAGGCCGATGCAATGAACCTGCCGTTTCCCGATGGCGCCTTCGACGCGGTGGTGTGCCAGTTCGGCGCCATGTTCTTCCCGGACAAGGCGGCAGCCTTTGCCGAAGCGCACCGGGTGCTGCGGCCAGGCGGGACGTTCTTGTTCAACGTGTGGGATCGCATAGAGGAAAACGAATTCGCGGATTGCGTTACGCAGGCGATGGCGGGCTTGTTCCCGGATGACCCGCCTCGATTCATGGTGAGGCTGCCGCATGGCTACTACGACCAAGCGGTGATCGGCAACGCGCTGGCGCAAGGCGGGTTCGCGGGCGCCATCGCGTTTGACACCGTGGCGACACAAAGCCGCGGCGAGTCGCCACGAACGGTCGCCGTCGCCTATTGCCAAGGCACGCCGCTGCGCAACGAACTCGAAGCGCGCGACGCCTCAATTCTGGGCGAGGCAACGGACATCGCTACCGCCGCGATCCAAGAACGCTTTGGCGCGGGTCCCGTCACGGGCAAGATTCAGGCGCACATCATTTCGGCAAGAAAGTAGGGGAACGGCGCTTTGGCTGCCGGCCAAGCCCGCCCGGCAGCTTCCCATGGCAGACGGCTCAGGCTACAGTCGCTCGTTGACTTGGACCGAGAAGGGATGGGGTATGCGCGACGTAAGCCCGCTTTCAGATGACAACGCGGTGTACCGGACTTTGCTGGAATCGACCAAAGCGATTCCTTGGAAGATCGATTGGGCCACGATGAAATTCGCCTACATCGGCCCCCAGATCGAGGCGTTGCTGGGCTGGAGCGCCGACAGTTGGGTGAGCGTGGAAGACTGGGCCATGCGCATGCACCCGGAAGATCGCGAGTACGTGGTGAATTTCTGCGTCACGCAATCCCAGGCCGGCGTCGACCACGAGGCCGACTACCGGGCGCTTACCAAAGACAACGGCTATGTCTGGATTCGTGATGTGGTGCACGTGGTGCGCAATGACCAAGGCGAAGTCGATTCGCTGATCGGCTTCATGTTCGACATCACCGAACGCAAGAAGACCGAAGAAAAGTTGCTGAGCTTGCAGAAAGAACTGGAGGTGCTGTCATTCAAGGATGGCCTGACGAATATTGCCAACCGGCGTCGCTTTGACAGCAGTTTTGAATTGGAATGGGAACGTGCGCGCACCGAGCGCCAGCCCTTGTCCGTATTGCTGCTAGACGTCGATTTCTTCAAGCAATACAACGATTTGTATGGCCACACGCAGGGTGACAAATGCTTGGTGGAGATTGCGCAGACGCTCAGTTTGGCCTTGGATGGATCGCGTGATCTGGTGGCGCGCTACGGCGGCGAAGAGTTTGTGGTGCTGCTGCCCGGCGCCGATGCCGAGGTCGCCCGCAAAGTCGCGGAACGCTGCCAGCGCTTGCTCGAGAAGAAGTCCATTGTGCATGCGCTGTCGCCGCATGGCCGGCGCGTCACGGTCAGCATCGGAGCGGGTACGTGGGTGCCAGGCAAGCAGGCTGACCGCGCAAGTTTCATCAAAGCCGTCGATCAGCAGCTATATGCGGCCAAGAATAATGGGCGGGACCGCATTGAGCACGTGCAGTGGGAAGCCTGAGTCCCGATTGAAGAGGGTGAGTCTGATGGCTTCCAAGTTTTCTAAAAGATGGACGGCAGGTCAATTAGCGGCGCTAGAAAAAACCCTTGCCGATGCGGCTCGAAAAGCCAATCTCGGACCCATGCCTGAATCTGATTTTGGTTTGACCGACGACGGGAAGGTTGATTTCAGAGGGGCCGTTTTGCGTGAGGCGGTCAGATTTCTCCGTGTGTCCAACGTCGACTTCTCCGACCTGGTATTCCAGGAAGGAGCCAGCATCAATGAGTCTGAACTCACTGATTGCAGGCTGGATCGCATTGATATGCGGAATGTATTCGTAAGACGGCGCTTTGCGCGCTGTAGTTTTCTAGGCGCCAAGCTGGGCGGCGCGCGATTAGGCGGTGTATTCAGTGATTGCACGTTTGAAGGCGCCACGCTATCCAAGGCGTTCGCAACCGATGTCAGATTTGAACGGTGCATATTCACGGGGGCCACGCTGTCCGGCGTGCACTTCATCAGCTGCACCTTCGATCAGTGCGTGTTCGATGGCGTCAAGAAGCTAAGCGGCTCCGTTGCGGGCAGCCGTTTTATTGGTGAGAGTGTGGAAGCGCATCTATCGGACTGCATCGTCGATAACGTCCGCTTTGCAAGTTGATGTTGGTTGCCTGATACCAACGCGACATTCCCGTCGCCGCGGATCTACCCGCGCCCGCCGCAGCAAAGCCTCACAGAATCTCGGGCGTATCTGGTCCTATAAACAGGAGTTCCGAGATGAAAAGTCGCTTTGCGTTGGCGGTAGCGCTGTTGGCCGGTGTGCTGTGCGTCACCCATGCCGCGGCACAGCCGGCATTTCCAGGCAGCTTCAAGAGCCAGACCATCACCACGGCGGACGGCGCGAAGATTTTCGTCCGCTCCGGTGGCGCCGGCCCCGCCGTGGTGCTCATCCACGGGTTCGGCGACACGGGCGACATGTGGGCGCCCCTGGCGAAAGAGCTCGCGAAAACGCACTTGGTGATCGTGCCGGACTTGCGTGGCATGGGGAAATCGTCCAAGCCCGCCAGCGGCTACGACAAAAAATCGCAGGCTGTCGACATACGCACGGTGGTGACGGCGTTCAAGCAGGACAAGACCGCCGTTGTCGGCCATGACATTGGCACGATGGTTGCCTATGCGTATGCGGCCAGCTACCCCGATAAAGTCGACAAACTCGTCGTGATGGACGCACCCGTGCCGGGCATCCCGCCTTGGGACCAGATCATCCTGTGGCCCGCGCTTTGGCACTTCAACGCGGGCGGCCCAGACTTTGAGCGGCTGGTCGCCGGCCGCGAACGCATCTATCTGGACCGCTTCTGGAACGAGTTTGCGGGCACGCCTTCAAAGATCGATGAGGCCACGCGGCGCCACTACACCAAGCTTTATGCCCAGCCGGGCGCAATGCGCGCCGCCTTCGCGCAGTTCAATACCATCGCCAAGAACGACGTCGCCGACAACATCGCGTTTTCAAAAACCAAGCTCGCCATGCCCGTGCTCGCCATCGGCGGAGAGAAGTCCTTCGGCGACAACATGGCAATCGTCATGCGCAATGCCGCGACGAATGTGCGCGGAGAAGTGGTGCCAGGGGCAGGGCACTGGCTGATGGAAGAGAGCACCGGTGCGACGGTTGGGTTGATAGGCGGGTTTCTAGCCGTTGACGCCCAACCTGGCAAATAACGCTTCAACTGTCGCAACCATCAAGCAGGCCCGTCGCCTAACAGGTCGGCCTCAATAAAGCAGTCAGACTGCAATATCCAAGGCAGTCAGACTGCAATTTCCCTGACTGCAATTTCCGTTCAATAAGGCAGTCAGACTGCAATTTCCGCAATATCCAAGGCAGTCAGACTGCAATTTCCCAGTTTGAAATTTCTGTTCAATTGCAGTCTGACTCCTATTCTTCCCTTGACCTGGATCGACATTCCCCGGTTAATGTCGCTGCCCACGGCCGAGCAGTACGGGCGCAGAAATTTCTCTTCCCCTTTCCACGTCCCTCCTATGGTTGCAACCACTCTCGTCGCCATGCTGTGCGCACACCTCTTGTGCTTTTCAGGCATGTTCTTGCTTATCAGTCGCCGCTTGCCCGGCAACAGGATGGGGATGGATTTTTTCGCGGTGGGCAATCTACTGCTGGCCTTGGCCTATATCCTGCAACTGGTTGAAGGGCGGCCCGCATGGAGCGTGATGAGCGTCGTCAACCATACCCTCACGCTGGCCGCCCCGATCGCCTACTGGCTTGGCGCCATGCGTTTTTTTGGGCGCCAAGTTCGATTGTGGCGTTCACTGATTCTCTTTTCCGTGGGTTATGCGATTGCGCAATGGCTGGTGCAATGGAACGCTGGACCCACCGCGCGTTACGCAATGCTTGCGGCGACGGCGACGGTGGTTTTCTTTGCAATGACCATCACCGTGATCTACGGCGTGCGTACTTTTGCAAAAGACTTGTACGGAGAGATGATTTTCTTTGCGCTTCTGATTAGCGGAATCTGTGTTCTCAACGCGTTGAAATTCTTGAAAATTGTAGATGACGGCTTGGATGCGCTGCACATGGACAGCCGCTTTCAAATGATCTTCTACATCTACATGTCAACCCTGGCGACCATCGTGCCGCCTTCCATAGTCTGGCTCGTCCTGCGACGGCTGACGGATAGTCTGCGCAACATGGCGGCGCGTGATCCCATGACAGACCTGCTTAATCGCAGAGGCCTTCTGGATGCGCTCACCCAGTATTTCAATTCCAGAAATGCCGAGCCAGCGCGCCTGCTGCTGTTGGATGTCGACCATTTCAAGCGCATCAATGACACCTATGGCCATCAAGCCGGGGATGAGGTCATATGCCAAGTTGCGGATTTACTTCGCTCGGCAGTTCGTCGTGGCGATTTGACGGGCCGTATCGGCGGAGAAGAGTTTGTGGCGATCTTCTTGGAAACGGACGACGATCGTGTGAGCTACCTGGCGGAGCGCCTGCGCGCCAGCGTGGAAAGCCAGGCAATCAAAGTGGCCGGTTCGGATAAGGGTCTGCGTTGCACGGTCACCATTGGAATTTCACCGCCATTTCAGGGCGCGCATGGCCTTGAAGATGCGCTTCGGCAGGCCGACTCCGCCCTCTACAGAGGCAAGGCGGCGGGGCGCAATCGGATCGAATTGGCCGCCTGATAAGGCATTGCCCGCGACACTGATGGCGTCCGCCGCATAGCCCAGATCGAGCATGATCTTGATCAAGCGTTCCGGGATAGCGATTTCATCCTCGACCATCAGCGCGGGGCTGGGAAGGTTCGGCGTGGCGGGCAGCGCGTTGTTGGGCTTGGTTTTGCGCAGGGCGCTGCGCCGGCGTTCAAGCAGGCTCGTCACCGAACAGGTCGGCCTGGCGCGGGTCTGCCGAAGTCAGGTCGTAACCGATCTCTGGAGCCACTTCCCGCAAAATCGCCTGCGCCAGGTTGAACGCGGTATTCGCCGCAGGCACGCCGGCGTAGATTGCGTTCTGCAGCAGTACCTCTTTCAGCTCGTCGGGCGTCAGGCGCGAGTCGTCGGGGGCTGTGAGGGCGGCGCGTACGTGCAGCTCGAATTCCTCCCAGCGTGCCAGCGACAACGTGACGGCCAGCACCATCATGCGGCGCGACTTGCGCGCCAGGCCGTCGCGGCTCCAGATGTCGTGCCAGGCGTAGCGCGTGATCATGTTCTGGTATTCGGCGGTAAAGCTGGTGGCGCGCGACAGCGAGCGTTCCACCCAGGCGTCGCCCAACACGGCGCGGCGGTTGGCCAGGCCCTTTTCGAAATCGTCTTTACGGCTCATGGTGTCTCCTGCTGTAGTGATTCGGGGGGAGCTTAAACGAGAAACGCCGGCGCGCATGTTTTGCGCGCCGGCGTTGCGGGCATCCGTTGCGCCGCGATCAGTTCACGTTGATGTTGTTGGCCTTGACCAGCGCATCCCAACGCGTTTGCTCATCGCCGACAAACTTGGTGAAGTCAGCCGAGCTGCTGCCCACGGGCGTGAGGCCGAGCTTGCCCAGCTTCTCGCGCGTTTCCGGACGCTGCAGCGTCTTCTGAATCACGTCTTGCAGCTTGGCAACGACGTCGGGCGGGGTGCCGGCCGGCAGGAAAAAGCCGTTCCATTCGACCACATCGAAGTCCTTGAAGCCGGCTTCGGCCACGGTAGGCACGTTGGGCAGTTCGGGCATGCGCTTGGCCGACGACACGGCCAGCGCCTTGAGCTTGCCGGTGGTGACGTAGTTCAGGCTGGACGCCGCGTTGGCGAAGTAGACGTCGACCTGACCGCCCATCACGTCCACGATGGCCGGGGCGCCGCCCTTGTAAGGCACGTGCACCGCTTCGATCTTCGCGTCTTTCTTCAGCAGTTCACCCGCCATCTGCGCCAGGCTGCCCGGACCGTAGGACGCGTACGTGTAGCGGTTGGGGCTGCCCTGCGCGGCCTTGATGAAGTCGGGCAGCGTGTTGAAGGCCGAGGCGGGCGCGGCCACCAGGATGTTGGGCACGCTCACGGCCTGAGACACGGGGATGAAATCCTTCTTCGCGTCATAGGGCAGCTTGCGCAGCACCGGGTTGATCGAGAACGCCGAGGCGTCGTAGAGCACCGTGTAGCCGTCGGCCTTGGCACGGGCCACGAAGGCGGCGCCGATCGAGCCGCTTGCGCCACCCTTGTTTTCGATGACCACGCTTTGGCCCAGCACTTCACCCATGCCTTGCGCGATGATGCGCGCGGCGTTGTCCGCGCCGCCGCCGGCCGAGTAGGGCACGACCACGGTGATGGGTTGCGACGGATAGTCGGCCGCGATGGCGGCGCCTGCGAAGCTCAGGCCAAAGCCGGCGACGAGCGCGGCCCGGATCAGGGTTGTTTTGTTTTTCATGTCTTCTCACTTCTCCCGTGCAGGGGGTACAAACGGATTGGAATAATGGTGCATGGCGCGACCGCTGCGTGTCCGGCCCGATAGGCCGGCAGCAATCAGACGGTCGCGATGGGGTTGACCGGCGCGCCGACCAGACCAGGCACATACATCGGTGCCGCGGTCAGGAAGAAGGCGTGCCGGCTCCGCTGTCGCAGCCAATGCGCCAGCGGGGTCAGGTGCCAGAGCTCGCCCAGCGGCAAGCCCAGCTTGAATAGGCACTGTTCGTGCAGAGGAAGCAACGGGCCGCGTTCGGCGGTCAGGCTGTGGTTGCGCAATTCGACCGCGTGATTGTCGGCCGCGATGGCGGCGATGCGGCTGTTCTTGATCCAGGCCAGCAGCTCGGCGTCATCGCCATCCAGCACGCAGCAACTGGTCTTGAGCCGATGCTGTTCGTCGTCGGACAGGGTCAGGGCAAGGTCGGCCAGACCGGTGTGCAGGCACAGCACGTCGCCGGGCCGCACGGTTACGCCGTCGGCCTGCATCACGCGTTGCAGATCGGCCAGGCCGATCTTGCGCTGTTCGTCTCCATAGTGCGCGCGCAGGTCCACCATGACGCCGCGGCCCTGGATGCCGTGACGCGCCATCGGCGCGATCGACAGGTCGCGAGTGCCGGTGAAGCCTTCGGTGGCAGGTTCGCTCACGGTGAAGCCGTTGTAGCCGGTGGGCTGCGCATCGCCGTTGCCCTGGGCATCGTAGAGGGAACCCACGTGGCCAAGCGCATCCCACTGCGTCGAGTATTGCGGCGAGATCGTGACGCTGTCGTCGCTGATGACGTCAGTCGCGCCAGGCACGTCGGTGGCCAGCGGATAACGGTAGACGGGCACGCCGTTCTTGTCGGCAGGGCGAATCACCGGGCCTTTGCGGCGCGGGTTGAGCACGGGCGCGCGCGGCACCGTCAGCGGCAGGCTGAGCGAAAACGAAATGCCTTCACGCACCTCGGCAATTGCGGCAAGACGCGTCTGCGCATCCAGATAGTTGAGCGTGCCGAGCTGGTCGTCGTCGCCAAAATCACCCCAGTTCGACCCGGCGGGCCGCTGGTGGTATCGCTGTTGGCTCATCGCCCTGTCTCCTCGCGCCGCGTTTTACATGGCGCGCTTTGTTCTTCAGGCCGGCGGCTGGGCCGCTGGCGTTTTTTCTTATCGCCACGGTGCGTTCAGCGCACCGCCTCTCGGCCCATCAAGGCGTCGATGTCATGCTCCCCGTAGCCCAGGCCGGCCAGGATCTCCCGGCTGTGTTCGCCTAGCGTCGGTGCGCCGATGCGGGCGGGAGCAGCGGTATCGTGCACCGTGCCGTCAGGCGCGAAGTGCGCCCACTGGGCCAGCCCGACATAGTTGCCGGCCGCGGGGTTGGACAGGGACTGCATGAACCCCATGGCCTGCACCTGCGGATGGTCGAACATGTCTTCGACGCGGTTGACCACGGCGCAGGGCACGCTTTGACCGAACAGTTCGGCCCACTCGGCAGCGCTGCGCCGCGCCAGCGCTTCGCGCACTTGCGGGATCAGCACCGCAGCGTGGGCCGCGCGTTTCTTAACGGTATCGTAGTCAGGGTGCTCCGCCAATTCGGCCAGCCCCAAATGACCGCACAGCGAACGCCAGAAGTGCGGTGTGTTCGCCGAGATGTACAGATGGCCTTCACGCGTGGGGTGAATGCCGGTGATGCCGCCCGAACGCATGTCGCGTTCGATGCGGCGCGGTTCGTTCTCGGCCCACACCAGACGCGCCGATTGCATCGCCAGCGCGCTGCCCAGCAGCGACACCTCAATGGCCTGGCCGCGGCCGGTCTTCTCGCGTTGATACAGCGCGGCAGCCACGCTGTTGGAAATCAGGGCGGCGCCGTAGTAGTCGACCACCGAACCGTAAAGGATCTCGGGCGGGCCATCGGCCTTGCCTTGTGAGGCGCACATGCCCGTCATGGATTGCAGCACCTGGTCGTAGCCGGCGTGGCCCGCCATCGGGCCAGCCGCGCCGTAGCCCGTCATGGCGCAATACACCAGGCGCGGATTGATCGCCGCCAGCGTGGCGAAGTCGATACGCAGGCGCTCGGGCACGCCCGGACGGAAGTTGTGGACCAGCACGTCGGCCTCGCGCACCAGGCGCGTGAGCACTTCGTAGCCGGCCTCGTCCTTCAGATTCAGGCACAGCCCGCGCTTGTTCCGGTTGATGCCAAGGAAGGCGCGGCTTTCGCTGGCCAGCGTCGACGGATACTTGCGCAGGTTGTCGCCTTCGGGCGGTTCGATCTTGATCACTTCGGCGCCCATGTCGCCCAGCAGCGCGCAGCCATAGGGGCCGGCGATGTAGGCGCTTAGGTCCAGCACTTTGACGCCGGAAAGGGGCAGGGCAGATACGGGTGGGTGTTGCATCGTGCGAGTCACTCTGTCTTGCGGATTAGGAAGGGCCTTAAGCGTGGCCGGCGGCCAGCAGCACGTCTTCGGCGCGGCGCACGAAAGGCGCGTCGATCATGCGGCCATCGAGCAGGAACGCGCCCATGCCCGCGTGGGCGCGGCTGGCTTCAACCACGCGGCGAGCCTGTTCAATCTCGTCAGGCGAGAAACCGAATTCCTCGTTGGCGACGGCGATCTGGCTCGGGTGGATGCACGACTTGCCCAGAAAGCCCAGCGAACGCGCCAGGCGCGCCTCGGCGCGAAAGCCCTCGATGTCTTTCACGCGGGCATAGGCGGCGTCCAACGCAAACTTGCCAGACGCGCCGGCCGCCAGGCGCACCGCCAGCAAGATCGGGCGCAGCGTTTCGGGCGCATACCGCGCAATGCCAAGCGGCTCGAACAGGTCGGCCAGGCCCAGTTGCAGGCCGCAAACGCGCTCGTGCGCAGCCGCCAACTCGGCCGCTCGGGCCAGCGCCTGCGGCGTTTCGATATTGACAAGGAAGCTGCCCTTGAACCCGGCGGCACAGGCGCGCGATACCGCGTCCAGCACCGAGGCGGCGTCCTGGGTCTTCGGCACATTCAGGATGTCGAACGGCACGCGGCCCAGCACGGCCAGGTCGTCGGCGTAATAGGGGGTGTCGGAGGCATTGATGCGGACGATAATTTTCTTGGCATGCGCGGCGCCTGCCTGCTTGCCGAGCCAGTCGGCGAGTATGGTGCGTGCTTCAGCCTTGCGTTCCGGCGCGACGGCGTCTTCCAGGTCGAAGGAAATCGCGTCGGCGGCGCTGGCCATGGCCTTATCGAACAGTTCCGGACGTGATGCCGGAACGAACAGCTTGCTTTTCATGGTTGTCTCCTGGGCCGCATTGTGGCCCGGGTACAAGCACGGTGGGGCGAGCTTGGTTACGATCAAACGATAGAATATCTATCACTATGAACACCGACTTTCTCCAAACGCTGGTCGCTGTGGCGCGCCACGGCTCCATGGCCGAGGCCGCGCGCCGGCTAGGTCTTACGCATGGCGCGGTCGCGCAGCAGATACGCGCGCTAGAGCAGGAGCTGGGCGCGCCGCTGGTGGCGCGCGCCGGCCGCACCGTGCACCTCACCGCCAAAGCGGCCGAATTGCTGGCGCCGGTGCAAGAGGTTTTGGCGAGCCTGGAACAGATCCGCTACCTGGCGCGTTCCGGTGAAGTGATGGGCGAGCTGCGGCTGGGCGCGGGCAACACCGCGCTCAACTCCATGGTGCCGGCCATCCTGGAATGCCTGGTGGCGCGACATCCGCTGGTGAACGTGGCGCTTACGCCGGGCCATTCGGCGCGTTTCTACCCCGCGGTTGAGGCGGGCGAACTGGACGCGGCCATCGCGCTGGAAGCCCCGTATCCGCTGGCCAAGAGCCTGGGCTGGCAACTGCTGCGCGAAGAGCCCTACGTGCTGGCGACGTCGCCGCGGCTGGCCGGGCGCGATCCGCATTCCCTGCTGGCCAGCGAGCCCTTCATTCGTTATCAGCGCAACGATTGGGGCGGCCGCCACGTCGACGACTACTTGAAGCGAGTGGGCATCACGCCGCGCGACCGCTTCGAGCTCAACGCCATCGAAGCCATTGCGGTGATGGTCAGCCGCGACCTTGGCGTGGCAATCCTGCCGCTGGCGACCAACGGCGCAATCGAGCGGCTGGGTCTTGCAGTGTCGCCGCTGCCAGCGCCCTGCGAGCCGCGCCGCTTCGGACTGATCTGGCCGCGCGGGTCATCGCGGCTGGCGCTGATCAAGGCCTTTCGCGACATCGCGATTGTGGAGTACGGCAGGGCGGGTGGAGGCTAGGGCGCGTTGGGCTCCTCAATCGCAACCGCACCGGAAGGCGACGAGAGCAACTGGATTCCCAGCGCAGGTAAACGTCCGCTGTCCGCTATAGGCCAAGAACCGCGCCTGTCATCCGCTATCGGCCGCGCATTCAAGCGGTCACTGCTCGCCTTCGCGAAAAGCTGCGCTGCCAACCCCGCAACGGGTGAGTTTTCTTCACGAGAATCTGGGCTCGGCGAGGACGTCCAGGCACGCATGGAAGACACGCGCTGGCTCGATGGAGTTGATGTCTGCCGTTCCGTTGTCCGGGACGACATCACGCGTGTACCTTCGCGCCCAGTACCACTCTGGATTTGGTTCATTGAAGACGCCCACATAGGGAACGCATAAGCCCTGAGCGATGTGCGATGGGCCGCAATCGTTCGATACGACCAAGCGGGCGTTGTGCATCAGCGCGGCGAGCTCGGCCGCTGGCCGACAAAACTCGACATTGAAGTCGTTTCGACCCAGGCGGTCTAAACGCTGGCGCATCGCTCCTTCGTCAGGCCCAAGGACAAAGGTAAAGCTGGCGGACCCGCCGAACTGCTTTTTAAGAAGATCCGCGAGCACAAGATAGCGCTCCAGGCTCCACCGCTTGAAAGCCCCAGATCCGCCTCCCGGCATCAGGATTACGTCCGCCGGCTTCACCCTCGCTACATGCGGGCTGGCGATCTCCAGAAAGGCGTTACGCGCCGTTCGTTCAGGTTCATGATCCTGATATGTTGCGAGTAAACGAAGGTTTGCAAGGCCGATGTACTCGTTGATGTCTTTGCGATGAGAATGGGTCCACACTCGATCGCACAAACGGTCATTATCGAACCCGATGCGCAGCGCGGGCCTCCGAATCAAGCTGATCAGCGAATAGCGCTCGCTAGAATGGTGCAGGCTCAACGACGCGTGGGCGCCGGGAGGTAACGCGCGTACCTGCGCCGGGAACGTGTCAGCCTGTACGAACTCGTCGACCCATGGAAGGTGATTGTAGAAATGCCCTACGGCGTAACGAGACACCACGCGAACCCGCTTATCGCCCCAAAACTGCTTCAGCAGGCTAAGCGCTGGATACGCTACGATCTGGTCGCCGAACTTCCGGCGGCTCCTGAGGAAGACCACAATGTCGGACATGACCTACCTAGACGAATGATGGATTCGGGAGGACGCAGGCAACGTACTCATCTAGCCAAACTTTGGACGCGCGCCCTATGTGTAGCCACTAGCTCTCCGAGATTATGGAAAGGAGAGCGTTAAATTCCTAATGAAATTTCGCTGATGGACCCGCAAAATTATCCAATGCGTTTTTTTAGGGGCACATTGGGTGAGGCGGGCAGAGGCAAACGGGTTCTCCTCGTAATCTCGGTGATTGTAATGGCGGCCATACCGGTAGCTGGCGGACGCTAAAGTATTTCGTATCGGACCTCCGAAGTGAAGTCATTAACCGCTTCGATGCTTGCGAGACCTTATGACCTGCCCGCAGATTTAGTGGGTCGCAAGCCGCCGTCGGTAACGGGGTCCGTTTTCGGCTGCACAGCCAAAAGCAGCCATGAACGCTAGATGTTCTCTGCCAGATAGCGTCCGGGTGTGACACCAAATGTTCTTTTGAATAGCGCAATAAAGGCACTGACATTGTCGTAGCCCAGTTCAAGAGCGATTGTTGTCACCGTTTTTCCGGCAGCCAATAACTCCAATGCACGCAGCAAGCGTGCCCGCTGTCTCCACGCGGTGAAGGTAAGTCCGGTTTCATCCACGAACTTACGGCTCAGCGTGCGCGAAGTGATGTGCCCCCAACGCGCCCACTCTTCTAACGAGCGTTCATCAGCGGGCTGTTCGGTAAGCGCAATGGCGATGCGTTGCAATCGGCTATCCGCAGGCATGGGCAGCCAGAACGTGTCCGCTGTGGATTCTCCAATTTCATCCAGTATGACTTGAGCCAAACGCAGTTGGCTTGGTCTTAATACGCCCGTTTCCCAGGCGCCCGCGCGGAGTACCGCCTCTCGTAGCAGAGGGCTCACTTCGATGACGCGCGGCTCCTTGGGAAGGCCAATACTGGATTGGGGGGATACATAGACGCTCCATCCATTGAATGCGCCATGCGAGCGACCTTCATGCATCACCGATGGTGGAATCCATACCCCACGGGAACATGGAACAACCCAAGTGCCCATGTGCGTACGCACGCTCAGCAGACCAGACAACAAACCGAACAGCTGCCCGCTTGGGTGGTGATGTGGGCCAGATTCTCGGAATGTGCTTTCACTGCCGACAACGGAAATCAATGGCGGATTGCTTCCGTCTACAAAGCGTGCCTGGTCCAACTTATCGATAAAAGTGATTGATGACACGGATTGGCGTATTTGAGCTATTCAATGGCAGAAGTAGTCTATCACCACCACCGTTATTGGCCATATGCTTCATCTGAGATTCTTAAAGGTGAGCACAGAGATGTCCCAACAACTGACCGATATCGCCCAGCTGGCGCAGATGTATGACCCTCCCTCGGAGAGGATTACTAAAGGAGTGCTGCCGCATTTGATGCCATTCCATCGTCAGTACCTTGGTGTGGCAACCTTTTTCTGTGTGGCTACCGGTAATGCCGACGGTCTGGATGCATCGCCGCGCGGGGGACCTCCCGGCTTCGTACATGTGCTCGATGACAAGCACATTGCGTTTGCTGATTGGCCCGGAAATAACCGCATAGCGTCGCTGACAAATCTTGTTGAGGATGACCGCATTGGCATGCTTTTTCTTTTCCCAGGGCTAGAGGTGTTTATGCGCATTAACGGCCATGCGGCCATCAACACCGACGAAGCATTGCTTGAATCGTTGAAGGAAAAAGACAAGAGACCAAAATGCGCAATTGTCGTCAGGATTGACGAAGTGCTCTTCCATTGCGGAAAGGCGATTAATCGAGCGCAGCTTTGGGCGGAATCATCACGAATAGAACGAGACCAAGTCCCCACGCCAGGCCAGATTGTTGCCGCGATGACGGGCGCTGGAGCCGATATGACGCAGCAGGTGGACGAGGGTTACTACAAATCTATACGCAATGACCTGTATTAGCCTGCTGCATCGACTACAGGCCTGAAGCAGGCTTATCGGCCGCAGGAATAGTTCAGACTGACGTGAACATTTGAGCGGAAAAGAACGCCGAGTTCCAAGCTTTGGTTCTGGGCCGGATAGCGTCCAATGAATAGCTCGTCAATCAAAGTAGTAGGTGGAGCTATGTACAAGGTTGAAGTCCCGACGATGACCATGGGCCGTTCGTTCGTGAAGCAGGGCCAAACCAGCGAGACCAATGCCTCTTTCGCTGATGCGCTTCAAGACGCGCAGCGCGGCGTTGACCGACTCCAGATCAAGAAGTCCCCTCCAGTGTTGTCAGACGCTGAACAGGAACTCCAAGACTTCGTGGCCATGAGCCCCGAAGAGCGCTTTTTCGACCTGACCCTGCGGTCGCTTGGCATCTCGAAGGAAGAGTACGCCGCGATGAGCCCAGCAGAAAAAGAAGAAGTGGCGCGACTTGTGCAACAGCGCATCGCAGAACGAATTAAAGACAATGCCAACAATGGGCGAGCTTCAACGTTTGAACTCTCATAAGCCGTAATTTTTTGCCAGACGCCTGGCCTCCTGCCGTCGTTTGACTGCAAGACTTGCGGCGGGTGTACATCCGCAGTCGCTTCGGTATTCGACCAGAGGATGTTCTCGTGATCTGGTGGAGGTCGACAAAGGGAACTGGTCCCTCGGCAATGGTGTCGGGCAATATGCTTGAGCGCCTGGACTCCTGAAGTTGAAATTTCTGCGGCCCCGGCGTCGGATGATTGGCTGCCGTGGGGAGAGGCGGGTAGCCGTTACGCGCGGAAGCGGACGGCTATGACCGTCGGCTCACGGCCACAAGCAGCTGTTCAACTTGCATACCTCAAGTCTCGAGTTGTGGCCCTTGCTGGCCGTCTCAAGAAGGCTCCAATCCAACGAAGTTCATTGGATGTCGAGGCCGGAGCTTGCTGCCGATGCCGTCCTGTTGGTGTTAACCCATGTGAGATGGGTTACACAATAAAAATCAATTCAACGGGTTCTAATCTATGCCGTTATTGAAAACCGAGATTGCGAAGCGGCAGAGGAAGATGCTTTTAAATCCAAAATCTCCCCGCCCACAGCCTTCGCTATTATTGCGGCACGAATCGATCCCAAATTGCTAGAGGCATCACTCGGAAGATCCAGGCCTTTCAGTTGTTCGGCGTATTGATTGGTAATCTCTATGACGCCAGACTTATAAATTGTCGCAACACGCTGATCGCCCTTCATAACAGCCTTAACTGCATTTTGGGGCGAGTTGTCGGCTTCAATGCGAGCCATGCCTCGTTCTACTGCTTCCGCTTTGCGCAGCGCTTCAGCCGAAGCCTCTAAATTATGAGCAAAGTTAGCAGTCGGCTTGACCAGCGGAAGATTCAGGTCCGCAATGCTGCGCGACTTTACCGTTAAAGGTATGCCTTTGGAAACGTCCATAAAACAAACCTCCCTCTGTTAAATATTTCCAATCACTGAAAAAGCAGTCCGACTGTTGAGCCAGCCTGATCCATCAGTCAATTCTACGAATCCCTGAACCGCATTAATGCACGAAATAACGCCCACCTTTATGGCTATTTGTGCCATAGCGTGCAGACGTGCAGCAACCGTCCGGAATGTTCCTGTTATGCATTGATGGCCATGCCTTGGCCTGGACAGATCCACATGGCGCCGCGCTGCAATGGCTGTGATCCAGCGATTTCTTCGCTGATCAACGTAGAAATCGACATGGAGAGATGCGACAGGCCACTTTGGGTCGTCAGCAGACGGCTGCAAATCCTCCTCCTCGAACCCTGTCCGCCCGTACGCACGCAGGCCCGTCGCACCACATCCAACATCATCAAGGCAAGCTCCACCAACAAAGCCAACCAGCAAGCCGCGTTAACTGTCTAGATCCGCCGCCCTTGATCCGGCGCAGGCAGATGGTCGCGTAACCATTGGTCCAACCCGCAGACCGCGATGCCGCGCTGGGCGTTGAACGTTTGTGCCTTGTCCCAGGCCACGCCGCGCCCCTCGGCGAATACGGCGCGGTACTTGCGCAACGCGTTTGCCGGATCGTCGGCTAGTTGGCGTTTCAGTTCGGGCACTGTCCATTCGTGGCGCTGGACTTTGACGCCACGGGCGCGATCCAGGGCTTCGGCCACCTCTCGATAGGTGACGGTATCGCCGGCGACATACACCGCACGGTTGGCGATGCGCGGTTCGGTGAACAGAATCTCCGCCGTCAGGTTGCCGATGTCATCGGCGGTCGTAAGCGTGACGGCCGTATCCCAACTGCCTAGCGCGTTCACGGTATTGGCCGCCAGGTCGACCACGCCGAAGGCCGGTTCGAACAAGAAGCTGGTGAACATGCCTGTCGAGACAATGACCCATTCGGTGTTCGGCTGAGCCCGCAGCATATCGCGCACGTCCAGTTGTTCGTCGAACAGGTCCTGCGGGCTGTTCCGGCCGATGACGTCGTAGTCCACGCCGAATTGCCACGGTACAAAGCGCTTGACGTCGGCATCCAGCGCGGCGCGCGCAATCTTGCGCTGCACGCCCGGGCCGCCCACGAATCCCGTGCACGAGATCACGGTGTGGAAACGGCTGAAGGTGTTGGCGAGTTCGTCGCTGGATTGCGTCGCCAGGTCGCCTGCGACGATATGTACGCCCAGGGCGTTCAGGTCAGCCAGGTCTTGCTGCTTCGCCGTGTCGGTGGAAGTGACAGTCGACGGGCGCAACAGGACCGAGAGGGAAACGTGGGCGGCGCGTTTGGCGTGGGGAGCCAGATGGCGCAGCACGGCCATGCCGAGTTGGCCTGCGCCCAGGACCAGAATGGCGTTGTCGTTCAACATGGGAAATCCCGCTAGGAAATGAGTATTTGAAAAATGGGCCGCGGCCCGCCGCGATCGCGATGCGGAAAAAATGCAGCCCTGATGTGATTTGCAGTGTAGGAGCGAGCACTCCGTCCATTGTTCGCCGCGCTTGAATACACAACGCGCAGGAAGCACACGGGTTGCGCCGGCCGCATTGTTAACATTGGGAGCTCCCGCCGAAATTGGCGCACGCACTCTCGGCAGGCAGGCTTATGGACAAACTTCAAGCGATGGCAACTTTCGTACGGGTCGTTCAGGCGCGCAGCTTCAGCAAGGCGGCGCAGTCCCTGGGGATGCCGCGTTCGTCGGTGACGACGACGGTCAAGAACCTGGAGGCCCACCTGGGCACGCCGCTGCTTCGACGCAGCACCCGCAGCCTGAGCCTGACCGACGCGGGCGCGCGCTACCTGGCGGCGTGCCAGGCCATTCTGGCCAATATCGCCGACGCGGAAAACGACATGTGCGCCACGAACCAGGCGCCGCGCGGACGGGTTCGCGTGGACATGCCGGGTGCCATCGGAAGGGCGATCGTGGTGCCGCGGCTGCTCGAATTCGAGGCGCGCTATCCGGACATCGAAGTCGTGCTGGGATTGAGTGATCGGCCGGCGGATCTGATTTACGAAGGTATCGACTGCGCCATCCGCAGCGGCACGCTGGCAGACTCGACGCTGGTGGCGCGCAAGCTTGGCGAGTTGGCTTGGCTAACCTGCGCGTCACCCAAGTACCTGGCTCGGTTCGGAGAGCCGGAATCCGTGGCCGCACTGGAAGCGCACCGAGTGGTCAACTACCTGTCCAACGCCACCGGCCGTCCGCTGGACTGGCGCTTCAGTGTCAATGGCGAAGCCGTGGCGGTGTCTCTGTCCAGCCGCTATGCCGTCAACGAAACCGAGGCCTATCTGCACTGCGGTCTGGAGGGGCTGGGCCTTATCCAGCTATCCGAACTGGCGGCATCTGTCTACCTGCGCAGCGGGCGCCTGCGGGAAGTTCTGGCGGATGCCCGATGCGCCCCTGTGCCGATTTCCATTGTCTATCCGCAAGCTCGCGCCACGGCGGCGGTCAAGACGTTCGTGGACTGGGTCATCGCGATCGCGCGGCCCGAGCTGGCCGGATGAACCGACGCGGACGTTCAACTCTGCCACTTCAAGGCGCATCGGAGCCGCGTGCTACAGAAATAGATTCGAGTTTGCCTGCGCGGGCATCACGTCTCCACGCCCTGGTAAGCCCGCCTTGGGGTGGAGACGGGCGTATATGAATAACCGCTTCCGGCCAGGAGTTGTCGTCCGGACGATAGAATCTACCGTCCCCTTCTGACAGATGACCATGACGACCTCACACAAAGAACAGCGCCGGTCTGTGCGGCGCATCCTCGCAGATGTTGCCTCGCTCAGCCATGATCAACGCTACCAGCGGATGGTGGAACTCGGTCGTCAATCCATCACGGATGCACATCTTGCCGAAGATCTGAACTCACTCGCGCAATCGGAGATCCACTACGAGCGCTTGTTGGCGCTGATGTCGGCCAGCGGCTCCCATGCGGCGGATCTGATCGTCACGATGCTTGCCGATCCATCGCCAATGCTGGCAATGCGTGCGGCCCGGCTGGCGGCGCGTGTCGTGCCCGATGAGACGCTGGTGCAACTGATGCCGGACATGACGAAGCCGTGCCGCCGGGATCTTGCCTGCCAGCTCTGGCGATCTGGACGCGGACAGGTGAACGATGCCGTCTATCCGAAACTAGAAGGCGCGGCGCGCCGGCATCTGTTGCAGTGGACGACAGATGCATTCATCGGCAGCCATCTGGACGCGGCGCAGATTGCCGCGCTTGAGGCGCCGCAGTGGGCAACGTTAGCGCAACGGTTGCCTGGATTCGTGCGCGATAGGCTGGTGCAAGAGCTGGAGCAGTCCGGCAACCCGTCCTACGTATTACGCGTTGCCATCAGAGCCTCGCTCTATCGCTTGCTGCGCAGCGACCCGGCGGGCGGGTTGAGTTTGTTGCGCGTGGCTAGCACCCGAATCCCGGTCAATGATTTGCCTCTGGCGCGTTATGCATCCTTCTTCCCGGAGGAAATCGCCGCCATTATTGTCGACCTGGGAGGCAGGCAGCGTGTGCCGCTCACTGCGCAAACCCTGCGGCGCCTGGACGCGCCGATGCTTTGCAAACTGTTGTCGGCCGACGCGCTCCCCAACCTGCGGGCGGTTTTCCAACATCTGCATGCCAGCCAGCGGGACGCGCTCTACCACCATGGCGGCGAAGCCTGGCGCACAGATAGCGGGGCTTTGCCGTTTGAGTTCGTGCGCGGGCTATCCAGCGTTGCCCGGCAGGCCGAAGCGCGTCATGCGTTCTCGTTGCGGCTCCTTGCCGCCGAGCCGATGGTCCGCCTGCCTTACCTGTCCTGCCTGCCGTTTCAGGGAGCGCTGGCCCTGGCCCAGCCATTTCTGTCGCAGCCTGATGGCGAATTGCGCGCGCAAGCCGTGGCGGCGGTAGTCGGGGCAGGGCGGTACGAGGCATCAAGCCTGCCCGCCATTCTGGACTTCTGCCTAGCGCGTGAAAACGAGCAGGACCCCGTGCGGCTTGCGATGTTTACGGCGCTGGCGGCGCTACCGCCTTCGCGTTGGGAAGCCGAGCATCTAAGCGGGTTTGCCGCGCTGATCGATGCCGCGTTGCGCGCCCGGGACTGCTCGCACCAGACCATGCTGGCGGCCACGCAATGGTTGATGGCCATCATCACCACCCAACCTGCCTTTGTTGTCGAGTCGCTGCCCCGCCTTGTCGAGCGCATGGGCAGCATGGGGAATCTTCGCTATGGGCACTGGGAATCCCGCATGAGCGATGGCGAATTGCTCAAGATCGCCCCACATCTGATGGGGCTGCTTGAGACATGGATACGGCGAGATCGCGCCCAGGTTGCGCTGCAGCTTATCTTCGGTTTCGGATGCCGTGCGAAAGCCGTGGACCTGTTCGTCGAAATGTTCGCCAACCTGGCCCGGGACAAGCGCGGCAATGTGGCACGTTCGGGCCTGGAGGCGTTGGTGCGGCTCGGGCTCCGGAAGAGGGTGGCCGAATTGGTTCCTAGTCTGGTCCAGCAAGATCCGAGCTGGATTCAGGTTGCCGCGGTTTCCGGGCATTTGCATCTGCACAGGCAGGACCTGCTGACGCCATTTCTGACCGCCCGCGTCTACAAGGGGCGGTTTCCAAGCGGAAAGGCGGCGTTCCTTCCTGGCTATGACRGCGGGTTCTTTCGGTGGACGGCCGCCCAGCAGCAATGCTATGCCGGCGAACTGCTCAAAGTCCTGACCAGCACGCAACGCAATGCGTGGGAACTCTACGGTTCAGTCCAGCGATACGCGGCTATGCCGTCCATCGACCTGGCGCCGCTTGTCCATCTTGCGCGCCTGGACGCGCCTGATCAGGGGCTGCGCGACAAGACGTTGGAAGCGCTCGGGCGTGCCGATGCCGGACGCGGCGTGGCAGAGCTGATGCAAGCATTGGATGACGGCCGGGCCCGCGTCGCCATCTATGCCTTGCGTCGATCCTTGATGAACCTGCGCCCCGCGCAGGTGCTGGATCTGCTTGGCCGCGTACCGCGCGGCAAGATCACCGTGGCGAAGGAGATCATCCGGCTCGCTGGCGATCTAAGGACAGAGGGTGCTTTTGCATTCCTGGCCCGAATCGAAGATGAACCCAAGCTGCATCAGGATGTGGCGATTGCCTTGATGCGGGCGTACTGGAACTTCCTTGATCGCCCTGAAGTCTGGCAGCGATTGCACGCCGCCGCTTGCAACGAGCAGCCAGCGCTGGCGCGCGCCACCATCCGTATTCCGCCGATTGGCCTTTCCCCGGACAGCCAGCGCGCGTTGAGCAAGCACCTTGCATTGCTGCTCGGGCATTCCGATGCGCAAATCCGCAAGGAAACACTGCTACGACTGATAGCGATGCCGCCAGGAGAAGGCGAGCCTGCGCTGTACAACGCGCTGGCCGCGCAGCTGGATGACGTGGATGTCTCGCTCGTTGAACTCGCGGCCAGCGCGCTGCTGGGCATTTATGCAAGAAACTTGCCGCAAGAACTCGCGAGCAGTTTCGCAGGCATAACGCAAGCGCGTTCATTGGCTGCAGTGGTCGCCGCGTACCGGGGGCGGTTGCACCGTGGCCAGCCGGAACTGGCCGCGTCGGCGGGCATGCTGGTTGACGCGTTGCTCGCCAGGCGCTGGCATCCGGGACTGGCGCTACGGCTCGCGTTCTCGATATTGAGTCCCGAGGCCGTGCTGGCGATTGCGCAGCAATTCGATTCCTCGACATTGCTGCATCCGGGCACCGTTGGGGATGTCCTTGATTCGCTTGCGGATACGGTGGCGGGTGCGGGCGCGGATCAACTGACCCATGTGGAAGCCCGGTTGGGGGCCGAGGGTAATGCCGGCATGCGGCGCATCGGCCTGGGCTTGCTACGCGAAATGTCGGCCCGAAGTGGATGGACGGACGAGATGCGCCAACGGCTAAGATTCTATCGGAAAGACAAGGATGGCTGGGTTTCCGACGCAGCCGACCTGATTACTTATCCGGATGAGCTTTCCAAATCAGGCGATTTCTCGTAGTTCAACGAGCCAAAGCGGCGAACGCACCCGGTATCGCGCACGTTCCGCCGCCTCTCAACTTCAAAGGCCCTCACGCGAAGTCCACATCCTTGCTCTCAACAACCCCGCCCACGCGACCCGGCGCGTTTTGGTTTTTCCAGTACATATTCGTATGGCTGATTACCGCAGCCGGCGGCGGGGCGCCGTTGTCCGTCATGTCTACCGTCGTATGGGCATCCCCAACCAGCACCGCGTCGTAGCCGCGAGCCAATGCACCGTGCAGGGTTGAGCGTACGCACATGTCTGTTTGCGCGCCCGTCACAACGAGCTTGCCCACGCGCAGCCGGGATAGCGCCTGTTCAAGATCGGTGTCTTCAAACGCGTCGCGAAAATGCTTTTCGACGATATCCTCACCGGGCGCCGGAGCCAGTTCAGGAGCGAGTTGCCAGGCTTCGCTTCCTTTTTCGAGATCACTGCCGGTGTGCTGAACCCAGATCACTGGTACGCCCGCGATTCGCGCACGCGCAATCAGCGTGTTGACGACGTGCAGCACCTCTTCGCGTCGGAGGGCGTTCGCGATGACACCGGTTTGGAGGTCGATGACGACGAGTGCAGTGTTGGGGCGATCGACAAAGGTGGTCATCGGACAGGCTCCTGTTAAGCGAAGATCGAATATGACGCCGGCCGCCCGATCAATGCAAGTGCGAGTTGGGGATTGATTGGGTCTTTGCTGCAAGAACAGCACCTGATCCTCACAGGCGCTGCGCCTACGCCCATTCAGAACGTCGTCAACTGACTTAGATTAGTAATGTTATTACATTACAATTCTTGCTCGAATTTTCGCTGCATCGTCCCCCGGCTGGGGACTCCGTCATCATCCGCTTCCCTTCATGTCTCCCTTGATTCCTGCTTCTTCTACGGCACGCCTGCGTTCCATCGACGCCTTGCGCGGCCTGGTCATTGTCATCATGTTGCTTGACCACGTTCGCGAGACTTTCTTTTTGCACCATCAGGTCAGCGACCCGATGGACGTCTCGGCCACCGATCCCGCACTGTTCTTTTCCCGTTTGCTCGCGCATCTTTGCGCACCTGTCTTCGTCTTCTTGACCGGCGTATCCGCCTGGCTCTACGGCGCTAAAGCCGGCAGCCGTGGTGCGGCGGCCGCGTTCCTGGCCAAGCGCGGGGCGTTCCTGATCCTGCTGGAAATTGTGGTGGTGAATTTTGCGTGGACGTTCCAGTTCCCGCCGTCAGTTATCTACCTGCAAGTGATTTGGGTGATTGGTTTGAGCATGCTGGCGCTGGCAGCCTTGCTGTGGCTGCCGCGTGCCGCCTTGGTGGTGATCGGCGTGTTGCTGGTGGCGGGGCATAACGCGCTGGACGGTGTGCACGTTGCCGCGGGCGAGTTCATGCATGTGCCGTGGGCGGTGTTGCATGACCGCGGCTGGATTCAGGTGGGCGACGCCTTGCGGCTGCGCACGTCGTACCCCTTGCTGCCGTGGATTGGCGTGATTGCGCTGGGCTATGCGGTGGGGCCGTGGTTTCAGGCGCGCGTRCCGGCGGCTGTGCGGCAACGCCGCTTGTGGGCGGCAGGCATCGCGGCGCTGGCCGGCTTCGTCGTGCTGCGCATGCTGAATGGGTATGGGCAGGCGCAACCGTGGGCCGTGCAGGATGATGCGCTGCATACCGTGAGGAGCTTTGTGAACATCACCAAGTACCCGCCGTCCTTGATGTTTTTGCTGCTGACACTGGGCTTGGGCCTGTGTTTGCTGGTGCTGATTGAACGCGTGCAAAGCGCTGCCTGGGTGGGGGTGCTGTGCGTGTTCGGCGCCGCGCCGATGTTCTTCTATCTGCTGCATCTGTATGTGCTGAAGGCGCTGTATCTGGCGGGCGAGGGCGTCTGGGGGCTGAACCAGGGCAAGTTCTTTGGCGTGGACAGCATGGCCAGCATCTGGCTGATTTCCGTGCTGTTGGCGGTGGCCCTGTACTGGCCCGTGCGGTGGTTTGGCCGGCTAAAGGCAGCCCGCCGTGACATCTTCTGGCTCAAGTATTTGTGATGGCGGCGCGTCGATGGGGGAAGTGGTCCGCGTGCGTGGCCACGTTGATGACGCCGTGCCTGGCTGACGCGCAGCAAAACCCGGTCACCTTGTATGGGGTGGTCGATCTGAGCCTGGCGGGTTTTTCGACGCAGGAGCGCGGCACGGCCGTGAACATGCAGTCGGGTGTGCAGTCGGGGTCGCGGTGGGGCTTGCGCGGCAGTGAAGACTTGGGCAATGGCATGCGCGCCAACTTCCAACTGGAAAGCGGCGTCGTGGCCAACAACGGCAAGTCGGCGCAGGGCGGGCGTCTATTCGGGCGCGCGGCTTGGGTGGGCTTGTCGGGCGGCTGGGGCGATCTGCGCCTGGGCCGTCAGACGTCGGTGTCGTCGGCAACGCTGGCGGACTATGACGCGTTTCTGGCGTCGTACTTGATCACGGGCGCGCAGACCGCGCTGCTGCCTTACAACGCGAATCGGGCGGATAACACCGTGGCGCTTTGGACGCCGTCGGTGAGCGGGTGGCGCGCGGGGGCGGACGTCAGCCTGGATTACGACGGGGGCGGCGGGTTTGAAACGTCGGCGACGAACAAGCTCTACAGCGCCGCGTTGATCTATGAACAACCCGGCTACGCCGTCACGGCAACCTATGAAGGCGCGCGTTGGGCAGACGGCACGGTGCAGTCCGCCGCGATGAGGCAGGCAGGCGGCGCGCGCCAGCCGGATGCCTATACGCTGGCAGTCCGCGCCACCGTCGACGCGTTCACGTTGTATGCGGCCGGGTCCATCATGCGCAACGGGTCGACGATTCCGGCGGTGCCGTCGCCGGGGCAGCGCGCGTACTTTCCGGGCAGCACGGTGCATGCGGTGATGGCCGGGGCCGCGTGGCGGTTGGGGGCCAACACGGTCATGGCGTCGTGGCAGGGCAGCATGCCTAGCGGCGGCGCGTTGGCGCGCGATGGCGCCACGCACACGCAGCAGGTCTATTCGGCGGGTTATGGGTACGACCTGTCCAAGCGCACCAACCTCTATGCCATTTACGGCTATATGCGGGGCGCCTGGTCAGATTCGTCGTGGCATCAATCCCAATACGCGGTAGGCATGCGCCACCGGTTTTAGTACGTCTTGCTGGAAATCTGCTGGGCGGTTTGAAGGTCAAGCCATTTGGTGTCTTGGGGAATGCGGTCCAGGTTGCCCAGGTCGATCTGCGTTTGCAGCGCGTCCTTCAACGCTTGTTCCGGCACGGCGACGGAATCGGCGAACACGCCGTCGTCGATCAGGCGTTGCACGGACGCGCGCACCACGGCGGGGTCCAGGTTCGGGAACAGCTTCAATCCGCTGGCCACCGCGGCGGCCGGGTCTTTGTGGATGGCCTTCAAGGCGCGGTCGATGCCCGACACAAATTTCTGCTGCACCTGCGGGGAGATGTCCTGGCGGGTGGAGATGGCCGAGAACGTGTACGGGCCGATCTCGCGCGAGAAGGCCGACACCACCTTGTAGCCCTGGGCCTGTGCCTGGGACGCGCCCGGTTCGTAGAGCACGGCGCAGTCGACCTTGCCCGAACTCAAGGGGCCAATCTCATTACCCAGCGGCACTTCCAGCAAATCCAGATCGCGCTTTGGGTCCAGCCCGGCGTTTTTCACGAGCTTCAGGAAGGCGGATGAGCTGGTTGTGGGCATGGCGCCCGTGGCGATGGTGGCGCCTTTCAGGCTTTTGAAGCCGTCGAACTTGAAGTCTTGTTTGCACGTCAGCCACACGCCCAGCCGGTTCAAGGTGCCGCCCACGACTTTCACAGGCGCGCCGCGGCCAAAGGAGATAGCCGTCCATTCCGGGCCGTGCAGCGAGAAGTCGGCGCTGCGGGAAATCACGGCGGCCAGCGCGTTGGTGGACGATGAGGCCACGTCGATGCGCACGTCCAGCCCTTCATCCTTGAAGTACCCGTGTTCTTCGGCGAAGTACACCGGCAGGTAGAACACGGACTTGAAGGCGGCGGACACCACCGCCTTGTCGTTGGCGGCGAAAGCGGAGACGGACAGCAGCGACGCAACGGCGGCCGTGGCCAAGCGCAGGGAAAGATTCGGATTCATAGGGAATGGCAGGCTTGGAAATCAGGTTTGGAAATTGCAGTCTGAATGCGTAGGTTCAGTCTGAATGAATGTAAGGAATGAATGTAAGGTCAGGAAATTGCAGTCTGAATGCGTGGGTTTTGGGTACGCCGTTCAGAGCTTGAATTGGGTGGCGTAGGTTTGGTCTTTCCAGCGCAGCAAGCGCTTTTCGGCGACGTCCACGCCGGCATACAGAACAAAGCCCAGCAGCATCAGCGAGAAGATGCCGACCCAGACAGTGTTCAGGTCATACAGCGACGAGGCCACGAAGATCACGTGCCCCAGCCCGTACTTGGACGAAATGAATTCGCCCACCACGGTGCCCACCAGCGCAAAGCCGATGTTGATGCGGAACGTGCTGATGATGGCGGGCAGCGCTGATGGCACGACCACCTTGCGAAAGATCTGGCGGCGGCTGGCGCCCAGAGAAACCATCATCTTCTGGATGTCGGGGTCTGTGTCCTTGGCGGCCTGAAATGCGGCCAGCAAGGCGACGATGGACGTCAGCGATACGGACAGCGCCACTTTTGAAATGACGCCAGTGCCAAACCACAGGATCACCAGCGGCGCGAACGCAATCTTTGGCACGCTGTTGATGGCGACCAGAAAGGGTTCGACGACCCGCGCGCCATAGGGCGAATACCACAGCGCCAAGCCAGGCGCGGTGCCCAGCACGGTGCCGGCTACAAAGCCCACGGCGGATGCCCACAGCGTGTAGTTGGCGTGCTCCCAAAGCTCGCCGGACTGGATCATTTTCCAGGCGGCTTGCAGCACGCCGGCGGGCGAACCGAACAGAAAGCCCGACACGGCGCCCGACCGGACGCCGGCTTCCCAGGCGCCGAACAGCACGGCAAGTATCAGCAGCTGGGTGACCAGCACGGGCAGGCGGAGACGCGCGGCGCGAGGAGCGCGGCGGGCGCGTTGGGCGCGGTCGCTGCGTTCGACGCGGGTATTGGCGGCCAAGGTATGTTGCCGGCTATCGCCCAAGGCGGCGCTGGCGGCAGGGGTAACGGTGGTCTGGCTCATGCGTGGGTTCCGGTTTTGCGGCCGGTCTGAATGTCGAGTTCCTGGCAGAGCAGGTCGAAGTACGCCGGAAAGCGGCTGTCGTGGCGCGCGGCCAGGGGCGAGCGTGTGCCGAGTTCGATCTTGTGTTCGCTTTTCAATCGGCCGGGGCGGGCGCTCAAGACGAAGATGCGTTCAGACAGTGCAATGGCTTCGTCGATGTCGTGCGTCACCAGCACCACTGTCTTGCCCTTTTGGCTGACGGTGTCGGCCAGCATGGACTCCAGGAACAAGCGGGTTTGGTAGTCCAGCGCCGAGAACGGTTCGTCTAGCAGCAGCACATCCGGGTCCGGCAGCAAGGTGCGCGCAAGCGCCACGCGTTGCCGCATGCCGCCCGACAGCGCCTTGGGGTAGCTGTCTTGAAACGGCAGCAGGCCAAAGGTGTTCAGATAGTCGCGTGCCAATTCGACGGATTCCGCGCGGGGCGTGCCGCGTATTTCCAGGCCGACCAGCACGTTGTCCAGCACGGTGCGCCACGGCATGAGCAGGTCGCGTTGCAGCATGTAGCCGACGCGTCCGCGCAGGTTGGGCAGGGGCTTGCCATCCAGCGCGATGGTGCCGGCATCGTGTTCAAGCAGGCCGGTCAGGATGTTGAACAAGGTGGACTTGCCGCAGCCCGAGGGGCCGATGATGCTGACGAATTCACCGCTGGCGGCGTTCAGGCTGATGTCGTCCAGCACCTGGACGGGGCCGGTGTCGGTCTGGAACCGCTTGGACAGATTGCGGATTTCCAGTTTTAAAGCAGGGGCTAGTGTCATGGCGGTGCAATCTCAGGCCGCCTCAGGCCGCGCCATGCGCAAGTTCCAACGCCACGACGTCTTCATGCGGCACTTCCAGCGCCTCGTTAAAGCGCTTGAAGAAGCTGCACAGCGCAATGCGGATCGTCAGTTCCACAATCTGTTCTTCGCTGAAGAACGATTGCAGCTTGCTGTAGAACGCGTCGCTGACTTGCGACGGCGTCAAGGTCACCAGCACCGCGTAGTCGCGAACCAGCAGGTCTTGCTCGTCCAGCCCGGGCACGCTGGGTTCCAGCAGGCGGTCGATGGCGTCTTGCGAAATGCCGTGCGCCGCCAGCTTGGGCGTGTGCAGCGTGACGCAGTAGTGGCAGGCGTGCGCCTTGGATGCCGTCAGCAGCGCAATTTCCAGATGGCGCGGCGAGATCAAGCCGTCTTCACGCGATTGCACCAGGTAAGAGAAAAAATGCTTCAACGCGGGCGGCCGGGGCGCGAACGCGCTCAGCATGTTGGCGTATGGGCCGTAGTCTTGAAGCAGTTGATTGAAGAGGGCGGCGGTGTTGGAATCCAGCGTGGCGGGATTCAGGGGGCTCAGGCGGGGCACGGCGATTCCAGCGGAATAAGAAAATGACGCTGTCATCCTAAAAGATGCATGCCCGCCTGAAAAATACCGATATCACATATGGTTATGGGGACGCAGGGCGCTTATGCCGACAGCCAATTAGCATCGCCCTCGATCAGCGTGCCGCCGTGGCTGGTGGTGTCGCCTTGGCGCGCCACCGGTTGCCCTTCGATGGTGGCGGATGCGGAACCGCTGACGATGACGGCGCCGCAGCTGATGCGGTCGCCCACGCGGGCGATCGGCCGGCCGTTGATGGCGGCGGTGGACGCGCCGCTGACGATGGTGCCGGGGCCATGGAGCGGGCAGGCGTGAGCATGGCCAACAAGGGCGACGGGGATCATGGGGGCTCCTTTGATCAGAGTGGCTGAAATCGGAATGGCGGCAATCAGATTGGGGGCAATCAGATTGGGGGCAATCAGATTGGCGGCAATCAGATTGGCTTCAATGAGACTGGCCTCTATGAGGTTGGCCTCAATGTTAGGGAGCCATTCAAAATTAGCCATAGGACGATTCAGAAAAGTAGCCCCCCGTGTTTGCCTGACGCGCCTGTCGCCCATGCCCTACAAGCGCTGGCCCCCCGTTGCATCAATACTCTGCCCGGTGACCCAGCGTCCTTCGTGCGAGGCCAGGAACGCGACGATATCCGCAATGTCTTCTGGCTGGCCGACGCGCCCCAGTGCAATCGTCTGGGCAATGGCGCGGCTGATGTCGGGGTCGCGGGCGCGGGTGTTCATGTCGGTGGCGGTGGCGCCGGGCAGCACGGCGTTCACCGTAATGCCGCGCGCGCCCAGGTCGCTGGCCAGCAGCAGCGTCAGCGCCTCCAGCCCCGCTTTGGCCGGTGCGTAGACACTCATTTCGGGATAGGCGGCGCGCGTGCCCATCGACGAGATATTGACGATGCGCCCGCCGTCGCGCAAGAAGGGCAGGCAGTGCTGAATCAAAAAGAACGGCGTCTTCAAATTGACTTGCAGCACGCGGTCGAAATCGTCGGGTTTGACGTCGGCCAGCCGCGCACGCAGCCCCACGCCCGCGTTGTTGACCAGAATATCCAGGCCGTCGGCGCCCGTGTGTTGCTGCACCGTATGGCGCAGCGCTTCGGCGAGTATCGCCGCCGCGTCGGATGATGCCAGGTCGGCTTGCAAGGTCCAGGCGCGGCCGCCAGCGTCGCGGATCAGCGATACGACTTCATCGGCGGCGTCGCGGGCGGCGTTGTAATGCACGGCGACGTGCGCGCCGCGCCGGCCCAGCGCCAGCGCAATGGCGCGGCCGATGCCGCGGCTGCCGCCGGTGACCAGCGCCGTCTTGCCGGCCAGGGAATCCGGGGTGTGGCTCATGCGGCCTCCGTGGCGGTCAGGGTCCAGGCTTGTTGCGCTTCCAGCGCACGGGCCTGCAACAGCAGGGCGTTGCGATCGACCTTGTTGGTGCCGGCCCATGGCAGTTCATCCACGAAGCGGATGCGGCGCGGGTGCTGATACGCGGGGCCGTTCGCCAGCGCATGGCGCTTAAGCGCGTCGGCATCCAGCCCGCTGCCGTCGCGGCGCACGACGAAGGCAACGGGGATGTGCCCGCGCTCTTCGTCGGCCAGCGGCACGACGCAGCTTTGGCGCACGTCGGGATGAGACTCCAGCAGTTTTTCCACTTCAACGGGATAGATGTTCTCGCCGCCGCATACGAACATGTCGTCGGAGCGGCCTACGAAATAGTAGAAGCCGTCGGCGTCGCGGCGCATGACGTCGCCGCTGTAGTACCAGCCGTCTTGCAGCACCTGCGCGCTTTTTTCGGGCAGGTTGTGATAGCCGGACAACACGGCCGGGTTGTTCATCAGCAGCACGCCTTCGTCAGCGTTCGGGCCATCCGCCAGGCGCACGTGAGAAGGGTCCAGCGGATGGCCCACCGCCAGCGGCGGCGTGGGCAGGCCATGGGGATGCGGGCCGAACACGGCGGGGCCAGCTTCGGTGGTGCCATACCCATGCGTGATGCGCACATGCGGCAGCGCTTGCTGGATGCGTTCATACAGCGCCACCGTCATCGGGGCCGAGCCCAGCATCACGCGCGCCAGCGCGGATAGATCGCGGCCATGCAGCAGCGCCGGGTCTTTGACCAGGCGGGCGAACATCGTCGGCACGGCGGTCAGGATGGTGATGCGGTAACGCTCCAGCGCATCGGCGTAAGCCGCGACGTCAAAGCTGGGCTGGATGACGAGCAGGCTGTTGCTGGCGAATGCGCGCTTGGCCATGAACAGGCCGTTCATATGGAACAGCGGTTGGGCCAACAGATAGTGTTCCTGCGCGGCGTTGGCCGTCACCGGAGCCGAGGTGGCCGTCAGCGCCCAGAGCTGGCCGGTGTGCGTCAGCGGCACGCCTTTGGGCTTGCCGGTGGAGCCGGACGTGTACAGCATCTGCGCGACGTCGTCGTTCGCGGGCGTGACGGTGTTGAACTCCGTGGGCGTAATCTGCGCGGCGAAGCCTTCGGGGCCGTCGTCGTCAAAGTCGAGCACGGGCACCGTGGCTTCGAACGCAGCGCGGCGCGGGGCATCCACGAACGCCAGCGCGATATCGGCGTCGCGGATCACGTAGTCGATATTCTCTTGCGACTGCTTGATGTTGATGGGCACGGCGACGAAGCCGGCGCGCATGATGCCGAAGTACGTAATCAGGTATTCGGCGCGGTTCAGCGCGGCAATCGCCACACGCGCGCCCGACGGCAGGCCGCGCGCCGTCAGCCAGGCGGCCACGCCGCCCGCCAGTTGGCGAACCTGTTCGTGGTCGTAGTGCGCGGGCGCGCCGGGCTGGCGCAGGTCAATGATGGCGGGCAGGGCGGTGGCGCGGCGCGGGTCGGCCAGGTCGCCAAGATTATTTAGCGTATGCGTCATGGGATATTCCGGGTTTGCAGTTGCGGTTCAACGCTTTTGCAGCTTGGGGTTGAGCGCGTCGTTCAAGCCGTCGCCAACCAGGTTCAGCGACAGCACGGCAAGCATGATGGCTACGCCGGGAACGGCGCAGATGTACCAGGACGAGCGGATCAGGCTGCGGCCTTCGCCGACCAGCCGGCCCCAGCTGGCGATGTTGGGGTCGCCCAGCCCCAGAAACGACACCACCGATTCGTACAAGATGGCGCCGGCCACCACCAGCGACGACATCACGATGACCGGCGGCAGCGCGTTGGGCAGGATTTCGGCGGCGACGATGCGCAGCGGGCTCATGCCGACGGCGCGGCACGCCTGCACGAATTCGCGTTCCTTGAATGACAGGAATTCCGCCCGCGTCAGCCGCGCGATGGGCGGCCACGACACCAGCCCGACGGCCAGCGTGATGGTTTCAATGTGCGGCCCCAGCACCGACACGATGGTCAGCACGAAGACCACGTTGGGAATGATCTGGAACAGTTCGGTGACGCGCATCAGCGCTTCGTCGATCCAGCCGCCCGACCACGCGGCCGCGGCGCCCACGCTCACGCCGATCAGCGTGGCGGTGGCGGCGGCCACCAGGCCGATCAGCAAGGTGGCGCGCGCGCCGTGCGCGATCAGCGCGGCAATGTCGCGGCCCATGGAGTCGGTGCCTAGCGGGTAACGCCAGGACTCGAACGGCCAGATTTCGGGCGCGCCAACGATGCGCAAGGGGTTGGTGGGATACAGCCAGCCGGCGCTGGCGGCCAGCAGCACCACCAGCAGCAGGACGATGGCGCCCGCCACCGCGCCACGGTTGCGGGCGTAGCGGGACAGGAATGAGGCCGGGCGATGGGGGGCGGATGCGGCCGGGGAAGCGGCTGTGGTGTTGCCAGTAATAGAAGCAGCAGGCGAAACAGAAGACGATGCAGACATGTCAGGCAGCCTTGATGCGCGGGTCCAACCGCGTGTAGAGCAGATCGACGACGATGTTGGCGACGATCACGACGAAAGAACTCAGCACCAGAATGCCCAGCACGACGGGGTAGTTGCGGGTCATGACGCTGTCAAACAGCACGCCGCCAATGCCGGGCCAGCTGAACACCGCTTCAACAACAATGCTGCCGCCCAGCACCGCGCCCAGTTGCAGGCCCAGCAGGGTCACGATGGGCAGCACCGCATTGCGCAGGATGTGGCGCAGCACGACGGTGGCGCGCGTCAGGCCCTTGGCGTATGCCGTGCGCACGTAGTCCATGCGGCTGACTTCCAGCATCGACGCCCGCATCACGCGCGCATACGCCGCTGAATAGAACAGGCCCAGCGCAAGGGCGGGCAGCGCCAGATGGTGCAGCACGTCCAGCGCCTGGTGCCAGAGCCCGCCGTCCAAGCCGATGGTGACCATGCCGCCCACCGGAAACCAGCCCAGCTTCACGGAAAACAGAATGATCAGCATGATGCCCAGCCAGAAGCTTGGCGCCGCAAAGCACAGCACGGCAAAGGCCGACACCGCGCTATCCCACCACGTGTTGACCTTCACGGCTGACACGATGCCCGCCGCCATGCCTACCAGCACGGCGATGGCGATGCTGGCCAGCATCAGCACCAGCGTGGCGGGCAGGTGCGCCAGAATCACGTCCAGCACGGGCAGGTTATGCCGGTACGAATAGCCGAAATCCAGGCGCGCGACCGATCCGATGTACTTCAGCAGCTGCACGGTAGGGGTCTGGTCCAGGCCGTAGGTCACGCGCAGGCGTTCGATCAGCGCGGGGTCGGTAACCTGCTGTTCGGCCGTCATGACGTCCAGGAAGGTGCCTGGCACGGATTGGATCAGGGCAAAGTTCAGCACCACCACGCCCAAGAGCAGCGGAATGGCCTGAAGCAAGCGGCGGGTGATCAGTCGGATCGGCATGGCGGGTCGCTTAAGGTTGCAGCCAGACGTCGGCCAGGGTCTCGCCCTGCACGTTGGCGCTGGTCGTGAAGTTGCGCACCTTCTTGCCGGCCAATGTGAACGCCTGGATCTCCACCAGCGGCACCAGGGGCACGTCGGTGGACGCCAGCTTCGCGAATTCCGCGGCCAGCGCGCGGCGGGCCTCGGGCGCCGTTTCCACCGCGAGCTTGGCGACGATGCCGTCCATCTCGGGGCTGGAATAGCCCGTGGCGTTGCGGAACGCCGCGCCTTTTACGATGCCGTCGGTCGTGAAAAACTGCGTCACGGTCGGCACCAGTTCCAATGGCGACGTGAAATTGGACACGGCGATGTCGTAGTCGTAATCGCCATAGATGCGCTTGAGCGCGGTGGCGCGGTCAACGGAATCCAGCCTCACCGCAATGCCCACGTCTTCCAGCGCCTGCTTCAGGTACTGGCCCAGCTTGGCGTTTTCTTCGAACCAGGCGGCGGCCAGCAGGTTGACGGTGAAGCGCTTGCCGTCTTTGACGGGCAGGCCGGCCGCGTCCAGCAGCGCGGCCGCCTTCTTGGGGTCGAACGGGTAGCGCGGCACGTCTTCGGTGAAGAACAACGGGTTGCTGCTGAAGATGGGGGCAATCGCCGGTTTGCCCCGGCCGTAATAGATGGTGTCGACGATGAATTGGCGGTCGATGGCGTGCAGGATGGCCTGTCGCACTTCACGGCGCTTGACGATCTCGCGGCGCTGATTGAATTCAACGGTGACGGTCCAGGCGGTGTTCTGATAGCCGCGCGTATCCACGACGACCTTGCCGGTTTTCACCAGACGGTCGATGTCGCGCGCTGGCACCGGACTGGAATACGCCAAGCCCAATTCCCCCGTTTCCAGCGCGGCCCCGCGCGAAGACGGGTCGCCCCACCAGCGGATGACGAGCTTGTCCAGGTAGGGCATGCCGGCGTTCCAGTACGCGTCGTTGCGCAGGTATTCCACGTGGCTGCCGCGCACCCACTTGCCGTACTTCCACGGGCCGGTGCCGACCGGCGTGTTGTTCAACGGGTTGGTAATGATGTCTTTGCCGTCGTATAGATGCTTGGGCAACAGCAATTGGAACTGGCCGGCCAGCGTGGACTTCAAGAAGAATTCCGGCACCGGTGCGTTGAAGGTCAGCACTACGGTGTGTGAGTCGGTGGCGGTGGCGTCCGTCAACGACTTCAGCGCGATGCCGGCCGAGATGGGCTTCCAGTGTTGCAGCGCGTTGTAGACGACGTCGGCGGACGTGAACGGTGCGCCGTCATGCCAGGTGACGCCTTCGCGCAGCTTGATGGTGTAGCTGCGGAAGTCGGCGGCGGGCGTCAGGCTTAGCGCCAGCGCGGGCTGGAACTTCAGGTCGGCATCCAGGCGCAGCAGGCGTTCAAGGATTTTGGTGGACGTCTGGAACGGGCTGGAGCCGCCGCCGCCCGGCACAAACAGCGCTTGGGGCTCCAGGCCGCCCCAGCTGGCGACGAGCGTGCCGCCCTTGCGGGCCGGGCCGGGGTCTGAGCCGGGTGTGTCCGTGGCGGCGATCAGCGCGCGGGGCGCAAGCCCGAAGCCAGTGGCGGCCAGGCCGCCTGCGGCGGAGCGGGTGAGGAAGGCGCGCCGTCCGGGGCGCGGAGTCTGGGTCATGATGAATCCTTAGGGTTCGGGGCGGGCTCAGCCTTGGCTGAGCGTGGCGTAGGTGGCGCGGCCGATGGCCACCAGCGCACCCTGGTCGTTGTAGAGGTCTACGTCGGCCACGCCGACGCTGCGGCCGTTGCGCCGCACGCGCGCCACGGCCGTCAGGCTGGTGTTCACAGCAGGGCGCAGATAGTCGACGCGGAAGTTGATGGTCGGCAGCCCTCGGCCCAGCAGCATGCCCACGGCAAAATCGCCCACGGTATCGATCACGGCGGCCAGCGGGCCGCCATGCCATTGGCCGCTGGCCGCGCCGCGTTCGAACTCGGCGCGCATGGGGGCCAGCACGGTGAGTTCGCCACGGTCGTGATCGACGGCGGTGACGCTCAAGCCCAGCCAGGCGATGAAGGGGGAACCGTCGAACTTGGCCTGGATGGCTTCAGCGCTAAGCGTCGAATTTTGCGCGGGGCTTTGGGTTGGGCTTTGTGCGGGGCTTTGGATTGGGTTTTGCACTGCGCTCATGACGTCACCAGCACTTTGCCGACGATCTTGCGATCTTCCAGCGAGGCCAGCGCCTCTGCGCCTTGTTCCAGCGGCCAGCTGCGGTCAATCGGCACATGCAGGCGGCCGTCGCGCACCAGTTCCAGCAGCTCGTAGAGGTCGTCGCGGTCCCAGCCGTTGGAGCCGCGAATCTGCAATTCGAAGGTCCAGATGTAGCGCAGGTCTTCCTTGGGGTCGAAGCCCGCGGTGGCGCCGCAGGTGAGTAGACGGCCGCCCAGACGCAGGCAGCGCAGCGACTTCACCCAGGTGTCGCCACCCGTGAAGTTCACCACCACGTCCACGCCGCCCGACTTGCCGCCGCGGCGGCGCGCGGGTTTGCCGAAGCGTTCCTGCACGGCTTTCAGGAAGTCTTCCTGCGTGTACAGGATGATGTGGTCGGCGCCCAGCGCGCGCAGCGCTTCGCCCTTTTCAGCAGTGCCGGCGCAGGCGATGACTTCCGCGCCGGCCAGCTTGGCCAGCTGCACCGCGCACACGCCCACGCCGCCGCTTGCGCCCAGGATCAGCACTTTTTCACCGGCCTGGATCTGGCCGATGCGGTTCATCATGCGCAACGCCGTGCCGTAGGCCACGGGCAGCGCGGCGGCCTGTTCGAAGCTGACTGCATCGGGCAGGCGCAGCAGTTGATGCGCCGGCACGCGGCAGCGCTCGGCCAGGCCGCCGTGGATGGTTTCACCGACCAGCCCGCCGTTCACCCGGTCAATGGGGTCGACCAGCACGCGGTCGCCCACTTTCCACTCGCTGACGTTGGCGCCGGTTTCCAGGATTTCACCGGCCACGTCCAGGCCGATGATCACGGGAAAGGGCAGGTTGATGCCGGGCATGCCACGGCGAGTGAACACGTCGTGATAGTTCAACGACGACGCGCGCACGCGGATGACAACGTCGTCCGGGCCGGCGACGGGGTTGGGGAATTCGGGTTCGAAGCGGAGCTTGTCGCTGCCGCCGTGTTCACGCAAAACGATTGCTTTCATGACTGCCAATAGATAGTTGGGGATGTGGGAAGGGGGCGTTACCAGGCGGCGACGCCGGCGATTGCCTGCCGGGTGATGGCCAGGCCATGCGCCAGGGCGCTACGGCGCCAGACGCTCGAGACCGGAACAAAGGCGTCGACCAGATCGGCGCGCAGTTGGGCGTCGCGCGCGGCGTCAGGCGACAGCGGGGCCTTGAAACGCAGCCATTGGTCGAGCCTGAGCGCGGGCCGCATTTGCAGGCCGCGCGTGCCGAACTCCACGACGGCGCCTGCGAGTGCGCGGTCGCCCAAGGCTTGCTGCACGCCACGGAACACCAGCCCCTGGTAATCGGGGCGGGCCAGGCCATGCGGACGCTGGTCACGCACGCGGTCTGCGCCCCACCATGCGGCGGCTTGCGCTTGTTCGGCGCTGCCTTCGTCGTTAAAGCACAGGAAGAACGGTTCGCCGTATTCGCCGATGCCGGTGTGCCAGTCGATGAAGGCCACGCGTTCGCTGGCGGCCAGATGCTGGTCCACGATGCGGCGCAGCGTGCGGTTCGACCACTCGGGGCCGTCGCCGCCGTACACCAGGCCATCGGGATGGGTGTATTGGCCGCTGGCAGTGACGTTGAACACGGTGTCGGCGCCATGCGTGTCGCGGAATTGTTCGACGGCGCGGGCGCCGGCTTCCAGGCTGGTCTCCGTCCACTCGGCCGGGATCAGGTGCGGGTGCAGCGTGGCGTAGTGGGGGTTGGCGGGCTTGGCGCGGGTGTGGTCGATGAAGTTGCGGTTCAGGTCGACGTTGTTTTCGGTGGTGCGCGTGTCGTAGGCATAGCCATACGGATTCAGCGCGTGTACGAAGACCACGTTCACGTCGTCCGGCAGGGGGGTGCCACCATCGGCGCGCAGCCAGCCGATCTGAACCGCGGAGCCCGCTGCGCCTTCCAACCCGTGCGTGCCGCTGATGGCAAGGTGGGTGCGCGGCGCGTCAGGCCGCCCCAGCACGGCGACGTCCACGCTCAACGGTTGACCGTGCGGGTCCTTCAACGACGGGTGTTCATGGCGCGACAAGGCTGCGCCGCGCTCGGTGGCGGCGGCCACGAACGCGGCGCGGGCCGCCGCGTAATCAGTGGAAAAACAGTCCCAATAATCGGGCAGGGTCTGGCTCATCTCATGCCTCTTGCACGAAGACTTGCAACGCGCCCGCCGCGTCTTGCGGCGCCACGACCAGTTCACCCTGTTCATTGGCGCGGTAGTTCACCTGGTTGGCGTCAAACAGCGCGCGGGTCTTGGCCAGGTCACGCACGCCAATCACAGAACCGGCAAACCAGCCGCCCTGGGACGCCGCTGGCAAGCCGGCTGGCACGCGGACGCGCGGGTAGCGTTGTTCGAAGGCGGCGGGGCGCAGGAAGTTGATGCGCAGGCTGCCCCGGCGAACTTGCAGGCCGCCATCAGGCAGGTCGCTGATGGCGATGGGACCGAACACGCGCGCGTAGCCGGCGCGCAGCGATGCGGGGTCGGGGTGCACGGCGACTAGCGCTTCGATGCGGCGCGCGCCGTTGGCGTGGTCTTGCCATTCCGGGCGGTAGACCAGGTGGCGCGTCAGGTGGCCGCAGGTGAAGAAGTCGGGCACGCCCAAGAGGCCATTGGGAAAGTTCGTGTTGTTCCAGGCGGCGTCTTCGCTGCCGTCGGGCAAATGCACCGGGCGGCCGCCGCGCAAAGGCGGTTCTGCGTCGATGCCCAGCCGCGCCAGTTCCGCGTGCACGGCGGTGCTGTCGGTGGTTTGCAGGGCCGTGGAGACGGGGCCTTCGTAGGCGTCGTCATAGCCGCCAAAGCGCGAATCGGCCTTCAGTTCTTCCGGGAAAAACAGCAGTTCCAGGTAGTTCGCATCCAGGATGATGGTCTGGTTGCGCGTGCCGCGATGGTGCCGGCCTTGCGGCGCCAGGCTGAAGCCCAGCTTCACATAGCGGTCGGTCGCGGCCTGCAGGTCGTTGACCCGGATGATGTAGTGGTCAAGGCCGGTGACTGAGGGTAGGGACATCGGAACTCCAGATTGCGCTTAGTGAAAGGTGCAGTCTGGAGGAAGCGGCGGCGCGCTTGAACGATTGAATCCGCATGTCGATATCTGTTTTGTGATGGCGGATCACGGCGGCGCTGGCGGAATAACGTAATGACTCATGCCGGTTTAAGGGGGATGCCAGGTGCCGTTCATGGTTTGGGTTCTATTGCGTGCGCCCATGAAAAATGCCGCCCAACGCGGGCGGCATGAAGGGGGCGACATGATGGGGGCGGCATGGATAGCCGTTTATGGTTTACGCCATCAACATCAATGCAGGATCTGGCTCAGGAACAGTTTCGTCCGTTCGTTCTGCGGGTTATCAAAGAACGCGTCCGGGTTGTTCTGTTCGATGATTTCGCCGCGGTCCATGAAGATCACMCGRTTSGCKACCTTGCGCGCAAAGCCCATTTCGTGGGTCACGCAGATCATCGTCATGCCGCTTTCCTGAGCCAGCGTCACCATCACGTCCAGCACTTCCTTGACCATTTCCGGGTCTAGCGCAGATGTGGGTTCATCAAACAACATGACCTTCGGGTTCATGCACAACGACCGCGCAATCGCCACGCGCTGTTGCTGGCCGCCCGACAACTGGCCGGGGAATTTCTTGGCCTGATCGGGAATGCGCACGCGTTCCAGGTACTTCATTGCCGTGGCTTCGGCCTGTGCGCGCGGCTGCTTCAGCACCCACATGGGGCCCAGCGTCAGGTTTTCCAGCACGGTCAGGTGCGGGAACAGGTTGAAGTGCTGGAACACCATGCCAACTTCGCGGCGGATGGTCTCAATGTGTTTGAGATCGTTCGTCAGCTCGGTGCCGTCAACGATGATCTGGCCTTGCTGGTGCTCTTCAAGACGGTTGATGCAGCGAATCATCGTGGACTTGCCCGAGCCCGATGGGCCGCACACCACGATGCGTTCGCCAGGCGCCACGTCCAGGTTGATGTTGCGCAACACGTGGAACTGGCCGTACCACTTGTTCACGCCCTGCAATCGAATAATGGAATCCGACATGCTTGGTCTCCGTAAGGTTTACCGGGGGGGATCGCCGCGCAATCAGCGCGCGTGCCCGGTGGCCAGACGCTTTTCAAGCGCTTGGCTGTATTTGGACATGGAATAGCAAAAGACGAAGTAGATCAGCGAGATGAAGAGATAGGCCTCCACCCCGAAACCCCGCCATGCCGCGTCGGACAAGGCCGCCTTGGCTGCCAGCGTCAGGTCGAAAATACCGATGATCACCACCAGCGACGTGTCCTTGAACAGGCTGATGAAAATACCCACCAGCGGCGGAATCACGATCTTCAGCGCTTGCGGCAGGATGATCTTGCGCATCTGCTGCCAGTAGTTCAGCCCGAGCGAATCGGCGCCTTCGTACTGGCCTTTCGGAATGGCCTGCAGGCCGCCGCGTACCGTTTCCGCGATATAGGCCGCGGCGAACAGGATGATGGCGATCTGCGCGCGCAGCAGCTTGTCGATGGTGAAACCTTCGGGCAAGAACAGCGGCAGCATCACCGACGACATGAACAGCAGGCTGATCAGCGGCACGCCACGAATCAGCTCGATGTACACGACGCACAGCGCTTTGATGGCCGGCATCTTCGAACGCCGGCCCAGCGCCAGCATCACGCCGATCGGGAACGCAAAGGCGATGCCAAACGTGGCCAGAATCAGCGTCAACGGCAGGCCGCCCCAGCGCGAGTTCTCGACATACGTCAGGCCGAACACGCCGCCCCACATCAAGAGCGCAACAGCCGTCAGGCCGCCCGTCCAGATGAGCGCCAGCTTGCCATTCCAGAAGCGCCGCATGCCGCTGCACGCGATGACGGCGACGAGGATCAGCGTGGCGATCAGCGGACGCCACTGTTCATCAAACGGATAAGTGCCGAACAGAATCAGCCGATGCTTTTCAACGATGAACGCCCAGCAGGCGCCGCCAACGGAGGCCCGGCATTCCATGGCGTTGGTGGCGGTGAAGTTGGCCTTCAGGAAGGCCCATTCCACCAGCGCCGGCAACGACATCAGCAGGAACCACGCCAGCAGCACCGTGATCAGGATGTTCAGCGGGGATGAAAACAGACGGGACCGTATCCAGGCCCAGGCGCCGACCTGGGTGCTGGGCGGGGGCAGGGGGTCGGCGAAGGAGTGCGTAGTGCTGCTCATATCAACGCTCCACCAGCGCGATGCGCTTGTTGTACCAATTCATGAAGATCGAGATCGACAGGCTGACCGTCAGGTACGCGCCCATGATGATGAGGATGCCCTCGATGGCCTGGCCGGTCTGGTTCAGCGTGGTGTTCACCACCGAGACGATGTCCGGATAGCCAATGGCGACGGCCAGCGAACTGTTCTTCAACAGGTTCAGGTATTGGCTGGTCATCGGCGGGATGATCACGCGCAAGGCTTGCGGCAGCACGACCAGACGCAACACCTTGGCGCGCGGCAGGCCCAGCGAGCCGGCGGCTTCCCATTGGCCGTTGTTCACCGCCTGGATGCCGGATCGCACCACTTCGGCGATGAACGCCGAGGTGTAGACGGTCAAGCCCAGGAACAGGGCGACGAACTCTGGCGTCAGCGTCAGGCCGCCAACGAAGTTGAAGCCCTTGAGCGCCGGCATGTCCAGCGTCAGCGATGCGCCGCTGGCCAGCCAGCCCAGCACGGGCAACGCCAGCAGCAAGCCGATGGCTGCGCGGCCCAGCGGGAACACACGGCCCGTGGCTTCCTGGCGCTTCGCGCCCCAGTGGCCCAGGAACAGGATGGCGACAATGGCCAGCGCCAGTCCGCCCAGCACCCAGTCCAGCGATGCACCTTCCAGCCCAGGCACTTTCAGGCCCCGGTTGGAAATGAACACGCCCGGCAGCGGGTTGTGCGCCTGGCGCGGCCCCGGCATGTTTTCGGTGATCAGCGCATACCAGAAGAACAGTTGCAGCAAGAGCGGCACGTTGCGCATCACCTCGACATACACCGAGGTGATCTTCTTCACGAGCCAATTCTTCGACAGCCGTCCGACGCCAATGAAGACGCCCAGAATGGTGGCGGCGACCAGCGCAAGCAGGCCCACGCGCAACGTGTTCAGCACGCCCACGAAGATGGCGCGGCCATAGGTGTCGGCCGGGCCATAGGCGATGACGGACTCACCAATGGCGAAGCCCGCTTCGCGGTTCAGAAAGCCGAAGCCCGTGGCGATGTTGCGCATGGACAGGTTGTGCAGCGTGTTGTGCACCAGGAACCAGACGCCCGCCCCGACGAAGGTCAGGGCCAGCACCTGGTAGACCAGCGCACGCGTGGCCGGGTCATTCCAGGACACCCGGTGCGGTGGCCTTGCCACCGGGGATTGCGCGGTGTGCTTGGCCACGGCTTAGTCCGCCATCAAGACTTTGACGGCCGCTTCCAGGCGGTCCATGCCTTGTTCGATGACTGCGGTGGACGTCGCGAACGAGAAGCGCACATAGGGCGACAAGCCATAAGAACCGCCGTCGATCACCGCCACGCCGGCTTCACGCAGGAAGAACAGGCTGACGTCCAGGTCGGTCTTCAGCTCGCCTGCCGGGCCGGTGCGTCCGATCAGGCCTTGCACGTTGGCGTACACGTAGAACGCGCCGTCGGGCATCGCGCACGAGATACCGGGAATGGCGTTCAAGCGGCGCACGATCAGGTCGCGGCGGGCCTTGAAGATGTCGACCATCTTCGTCACGCTGGACTGGTCGCCTTCCAGGGCGGCCTGCGCGGCCACTTGCGAAATCGCGCTGGGGCAAGACGTGCTTTGGGACATGACCGTGCTCATCGCCTTGATCAAGTCCGCCGGACCCGCGCCGTAGCCCACGCGCCAGCCGGTCATGGCGTACGACTTCGACATGCCATTGACGATCAGCGTGCGCGGAATCAGCTGCGGTTCCACTTGCACGGGCGAGGCATGCGCCTGTCCGCTGTAGCAGAAGGGCGCGTAGATTTCGTCGCTAAGAATCCAGACTTGCGGATGGCGCAGCAGCACGTCGGTCAGCGCGCGCAGCTCGGCTGCGCTGTAGACGGCGCCGCTGGGGTTGCTGGGGGAATTCAGAATCAGCCAGCGGGTGCGCGGCGTGATCGCGGCTTCCAGCGTGGCGGCGTTCAGCTTGAAGCCTTGCGACTCGGGGCCGGTCACCACAACAGGCTTGGCGTCGTTCAACAGCACCATGTCGGGGTACGACACCCAGTACGGCGCGCAGACGATGACTTCGTCACCCGGTTCCAGGCTGGCGGTCAGCGCCGCGCCGATGATCTGCTTGGCGCCCGCGCCCACGGTGATCTGGTCCATGCCGTAAGACACGCCCAGGCCCAGCTCCAGGCTGTTGGCGATGGCGCGGCGCAAGCCCACCGTGCCGTTCGGGCTGGTGTAGCGGATGTCGCCGCTGGCGATGGCTTCCTGGCCGGCGCGCGCAATGTGGGCGGGCGTGGCCATGTCCGGTTCACCAAGCGTGAAGTCGGCGATTTCGCGGCCCTGGCGGCGCAGTTCGTCGACGACGATCTTGGCGGCCATGCTGGGCGAAGGTTTGATCTGTTTCAGGCGGGCGTTGACGATGCTGTTCATGGTTACAACGTAAAGAGGCAAAGACAGGCCGCGCGTTGCGGCCGGAAATGCGGGTAAAGAGAAAAGCGGCTTCGCCTGAAAGACGAAGCCGCGCATTAACACTTAGCGGACGGGCCAGCCGTACATCAGGCCGCCTTGGGTCCATTGCTTGTTCAGGCCGCGTTCCAGCTTCAGCGGGCTGTCCTTGCCCATGGCGCGGTCATAGCTTTCGCCGTAGTTACCAACCTGCTTGATGATGTTGTAGGCCCACTTGTCGTCCAGACCCAGATTCTTGCCCATGCCCGGCGTCACGCCCAGAATGCGCTGCACGTTGGGGTTGGTGCTCTTCAGCATTTCATCCACGTTCTTTGACGTGATGCCGTATTCCTCGGCTTCCAGCATGGCGTTTAGCGACCAGCGCACCACGTTGAACCACTGCTCGTCGCCTTGGCGGACCATCGGGCCCAAGGGTTCCTTGGACAGGTTTTCGGTCAGGATTTCCCAGTCTTCCGGCTTGGCCAAGCGCGTGCGCATGTTGGCGGCGGTGTTGGACTTGTCGTTGGTGTAGGCGTCGCAACGGCCCGATTCCAGCAGGCGGAAGTTCTCGTCGTAGTTTTCAACCAGCACCGGCTTGAACGTCAGGCCACGGCTGCGGAAGTAGTCGGCCAGGTTCAGTTCGGTGGTGGTGCCCGGCTGCACGCAGATGGTGGCGCCGTCCAGTTCCTTCACGCTCTTCACGTTCATCGACTTCTTGACGATCAGGCCTTGCGCGTCATAGAAGTTCACGCCCACGCCGATCAAGCCCAGCGTGGTGTCGCGGGTCAGCGTCTGCGTGGTGTTGCGCGACAGCATGTCGATTTCACCCGATTGCAGCGCGGTGAACTTGGCTTGCGCGGTCAGCACGTTGCCCTTGACCTTGGACGCGTCGCCAAACATGGCGGCGGCGACGGCGCGGCACATGTCCACGTCCAGCCCGGTCCATTCGCCCTTGCTGTCCAACACCGAGAAGCCGGGAATGCCGGCAAAGCCGCACTGCAAGAAGCCTTTTTTCTTGACGGCGTCGAACGTCACGCCGGCTTGCGCGCCAGAGGCGACGCACAGCAAAGTCGCCGCAACGGCGGTGGTCAAAAACTTACGCATGGAGAATGCTCCTGGGGAGGTCGGAAAGCGCTTGGATAAGCGGGAAAGGAACGAAGAGGAAAGCGGAACCCGGCGCGCACGCGCCGTCGCGGCTCGGGCGTTGGCCTGAGCGGTCGGTGACACGGGGATGCAGGGGTAGGGAAGGGGTCGCGGAGAGCGCCGCGGATGACCGGGAACCCGGTCAGGTGATGTGCCGATGAATACGCGTGGCGTAGCGGTGGAACGTCGTGCGGAGGGAAAGAATCGGGCTCATCAGCGGCACTTGTACAACGTGGGTCATACGGATAGCGGGGCGCGGCTGCCAGAATCTGGCGTTACATCGTACCGCTAAGTCATGAGACGTATGATGGCAGCTGTCATACAAGCTAGCAAGTAAGGGGAATCCCGTAATTTGCTTTGCCGGCAGGGGGTTGGACCTGCCGGCTGGCCGTGGCGAATGCCTGTTTGCGCTGGGGTCTTTCCAGCGCGGTCTTATTGCGCCGGCGCTTGCGACAACAGCTTGCGATACCGCGCGATGCTGTCACCCAGGTGACGCGCCATGGCGGCGCGTGCGGCGCCGGGGTCGCGTCGCATGATGGCGGTCAGGATGGCTTCGTGCTCGCGCACGTTGCGCGTTTCGTAGGTTTCCAGTTCTTCAGGCGTCTTGCCGCCGTGCTTGATGTTCAGGTCCAGCATCACGTCGCGCACCGCGGCCTTCAGCAGCGCGGGAAAGTGCGGGTTGTTCGACGCCTTGGCAATCGACAGGTGGAATTCGTAGTCGGCCTTGACGGCGGCTTCCATGTCGCGGGTTGCGCGGTTGAAGGCGTCAAAGGCTTCGACGATCTCGCTCAGGTCGGTGGCGGTGCGGCGCTCTGCCGCCAGCCCACAGGCTTCCACTTCAAGGCCTGCGCGCAACTCCATGATGTGCAAGGCCCAGCGCGGGTCGGCGGCGGGTTCGATGACAAAGTCGATGGGCTTTTCGCGGTCTTCCGTGACGAATACGCCGATGCCGGGCTTGCTGACCAGGCGGCCGCTCAGGCGCATCGATGCGACAGCTTCGCGAATAACGGTGCGGCTGACGTCGAACTCATCGCAGAGTGCGTGTTCGGAAGGCAGCTTGTCGCCGGCGCGGTACAGGCGCGCGTCCAGCCGCTTGTTCAGTTCCTCGATCACCACGTCGGTCAGGCGCGAACGCGGGCGGGGCCGGGCGGGAGTTTGCATCGTCTCTCTTATAGGTGGGGTATGGCGGGGGGTGCAGGCCCGTAGCCCGCAGCCGAGCAAGTGTACGCTTTTCGCGTGCCGTGTCCGGGTGTCCGGCCCGTTGACGGCGGCTAGTCTGGCAGGGAATCGGGCAGAAATTTTGATACCCGTATGACAACATACAGCGGCAATTCCGCCAACTATTGTTTGATTTTGTGATGGCTTGGGGCTCGCATATGAAAAAGCCCTCCCGATGAGGGGAGGGCTTGCTTCATTGCGGGGCGAGGCGTATCGGCGCGGCTGCTCTCGCCGCTTCTGGCACCGCTTCTCGCGCCGCTTTTCAGCACCGCTGGACGATGCTGCTTATTGCGCGCCGAGCTTCTTGATCAGCGCGTTCAGCATTTCCAGCTCTTCGCCAGTCAGGTCCGTCAGCGGGGCGCGGACGGGGCCGGCGTCATGGCCGACGAGCTTGGCGCCCGCCTTCACGATGCTGACGGCGTAGCCGGCTTTGCGATTGCGGATCTCCAGGTACGGCAGGAAGAAATCGTCCAGCAAACGGTTGGTGGTGTCGGAATCGCCCGCGGCAATGGCGCGGTAGAAGTCCATGGCGGTCTTGGGCACGAAGTTGAAGACGGCCGACGAATACACCGGCACGCCGAGCGCGCGGTACGCGGCGGCATAGACTTCAGCAGTGGGCAGGCCGCCCAGGTAGGAAAAGCGATCGCCCATCTTGCGGCGGATGCTGACCATGGATTCGATATCGCCAATGCCGTCCTTGAAACCGACCAGGTTCGGGCAACGCTCGGCCAGGCGGGCCAGGCTGTCAGCCGACAAGCGCGATTGGGCGCGGTTGTAGACGATGACGCCGATCTTGACCGACTTGCAGACCTGTTCCACGTGCGCGGCGATGCCGTCTTGCGAGGCTTCGGTCAGGTAATGCGGCAGCAGCAGAATGCCCTTGGCGCCTTGGCGCTCGGCTTCTTGCGCATAGGCAATGGCGGTGCGGGTGGGGCCACCTGCGCCAGCCAGGATCGGCACCTTGCCCGCGCAGGTTTGCACGGCGGTGCGGATGACATCCGAATATTCCTGCGGGGCCAAGGAGAAGAACTCGCCCGTGCCGCCAGCGGCGAACAGCGCGGTGGCGCCGTAGGGAGCCAGCCATTCCAGGCGGGCCGCATAGGTCTTGGCGTTGAAGTCGCCATTCTGGTCGAAGTCCGTCACGGGGAAGGAGAGCAAACCTTCCGAGACAATTTCCTTGAGTTCCTGAGGAGTCGTCATGCCTGTCATCCAAAAAAAGGGGAAAAAGAAGGGAAAAAAAGCAGAAAAAGAAGGCCGGTAAGGTGTCGGCCCTGTCGTTGATCAGTAGATGTATGTCATCGTACAACATACAAGTTGGTGCAGCAATGGGGTCGATGCGATCCGCATGGTTGTCATACAACAATAGCGGGTAAATCCTTAGAAATTCGGAATTACCCTAGATTGAAAGACGATGCCCGGAGACGTATTCTCTTTCCCTGAAAAGTCGTACGACAACGTACAAGATAAGACGACAACGTAACAATCACTCTTACCCATTCAGGAGACAAGCTTGAAGCAGGCATTCCCCGTATCCCGCCGCACCTTCACCGTTCTGGCGCTGACCGCCTTGGCGACCCTGGGCGCCACCGCCGCCCACGCCGCCGACGACTGGCCCAAAGCCAAACCGATCACGCTGGTGGTGCCGTTCGCGGCAGGCGGCACGTCTGATGTGCTGGGCCGCATGATTGCGCAGGAATTGGGCGCCAGCCTGAGCCAGACCGTGCTGGTGGAAAACAAGGGCGGGGCGGGCGGCGTGCTGGGTGCGGATGCGGTCGCGCGCGCCAAGCCCGACGGCTACACGCTGCTGCTGGGCACGATCGCCACCCATGCGATCAACCCGTCGCTGTTGCCAGGCATCAACTACAACGCCGCAAAGGACTTTGCGCCGGTCATTCTGTTGGGCAGCATTTCCAATGTGCTGCTGGTGGGCGCCAACCAGCCGTTTAAATCGGTACAGGATGTGGCGGCGACGGCCAAGGCGAATCCCGATACGGTCGCCTTTGGTTCGGCCGGGCAGGGCACGTCGCAACATCTGTCGGGTGAAGTGTTCAAGCAATTGACGGGCGCGCATCTGACCCATGTGCCGTACCGGGGTAGCGCGCCTGCCATCCAGGATTTGATCGGCGGCCAGATTCCCAGCTCGTTTGAAACCGCCTTGGTCGCATTGCCCCATGTGCAAAGTGGCAAGGTGCGCGCGCTGGCGGTCACGTCTGCCAAGCGCACGGACGTCATGCCCGATGTGCCGACCATGCAGGAGGCGGGCATTGCCGGGTTCGACGTCAGCAGCTGGCAAGCCATCTATGCGCCGGCCAACACCCCGCCCGCCGTGGTCGACCGCTTGAACAAGGCCATTGCCGCCATCATCGCCAAGCCGGACGTCAACGCGAAGATGAAGGGCCTGGGCCTGGCTTACACGCCGAATACGCCGGCGGAGTTCACGGCGTTCCAGACGGGTGAGCAAGCCAAGTGGGCAAAGATTATTGCGGATGGGAATTTGCGGGCGCAGTAAACGGCATTGCCGGTTTGCAGGGTTCAGGGCGGCGGCATGCCGCCCTTATTTATCATCAACATTCAGTGCATATTGGAATTGAGTTTTGTACCGCACCGGCGCTGAAAATAATTGGGTCGGCTGCGGATGAAAATAGTTCGCGTCCGTATTTCGATATTTTCCAGCGGCGTCAAATAACTTGCGCCGAGCGTGGCGGAAAAATTATTCCCCATACAAATATGGATGGTGTGCATTTTCCCGATGTGGCTTTTCCCAGTATGTATCCAACGCTTCGGTCAGCACTAGCGCTTACATACTAGAGCGCCCAGCAAAAGCATCCCGATCAGCGTTCCCCCAATGGCAAGCGCGGCTCTTTCGGCCCGTTCGGAACCATGCAGATATAGCCACGCCGCAATCGTCGCCGTCAAAATAATGGCAATCCCTAATAACAACGGGCGCCAACAGGCGCGCATGCGGCGAAAAACGCTAGGATTTTCGGTATTCACGTGCCTCGGGCCTTTTGAAAAACTGAAATCCGTGGGTCATTCTGCCAAGAAAATAGAAACCGGAAAATAGTTTTACAAATTAGACGCGAATTAATCCAGGGGTGGAAGCCCGTAGTTGCGATAGGAAATAGAAAAAACAAAACGCCGCGCAGTGAGCCTTAAATTAAATAAAGGCACCACCACGCGGCGTTTTTAACGTGAGCCGTCGTCGGTATTACATCGTCGGCATCACGTCGTCAGCATCACATCGACGGCCCTTAGGCCTTCGTCATCACCCCATCCACCATGCGCGTCAGCGACAGCGGATTGGCGCGCTTGACGCCTTCCGGCAGCAGCGCATCGGGCAGATCCTGGTAGCAGACCGGGCGCAGGAAACGGCGGATGGCCGTGGCGCCGACCGACGTCGACGCCGCGTTCGACGTCGCCGGGAAGGGGCCGCCGTGCACCATGGCGTGGCTGACTTCCACGCCCGTCGGGTAGCCGTTGGCCAGGATGCGGCCGGCCTTGCGTTCCAGCACGGGCAGCAGCGCTTGCGCGTCCGCCACATCCGCGTCGTCGACGAACAGCGTCGCCGTGAGCTGGCCTTCCAGGTGCTCGGCCACGGCCGTCATCTGGGCGACGTCCTGGCATGCCACCACCAGCGATGCCGGGCCGAATACTTCGGCTTCCAGTTCATGCGAAGCCAGGAAGCGGTCGGCTTGCGTGCCGAAGACAACGGCGCCTGCGGCGTTGGCCGCGGGCTTGGACGCTTCGCCACGGCCCAGCGTGGCCACGCTGGCGTGCTTGGCCAAGGCGTCTGCGCCTTCTTGGTAGGCCGAGAAGATGCCCGGGGTCAGCATGGTGGCGGCGCCCTTGGCTTCGACGGCTTGGGCGGCGGCTTGGCGGAAGCGTTCCAGCGCGGGGCCTTCCACGCCAATGACCAGACCTGGGTTGGTGCAGAACTGGCCCACGCCCATGGCCAGCGAATCCACGAAACCGCGGGCGATGGCCTCGGCGCGGGCTTCCAGCGCGGCCGGCATCAGGAACACCGGGTTGATGCTGGACATTTCGGCATAGACGGGAATCGGCACCGGGCGGGCGTTGGCGGCCGCAACCAGCGCCAACCCGCCACGGCGCGAACCCGTGAAGCCGACGGCCGTGATGGCCGGGTGCGTGACTAGCGCCGTGCCGATATCGCTGCCCGCGCCGAACAGCAGCGAGAACGTGCCTTCGGGCAGGCCGTGCTTGGCGACGGCGGCCTGAATGACGCGGCCGACCATTTCGGAAGCGCCGGGGTGCGCGTTATGCGCTTTGACGATGACGGGGCAGCCCGAGGCCAGCGCCGAGGCGGTGTCACCGCCGGCCACCGAGAAGGCCAGCGGGAAGTTGCTGGCGCCGAACACGGCAACCGGACCCAGCGGCACATTGGCCAGGCGCAGATCGGCGCGCGGCAGCGGCGTGCGCTCGGGTTGGGCCGGGTCGATGGTGGCGTCCAGGAAGTAGCCATCGCGCACCACGCGGGCGAACAGACGCAGCTGGCCAACGGTGCGGCCGCGTTCGCCTTGCAGGCGCGCCACCGGCAGACCGGTTTCCAGGTGGGTGCGTTCGATCAGGGCATCGCCCAGCGCCAGGATGCCTTCAGCGATGCTCTCCAGGAACTGCGCGCGGGTTTCCAGCGGGGCGGCGCGATAAGGGTCGAAGGCGGCGCGTGCCAGTTCGGCGGCGCGCGCAACGTCGTCCGCCGAACCGGCGGGAAAGCCCGGCCCCAGGCGTTCGCCCGTGGCGGGGTTGATGGCGTGCTGGGCAGCGCCGGCGCCCAGAACGGCGGTCGAGCCGATCAGCATTTGGCCGGTCAAAGTCATGATGAATTCTCCGAAAAAAACGCCCCCGAATCGGGGGCTGGCTTGCAGTTCAGTCGCGCGGCTTATTGGGGGCCGAGCTTCTTGATCAGGGCGTTAAGCATTTCCATCTCTTCGCCAGTCAGGTCCGTCAACGGGGCGCGGACGGGGCCGGCGTCATGGCCAACGAGCTTGGCGCCCGCCTTCACGATGCTGACGGCGTAACCGGCCTTGCGATTGCGGATCTCCAGGTACGGCAGGAAGAAATCGTCCAGCAAACGGTTGGTGGTGTCGGAATCGCCCGCGGCAATGGCGCGGTAGAAGTCCATGGCGGTTTTGGGCACGAAGTTGAAGACGGCCGACGAATACACCGGCACGCCGAGCGCGCGGTAAGCGGCGGCATAGACTTCAGCGGTGGGCAGGCCGCCCAGGTAAGAAAAGCGGTCGCCCATCTTGCGGCGGATGCGGACCATGGCTTCGATGTCGCCAACGCCGTCCTTGAAGCCGACCAGGTTCGGGCAACGCTCGGCCAGGCGAGCCAGGCTGTCAGCCGACAAGCGCGACTGCGCACGGTTGTAGACGATGACGCCGATCTTGACCGACTTGCAGACCTGTTCCACGTGCGCGGCGATGCCGTCTTGCGAGGCTTCGGTCAGGTAGTGCGGCAGCAGCAGAATGCCCTTGGCGCCTTGGCGCTCGGCTTCTTGTGCGTAGGCGATAGCGGTGCGGGTGGGGCCGCCGGCGCCCGCCAGGATTGGCACCTTGCCTGCGCAGGTTTGCACGGCGGTGCGGATGACATCCGAATATTCCTGCGGGGCCAAGGAGAAGAATTCGCCCGTGCCTCCAGCGGCGAACAGCGCGGTGGCGCCGTAGGGAGCCAACCATTCCAGGCGGGCCGCATAGGTCTTGGCGTTGAAGTCGCCGTTCTGGTCGAAGTCCGTCACGGGGAAGGAGAGCAAACCTTCCGAGACAATTTCCTTGAGTTCCTGCGGGGTAGTCATAGTGCGTTCATCCGAAGTAGCCGTCGCGGGCCACTTACGTGGGCCTTGAACGGGATGCGGTGTTGAAAAGGTAAGTCATCGTACAACATGATTTTGGCGGTTTCAAGGGCTGCTTCCCTATGACGGCACTTGTTTACAAGGGGAAACCCGAAATTTATTTTTGGACTGGTTCAAGGATATTCTTCTGGTTGTACGATAACGTATCGGATGCCGGACCTTCGCGCATCCTTCAGGCAAAAGGATTTTTCATGCAGGTTGCGGCAGACCAAGCGCCCGTGCTTATCAAGATTCATCCGCAGGACAACGTGGCAATCGTGGCCAACGAAGGGGGGCTGCCTGCCGGCACCGTGCTGCCCGATGGCTTGCAACTGGTAGACACCGTGCCGCAAGGGCACAAGGTGGCGCTGGCCGATCTGGCCGAGGGCGACGCCGTTGTCCGCTACAACGTGGTGGTCGGGTTCGCGGCGAAGGCGCTGCCGCGCGGCAGCTGGATCAACGAACGCGTCACCACCATGCCCGCCGCACGCACGCTGGAAGACTTGCCGGTGGGCACGCGCATCACGCCGCTGCCGCCGCTGGAAGGCTACACGTTCGAGGGGTACCGCAATGCCGACGGCACCGTCGGCACGCGCAACATTCTGGCCATCAGCACCACCGTGCAATGCGTGCAAGGCGTGGTCGAACACGCGGTGGCGCGCATCCGCCAGGAAATGCTGCCGCGCTATCCCAACGTGGATGATGTGGTGGGCATCGAACACACCTATGGTTGTGGTGTCGCTATTGACGCGCCGGGCGCGGCGATTCCGATTCGCACCCTGCACAACATCGCGCGCAATCCCAACTTTGGCGGCACGTCGATGGTGGTGAGCCTGGGCTGCGAAAAGCTGCAACCCGAACGCCTGTTGGCGCCGGGCGCCATCCCGATCCGTGCGGGCGAGGGCATGGGCGCCGAGGGCAACGGCGTGGACACCATCGTCCTGCAAGACGAAGAGAACGTCGGCTTCCAATCCATGATTGACCTGATCATGCGCACGGCCGAACGCCATCTTGAAAAACTGAATGCGCGCCGCCGCGAAACCTGCCCCGTGTCGGACCTGACCGTGGGCGTGCAGTGCGGCGGCAGCGACGCGTTCTCAGGCGTGACGGCCAACCCCGCGGTGGGCTTTGCCACCGACCTGCTGGTGCGCGCGGGCGGCACCGTGATGTTCTCCGAGAACACCGAAGTGCGTGACGGCATCGACCAACTGACCGCGCGCGCGGCCACGCCGGAAGTGGCGGACGCGCTGGTGCGCGAGATGGCCTGGTATGACGAATACCTGCAACGCGGCATGGCCGACCGCAGCGCCAACACCAGCCCGGGCAACAAGAAGGGCGGGCTGTCGAACATTGTTGAAAAGGCGATGGGGTCCATCGTGAAGTCGGGCTCGTCGCCCATTCACGGCGTGCTGTCGCCCGGCAACCGCCTGACGCAAAAGGGCCTGATCTTCGCGGCGACGCCCGCCAGCGACTTCATCTGCGGCACCTTGCAGTTGGCCGCGGGCATGAACCTGCACATCTTCACCACGGGACGCGGCACGCCGTATGGCCTGGCGCAAGTGCCGGTGATCAAGGTGGCCACCCGCGACAGCCTGGCGCGCCGCTGGCATGACCTGATGGACGTGAACGCTGGGCGCATCGCGACCGGGCAGGCGTCGATTGAAGACGTGGGTTGGGAGCTGTTCCGCCTGATGCTGGATGTGGCCAGCGGCCGCCAGCAGACCTGTGCGGAAAAACTCAAGCTGCATAACGCGCTGGCGCTGTTCAACCCGGGGCCGGTGACCTGACGCCGGGGGCCTGCGCCCCATCCCAAGCAAGACCGCAGTGCCATCGCCGCATTGCCATCGCCGCATTGCCATCGCATTACACCGATAAGAGGAGACACCGATGGAGCATGCCCCCTTGGCCCAACCCGGCCGCCGCCGGCTGCTGGGCGCAGCACTGGCGTTAGGGCCCGTTGCCCTGGCGCAAGCGCAACCCGCTGGCCCCGGCCCATCATTCAATTTCACGCCGCAACAGCGCTACCCGGACCCGTCCATCCGCATCCTGGACCCGGAGTTTTCCAAGTACCGCATCTACAGCAGCAGCGTCGAGCAACTGGCAAGCGGCTTTCGCTGGCTGGAAGGCCCGGTCTGGGTGGGCGACGGGCGCTATCTGCTGGTGTCAGACATTCCCAATGACCGCATCCTGCGCTGGGACGAAACCACGGGCGCGGTCAGCGTCTTCCGCCATCCCGCCAACTTCAGCAACGGCTTGGCGCGCGACCGCCAGGGCCGCCTGCTGGCCTGCGAACACCTGACGCGGCGCGTCACGCGCACCGAGTACGACGGCTCCATCACCGTGCTGGCCGACCGCTACGACGGCAAGCGCTTCAATTCGCCGAACGACATCATCTGCCAACGCAACGGCGCCATCTGGTTCACCGACCCGCCGTTTGGCATCGGCGGCCATTGGGAAGGCGACAAGGCAACGCCCGAACTGCCGCATGGCGTGTACCGCATCGCGCCGTCGGACGGCCGCGTGACGCGCGTGCTGGAAGACCTGGCTGGCCCCAACGGGCTGTGCTTTTCGCCTGACGAAAAAATCTTGTATGTCGTGGAATCACGCCATCAGCCGAACCGCGTGATCTGGGCCTATGACGTGGGCGCTGACGGCGCGCTGTCCGGCAAGCGCGTGCATGTGGACGCGCAAGGCCCCGGCGCCATCGACGGCATCAAATGCGATGAAGACGGCAACCTGTGGTGCGGCTGGGGCAGCAACGGCGCACCGAACGCCCGGCCCGATGAACTGGACGGCGTGATGGTGTTCAACCCCGCCGGCAAGCCCATTGGCCACATTCGGCTGCCGGAACGCTGCGCCAACCTGTGCTTTGGCGGCGCCAAACGCAACCGGCTTTTCATGGCCAGCAGCCATTCGCTATACGCCCTGTACGTGGAGACGCGCGGGGCGGCTTGATTCATCAAAAAACACATCAGACGGAGTGGAGACAATGAACGTAAGCAAGAGGCAGTTCCTGGGCGGCGCCGCGGCGCTATGCCTGTCGCCGTTGGTACCGGCATGGGCGCAGCAAGCCGCGTCGTCCGCCGGCGGCAACGCCGCCAATTGGCCGACGCGCCCCGTGCGCATCATCGTGCCGTACCCGCCCGGCGGATCGTCGGACATCATCGCGCGCATTCTGGCGCCGCGTTTGTCTGATGCGCTGAAGCAGACCGTTGTCGTCGAGAACAAGCCCGGCGCCAATGGCAACCTGGGTGCGGGCATCGTGGTGCAGTCGGCAGCGGAAGGCCATACCGTGCTGCTGTGCGATGTGGGCGCGCTGGCGATCAGCCCATCGGTCTATACCAAGCTGTCGTTCGATCCGTCCAAGGATTTGCGCGCCGTCAGCATGCTGGCCTATTCGCCGCACGTCTTGGCCGTGCACCCCGATGTGCCGGCCAAGACGGTTGAGGAATTGGTGGCGCTGTCGAAAAAGCAGCGGCTGAATTTTGCGGTTACGGCGATTGGCAGCGCGCCGCACCTGGCGGCGGTGGCCGTGCAGCAGGCGACCGGGGCGCAATGGGAATACGTGCCGTACAAGGGCGGTTCGCAGGCGGTTACCGACACCATCGGCGGGCAAACGCAGATCATCATGAATGGCTTGCTGGCGACCTTGCCGCACATCAAGGCCGGCAAGCTGCGTCCGATTGCGATCTCGAAGGGCGAGCGCATGCAGCTTGTGCCCGACATCCCGACCATTTCCGAGCAAGGCGTGAAGGGCTTTGAGTCTGGCACGTGGCAAGGCGTGATGGCGCCGGTGACCACGACGGACCCGGTCGCCGAACGACTGGCGATGCTGATGGCGGAAATCGTGAATCAGCCGGATGTGAAGGCGCAACTGAACGAGCAGGGCGCGGAAATCGTCACGCGGAATCCCGCCGAGCTGACGAAATTCTTCAACAGTGAACGCGCGCGCTGGGCCAAGGTGGTGCAAAGCGCGGACATCCGTCTGGATTGATCGGGGGCAGGGCGCGCGCCTTGCGGCACGATGGCGATGGGCGCAAACTCGCAAGACGCAGGCGTGAAACCCTGCCGTCTTGTCACGGAGCTGCCATGAAAGCCCTGATTCTTGCCGCATGGATGGCGCTGGCCGCCGCGCCCGCTTTTGCGCGGGACGGCGTGCCTGGCGTGCCGCAAGCGCCGCCATCGGCGCGCACCTTGCCTGATGCGTGTTTGGGAACGTCGTGCCCAAAGACCGTAGACCCGAAAAGAAATACGCCGTGCTTGGGCATGTCGTGTCCGGAGTCGGGGTATTCCGCTCCCGGTACCGCACCCGGCGCGAAGCCCGGCACCAGCACCACGCCTGCGCCGTGGAGCGGCGGCCCGGCCCAGCCGAAGCTGCCGCCAATGCCGTCGCGTTCGGGGCAACCTGTGGGGCCGTTGACGCCAGGGCCGGCAATTCCGCGGTAGCCATTGCGCGCTGACACGCTTGCTGCCTGACGCGGATGCGCCATGTTTTTGCACACCGTTGGTGCATCGTTGAAAAACTTCATGACCGCGCTTGTTGCCTGACAACGTAGCCTGCTATCTTCTGCCCCGTAGCGCGTTCGCCGCACCCTGGGACCCCAATCCATGCCTGCCCGTCAACGCCTTTCCCTCGACCCCACGCCTGCGCCGCCGCCGTCTACCGACGGGCTGGGCTGCGCGGCCAGCAAGCTGCTTTTGAACCAGCACTTCGAGGGCGGCGGCCTGACCTTCTATCGCAAGAGCACCGACAACGCGCAATTCGGCAACGTTGAAACGCCGGCATCGGACCGTGGCTTTCTGGTGGGTGTGGCGATGCAAGGCGGGCACCGCCGCCGCATCCTGCAAGGCAACCACGCATCGACGCACGACTTCGATACCGGTTCGATCTACATCCGCGATTTCCACGACGACTACCGCGCCGACCTGCAAGGCGGGTTTGATTTTGTGCTGATCGAACTATCGCGCGCGTTCATCGAACGCGTGAACGACGAAAAGGGCGGCCCGCGCATCAGCAGCCTGGTGCCGCGCGCGGGAACGGGCGACCCGGTGCTGGCGCATCTGTCGCAGGTGCTGGGCGGCGTGCTGGAGCAACCCGCGCAAAGCAGCCCCTTGTTTGTCGAGCATCTGGGGCTGGCCATCGGCACGCATTTGCTTGAGCACTACGGGGCCGGCGCCACCACCGGCTGGTCGGACTCGGGCAGCCGGGTGCTGTCGCGCAAGCTGGAGGCGCGCGCGAAAGACATGCTGCTGGCAACGTTGCGCGACGACAGCTCTATCGCCGACATCGCCGAAGCCTGCGGCTTGTCGCGCAGTTATTTCATCAAGGCGTTCCGGCAAACGGTAGGCACCACGCCGCATCGCTGGCTGCTGGAGCAACGCGTGCAAAAGGCCAAGGAGCTGTTGCTCTTGCCCGGCCGCTCAATTACCGACACCGCGCTGCTGTGCGGTTTTGCTGACCAGGCGCACATGACGCGCGTGTTCACCAGCCTGGTCGGCGTGTCGCCGGGGGCGTGGCGCCGGGCCAACGTGACCTAGGCGTGATGAAGCGGCCGTAGCGTCGGCCGTCGCGTTGGCCGTCGCGTTGGCCATCGAGGCGGCCCTATCCCGTAGCGGCCATATCCAGCCGCTATCGCGCTTTCATACAAACCAGGACCCAACTGCGCAAGACGCAGCCGGCAGCAGCAAGCTACCGTTTGGGGTATCTTGCCGCTTTCCCCGGCTGTTTCGGATTGAATCCATGAACCGTCTTGCCACTGATTCGGCCTGCCAACCGGCCGATCTGCCGGCCTTGCACGCCCAGGCGTTCCCGATGCTGACGCCCGCCCTGATTGATCGGGCGGCGCCCCATGGCGAGATTATCTCGGTGCCAGCCGGCACCGTGCTGCTGAAAAGCGGCGAATGCGAAGCCGCGTTCTATATCGTGCTGGACGGCTACGCCGAAGTCCTGGAATGCGAACCCGGCGGCGTCATGCACAGCCTGCTGATGCATCGCGACGGCGAGTTCACGGGCAGCCTGGATTTGTTTACTGACCGCCCCAATGCGGTGACCGTACGCGCTGATTCCCCCAGCCGTTTGTTGCGCATCAGCCGGGCGGCGTTGGCCCAACTGTTGCTGACCGAACGCGAGTTGGCCGACGTTGTGCTGCGCGCATTCATGCTGCGGCGCATCGGGTATTTGCGCCAACGGCCGTATGGCGGCGCGATCCTGCGCTCGGCCATGCCGCCCGGTGAAGAAGATTCCGTGTTGGACCTGACGGTGATTGGTGGCGGCCCCGCCGGCCTGGCCGCAGCAAGCTATGCCGCGTCCGAAGGCTTGCAGACCTTGCTGGTGGGCGGTTCGCTATGCGGGCCGGACGCGTTGCGCGAGGATGTGCTGCGCGGGTTTCCCGGCACGATCACGGGTTTGTGTGGGGGCGGGCTGCTGCGCCGCGCGGAAGTGCAAAGCCGGCGTTTCGGTTCGCACGTGTTGCCCGGGCGCACCGCCACCGCGTTCGACGATGCCTGTTATCCGTACCGCGTGTGGCTGGACGACGGCCAGATGATCGAAACCCGCAGCCTCATCGTGGCGACAGGCATGCAGAAAGGGGAAACGCCCCAGACGGCCGGGGACGCCAACACGGCGTGGCTGGATGGCTGCCTGGACACCGACGACCGCGGCTACATCCACACTGGCCGCGCGGCGGCGGGCTCCATGCAGGCGCGCGCCTATGAAAGCTCGCAGCCTGGTGTGTTTGCGGTAGGGGCAGTGAGGGCGGGGTCGGACAAGCACGTGTTGGCCAGCATCGCCGAGGGCGCGGCCGCGGTGCGTGTCGTGCACCGCTTCCTGGACGCCTCGGCTCACTGAACGCGCCGGGCCGGGCAGGGTGCCGTCAGGCGGACGGCCCCGGCTTGGCCTGACGCGTGTCCAGCGCCAGGAAATGGTGCACCACGGGTTTCTCTGGCCCGATATGAAAGCGCTGCGCTTCGCCTTGCAGGTCGGCATCGGCTTGCGACACGCGCTGGTGCTGCCGCATATGCTCCGCCCATGACTCCACCAGGAACCATTCCTGCACCCGTTCGGGGTCGCTGGTGTGTTCGGCAATGCCCCAGGCGTAAGCGCCGTCGCGCCGGCGTTCTTCGGCCACCGCTTTCAGCGCTTGCAGGAACGCCGGCCGATCTTGCACCCGGATGCGGTATTCGATCTGCACCATCACCGGGCCACGATCATGCTCAACCGGCGCATCCAGCAAGGGTTCCGGCCAATGGTTGGACGGGTCCAGATTGGCTTCGCCTTGCGGCAGACGCAAGCGGTGCAGCAGCACCCCGGCCACCAGCAGCCCGGCCGCGCCTGCCAGCAAGGTGGCGGGCACGCCGATTTCCTGCGCCAACAAGCCCCAGCCCAGGCTGCCTGCGGCCATCGCGCCGTTGAACACCATCAGGTAGATCGCCAGCCCACGGCCGCGCACCCAGTTTGGCAAGATGGCTTGCGCGACGCCGTTGAAGGTGGTCAGCGCAACGATCCAGCCCAAGCCCAACAGCAGCAACAGCAACACCGCCGCCCATTGCGGCGGGGCAAAAGACAGCGCCGCCATGACCACGGCCGTAATGGCGGCCGCCGCCAGCACCAGGCCATCCGTGTTCAAGCGTTGGCGCAGCTTGGGCAGCACCACCGCGCCCAGAATCGCGCCCACGCCCACGGCGCCCAGCAGGATGCCGTAGAACCCGGCGGTGCCGCCCAGCATCTTGCGCGCCACCAACGGCAGCAACGCCCAGACTGAGCTGGCGAAGATGAAGAACACCGCCGCGCGCAGCAGCACGATGTGCAGTTCGCGGCTGGCGCGGGCATAGCGCACGCCAGCGCGGAAGGCGCCAAAGAACTGTTCGGACAGGCCGTCATCCACTTTCTTGGGGCGTTTCCACCAGAGCAGCGCGCCAATCACGAACACATAGCTCATCACGTCGGCGCCATACGCGGCTGCCGCGCCAAAGGCGGCCAGCAACAGGCCGCCCACGGCCGGGCCCAACGCTCGGGCAATGTTGATGCCCAACGAGTTCAATCCCACGGCGGTCTTGAGTTCCGCCTTGGGCACAAGCTCGGGCACGATGGCCTGCCACGTCGGCCCCATCAACGCCGTGCCCACGCCGCCCAGGAAGGTCAGCGCGATCAAATATTCCACGGTCAGCGTATTGGTCTTGGCCATCATCAGCAGCGTGAAGCTGACGCAGGCCAGCAACACCTGGATGATGATCAGGAAGCGGCGGCGGTCCAGGATGTCGGACAAGACGCCCGCGGGAATGGCCAGCAGGAAGACGGGCAGCGTGGCCGCCGTCTGCATCATGGCCACCGCCGCGGGGTTGTTGGACAGGTCGGTGACGAGCCAGGCGCTGGCCACGTCGCGCATGAAACTGCCAATGTTGCCCAGGATGGTGGCGCCCCAGAGCACGGCGAACAGCGTGTGCTTGAGCGGGGCCATGCCGCCTACGGCGGCGGGCGGGGGGTTACTTGGGTTGGCTCCGGCCATGCGGACGCTCCGTAAAATCATGCCAGGCGACCAGGACCCACGCCCCAGCCAGCCCGATGTGCTCGTAAAAGGCGTTCATATTCATGAATCGCGTGTCGGCGGGAGATTCCCAGTAGCGGTTCGCCATCAGGGCGGCCGCGGCGGTGAACACCGCCAGCGCCAGCGCGCCCAGCCAGCGCAGCCGGCCAGACAACACCAGAACGCTTGCACCGAGTTCCAGCAGAATAACGGCGGCGGCCGCCAGATGGGTAGGATGCAAACCGAAATGCGCCATCTCGGCTTGCGCGCCGTCGAAATCCATCAGCTTGACGAGCCCGCCCTGCAAGTACGCGCCGCAAAGCGCCAGCAGGGCCAGCCAGCGCACGGCGGGCGATGTCATCACTGCGCGCATCGTCATACCGCCCAGCAGGCGCAGCCCAGCGCGCCCCAGAACCCTTTCAGGTCAGAGACGGGCAGCTTGCTGGCCCAGGCGCCCGCGTGCTGGTGGCCGTGGACGTTGCAGTCGTTGGCGCAGGCGCAAGCGGCGGCCGCTTCGCGCAAGGTGGCTTGCAGCGGCTTGCCTTCGCTGTCGCCCCAGGCGCCGTAGCCGCCGAACAGACGCGTCGGCGACCAGTCCGGCATGGCGGGGGGCGGGGCGGCTTCGTCATGCCCGGCGAATTCGCCAGCGCCCCACACCACCTTGCCGCCCACCATCGTCAACAGGCTGGAGGTATCGGCGATGTCGGATTCCGGGCAGGCGAAGAAGTCGCGGTCGGGCACCACCAGGTCCGCCAATTGGCCTTCGGCGATGCGGCCCTTCTTGCCTTGCTCGTTTGAGAACCAGGTGACGTTTTCGGTCCACATGCGCAGCGCCGCGTCGCGGTCCAGGCAGTTGCGTTGCGGCGTCAGGCGCAGGCCGCCGACGGTCTTGCCGGTGATCAGCCACGACAAGGACACCCACGGGTTGTACGACGCCACGCGCGTGGCATCGGTGCCGGCGGATACGTTCACGCCTTTTTCCAGCATGCGTTTGACAGGCGGCGTGGCTTCGGCCGCGCCCGCGCCATAGCGTTCAACGAAGTACTCGCCTTGATACGCCATGCGATGCTGCACGGCCACGCCGCCGCCCAACGCGGCGATGCGGTCAATCGAGCGTTCGGAAATCGTTTCGGCGTGGTCGAAGAACCAGTTCAGCCCTTCCAGCGGAACGTCTTTATTGACGCGTTCGAAGACGTCGAGCGCGCGCGAGATGGTCTCGTCATAGGTGGCGTGCAGGCGCCAGGGCCAGCGGTTTTGCGCCAGGATGCGCACGACTTCTTCCAGCTCGCCTTCCATTTCGGGGCCCATTTCGGGGCGCGGCTGGCGGAAGTCTTCAAAGTCGGCCGCCGAGAACACCAGCATTTCGCCCGCGCCGTTGTGGCGGAAGTAGTCGGTGCCTTGCTTGTACTGTGACGTGGCCGTCCAGTTCAGGAAGTCTTCCTTTTCCTGCTTGGGCTTTTGCGTGAACAGGTTGTAGGCCAGGCGGATCGTCAACTGGCCGGCGTCGGCCAGCTGCTGGATCACCTGATAGTCCTCAGGGTAATTCTGAAAACCGCCGCCCGCGTCGATGGCGCCGGTGACGCCCAGACGGTTCAGGTCGCGCATGAAATGGCGCGTGGAATTCACCTGGTAGTCAAACGGCAGCTTGGGGCCTTTGGCCAGCGTGGCGTACAGAATGGACGCGTTCGGTTTGGCCAGCAGCAGCCCGGTGGGGTTGCCGGCGTTGTCGCGCACGATTTCGCCACCCGGCGGGGCGGGCGTGGTCTTGTCGTAGCCCACGGCGCGCAGCGCGGCGGCGTTCAGCAGTGCGCGGTCATACAGGTGCAGGATGAACACGGGCGTATCCGGCGCCACGGCGTTCAGCTCTTCGATGGTGGGCAGGCGCTTTTCAGCGAACTGGTGTTCGGTGAAGCCGCCCACCACGCGCACCCACTGCGGGGCGGGGGTAATGGCGACCTGGCGGCGCAGCATGGCCATGGCGTCGGCCAGGCTCGTCACGCCGTCCCAGCGCAGTTCCATGTTGTAGTTCAGGCCGCCGCGGATGATGTGCAGGTGGTTGTCGATCAGGCCCGGCAGCACGCCGCGCCCGTTCAGACTGATCACCTTCGTGGCGGGGCCGGCCAGCGGCAGCACGTCGGCGGAGGCGCCCACGCGTGTGAAGCGGCCATCTTTGATGGCGACGGCGTCCGCGGTGGGGCGGGCGGGGTCCAGGGTCGTGAAGCGGCCTTGATGCAGGATCAGGTCGGGGGCGCCGTGGCGCGCGGGGTCCAGAGTGTCAGCCATTGCGCTTGTCTTCACAGATGTTGGAGGGGGGCGGGGCGGGTGTTTTGGGGCAGCTGGGCAGTTCGCCGAACATGTGCGGCTTGACCTGCTGGTGTATCCACGACGTGCGCGTGGGCTCGTCGGACAGCAGGCGTTTGACCAGCGGGGGAATCTGTTCCCCCGCCAGGATGCCAAGCAGGCCTACCAAGGCAATCACCGGAGGCGCGGGTGAGCGCACGTTGAACAGCGCGTAAATGACCCCGACCAGCAGGCCGAGCCCCAGTGAAACCAGGTAGACCTTCATCAGCGTGCTCCGATCAGCCTTCGTGGGCGTTGAACATGGACTTGGCGTAGAGGATGCCCAGGCCATAAGCGCCGCCGAACTTCTTGGCGATGCCGGTRGTCATGTCGTASGTMTCGGTRCGSGCCCAGTCRCGCTGCATTTCCAGCAGGTATTGCAATGCCGTGATCGGCTGGCCGCCTGCTTGCACGATACGCTCGATGGCGCGGTTGTGCGCTTCGGYCGACACGTCGCCGCAGGCGTCGGTAATGACATAGACCTCGAAACCCTGGTCCAGCGCCGACAAGGCCGGGCCCACGATGCAGACGCTGGTCCACAGGCCGGCCAGCACAATGCGCTTCTTGCCGATTTCATTGACCTGCTTGATGACGGCGGCGTCTTCCCAGGTGTTCATGGACGTGCGGTCCAGCAACGCCTGGCCGGGAAAGGGCGCGACGACTTCGTCGAACATCGGGCCCGAGAAGCTCTTTTCAGCAACGGTCGTCAGGATGGTGGACGCGCCAAAACCGGCAGCGGCCGAGGCGACCAGCGCGGCGTTGTTGCGCAGCGTGACGGCGTCGATGGAGTGGGTGGCGAACGCCATCTGCGACTGGAAGTCGATCATGATGAGCGTGTGGTCTTTGGGCGAAAGCAGCTTGGCGCCGGGCGTGGCGGTGGCGGTGATAGGCATCAGTAACTCCTGTGGTGCCGGGGTGAGGAAACACCGGCAATGTGCCCGCGCGGCCCGGCGGCGTATTGAACATTTGTCCGCCTCTTTGAAGATTGTGATTGCGCACGCCTGCGAAACATTTATTTCGCGTCTTTCATTTTTCTTTCACGCTTCGCGCGCCCGCGCTACGGCAGCGTTCGACCATTCTGAAGTGCGAATTACTTGTAATTACACGTGAACATGGCCCCGTTTCCGGGCAATAGGAAAGGGCGTGAGCGAACCATACTTGTCCGCTGGCGGGCCTGTGTCGGGAACGGGCCTGCATTCTTGCAAGGGTGCACCATGAATGCGTTGAGTTTGAAGGCCAAGCTGCGGTTGGCCATGTTGTTGATGTGGATCGGTTTGTTGGCGCTGGGCGGATGGTCGGCCTTGAACGCGCGGGACATCATGATGAAAGAGCGCCGCGACGGGCTCGAGCGCATTGTGGAAGTGGCGCAGAGCGTGGTGGCGTCTTATGCCAAGACGGTGTCCGAAGGCAAGCTGAGCGCGGCAGACGGCAAGCGCCAGGCGCTGGACCAATTGCGGCAACTGCGCTTTGACAACAACAACTTCGTGTTCGTGGTGGACACGCAGCCGGTGCTGCTGATGCATCCGTTTGGCGCATCGATCGTCGGCCAGAACGTGGGCGACCGCAAGGACACTCAAGGCCATGCGTATTACAAGACGATGGCGGACCTGGCGCGCGCCAAGGGCAAGGGCTTCGTGGAATATGAGGCCTCCAAGGCGGGCAACGCAGATGACCGCGCGCCCAAAATCAGCTTCATTTCGTACTACCAGCCGTGGGATTGGGTGGTGGTGTCCGGCGTGCTGGTGGACGATATCCAGACCGCGTTCTACAACAACCTGCTCAAGGCGCTGGCCATTTTGGGCCTGATCGGCGCGGTGGTGACGGGCGTGATGTTCATGATCACGCGCAGCGTATCGCGCAGCCTGGGCGGTGACCCGACCTACGCGGCGGGCATCGCCGGCCGTATCGCGTCGGGCGACTTGAGCCACGCGGTGGACGTGGACCACAACGATACGCGCAGCATGATCAGCGCCATGGCCAAGATGCAGGAGAACCTGGCGCAAGTCATCGGCGGCATCCGTGCGGGCGCGGAAAGCCTGAACGGCGCGGCACGCGAAATGTCCGCGGGCAATCTGGATTTGTCTTCGCGCACTGAAGAGCAGGCGGCGTCACTGGAAGAAACCGCAGCCAGCATGGAAGAGCTGACCGCCACCGTGCGCCAGAACGCCGGCAGCGCCGAGCAGGCCGTGCAATTGGCGCAGGCGGCGTCTGGCATCGCCGCGCGCGGCGGGGAAGTGGTGGGCAAGGTCGTGACCACGATGGACGGCATTACCGATAGCTCGCGCCGCATCGCAGAAATCATCGGGCTGATCGACAGCATTGCGTTCCAGACCAACATCCTGGCGCTGAACGCGGCCGTGGAAGCGGCGCGTGCCGGCGAGCACGGCAAGGGCTTTGCCGTGGTGGCGACCGAAGTGCGCAACCTGGCGCAGCGCAGCGCGCAGGCCGCCAAAGAGATCAAGGACCTGATCGACGATTCCGTCGACAAGGTCAGCACGGGCGCCAACCTGGTGAACCAGGCCGGCCAGACCATGGCCGAAATCGTGCAGGCGGTGCAGCGCGTGACGCACATTGTGGGCGAGATTACCGTGGCCTCGCGCGAGCAGACCTCGGGCATCGAACAGGTCAGCGTGGCGGTGGCGCAGATGGACCAGATGACGCAACAGAACGCGGCGCTGGTCGAGCAGGTGGCGGCGGTGGCGGCGTCCATGGAAAGCCAGGTGGGCGGTTTGTATGCATCGGTCTCGGCGTTCAAGCTGGGCGGGGATTCCGCTGGGCGCGCCGACCGCGAGCCGTCGTTCGCGCAACCGGCCGCGCGCCGTCTCGCGCTGAGCGCCTAAGTGTTTGTCTTTGAATTGAAAACAGGAAGTTGCATGGCAAATCGTCAAAGCCGTCGCGTGCCGCGTCAAACCCTAGCCCTTGCTCGTGTGTTGAGCCCGGTCTTGTTGCTGGGCGCCACGTGCGCCCAGGCCGAAGTCACCGAGTTTGACGTGCAGGCGCGCCAAGCCCCCGCACTGGAAGGCCGCGTGTTCGGTGAGCGCGGTGTGGCTGAAAAGCTGACGGGCGTGGCCACCATCAGCCTGGACCCGGCCGACCCGCGCAACGCGGGCATCACCGACCTGGCGCTGGCGCCGCGCGATGCGCAAGGCCGCGTCACGGCGCGCGCCGATGTCGTGATCTTGCGGCCCGCCAAACCGAACGGCACGCTGATTGTCGAAGCGCCCAATCGTGGCCGCAAACTGATCGGCACCGTCGTTGATGGCGGCGGCATTCCCAACAGCAGCCGCCTGGAAAAGGCCGAAGACGCGGGTAATGGCTTCCTGCTGTCGCAAGGCTACACGCTGGCGTGGGTGGGCTGGCAGGGCGACGTGCCAGTGGGCGAGGGCATGCGCCTGGACGTGCCGGTGGTGCCGAACGTGACCGGGCCGGTGCGCGACGAATGGATTTTCAAAAAGGCGGGCGCGGCCGAACGCGTCACGCTGAGCTACCCTGCGGCCAAGCAAACGGGCGCGCGCCTGTCAGTGCGTGCGCAGCGTTTGGATGCGCGCCAGTATCCCGCAGGCTTGTCGTATCGCTTCATTGACGACAACACCATCGAGATCTCGCGTCCGGCCGACATGCCGGCCGACGCCATCTACGAATTCACCTACACCGCGCGCGACCCCGGCGTGATGGGCATGGGCTTTGCCGCCATGCGCGACGTGACCGCCTTCCTGGCGCGCGCCGACGTGGCCAGCAACCCGCTGGCCGCGCAGCATGGCGGCCAGGTCAAGCAGGTGCTGGGCATGGGCATTTCGCAGTCGGGCCGTTTCCTGCGCGACTATCTGTACCAGGGCTTCAACCAGGATCTGCAAGGCAAGCGCGTGTTTGACGGCATGCTGGCGCAGATTCCGGGCGCGCGGCGCACGTTCGCCAACACGCGCTTTGCGCAGCTGTCACGCAACCCCGGCCCGCATGCGGATGATCTGTACCCCGTGGACCAATTCCCGTTTGCGTACGCCACCAGCACCGACCCGCTGACGGGCAAGCGCGACGGCCTCTTGCAGCAATGCCGCGCCACGAACACGTGCCCGCGCATCATGCAGCTGGATTCCGAGTACGAATTCTGGGCCTCGCACGCGAGCCAGCTGGTGACGGACGCGCGGGGTCGCGATCTGCCCTTGCCGCCTGAAGTGCGGGCGTACATGGTGGTGGGCTCGCAGCATTTTCCCAGCCCCGTGTCCAAAGCCATGGCCACGTGCGCGCTGCCCACCAGCCCGATTGACCCGCAGCCCGTCACGCGCGCGTTGCTCAATGCGCTGGACGCGTGGGTGGGCCAAGGCACGCCGCCGCCCGCCAGCCGTTACCCGACGCGCGCCCGCCACACGCTGGTGGACGCCAAGGGCCTGTACCCGGCCATTCCGGGCCTGCCGTACCACGCCGCCTATGTGGAATCCCGCCTGATCGTGGACGGCTCGCGCCTGCCGCTGGTGGAAGGCGAATACCCGCTGTACCTGCCGAAGGTGGACGCCGACGGCAATGCCGTGGACGGCGTGCGCCTGCCGCAGATTGCCGCCCCGCGTGGCACGTACGTGGGCTGGAACCCCAAGAGCAACAACGCCGAGGGCCTGTGCACGCAGATGGGCAGCGCCGTGCCGTTCGCGCTGACCCGTGCCGATCGCGTGGCCCGCAACGACCCGCGCCTGTCCATCGAGGAACGCTATCCGACGGATGCGGCCTATGTGGACGCCGTGCGCCGGGCCAGCGACGACCTGGTGCAAGCCCGCTTGTTGTTGCCGCACGATGCGGCCGCCGCGGTCGAGGAAGCCCGCGCCGGCAAGCTGGCCAAGCTGGCCCCGTGATGGGAAATGGCCAGTCGCTTGCGGAACAATTTTGCAATCGGCTGTAAAAACTCCACTTGGGGCTGACGGCCCCGGACTTCCAAAGCGCCCGCAAGGGCGCTTTTTCTTTGTGCGGGCGGCGCGCGTTCCGATTCACGCCGGGGTTGCGTCCGAAAGCGGGCAACCCCCGCACCGCCTTGGTGCGCACCGCGCCGCAGCAGGGTGCGCCGAGGGGCGGGAAGGGGTTGGCGCCCCTCGGGTTTCCCCTTGAATTGTCGACAACGCGGGGGCCGGAAAACTTGGCATGCAAGTTGCTTATTTTTTTAACGAGCTATTGCTACTATCGATCGTCGTGCCTGCCGGGTCAGGGGGCGGACGGGCCCGACGTTGTCAGCGTGACCTTGCAGTGTGGAGACTTTCATGAAGCATCTCATCAAGCACGTGACTCGCTACCGCTATGCCGCCCCGGTGAACTACAGCATCCAGACGCTGCGCCTGACGCCGCGCCGCGACGACCATCAACACGCGCTGCGCTGGCAGATCCAGACGCCGGGCGAAATCCAGGCGCAGGTCGACGCCTATGGCAACGTGACGCACACGCTGACGTTGCACCGCACCCATAGCGAAATTGAAATCCATGCCGTTGGGCAAGTCGACATCCACCCGCTGGCCCAAGGCCATGTGGGCGACGAAGACGAACGCCTGCCGGTCTACATCTATGGCGTGCCCACCGGGCTGACCCAATGTGACGACAGCATCCGCGAATTTTGCCGCCACGTGGTGCCGCGCGGGGTGCATACGCCCGAAGACGTGCTGCGCTTGAGCGCCGCCATTCGCGAACGCGTGGCCTACACGCCGGGCGTGAACGATGTGCCGCTGTCGGCGGCGCAGGTGCTGGGGGCGGGCCGCGGCGGCAGCCAGGACCATGCCCATCTTTTACTGGCCTGCGTGCGCGCCTTCGGCACACCGGCCCGTTTTGTCAGCGGCTATTGGCACATGGCGGGCGATGACGCCGCCAGCCATGGCTGGGCCGACGTCTGGCTGGCCCGTCACGGCTGGGTCAGCGTGGATGTCAGCCATTCCTGCTTCGCGTCGGACGGCCATTGCCGCCTGGCCGTGGCGCGCGACTATGAATCGGCTTCGCCCGTGCGCTGGTTGCATGGGGCGGCGGCCGCGCTGTCCATGAATGTGTCGGTGCAGGTACAAACCAGCCACTGACTCGCCCAGTTGACCCGGAGAAGGCAGTGACCATCCACGTAGCACTCAAGCACGTCACGCAATACAAATACGACCGTTTGGTCAGCCTGTCGGCGCAGGTGCTTCGGCTGAGACCCGCCCCGCATAGCCGTACTCCGATCCTGTCGTACTCGCTGACGGTGGAGCCGGCCGACCATTTCATCAACTGGCAGCAGGACCCGTTCGCCAACTATCTGGCGCGGCTGAATTTCCCGACCAAGACACGTGAATTCAAGATCACGGTAGACCTCGTCGCCGAAATGGCCGTGTACAACCCGTTCGACTTCTTCCTGGAGCCGGACGCCGAGGAATTTCCGTTTACCTACGATGAAGGCCTGGCGCGCGAGCTGGCGCCGTACCGCGTTTGCGACAAGGCCACGCCGCGCTTTACGGAATTCCTGTCGCGCGTGGATGTGAGGCCGCAGCGCACGGTGGATTTTCTGGTGGGCTTGAACCAGCAGATCCATAAAGAAATCAATTACTTGATCCGCATGGAGCCGGGCGTGCAGACGCCCGAGGAAACGCTCACGCGCAACGCCGGATCGTGCCGTGATTCGGGATGGCTGCTGGTGCAGGCGCTGCGGCATCTGGGCTTGGCGGCGCGCTTTGTGTCCGGCTACCTGATTCAGTTGAAGCCGGATGTGCGGGCGCTGGACGGCCCCAGCGGCGCGCAGACTGACTTCACCGACCTGCATGCGTGGTGCGAGGTCTATCTGCCGGGCGCTGGATGGATCGGGCTGGACCCGACGTCCGGCCTGTTGGCGGGCGAAGGCCATATTCCGCTGGCGGCCACCCCCGAACCCGGCAGCGCCGCACCCGTGACGGGCGCGGTGGACGAAGCCGAGGTCGAATTCACGCACACCATGTCAGTCACGCGCGTGTTCGAATCGCCGCGCGTCACCAAGCCCTACACCGACGAGCAATGGCATGCCATCCGCGACCTGGGCGACAAGATCGACGACCATCTGGACCACATGGATGTGCGCCTGACGATGGGCGGTGAACCGACCTTCGTGTCGGTGTCCGACCGCGAAGGCGCCGAGTGGAACACCGCGGCGCTGGGGCCCACCAAACGTGGCTATGCCGTGGAACTGTTGAACCGGCTGCGCACGCGCTACGGCGGCAACGGCTTTCTGCATTTCGGGCAGGGCAAGTGGTATCCGGGCGAACAATTGCCGCGCTGGGCGCTGTCGATCTACTGGCGGGCAGACGGCCAGGCTTGCTGGGCTGACCCGGCGCTGTTCGCCGACGAGCGCCAACGCAGCGCCTATACCGTCGCCGATGCGCGGCGTTTCATGACGAAGCTGTGCGAGCGGCTGGGCGTGGAAGATCGCTACGTTGTGCCGGGCTATGAAGACGTCTTCTACTACTTGTGGCGCGAGCGCCGGCTGCCCGTCAATGTGGACCCCTTCGACGCGCGTCTGGACGACGAGATGGARCGCRYSCGSCTGCGCCGCGTGTTCGAGCAGAAGCTGGACAGCGTGGTGGGGTACGCCTTGCCGATCCAGGCGGGCGAGGGCGGGCCGTGGGTGTCCGGCCCGTGGTTCCTGCGCGACGAACGCATGTATCTGTTCCCCGGCGATTCGCCCATGGGATACCGGCTGCCGCTAGATTCGTTGCCCTGGGTGGATGAGGCCGATGCCCCCGTGGCCGTGGACCGCGACCCCTATGACGCGCGCCGATCCTTGCCCGGGCCGGCGCAGCTGCTGACGCAGCATGCGCGGGCGTCGGGGCGTCGGGAGGTGAATGGCAAAGGGGCGGGGGGAGTGGGGGCCGGGGGAGTACCTGGGGCTGCTGGCGCAACGGCGGCAGCAGGCCAGTCAGACGCTGCCGCACCCGCGCGATTCGAATCCGCCGCCGGCCTGACGCGCACGGCCATGTGCGTGGAAGCGCGCAAGGGCGTGCTGTACGTCTTCATGCCGCCGCTGCCGCGCCTGGAAGATTATCTGGCGCTGGTGGCGCAGGTTGAGGCCACGGCGCGCGACTTGAACACCCGCATCGTCATGGAAGGCTATCCGCCGCCGCGCGACCCGCGCCTGAAGGTGTTGCAGGTGACGCCCGACCCGGGCGTCATCGAGGTCAACATCCACCCGGCCAGCAACTGGGCCGAACTCGTCGACCATACCGAATTCCTTTACGAAGCCGCTTTTGAAACCCGGCTGTCCACCGAGAAATTCATGGCCGATGGCCGCCACACCGGCACGGGCGGCGGCAACCACTTTGTGCTGGGCGGGGCCACGACGGCCGACAGCCCGTTCCTGCGCCGCCCCGACGTGCTGGCGAGCCTGCTGGCGTACTGGGTCAACCATCCGTCTTTGTCGTATCTGTTCTCGGGGCTGTTCATCGGGCCGACCAGCCAGGCGCCGCGTATCGACGAAGCGCGCAACGATCAGGTGTACGAGCTGGAGCTGGCGTTTCAGGAAATACACCGCCGTTGCGCCGAACAAGGCGCTGACGTGCCGCCCTGGATGATCGACCGGGCGCTGCGCAATATTCTGGTCGACGTTACCGGCAACACGCATCGTTCGGAATTCTGCATCGACAAACTCTATTCGCCCGACAGCGCCACGGGGCGGCTGGGCCTCTTGGAACTGCGCGCGTTTGAAATGCCGCCGCATGCGCGCATGAGTCTGGCGCAGCAGCTGCTGCTGCGTGGGCTGATTGCGCATTTCTGGAAGACGCCTTACACCGCAAGGCTGACGCGCTGGGGGACGGAACTGCACGACCGCTTCCTGTTGCCGACCTTTGTAAAGATGGATTTCGAGGACGTGCTGGCGGACTTGAACGAGGCCGGCTACGGCTTTGACGCCGCCTGGTTCGCGCCGCATTTCGAGTTCCGCTTCCCCTTGTTTGGCGATGTGGCCGCGCGCGGCATTCATCTGGAGCTACGCGGCGCGCTGGAGCCGTGGCATGTGATGGGCGAAGAGGGCTCGTCCGCGGGCACGGTGCGGTATGTGGATTCGTCGCTTGAGCGGGTGGAAATACGGGTATCCGGCTTGAACGACAACCGCTATGTTGTGACGGTCAACGGCCGGGCGCTGCCTTTGCAGCCTACCGGGCGCGTCGGTGAGTACGTGGCGGGCGTGCGTTACAAGGCCTGGTCGCCGCCGTCGGCGCTGCATCCCACTATCGGCGTGCATGTGCCGCTGACGGTAGACATTGTGGATACCTGGAACCTCCGTTCTTTAGGAGGCTGCAAATATCACGTCGCGCACCCGGGCGGGCTGAACCCGGAGTCGTTCCCGGTCAATTCCTACGAGGCCGAGAGCCGTCGCCTGGCCCGCTTTGAAAAGATCGGGCATACGCCGGGGCGCATGGATGTTGCGCCCGCCGAGGTCAGCCGGGAATTTCCGTTCTCGCTGGATTTAAGGCACGATTGAGCCCTACCAGATGTTGAACCCCGGCGGTCCCGCCGCCGATAAAGCTGCTATGCCGCAATTTCTTTTTCAGACGGACCCGTCGCAGGATGTCGCATCCCTGGCGGTTCATGCGGCGTTGCCCGCACGCGCCGGGCACTATGACGAGCTGCGCGACACGGCCGACGCGTCCGGGGCCACGCGACTGCGCGAACCCTGGCCCCGTTTTTTTGAATTGCTGGGCACCAGCGGCTTCGCCGACCTGGACCGGCGCGTCGATGTCGTGGCGCGGCAGATCCGCGAAAACGGCATCACCTACAACATCTACGCCGACGCCAGTGGCTCGGCGCGGCCCTGGTCGCTGGACCTGCTGCCTTTTGTCATCAACGACACGGACTGGGCCGCCATTGAAGCGGGGCTGTGCCAGCGCGCCAGCCTTTTGAATCGCCTGCTGGGCGACGTCTACGGCCCGCAAACGCTGCTGGCCGACAAGCTGATTCCGCCCGCGCTGGTGCTGGGCCACCCCGGCTACCTGCGGCCGCTGCGGGGTTACGCGCCACCGGGCGACACCTTTCTGCACATTGCGGCCTTTGACCTGGCGCGCGCCAGCGATGGCGGCTGGTGGGTGGTGTCGCAGCGCACGCAAGCGCCGTCCGGCCTGGGCTACTTGCTGGAAAACCGGCTGACGATTTCGGGCATGTTCCCCGAGGCGTTCAAGGAATTGCGGGTGCAGCATCTGGCCACCAGCTATCGCCGGCTGATGGACATGCTGTACAAGCTCAGCCCCGGCGGACGCTCGGCGCAGACGCCGCCGCGCATCGTGCTGCTGACGCCCGGGCCATACAACGAAACCTATTTCGAACAGACCTATCTGGCCCGCTATCTGGGCGTGACGCTGGTCGAAGGCGGCGACCTGGTCGTGCGCGACAAGGTGCTTTACCTGAAAACGCTGCACGGGCTGGAACGCGTGCATGCGGTGCTACGCCGGCTGGACGACGATTTCTGTGATCCGCTGGAACTGCGCTCGGACTCCACGCTGGGCGTGCCGGGCTTGCTGCAAGTGATGCGGGCGGGCAACGTGCTGGTGGCGAATTCGCTGGGCACGAGCTTTCTGGAGTCGCCCGCCATCAACGGTTTCCTGCCCGCCATCAGCCGCCGCTTGCTGGAGGAAGACCTGTTGCTGCCGTCGCTGCCATCGTGGTGGTGCGGCGAGGCCGCGGCGCGCGATCAGGCGCTGGCGAATCTGGCGGGCGCGGTGGTCAAGTCCACGTACCCCAGCAATACGCGTGGCGGATTCGAGCCGGTGATCGGGGGGGCGGTGCCGCCGTCCGAGCGCGACGCGCTGCTGGCGCGCATTGCCGACAACCCCGACGCCTACACCATCCAGGAATACCTGCCGCTGTCGCAGGCGCCCAGTTGGGCGGCCGGCCACATCGTGCCGCGCGCCGCCATGCTGCGCGTATTCGTCATCGCAGACGGCGAGGGCGGGTGGACCGTCTTGCCCGGCGGGCTGACCCGCATCGCCAGCCGTGAACAGCAGATTGTGTCCATGCAGCGCGGCGGCAGCAGCATGGATACCTGGGTCACCACGCGCGGGGCAGTCGATACGTTTTCGATGCTGCCCGCGCAGTTGCGCCCGGAAGACATCGTGCCGGCCCACCGCCCGGTGTCCAGCCGCGCCGCTGAAAATCTGTTCTGGATGGGACGCTACACCGAACGCGCCGAGAACGATGTGCGCCTGGCGACGGTGGCGTTGACGTGGTTGAACAGCGACGAAGACAACGCGGGCGAACTGTTCGCTGCGGTTGCCGCGCTGTGCCAGCGCAGCGGCCTCGTGCCGCCCGCGCAGACCTTGTCGGTACGCATGTTCGAATCCACGCTGGTCGCTGAGCTGGCGGGCGCCGAAGCGCAGGGCGGGGTCGCCCGCAACCTGGGCGCGCTGGCGTTTGCCGCCGGCCAGATACGTGACCGCTTGTCGCCCGACCATTGGCGGCTGGTGGTAACCGCGCATGAATGGTTTTTGCGCATGGCCACCAACCAGGCCAAGGGCCGCGACGACGATACGGTGTCAGACGCGCCGGCCTCCGCACCGGACGTGCTGCGCGCCCTGAAGAATCTGGGCATGCAGTTGTCGGCCATCACCGGTTCGCAAACCGACCGCATGACGCGCGACGACGGCTGGCGGCTGTTGACCATCGGCCGCCAGATTGAACGCCTGTCCGCCATGGCCAGCCTCCTGGGCGAACTGTTTCGCCGTAACGCGGTGCTGGGCGACAGCGGTTTCAACATTCTGCTGGATCTGTTCGACAGCAAGATCACCTATCGCGCCTACTATCCCGGCCGCCAGGAAGTGCCGGCGCTGCTGAACCTGCTGGTGCAGGAACCCGCCAACCCGCGCTCGCTGGCGTGTGTGTTGAACGTGTTGAAGAAGGAAGTGGCGCGCTTGCCCGACACGGTGGCGGGGCCTGCGTCCGACTTGTTGGCCTTGTTGCCGGCGCACGGCGCTGGCGTGACGCTGGCCACGCTGTGCGAGCAGACGCAGGGCTTGTACGCGGGCGTGCTGGCGCTGTCGGAACAACTGGATGGCGCGGCCAGCAACCTGTCCAATGAAATCAGCCGCCGCTATTTCAGCCACGCGGCCGGTTACGACCAGACGCTGTCGGCCTAGACGGGGGGCCATCGTCGTCATGAACCTGAGCTCTGTTTCCGCTGCCCCCCTGGAACCCGCATCCGGGCTGACGCTGGGCGTGGACCACGTCACCGCCTACCGCTACGACGCGCCCGTGGAGCTGGCGCACCATCTGGGCTATCTGCGTCCGTTGAACGACGCCTGCCAGCGGGTGGAGGCCTACGCGCTGACCGTCACGCCCGCGCCCGCAGCCATCGCTGAATCCATCGACGGCTTCGGCAACACGCGCTGCACCTTCGCCCTCTATGCCCCGCACGAGGCCTTGACCGTGCGCGCCACCAGCCGCGTCACCGTCCACCCGCGCTTTATCGCCTTGGACTCGGCAACCGGCCTGACGTGGGAAGCGGCAGTGCAACGTTTGCGTTACGACCCGGCCCTGCCATTCGCACCGGAAGTGGAGTTCACGTTCCCGTCGACCTATGTGCCGCTGCACGCCGAGCTTCGGGCATACGCCTTGCTGTCATTCACACCGGGGCGGCCGGTGGCGGCGGCCGCGATCGACCTGATGCACCGCATTCACACCGACTTCACCTATCAGCCCGCGCACACGCAAGTGTCCACGCCCATCCTGCAAGCCTTCCAGGAAAAGGTCGGCGTGTGCCAGGATTTCGCGCATGTGATGATCGGCTGCCTGCGCGCCATTGGCTTGCCGGCGCGCTACGTCAGCGGGTATCTGATGTCGCAGCCGCCGCCCGGCAAGCCGCGCTTGATTGGGGCGGACGCGTCGCACGCGTGGGTGTCGGTGCACTGCGCAGGCGTCGAGGTCAATGGCGGCTGGGTCGATCTGGACCCCACCAACAACGTGGTGCCAGGCACGGCGCATGTCATCCTGGCCTATGGCCGCGACTACGGCGACGTCACCCCCTTGCGCGGCGTGATCCGCGGCGGCGGCCATGAACTGGATGTGCGCGTGRCCGTCGCGCCCATCGACGAATTTCCGACAGGGAACGATGCATGAGCTATTTCTTCGACGCGATCAACCGCCAACTGCGCGCCCCGAAACGCCAGCGCGTGCGGCATGCGCGCGCGAAGGCCTTTCAATGCGTCTGCGGGCAACCTATTTTTTTCAGCAATACCGAATGCCTGAATTGCCATCGGCAACTGGGTTTTGACCCCAAGCGCGGCCACGTGCTGGCGCTGGACGAAGGCACCACGGCGGGCACCTGGCGCGAATCGGGCAGGGCGCGCGGCAAAACTTACAAACGCTGCGGCAACTTCAGCTCACCCGCCTTGTGCAACTGGCTGCTGCCCGCAAACTCGCCCGATGCGCTATGCATGGCGTGCAACCTGAACCGCACCATCCCAGACCTGTCCGTGCCAGAGAATGGCCCGCTGTGGTTCAAAGTGGAAGTGGCCAAGCGCCAGATGGTTGCGCAGCTGATGACGCTGGGCCTGCCGATCCGCCGTTCCGTCGAACCGGACGACGGCGGCCTGGCCTTCGATCTGCTGGCGCCCACCGCCGACGGCGCACCGCTATTGACCGGCCACGCGCAGGGTCTCATCACCATCAACATTCTTGAAGCCGACGACGCCTACCGGGTCAAAGTGCGCGAAGACATGCGCGAACCCTACCGCACGCTGGTCGGCCATTTCCGCCACGAAATCGGCCACTACTACTGGGACCAGCTCATCGCGGGCGGCCCCTGGCTGGAACCCTTCCGCCAAGTCTTCGGCGACGAACAAGCCGACTACGCCCAAGCCCTGCAACGCAACTACGAACAAGGCCCGCCCGCCGACTGGGCGCTGCACTTCATCAGCACCTACGCGTCGTGCCACCCCTGGGAAGACTGGGCCGAAACCTGGGCGCACTACCTGCACATGATGGACACCCTGGACACCGCCATCAGCTTCGGCGTCACCCGCACAGCAGTAGAACAAGCCTACGAACCCTTCACCACCGCCGCGCTCTACGACCCGCAAGACCCCGAAGGGCAGGACTTCCTGGACCTGGTCAACGCATGGGTGGCGTTGACGGGGGTGTTGAATGAGCTGTCACGCAGCATGGGCCAGCGGGACTTTTACCCGTTTGTGCTGCCGGCGGAAGTGGTGGGGAAATTGCAGTTCGTGCATCGGGTGGTGAAGGGGGCGTCGGTGGGCGTCTGAGGCTGGATTAAACCGGCAAACGAACCGGCAAACGAACCGGCAAGTAAATCGGAAAGACGTGTACGACTCGCCCCATCAATTTCTTCCCCTTCAGCGTTCCGCTATCAACTTACCGAGGGCGCCCCGTTAGGCAAAGACCTATTGAACGAGCGGCGGAACGAGCTGACCGCCATGCGTCGTCCACGCTGCGGCGGAGTTCGCAGTCGTTCATCGAACAGTGACCCTGTGCTCACGAATCAATGCGCTCCCCGTTCACGYGGATCACCGGTCTGCGCTTCTCGTCAAAGCCGCACAACTTATCGATTTCCTTGGGGAACTGCGTGTACGGCACGTTGTACTGGATGAAGGCCTCGACGCTGTTCGGAAATGCGTTGATGAGCAGCCAGCCCAGCCAGAGCGGAATGATGAGGGGGGCTATGAACATTCCATAGGGCTTCGCCAGTTGGCGGCGCAGGCCTGCATACCAG
>NZ_JBFTRX010000023.1:0-71564 GCF_056399725.1 Achromobacter sp. 01N37
CCCGTCCTCCGGCCCCCAGCCCCCAGCTCGCGACGCCTGGCCGCGCTTGCGCGGCAAGCGCGGCTTTTCTCCAGGGTCGCCACTTTTTTGCGTTCAATGTCACAGAATGGTCCGGTGCGCCGTCTTAACAGTAGGATCAACCTACTTGCGACGCCGCCCAAATGCCGCCACCCCTCTCCGACTCCCCCGCCATCCGCCCGGCCATCCCGGCCAATGGCCCGGCCGCCCCGGCCAATGGCCCGGATTCCCTGGCCGACAGCTTCGCCACCAGCTATGCAGGCGTCATGGCGTTCATCGCCGTCGCCGTGGAAGGCAACTTCGCCAAGGCCGGCGACCGGCTGGGCATCGGCCGGTCGGCCGTCAGCCGCAGTGTGCAAAAGCTGGAAGATCAACTGGGCATCCGGCTCTTCGTGCGCACGACGCGCAGCACGTCGTTGACTGCCGAGGGCCAACGTTTCTATGACGAGTGCCATCCGGGCGTGGGCCAGATCATCCGGGCGCTGGACGACATGCGCGACCTGCGTGAGGGGCCGCCCTCGGGGCAATTGCGCGTGTGCGCCACGGTGGGCTTCGGCCGCAAAGTTGTTGCGCCGCTGCTTCACGGATTCCGGCAGGCCTACCCGAACATCTCGGTCGAGCTGTTGCTTGACGATGGGCCAACCGACTTCACCACCGACCGCGTCGACGTGTCGTTCCGCAACGGCCGGATGGAAGACAGTCGCGTGATCGCCAAGAAGGTGATTCCGATGCCAATGATGTTGTGCGCGTCGCCCGCCTATGTGGCCAGGCACGGTCTGCCAGACAGCGTCGAAGCCATCGCCGGCCATCATGGCGTGAACTTTCTGTTCGCGTCGGGGCGAGTCTACGAATGGGAATTCAAGGTGGGCGGCCAGTTGCGCAAGGTGACGCCGCCCGCCATGCTGACGTTCAATGATGCCGATCTGGTGCTGCAATCGGTGCTGGACGGCCACGGCATTGCGCAAATGGCGGGCTACCAGGTCTGCGATCACTTGCGCGCGGGCAGCCTGGTCGCCTGCCTGCCGCAATACGCGCCGGATGACCGCGGACATTACCTGTGCTTCCTCAGCCGCGAACACTTGCCGGCGCGCATGCGCGTCTTCATCGACTACATGACTGACGGTATCCGTGCGCAGGACACGCAGATCAGTTCCTCGGCCACTGCCTTGGGCATGACGGGGCGCGTGCCTGACGCTACTTTTTTGCGCCCGACCGGCTGAACCAGGTTTCGAAGTTGATCTTGCCCAGCCACGGACCGGGGCCTGGCACTAGCGTGTCGTCGTCGAGCAAGGCGCCGAAATAACGGGCGCCGGGGTCTGCCCGCACGTTGCGCGCGTCGCCGGTTTTACGCAGGTAGCGCTGGGCCAGCTCGGCCAGGCGCACCCGTTCGGGACCGGCGATTTCCACCGTGCCGTTCACCGGCGCCGCCAGCGTGGCGTCAGCCATGGCCAGGGCCACGTCGTCGGACGCGATCGGCTGCACGAAGGCGGGTGACAGCAGCACGTCGTCGCCCTGCGTGCCCGATTGCACGATGCCGCCCAGGAATTCAAAGAACTGCGTGCTGTGGACGATGGTGTACGGAATGCCGGCCGCGACGATCAGCGCTTCCTGTGCGATCTTGCCGCGGAAGTATCCGCTTTCAGCCAGGCGGTGCGTGCCAACCACCGATAGCGCGACGTGGTGCCGCACGCCGGCCCGGGCTTCTGCCGCCAACAGATTGCGCCCCGAAACCTGAAAGAATTCCAGCACGGCCTTGTCTTCGAACGAGGGCGAGTTGGCCACGTCGACCACCGTGTCCACGCCCGCGAGCGCTTCATCCAGGCCTTCGCCGGTGATCGTATTGACGCCAGTGGCCGGCGACGCAGCCGTGGCGTCGTGGCCGCGCGCCGTGAGCAGCTTGACGAGTTTGGCGCCGATCAGGCCCGTCCCGCCGATAACCAGGATTTTCATGATGCGTCCTTAGTTGAACGTGGCCTTGTCCAGGCCGTACGCCTTGTCGGCCGATCCGGGGACGGTCCGGAATGCGACGTTCAGGCGATTCCAGCCATTGATCGCCATGACGGCGAAGCTGAGGTCCGAGATTTCCTTTTCGGATAGCTGGGTCCGGACGCGCTCATAGATGTCGTCGGGCACGCCCTGCGCGCCCAGGGTGGTCAGCGCCTCGGTCCACGCCAGGCAGGCGCGTTCGCGCGGCGAGAACTCGGTGGATTCACGCCAGATCGCAACATGGTGCAGGCGCAGTTCGCGTTCACCGTGGATCTTGGCCTGCTTCACATGCATGTCCAGGCAGAAGCCGCAGCCGTTGATCTGCGAGGCGCGGATCTCGACCAAGTCCAGGATGGGCTGCTCGATGGTGCCCGACTTCAAGAGCATGCCGAATTCGACGAATTTCTTGAACAGCTCGGGCGATTGCGCGAAAGCGTTTAGACGTTGACTCATGGTGACTCCCTCGATGGATTTGCGTGTCCCGGCAATGCTGGGCTGGGCGCGGCGCGTGTTTGAACAACGCCCAAATCGTAGGTGCGCAGGGAAATCAGGGGTAGGCCCGGCCAAGGGACCATGATGTTGCCGCATTGGCAACAATCGTCGGGAAGGCGTCGGCCCGCAGCGGTTCAAGCACGCTTTGCGCCGACGCGGATGGGCTTTACGGCCGGAAGAACGCCGTGGGCGTCATGAGCCGGTTTTCCTGGCGGATCAGATAGCCGGCGTCGGCGCTCTTGGTCAGGTAGGTGGCCCAGTCGGGGTCTTTCTGCAGCGCCTGGCGCTTGGCTTCGCGGTCGGCGGCGCTGTCATAGACCCAGATGTGCATGTAGCTGTTGACGTCGCCTGTCTCGGTCTGCATGTAGGCCAGGGGTTTGCCGAGGTGACGGCTTTGCACTTCATAGCCGTGCTCGGCATAAAGCGCCAGATGCTTCCGGATGGTGCCGGCGCGGCAGGTGTAGGTACGTACGTCGTAAAGCATGGGGTTTCCTTAATGAGTGTTGCGAAGGGGGATCGTCATTCGGCCGTGGCCCCGGACTGTTTCACCAGCACGCTCCAGCGCGCCACTTCCTGGTTCACGTATTGCTGGAAGGCGGCATGGCCGTCGCCGACGGGGTCGGCGCCCAGCCCTTTCAGCTTGTCCTGCACGGCGGGGTCGGCCACGCCCTGGGTGATGGCCTGCGACAGCTTTTCCACCACGGGCGCCGGCGTGGCCGCGGGCACGAAGAGGCCGAACCAGGAGCGGGCATTCATGGCCGGGTAAGACGTTTCGGAAAACGCCGGCACGTTGGGCAGAGAGGCGTGGCGCTGCTGGCCCGTGACGGCGATGGGCGTCAGGCGGCCGGCTTGCACCTGCGACAGCACTTCGGGCAGGTTCGCGAACATGATCTGGACTTGGCCGCCCATCAGGTCATTGAGCGCTTGCGAACCCCCTTTGTAGGGCACATGCGTCATCTGCGCGCCGGCCAGCGAATTGAACTGCGCGCCCGCCAGGTGCGATGCCGTACCGGTGCCGCCCGAGGCGTAGTTCACGCGGTTGCCGTTGGCCTTGGCGTACGCGGCCAGCTCTTCGGGCGTCTTGGCCGGCACCGACGGGTTCACCACCAGCAGCAAGGGCACCGACGCCAGGTTCGACAAGCCTGCGAAGTCGCTTGTCAGGCTGTAGTCCAGCTTGTGATACAGCGTGGAATTGATGGCGTGGCTGGACGTGGCCATCAGCAGGGTGTAGCCGTCGGGTTCAGCGCGCGCCGCCATGACGGCGCCGATGTTGCCGTTGGCGCCGGCTTTGTTCTCCACCACCACCGGCTGGCCCAGGCGGGTGGCCATGGATTGCGCCACGGTGCGCGCAATGACGTCGGTGGCGCCGCCCGCGGCGAAGGGCACGATGATGCGCAGGGGGCGTTCGGGATAGCTGGCGGTGGCGGCGGGCGATGCCGCGAACGATGTGGCGCTAAGGGTCGCGGTGGCCAGCATCGCGGCTGCGGCCAGCCGCCGCAGGGGCGGCAGGGGGGTATTCATAGTCTCTCTCCAGTATTGGATATTTTTTTATGTGGGCGCCGCGCGCCGTGCTTGCGGCTGGCGCGCGGCAGTCCGATCCTGGACTTCAGGATGCGGCAAGTTGCGCCTTTTCGCGCAAGCTGGTCAGGGTGGACCGAGGCGTGATCACCTCGGGGTCCAGGCTGAGTTCGATCAGATAGGGAGAACCGCTGTCCAGCGCCCGCGTCAAGGCGGGCGCGAAGCTCTCGTGGCTGTCGACCCGTTCGGCGGGCACGCCGAACGATTCCGCATAGGCCACGAAGTCGGGGTTGCAGAGGTCCGTGCCGATGGTCCGGCCCGGGTAGTTCACTTCCTGGTGCATGCGGATCGTGCCGTACATGCCGTTGTTGAACACGATGAAGACGATGGCCAGGCGGTGTTGTTTGACGGTGGCCAGTTCCTGCGACGTCATCAGGAAGCAGCCATCGCCGGCCAGGCAGACGACCTGCCGTTCGGGGTGGCGCAGCTTGGCCGCAATGGCGGCTGGCACGCCGTAGCCCATGGCGCCGCTGGTGGGCGCAAGCTGGGTGCGGGGATGGCTGAAACGGTAGTAGCGATGCGCCCAGGCGCTGTAGTTGCCCGCGCCGTTGGTGAGGATGGCGCGCGCATCCAGCGCCTCGCGCAGGGCGACGATGACACGTGCCGGGTCCATGCGCAGAGAGTTTGCGGGCGGTTCCGTGTAGCGCAGGTAGCTTTGCCGCAGCGCGTCGAGCCAGCCTCGCCACGGGGCCGCGTCCAGCGGAGCCTGTCCGGCGGCCGCATCCGCGAAGGCGTCCAGCCCCGACGGTATCTTCAAGGTGGGCTGATACACCCGGCCCAGCTCTTCCGGGCTGGCCAGCACATGGATCAACGTCTGCTTGGGCACGGGAGATTGCAGCAGCGTATAGCCGCCCGTCACCATTTCGCCCAGGCGCGCGCCCACCGCCAGGATCACGTCGGCGTTGCGCACGGCGTCGGCCAATTCCGGATTGATGCCGATGCCCACTTCGCCCACGTACTGCGGATGGTGATTGTCGTACAGGTCCTGGCGGCGGAACGAGCACGCCACGGGCAAGCCGTTCAAATTGGCAAAGCGGGCCAAGCTGTCCAGACCCGCGCCAGTCCAGCCCGAACCGCCCACGATCATCAGCGGCCGCCGCGCGCCGGCCAGCAGGGCGCGCATGCTGGCCATGGCATCGGGCGCCGGGTGCGCCTGCGGAAACTGGATCGTCCCGCAGTCCTGGGACGCGGCCAATTCGGTCAGCATGTCTTCGGGCAGCGCCAGCACCACCGGACCGGGCCGGCCTGACATCGCCACCGAGAAGGCGCGGTTCATGTATTCGGTGACACGCGCGGCGCTGTCGATCTGCGCCACCCATTTGGTGAACTGCCCAAACATGCGCCGGTAGTCGATTTCCTGGAACGCCTCGCGCTCCACCATGTCGTTGCCTACCTGGCCCACCAGCACGATCAGCGGCGTGGAATCCTGGAACGCCGTCTGTACGCCGATGCTGGCATTGGTGGCGCCGGGGCCGCGCGTGACCATGCAGATGCCAGGCCGGCCCGTCAGCTTGCCGTGCGCTTCGGCCATGAATGACGCTGCGCCTTCGTGGCGGCAGGACACCAGGCGGATTCGCTCGCGTTCCGTGTACAGCGCGTTCAGCACGTCCAGATAGCTTTCGCCAGGAACGCCGAATACGGTGTCCACGCCGTGTTCCAGCAGCGCGCGCACCACATGTTGGCCGCCCGTCATCAATGTTGGAGTGTCGTTCATCGCAGTTTCAATCAGGCCGCAAAGCGGCGGGTTGGGTCTGGATGAACTTTACGCAGCCCAATGCCGGGCACGTTAGGACAGATCAGAGCTTGTCTTGCACTTTTCCGCGGATACGCCCGGCGCGGCCGTTAGCCGATGGGTCGGTCGTACTTCTTGCGGAAATCGCCGGCGGTGCAGCCGGTGTGCTTCTTGAAGAAGCGAGCAAAGTAGGAGGGGTCTTCGAAGTTCAGTTGGAATGCGATTTCGGCGATGCTCAAGCCCGTATTGCTCAGCAGGCGTTTGGCCTCGAGCGCTATGCGCTCTTGCACCAGCTGGCTGGCGGTGCGCCCCATGCTGCGCTTGACGGCCTCGTTGAGCTGGCGTTCGCTTACGCATAGCGCGTCGGCGTATTGGCGGATGGCGCCGAACGTCAGATAGTGTTCCTCGATCAGCATGGTGAACCGCTTGGCCAGCGAATAGCTGGGGCCGGCGGCGGTCTCGCGCTCGTCGGCCGGGTAAAGGCGCCGCAGCTGCGTCAGCAGGATCAGCAGGTAAGAGCGGACCACGTCGAAGCGCCCGGTCTGGCGGTGGCGCGTTTCGCGTTCGATTTCATTAAGCAGCGGCAGCATGCCGTCGTGCTGCTCGCGTGACAGATAAATGGCGGGCGTGCCGCCCGCCAGGTGGAAGAAGGGAAACTTGGCGATGTCGTCCGCGCGCGGGAACATATGCGCGAAGAAATCCGTGCTGATGTTCAGCACGTAGCCGCGCGGCTTCACGGAAGACGTCCAGGCGTGGATCTGGCCGGGCGACAGGAAGAACACTGAGTGGTCGCGCACCTCGTGCTGCTCGAAATCCAGCATGTGGGTGCCGCTGGCCTCGCTCATCCAGAGCAGGTGGTAGTAGCTGTGCCGGTGCAGAAAGCCGCGCGGAATATCGTCGCGATCTTGCAGGCGCACGAGATCGAAATAGAACGAACCCTCGCCCGAAAAATCGGTGGATTCCAAGGTGGGAAACGGTTCCGGGTAGGACGTATGCGTGCCTGCGGACAAGCTGGAGTCTCCTTGACGGCGCGCGGGGCGCTTATTGCGGCGCAGGCGGCCGTTTCGGCAGAGGATAGTCGAACGTGATGTCGTTCGAGACGATCGGCTGGGCAAGATTGCCGGGGTCGGTCAGCACGGCCGCCGCGCGGTATTTGCCGGGCGCAAGCGCAGGCAGGAACGGAACGTTGCTGTAGCCGTTGTCGTTCACCAGGTAGGCTGGCTTGCCGTTTTCGCCCGTGGCCCAGACGATCGGGTCGCGGGCAAAGCCCAGCGGGTTGGCCGGGTGCAGGGTGTCGCCCTCGCGTTGGTATAGCGGGTGCACGATGCGGTCGCCCTGCGCATTGGTCAGCAGCAACCAGATGCGCGGCGCGTTCAGGGCGACGGGGGCGTCACCGTTGTTGGCCACGCTCACCATGAACAGGCCGCCGTCTTCGCTCTTCCAGTCGGCCAGCGTGTCGGCAAGATCCAGCGCCAGGCCGCCTGGGGAAGATGGCGCCGCAAGCTGATGCTTGTCCACGCGCAGGTCGCCATAGCGCACCCATTTCAGTACGTCGCCCGCCGTCTTGCTGGCGTAGCGCACTTGCAGCCAGTCGGGCGCACGGATGGCCACGACTTCCAGGTGTTCGCCTTCGGCGGCAGTCATGGCGGGCCGGGCGTTGACGTCGGGCGTGTCGTACAAGTCCAGCTTGCTGACCGGCACGGTGCCGCCTTCCAGCGGCGAGCCTTCGCCTTCGATCTCGATGCGTGCGGTGGAACCGTCTTCATTGAAGCGGTAAGTGAGTTCGGCGGCTTCGCTCTCCAGACCGAACAGCGCTTGGGTGGTCCATGACGTGGCGCGCACCGTGCCGTTAGGACGCAACACGTATTCCTCGAAGCCATTGCTGGCGGCTCCATAGCGACACGCCACGTGGATCACGGCCTGCTTGTCGTCGATCACCGGGTTCACGAAGCCCCGGCAAGGGCTCGTCGGGTCGGGATGCGCAATTTCCTGGAAGGTGCCGCTGTCGGGCCGATACAGGAACAGGCGGGCGAAGATTTGCGTGCTGCCGCCGCTTTGCCCCAGCACCAGGTCGCGGTAACCGTCGTGGTTGATGTCCACGGATTGCATCTGGTCGACGGCCTCGTCGAAGCTGCCCAGCGTTTGATCGGGGCCATTGCCCACGCGCACGGTGGCGTGTGGCGCGTCGCCGCCGCTGATCTTGACGACCGCCGACAGGCCGGCCTTGATGGGGTAGGGAAACTCGCGCGGGGCAGATTGGGCAAGCGCGACCTGGCTTGCTGCGCCCAGCGCGGCCAGAGCGGCCGCAAGCAAAATTCGTTTCACCCGCTTCTCCCACGCTTCGATTTGAGTGGGGCAATATACCGCAGCCCATTGCGGGAAAACGAGTAGTGCTTGGCGCGGGGCGGGCCGGCATCCTGAGTAGAATTGATCGTTGGCTGTTGTCCACGCTTATCGAATTTGCGCCGAGCCTTTGCGCGTCAGTCCGCCATGAACCTTCCCTTTCCTATTCGCCAAGAATGTCCGCCGGGCGCCTGTCTGTGCGACCGCGACCGGCTGCTGGCTGATCCGGCGGCCGACGTGCGCATCCTGCGGCTGACGAAGGAAGAGGAAAAGCGCCTGGTCGCGCGGCTGGAAAACATCCGCAGCCTGGAAGACCTGCGCGCCATGCAGGGCCGTATTCAAGATCAGCTGGGTATCGTGATTGTGATTACGCCCAGCGACAACGAGGTGCGCACGTCGCGCGGGATTTCAATTCAGCTGGAAGAGGCGCCCGGCCTGTGCCGCAAGACGCGCACCGCGCTGCCCGCCGCCATTCGGCGCGGCTTCGATAACACCCCGGAAATTGTCTACGCGCTGTTGAACGAACGCGACCTGCTGAGCGGTACCTGATCAGGACGTCTTGCCGGGTTCGCGGCACGGCACAAGCGGTGTGACGGCGGTGGGTGTACGGCCCGCTTCGGGCCGGGTCGCCAGTTTTTTGGCCCCGCGCACGGGGTAGCTCAGCAAGACGGCGGCGCCGGTTTCCAGCTTGGGAGACGTGGCCGATCCATAAGCCACCGTCCAGCCGCGCACAGCCAGCGGCGCCAGCGTGTATTGCAGGGTCGTGCCGTGCGTCACATGCGCGACCTTGCCGGCGAACAGTTCCTGCTGAGGGGTTTCCGTGCCGTCCACGACGGCGTAGGTGACGATGCGGTCCAACGCGGCCGATTCCTCGTGCCGCGCCAGGATGGCGGTTTTGTATTTGCCGTGGGGGATGTCCGTCAGGCTGACGGTGAGCGTATCGGTCGCCTGGCCTGCGGTGTCCAGGCGGACACCCATGACGTCGACGCGGGCAAGTGTGGCCTCGCCCGTGTTGCGCACCCGCACGCTGTACTGCCCCGATGTGCCCGTGACCGTGCAGACTTCCACGCCGGAAGCGCTGGGGGAAGCCTGCGCAGGCCCTGCGGATAGCAGGGCCGCCAAAGACAAGGTCAGGGCAGGGACAGTTCGGGTGGGCACGGCACGCTCCTCTTGGGAGGCAGCGTGCCGGGTGGCGCGTTGCCTGCGTTATTACACCACTTGGCGGGATTGGGCCGCAGCGGCCTGCTCGCGCTTGCCGTTCAGCCAGTTCAGGATCAGCGCCAGCACCAGCAGGCCGGCGATGACAAAGCCCCAGACGATCCAGCCCAGCACCGAGATCAGTGTGCCCAGGCCACCCGCGAACGGCAGGACCTGGTTCAGGCTTTGGGCGGCCCACACCAGAGCGCCTTGCAAACCTTGCAGCCAGGCCGGGTCGAACCAGCCTGCGGCCCACGCGGGCGCGACCCATTGGGACGTGTCCAGCGCAGCGCCCGGCACCTGCGCCGTGGAGATGGTTGACAGGACCCAGTTGGTCAGTTGCAGCGTCAGCGCCACCAGCCCGGTCCAGAGTGCAGCAAGCACGGCGAAAGCGAGCCAGATGAATTTTTTCATTGCAGTGGTACTCCGAGATTCAAAAGAGGGTCCACGATAAAGCGGATTCTATTTCCGAAAAACCAGAGTGGGTGTGACAAACATTAAGAAAAAACCGAAGTCTTAGCGTGGGCGAGGATGGTTTGGACCAAGGGATGGTGCTGGCCGCGGCGGTTGCGGATGGCGTGAATCTCTTCTTGCACGTCGTCGCACCGAGCCAGCGGACGCAAACCGCGCAGCAGGCCGATATCGTCGCCGCCCAGCCGGCTAAGCGGGAAAACGCCCAGTCCGCGCGCGGCAAATACCGACATCAGCGCGCTGTCTTCGAATTCTCCCACCACATTGGGCAGCACGCCGCGTTCGTTGAACCAACGGTCCAGCGTCTGGCGCAGCACCGAGTGCCCGGTGGGCAACAACACGGGCAGGCGCTCCAGGCAGCGCGGGAAGTCCTGCGTGTCGGACTTGCGCACGAGCTTGGCAGGGCCGTACCAGTCCACGGGGGACGACACCAGCCGGTCGCTAGTTAAGCGCAGGTTGGGGTTGGCGGGCGCGCCCTGGCCAGCCAGCACCAAGTCCAGGTGGTGCTGGGCCAACTCGCCCAGCAGTTCTTCCACTTCGCCTTCATGGCAGGTCAGGCGCAGGTCGGGGGTGTCGAGCACCGGCCCCAGCAGCGCGTGCGCGGCCAGCTTGGATATCCCGTCCGACAAGCCCACCGACAGCCGGATGACCGGTTTCGTGGCCGCCGCGCGCACTTCCTGCGGCAGCGTGTGGCCGATCTGAAATATTTCTTCGGCGCGCGCAAAGGCCGCCTTGCCGGCATCCGTCAGCGCCACGCCCCGGCCCGCCGGCTTGAGCAGTTGATGGCCCAGGTTTTTTTCCAATTCACGCACTTGCGCGCTGATGGTCTGGATGGCCATGTCCAGCCGTTCAGCGGCCCGGGAAAAGCCGCCTTCCTTGGCGACCATCCAGAAGTAATACAGGTGTCGGTAGTTCAGCACGATGGGGCTCACTTCGGTTTTTCCGAACCTTAACTCACTTTCAGGCTGATTTCTCGGTTAGCCCAAGATCCGGATGATGGGCACCTTCGAACACAGCGGGGCATTCATGGACACTTTGATCACCTTCTTCATGGCCGATTTTCTGGGGACACCGACCTGGAGTTGGCTGCTATTCATCGGCATCGTCGTGAGCTTGCTGGTCTTTGACCTGGGCGTGCTGCACAAGGAAGACCGCGAAATCGGCGTGCGCGAAAGCCTGCTGCTGTCTGCCGGTTACATCAGCGCCGCGCTCTTGTTCGGCGCCTGGGTCTGGTGGCAGCTGGGCGCCACGAGCGGCATGGCGTACTACACCGGCTTCATGATTGAAAAATCGCTGTCGATGGACAACGTTTTCGTGATTGCGCTGATCTTCAGCTTCTTCGCGATTCCGCGTCAGTACCAGCATCGCGTGTTGTTCTGGGGCATCCTGGGCGTGATCGTGCTGCGCGCCATCATGATTGGTTTGGGCGCTGCGCTGGTTAGCAACTTCGGCTGGCTGCTGTATCTGTTTGGCGCGTTCCTGGTGTTCACGGGCATCAAGATGTGGATGATTGCCGACCAAACGCCGGATATCGCCACCAACCCGATCCTGAAGTTCCTGAAGCGCCATATGCGTGTGACGGAAGGCCTGCGCGGTAACGCGTTCGTAGTGACCGAGACCGACCCGGCCACGTCGAAGAAGGTGCGTTTTGCGACGCCGCTGCTGCTGGCCCTGGTGCTGATCGAGTTTGTGGACCTGGTGTTTGCGGTGGACTCCGTGCCGGCCATCTTCGCCATCACGACCGACCCGTTCATCGTCTACACCAGCAACATCTTCGCCATCCTGGGTTTGCGTGCGCTGTACTTTGCCCTGGCTGCCATGATTCACCGCTTCCATTACCTGAAGTACGCCCTGGCGCTTGTCCTGGTGTTCATCGGTACGAAGATTTTCCTGGTGGGCTTTATCGGCAAGGTGCCTGCCGTGATCTCGTTGGGCGTGACGTTCAGCTTGATCCTGGGCGGGGTGTTGTTCTCGCTGTGGAAAACCCGCTCGGCGGAACTGAAGACCCAGTAATCCTGCTTGAACTTGCAACCCGAAACCCGCCGGCTTGGCCCCGGCGGGTTTTTTCTTTCCGTGAAAGACATATTTATTGAATATGAATAGGCACCTATTTCTATATTTGTAATATGGATAAGCCAGGCGTAGAGTTCAGCCGTACATCGTCGTCCGGCAAGGAGCCGTCATGAGCAACAACAGTTGGTCCGCCAAGCAATACTCCGCTTTTGAAAACGAACGCACCCGGCCGGTGCGCGATCTGGTGGCGGCCGTGCCGAATGACGCGGTCAAGGTTGCGGTGGACCTGGGGTGTGGCCCGGGCAATTCCACTGAGGTGCTGGCCAGCCGCTACCCGGACGCGAAGGTCACGGGTATGGACAGCTCGGAAGACATGGTCCTGGCCGCCCGCAAGCGCCTGCCCGCGCTGGAGTTCGAACTGGCCGATATCGCCACCTGGAATCCGCCGCAACAATACGACGTGATTCTGGCGAACGCCGCGTTGCAATGGGTGCCTGACCACGCCACGCTGTATCCCCGGCTGGTCAGCAAGCTGACGCCGGGCGGCATCCTGGCCGTACAAACGCCCGACAACATGGAAGAACCCGCGCATCGCCTCGCACGCCAGGTGGCTGGTGAAGCGCCGTGGGCCGCGAAAACGGGCGGCGTGAAGCACCCGCCGCGCCACAGCGCCGCCTGGTACTACGAGCTGCTGAAGCCGCATTGCGGCGTGCTGGACGTGTGGCGCACCACGTATCACCACCCGCTGGCGGGCGCTGCGGCCGTCGTTGAATGGTTCAAGGGCACCGCCCTGCGGCCATACCTGGACACGCTGGACACCGCCGAGCAGGCCAGCTTTCTGGCGCGCTATCAGGCGTTGATCGCCGAGGCCTATCCGGCGTTGGCCGACGGCACGGTGCTGCTGCCATTCCCGCGCCTGTTCATCGTGGCGGGGCCGAAGCAGGCGTAAGTGCGCTGCGCAACGTGGGCAGAGGCCGTCAAGCCGGCGGCCCTTCGGACTTGTCAGCGAAGTATCGCGCCGGCGTCTTGCCCAGCGTCTTCTTGAACATCGTGATGAAGGCGCTGACGGATTCATAGCCCAGGTCGTCGGCGGTGCGCTGCACCGACACGCCCGCCGACAAGCGCTGCAAGGCCAGGATCAGGTGCAACTGCTGGCGCCAGCGTCCGAAGCTCATGCCGACTTCCTGCTGCACCAGCCGCGCCAGCGTGCGTTCGCTCATTGCGACGCGCTTGCCCCATTGCGCCACCGTGCTGCGGTCGGCGGGGTCGGCGTTCAACGCGCTGGCGATTTCGCGCAGGCGGGGGTGATCGGAAAGCGGCAGATGCAGATGTTCGGCGGGCATGCGCCGCAATTGTTCGATCAGCACATCGGCCAGCTGGCGGTTGGCGGGCGTTTCCATGTCGGGTTCAGACAACGCGGACAAGTGCACGATCAGCTCGCGCACCAGCGGCGTGATCGTCAGCGTGCAGCAGTGGTCCGGCAGGCCGGCCACGTCGGCCGGCACAAACAGAAAGCACACGCTGGCATTGGCGGTGACGCGATTGCTGTGCGGCATGCCGCCCGGAATCCACACGCCACATTGCGGCGGCACCATCCACAACCCTTGCGGCACCGAGCACGTCACGCCGCCGCGCAGCGCCAGCACCAGCTGACCCATGTTGTGGTGATGCGTGGGGGATTCGTTGTCCCGATCCGCCGCATTCACCGGCATGGCGAAGGTGCGCTGCGTGGGGGAATCGGTATTGAAAGGAGTGGACGGGATGGGGTTCAGGCGCATCGGAAGCCGCGCGTAGTGAGCCACGCTTAGGGTTGGCAGGATTTAAGGATAGTTTGTCATTGTCTCGAAATTCGGTAAAGCCGCGCGTGGGTAAGCTGGGCGGCATGACTCGAAATCCCTCTCCCTCTTTACGTTCCGGCAGCCGGCTGGTGTGGCTCCTGCTGGGCATTCTTTGCATCGCGATGGCGTTGCGCGCGCCGGTGACAGGCGTGGCGCCGCTGATCAGTATGATCCGCGAACAGCTCGGCCTGTCTTCGACGGCGGCCGGCATGTTGATTACCTTGCCGCTGTTGGCGTTTGCGGTGGTCTCGCTGTTTGCTGCGGGGCTTGCGCGCCGCTTCGGGCTGGAGCGCACCTTGTTCGGCGCGCTGCTGCTGATTGCCGCTGGCATCGTTGTGCGCATACAGGGCGCGGCGTGGGGCTTGTATGCGGGCACGGCGATCATCGGTGCGGGCATCGCCATTGGCAACGTGTTGCTGCCCAGCCTGGTCAAGCGCGATTTTCCGCAACGCGTGGCCGGCATGACGTCGGCCTATGTGTTGACGATGGGCATCGCGGCGGGCGTGGCGTCGGCTATCGCGATTCCGCTGGCCAATTTGTCGGCGGACGGCTGGCGCTTTTCAACGCTGTGCTTGTTGGTGGTGCCGGTAGTAAGCATGCTGCTGTGGCTGCCGCAGCTGGCGCAGCACACGGCGCCTGCGTCCACCACCACGCACGCGCCGCACGGCGGCCGTCTGTGGCATTCGCCGCTGGCGTGGCAGGTGACCTTGTTCCTGGGCATCAACTCGTTTGTGTTCTATGTGGGCGTGAGCTGGCTGCCTGCCATTTTGCGCGACGCGGGCTATTCGGCGGAACGCGCGGGGTCGCTGCATGGGCTGCTGCAATTGATGTCGGCGGGTCCGGCGCTGTTTATGGCGCCCGTGGTGCGCCGCATGAAGGATCAGCGCGGTGCGGCGTTCTGCTCGGCCGCGGCGTCAGTCGTTGCATTCACCGGCTTGATCGTGGCGCCCGGCTGGGCCACGTTGTGGATCGTGCTGCTGGGCTTGGGCACGGGCGGCGGCATCATTCTGGGCTTGGCGTTTGTGGGTCTGCGCGCCAGCCATGCGCAACAGGCGGCCGCGTTATCGGGCATGGCGCAATGCGTCGGCTATCTGTTCGCCGCCACGGGCCCCGCGCTGGTGGGGGCCATGCACGACCGTCTGGGCGGTTGGGGCGTGGCGTTGGGCGTGTGCGCGGCCTTGTGCGTGGCGATGGCCATCATCGGCCTGTACGCGGGCCGCGCGATTCAGATCGGCGGGTTCCGCGCGCATTGATGCGGGCGGTGATTACGGCCCCGGCTCCGCATGCGCCTTCCATAGCTGTACCAGCGTGTCGGGCGCATCGGCTTCAGGTACATCGAAACTGATGGCCGTTCCTTCGTCGCGGTCCATCACGATCTCGATATGAAAGTAGCGCTGGTCGCCGCCTGCCTGCCCGCATTCAGGCACCGCCAACGGGGCTGCGCGTTGCAGCACATCGCACACTTCCTGGCGCACGCCGGGCGGGCAGGTGGCCAGATTGATGCTGCGCGGCTGCGTCAGGCCAGGCAGATACGCCACGCCGCCTTCGCGTGTCAGCCGCACCAGCAGCGCAAGATCCAAGGAGGGCAGTTCGATCATGTCAGGACTCCTACGGCGGCCCAGGCTTGTTTGACCGCGCGCTGCATGGCGGCGTCAAAGCGTTCGGTGGCCACGGTGACGGTCAGCGCGGCGAAGGTCTTGAAGTCGGCGTCGTGACGCAGCCGCTTGTCGCACAAGGTGTCGTACCAGACGCGCCCCGCGCTTTTCCACGCAGGGCCGTCCAGCGTTGTGGCGGCCAGGAAAAATGCGCGGTTGGGGATGCCGGAATTGATGTGGACGCCGCCGTTATCGCGTGGCGTGTCGACGTAGTCGCGCATGTGCGCGGGCTGCGGGTCTTTACCCAGCACCGGGTCGTCATACGCGCTGCCGGGTTCTGACATGGAGCGCAGCGCGCGAGCGCTGACTTTTTCTGTGAAGAGCCCCGCGCCCACCAGCCAGTCTGCCTGGCGCGCGGATTGCCCCAGGGAATATTGCTTGACCAGTGCGCCAAAGACATCGCACAGCGATTCGTTCAGCGCGCCAGATTGGCCTTGGTAGAGCAAGGCGGCTTCGGCGTCGATGACGCCGTGCGTGAGTTCGTGGCCGATGATGTCCACCGCAACGGTGAAGCGGTTGAACACTTCACCGTCGCCATCGCCAAACACCATCTGCGCGCCGTTCCAGAACGCGTTGTCGTAGTCATCGCCGTAATGCACGGTGCCCACCAGCGGCAGGCCGTGGCCGTCGATGGAATGGCGTTTGTAGATGTCCCAGAAAAGCTTGYAAGTAGCGCCCAGATGCGCATAGGCCTCGTCTACCGCAACGTCGCCGCTGGCGGGGCGGCCTTCGGCGCGGATCAGTGTGCCGGGCAGCGTGGTGCTGTTGTTTGCATCGTGGACGGCGCGCTGCGGCGTGCCTGGGGGCGAGGGCGGAGTCGTGGGCGCGAGCGTTGCACGCGGCGGCTGCGTGGCCATTTCGCGCAGGCCGCGCTGTTGCTGGTCAATGATCAAGGTCTTGACGGCGGGCATGCTGACACGGGCGTCGGTATGCTGCGCCAGGCGGTCCAGCACATACGGGGGGATCACGCCGATCAAGGGGGTGGACTCGGAAGGACGTGGCATTCGGGTCTCCGTCTTTCAGCGCCGGCGCCATGCCGGCGGGCGAAACTTGACGGTAGCAGATCAAAGAAGGGCGATGACGTAACAGTCTGCGGCCTGATGCGAGCAAAGCGTGCGCCTCGACAGCGGGGCCGCCTTCCGGTACTTTCGCGGGCGTTCCCATGCCGGCCCTTCCCATGCAAACCCCTGATTACCGCATCCACACCATCACGCTGACGCCCACGCATCTGCAATTGACCCTGGCTAATGGCCAGACCTTGTCAGAGCCCATCCAGCGCTACATCCGCCTTGAGAAAGCCACGCCCGCCGAACGCGAGCAATGGCAGTTGGTGGATGACGGCCATGGCGTGGTGTGGCCCGCGCTGTGGGAACCGTCGCCCCAGGGCATGCTGAATGTGCTCGACATCTTATGGGACCAGCGCTATGAAAAAGCGATGGCCGCGTTGCAGGCGGCCGACTGGAAGCTCGACCGCCTGCCCTTGATCGAGCAGGAGCTGGTGGCGCTGTGGCGCATGGAAGCCGACATCAACAATGGCGGCTTCATGCAGTTTCTGTGCAACTGGGGCGACCCGACGTGCCAACTGGCGTTGCAGGCATTAACGAAGATCGGCGCCACGCATATGCTGGCCGTGCTGTCACGCATGCGCGGGCTGATCGACCGCTTTGAAGCCTCGCCCGACGTCATCGAATTGAACGATATCTACGGCGCCATGACCGAGGCGGAGCAAGAGGAAATGGAGACGTTGGACCACGCGTTTTGGGACTATCCCGACGCCTTGTCGCGCCTGGGGTTGCGGCATTACGGAGCCTGAAAACAGCGCTTTTTGCATGCCTCGCAACGTTCGGAAAAGTCTGGCAACAATGGTGGCGTTTTCAATGCGGATTCCGTCCCGATCACGGGATAGAATCCGGTGCTTCTTTCCCGGGGGGGACTCGCGATGCGTTATTTCCTGATCTTGGTGGGGGCGGCCGTGGTCGCCTATTTGCTCGCTCGTGGCATCGCGGCCGTGTTCTCGGACCGTAAACGTACAAAATCAGACAGGGACTCAAAGTGAAGCCGACAGACATCCAGATGGTCAAGACGATCGGCGCGGTCAAACCGCGCAACGTGAAGGTCGCCATTGTGGCCGTCATTCTGTTTTTCCTGATCTTGTTCATGGCGTTCGGTTCGTGGTTCCAGGTGGACCAGGGCGAACGCGGCGTGGTGCTGCGCAATGGCAAGCTCGTGCGCGTGTCGGACCCGGGCCTGGATTTCAAGACGCCCTTCATCGATGACGTGCGCACGGTGTCGGTGCGCGACCACACGTTTGTGTTCGAAAAGCTCGAAGCCTATAGCTATGACCAACAGCCCGCGCACCTGCGCGTGTCGGTCACGTACCGCGTGCCGCCGGAGCACGTGGCCGAGCTCTATTCGGAATACGGCACCATCGACAATCTGCAAATGCGCGTGCTGGAACGCAAGACGCCCGACGCCGTGAAGAACGTGTTCGGCCAGTACACCGCCGTGCGCGCCATTCAGGAACGCCAGAAGCTGGGCCTGGATGTGAACAGCGCGGTGCTCAAGGCCATGGACGGCGCGCCCGTGCAAGTGGTGGGCGTGCAGATCGAAGAAGTGGGTTTCTCGCAAGCCTATGAGCATTCGATTGAACAGCGCATGCTGGCCCAGGTGCAGATTGAAACCACGCGCCAGCAAAAAGAAACGGCGATGATCACCGCCGAGATCCAGGTGGTGAAGGCGAAGGCCGAAGCCGATGCGCGCCGCCAGCAATTCACGGCTGAAGCCGATGGCATCCGCATGCGCGGTGAAGCCGAAGCAGCTTCGATTCGCGCCAAGGCCGAAGCGCTGGCCGCCAACACCAATCTGGTGAGCCTGAACGCCGTTGAGAAGTGGGACGGCGTGCTGCCAGCCACGCAAGTGCCGGGCGCCGCGCTGCCGTTCATCGGCATCAAGTAAGCCATTCGCGCAGACGGGACCTGGTCCCGTCTTGCCGCATCCCTATCTGCCCGCCGTTGCTTTCCCGCTGCTTTTGCCTTGCTTTCCCGGCCTGATTCGCGCCCGGCGCGATCACCCTAGGGATTTCCCTCTGTCAAGAATCGCAAAGCGGGAGCATGGTGAATGCATAAGCACACGGAGCACGCTTTACGATCAAGCAGCGCCGGACCATATCGCGGGGCTGGCGCGCTTGCCAATAAGCTTCAGCATAGGGAGACATGGATGTCTCAGTTGGATTGGACGTCTGGCGATACCGCGCCGGATCGGCAGGGCTACTACGAAACACGCTTCGATACGGGACGCACGGCCATCACGCTATACAGCGTGCTGGGCTGGATGCCGGTGAAGACGCCCGGCAACATGGTGGGATGGCGGCCGTTGCCGCCCGCGGCCGAGAGGGAAGAGGCCGAGCGCCATATCCAGGAACTGCGCGCGGCGCAGAGCCATATCCCGATGGATTACTAGCCGGACCCACCGGGGCTGGAAAACAGCAGTTGCGATAATGAGAATTATTTGTAAAATTCGCAACCCTGTCCTTTCGCGCCCTCCGTCCGGAACATGTCCCGCTCTTCCTCGCCTCGCAGTGGCTGGCTCGCCTATTACGACGAGCTGGTGGGCGTATGGAGCCGCCGCACGGGCAACCGGCACGACGCCGAAGACGCCGCGCATGACGCCGTTGAACGCCTGCTGAAGGCGGACGCCAGCGTGGCGCTCAAGGCGCGCGGCTACTTGTTCCAGGCGGCCGGGCATCGCTTGATTGACCGCTGGCGGCGGCAGGACCGCGCCGAACACGTGCCGCTGGACGAGCTGAACGACGCCGATCAATTGATCGTGGATGACCCCGATGCGCCGGTACGCGCGGCGCGGCTGGCCGACGACCTGGCCAAAGTCCTGGCAGAATTGCCCCCCAAGTGCCGCGAGGCCTTTGTGCTGAACCGCATCGAAGGCTGGACGCAGGCCGAGGTGGCGGTGCATATGGGCCTGTCCAAAAATATGATCGAGCGCTACGTCATGCGCGCCATTGAACATGTGCGCGACCGGCTGCGTGAATACACTCCATGACGATGTCTTCCTTCAACGACCGCGATGATCCGCGCGACCCCGCCACCGCCGCGTGGTGGTTTGCGCGCTGGCATTCGGGCGAACTGACGCGCCGCGACCGGCGCGCGTTTGCCCGGTGGCGTCGCGACCATCCCGAGCGCGCGCGTGAGTTCGACCGCATGCAGCAGTTGGGGGCGGCGGCTGCCGGTTTGCCGCGCGATCAGGTCGAATCTTTGCTGGGTGGCCCGGTGCCGGCGCGGCCGGGGTTGCGGTCGGGCTGGCGATCGGGGGTTCGCGAGGGGTTGCGCGCAGGCGTCAGGCGCAGCCAGCGTCAGTTCGCCCTGCGCGCCGCGTTCGCCTGTGCGGGCTTGGCCGCCGTGGCGTTAGGCGTGTGGTGGAGCCTGCCGGTGGAAGCGCCAACCTTTACCGCCGCGATCAGCACCGAGCGGGGTGAACGCCGCCAACTGACCTTGCCCGACGGCTCCGTGCTGGACATCAATGGCGGCACGCAGGCGCGGGTCTTGCTGTACGCCGCCCGCCGCGACGTGGTGCTGGACAGCGGCGAAATCAACTTTACCGTCAGCCCCGATGCGGCGCGCCCCTTCATTGTTGATGCCGGCAGCGGCGTGGTGCGCGTGACGGGCACGGTGTTCGACGTGCGCCGCGATGCGAATCATGTGGCGGTGCTGGTGGAGTCTGGCACCGTGCAGGTGTCGGGCGGGCATTGGTGGAACCTGGGCCACGCGGTGCTGCGCGCGGGGCATGGCATCCGCGTGCCGGGCAGCGGGGCGATCGGCGTGCCGGCGCCCGCCGATGTGCAAACCGCCACCGCCTGGCGCGACGGCCGCGTGGTGTTCAAGAACGCCACGCTGACGGACGTCGTGTCCGAGATGAACCGCTATCTGGCCACGCCGCTGCGCCTGGCTGATGACAAGGCCGGCCGCTTGCGGGTGTCGGCCTCCTTTACGCTGGACCGCCCCGAAGCGCTGGTGGACGCCTTGCCGTCGATTGCCCCGGTGCGCCTGACGCCGCACCCTGGCGGCCCGATCGACATCCAGCGGCGTCAGGACGACCCCAGCGCTGTTACAAAATAAATGAAAATGAGATTCAGGTTTATCTGCGTTTGAAGCGTTCTACGAAGGAAGGCCCTGGCGCCGTATGTGATTGATTGGCCCGCGCCGCTCCCAACGTCGAACCCAAACAGCAGGTAGTTGTGACTCTCTCAGCAGACAAGACCCCCCAGGCGGTGACCCGCCGCGCCAGCGCAGCCCCGCGCTTCATGCTCTCTTCGCTGGCGTTGGCGCTAGCGTGCGCCTTGAGCGCGGCGCCCGATGCGGCCATTGCGCAAAGCGCTGCCGTGTCGATCAACATCGGCGCGCAGCCGCTGGGCGATGCGCTGATGCAATGGGCGGCGCAGACCAAGGTGCGCGTCTTCTATGCGCCCGACGTGGTCGCGGGCTTGAGCACGCGCGGCCTGAGCGGCAGCCTGGCCCCCGAGGAAGCCTTGCGCGGCCTGCTGCAAGGCACGGGCGTGGCGTACCGCTGGCAGGGCGACAGCATCATCCTGACGCGCGACGGCGGCGTCACCAGCCTGGCGCCCGTGACGGTGCTGGGCAATTCCGATCCGTCGGTGACCGAAGGCACGGGCTCGTACACCACGCCCGCGTCGTCGGCGGCCACCGGGCTGACGCTGTCGCTGCGCGAAACGCCGCAGTCGGTCAGCGTGGTGACGCGCCAGCGCATCGAAGACCAGAACCTGCGTTCGCTCGACGAAGTGATGGGCAACGTGGTGGGCGTGCAGGTGGTCAGTGAAGACTCGGACCGCACCGACTTCTGGTCGCGCGGCTTCTATATCGACAGCCTGCAATACGACGGCGTGCCCACCACCATTGGCCTGTCGATGTATGGCGAGTCGGACAACGATTCCTTCATCTACGACCGCATCGAAGTCGTGCGCGGCGCAACGGGCCTGATGACCGGCGCAGGCAACCCCGGCGCGTCGATCAACCTGGTGCGCAAACACGCCAACAGCAAGACCTTCACGGGCTCGGTCAGCGCGGGCTTTGGCTCGTGGAATCAGTACCGCGGCACGGTCGATATGTCGACGCCGTTAAACGAGGAAGGCACGGTGCGCGCGCGCATGGTGGCGCTGTACCAGGGCCGCGATTCCTACATCGACCTGTATCACGCCAACAAGAAAGTGTTCTACGGCGTGATCGACGCCGACCTGACGCCGAACACGCGGCTGAGCGTGGGTGCAGACTACCAAGACAAGCGCCCGCGCGGGTCCACCTGGGGCAGCTTGCCTGTGGTGTTCAGCGACGGCACGCAGACGGACTGGCGCCGGTCAAAGACCACAGCGGCCGACTGGACCTATTGGCACACCACCAACCAGACGATGTTCGCCACGCTGTCGCACCGCTTTGAAAACGATTGGGAAGTGAAGGCCGACTGGTCGCAACGCAAGAGCAAGTACGACGCCAAGCTCTTGTACCTGTACGGCGCGCTGGACCGCGAAACCGGCACGGGCCTGCGCGCGCTGCCGGGCTACTGGAATTCGTACGCGCAGCAAACGTCGCTGGACCTTCAGGTGAAGGGCCCGTTCAATCTGCTGGGCCGTAAGCACGAAGTGGTGGTGGGCGCGATGCGCAGCCGCTACGGCGAAGACTTCTACCGCTACGGTTTCGATAGCTCCACACTGGCCAGCACCGGCAACTTCTACCAATGGGACGGCTCGTTCGCGCAGCCCACATGGACGGCCTCTACGCTGCGCGACACGGTCACGCATCAAACGGGCACCTATGGCGCGGTGCGCTGGTCGCTGACGGATAACCTCACGGCGATCACGGGCGGCCGGTACGCCACGTGGAAGTCCAAGTCGGACACGCGCGACCAGAAAGACTCGCAGTTCATTCCCTACGCGGGCGTGGTCTACGACATCAACGACACGTACTCCACCTACGTCAGCTACACCGACATCTTCCAGCCGCAAGACAACCGCGACCGCAACGGCACGTACCTGGACCCGGTGCAAGGCAAGAACTATGAAATCGGCGTAAAGGGCGAATACCTGGACGGCAGGTTGAACACGTCCATCGCGCTGTTCAAGGTCAAACAGAGCAAGGTCGCGGTGCTGGATGGCGATGCGCTGGTGCCCGGCTCGTTCGAACAGGCCTACACCACCGCCGATGGCGTCACGACCAAAGGCGTCGAGCTGGAAGTGAGCGGGCAGTTGGCGCCGGGCTGGAACGCCTACGCGGGCGGCACGTACTACACCAGCCGCGATGCCGACGGCGTGTCGGTCAACACCGAGCGCCCGCGCGCCATGGCCAAGCTGTTCACCACTTACCGCTTGCCGGGCGACTGGAACAAGCTGACCGTGGGCGGCGGCGTGAACTGGCAGATCTCGACGTACAGCGAAGTCAGCGCGGCCGGCGGCACCGTCACCGCCAAGCAAAAGGCCTACGCCATCTACAACCTGATGGCGCGCTACGACTTCAACTCGACCTTGTCCGCGCAGGTGAACTTGAACAACCTGTTCGACAAGAAGTACTACCTGGGCGGCGTGGCCAACCAGGTCTACTACGGCGAACCCCGCAGCGTATTTGTGAACCTGACCGCGAAGTTCTGACGATGCGCGGGGCGGCGTGATTCGGGGCCGGATCACGCCGCCGTCAGCGGGAGGGGGCGGGCGTCAGGCGGCTACGGCGGGCAGGAAAGCCTGCCCTTGAAAACGATTCGAAGATATCTATAATTGCGAATCATTTTCATTTTGTTTGAGCATCTGGCGGCGACGCCGGGGGCGCACCCGCCATGTCTTCTCCTTCCTACGCCCCGCATGCCGAGGTGCAAACCGTCTATCAGGCGCATCACCAGTGGCTGCGCGGCATGCTGCAACGCAAGCTGGGTAATGCGTCCGATGCGGCTGACGTGGCGCACGACACGTTCGAACGGCTGATCCGCGCCAATGTGCGCGAACCGCTCGCCGAACCGCGCGCCTATCTGCGCACCATCGCCACGCGCCTCCTGATAGGCCGCGCCCGCCGCGCCGCGCTGGAAACCGCCTATGCGGAATCCCTGGCGTTGCAACCGGTGGCGGTGGAACCTTCTGTTGAAGCGCGCGCCTTGATCCTGGAAGCGCTGGAGCAAGTCTGCGAATTGCTCGACAGCCTGCCCATGACCAGCCGCCGCATCTTCCTGATGGCGCAGGTAGATGGCATGTCTTATGCCGAAATCGGCGAGCAATTGGGCCTGACACCGAACGCGGTGCAGAAGTCGCTGGCGCGCGCGCTGGTGCATTGCTACACGGCGGTGTACGGGTGAGCCACGGTTTGATGGAAGGCGCCAAGCTGCTGCGCCCACATGCGCCGGAAGCCGGCCGGATTGATCCCAAGATCGTGCGTCAGGCGGCCGACTGGTGGGCGCGTTTGCGCGAAGATGCCAGCGACGACGACCGCGCAAATTTCGAACGCTGGCGGCACGCGCAGCCGGCGCATGAACTGGCCTGGCTGCGGCTGGTGGCGTTGACGCGCGATGTGGATGCGGGCGTGGCCGAAGCGGGCCAAGACGTCGCGGGCCGCACCTTGCGGCAGGCGCCGCTGATCCAGTCGCGCCGCAACGCCATCCGCTGGATGGTGTCGGCGGCCGGTCTGGGCTTGGGCGCCTGGGCGGTGGGCGAACGCGGCACGATCCGCCGCCTGTCGGCCGACTTGCGCACGGGCACCGGCGAACGGCGGGCGTTGACCTTGCCAGACGGCACGCGGCTGGAACTGAACACAGCCAGCGCCGTTGACTTTCGCTACACCGCCAGCCAGCGCGAAGTGGTGCTGCGCGAAGGTGAAATTCTTGTCACTACCGCGCAAGACCGGCAGGGCCGGCCCTTCACGGTGCGCACGCGCAGCGGCATCCTGACGCCGGTGGGCACGCGGTTTGTGGTGCGGGATCTGGACGACGGCCGCGCCGTGCGCGTGGCGGTGCTGGAAGGCGCGGTGGATGTGCGGGGCCTGGACGCCGCCGATGCGCTCCGGCGCGTGCGGGCCGGCGAGCAGGCCGACTACTCGGCGGCAGGCGGCTTTGCGTTGCAAGCGCTGGAGCCCGCCACGTCCGCGTGGATCACCGGCATGTTGATCGCCAATGAAATGCCGCTGGCGGAGTTCCTGCAAGACCTCTCGCGCTATCGGCCGGGCCGGCTGAGCTGTTCGGACGAGGCGGGGGCGTTGCGCGTGGTGGGCGCGTTCCCATTGGCGGACAGCGACAAGGTGCTGGCCATGCTGCAAGACGTGCTGCCCGTGCGTGTGCGCCAAATCACCCGCTATTGGGTGCGGGTGGGCCTGGCCTGACCCGGCGGCCCCGCCCGCAAGCAATGAATGTGTAACCGAAACGGCGGAACTCCCGATCTCGCGCTTCATGTAAGGAAAGCAGTCCGGATGCCTCCCACCACCCGAGCCTGCGCCCCTCCTTCTTGAGCCAGGAATCCCTTGATGTCTTCTCGCCCTGTACGCGCGGCGTCGCTTGCCCGCCTGCCTTCATCGCCTGTCCGTTTTTTGCCTGTCCGCATGTTGCCTGCCCGCATGTCGCCGCGCACCCGGTTGAGCATTGCGCTGCATCTGGCGCTGCCCGCCGTTGTGCTGGCGGCGCCGTGGCCGTCCGCCGTGCACGCGCAGGCAGCCGGGGCGCTTCGGCAATCGGTGAGCTTCAACATTCCGGCCGGCCCGCTCAGCGCCGCGCTGGGCGCGTTTGGTGTGCAGGCGGGCGTCATGGTGGCGTCCGACCCGGCGTTGACGGCCAACGCGCGCACCGAAGGCGTGTCGGGCACGTATGCGGTGGACGCGGCGCTTGAACGTTTGCTGGTCGGCACCGGCCTGCAAGCCGTGGCGCGGCCCGATGGCGGGTATCGCTTGCGGCAAGCGTCCACGCCGGGCCAGGCGGCCACGCTGGCGCCCGTGACGGTGACGGGCAGCTACAACGCCACCACTGATGGCACGGGTTCGTACACGACGCCCGCCGTCACCATTGGCAAGAGCACGCAGGCGCTGAAAGACATTCCGCAGTCGATCACCGTGTTGACGCGCCAGCGCATGGACGACCAGATCATGACGAGCCTGCCGGACGCCGTGAACAACACGGCCGGCATGGTGGGCGTGCAGGGCGTGGGGCCGGGGGTGGCGATCAATGCGCGCGGCTTCCCGGTGGACCTGCTGCAATACGACGGCGTGGCCTTGCTGCGCAACAGCTACAGCCTGGGCAACTGGGAGCAGGACTCGCTGGTGTTCTATGACCGCGTGGAAATCCTGCGCGGCGCGGCCGGCCTGCTGCAAGGCGCGGGCAGCCCTGGCGGCGCAATCAACCTGGTGCGCAAGCGCGGCGGCGCGGAACCGTCGGTAGTGCTGTCGGGCAAGGCCGGTTCGTGGGACCACTACGGTTTGACGCTGGATGCGGGCGGCCCGCTGAACGCGGCGGGCACCTTGCGCGGCCGCGTCGTGGTGGACGAAGACCAAAGCCATTCCTTCGTCGACTACGTCTGGGACAAGACGCGCAACCTGTACGCCGCGCTGGACTTTGACGTTACCGAAGACACGACGGTGGGCATCGGCATCAGCAACCGGTACAGCCGCTCGCGTCCGATGTTCGTGGGCTATCCGCGCTATGCGGATGGCGGCGACATCGACCTGCCGCGCTCCACCTTCACCGGCTCCACCTGGAACCGCGCGAAGAACGATCAGACCATCTTCAACGCCGACGTCACCCATCGCTTTAACGACGCGTGGCGCTTCAAGCTGGCCGGCGTGGCCATGAACGAAAAGAACACGACGGTGCACCAGCGCGTGGCCGGAGAAGTGGAACCGGACGGCAGTGGTTTGTCGTACGGCAATTTCGGGGTGGACTTCAACAGCAAGCAGCGCGGGCTGGACATGTCGGTAAACGGCAACTTCACCGCGCTGGGCATGCAGCAGGAAGTGGTGCTGGGCGCCAACTATTCGAAGCTGACCACGAACGACCGCTTCACGCGGGCGTGGGAAGACGGTGGCAACATCTTCGACCTGGATCACCATCGCCCCTGGCAGGACATCGATTCCATCGCCGCCGCCAGCGGCTATGACTCGCGCAGCAGCTACGACATCCGCCAGAAGGGCATCTACGGCACGTGGCGCGTCAAGCCCACCGAGTCCCTGGCGCTGATCGCGGGCGGCCGCGTCGGCTGGTTCGACTACACCTACACCGGCGGCGGCAGCTCCACGACGTCCAGCACGTCGGGCAAGTTCATTCCCTACGCCGGCATCGTGTATGCGCTGACCGATAACTGGTCCGCCTACACCAGCTACACCACCGTGTTTGAGCCGCAGACCGAACGCAGCCTGGACGGCAGCCTGCTCAAGCCCATCGAAGGCAACAACTACGAAGTCGGCATCAAGGGTGAGCTGGCCGATGGCCGCATCAACACGATGCTGGCGCTGTTCCGCTACGACCACAAGAACCGTGCGGTCAACGACTACGCCGCCGGCTTTGCGTGCGACGGCTGGTACTGCTCACGCGCATCGGGCAAGGTGCGCAGCCAGGGCGTGGAAGCCGAAGTGTCGGGTGAAGTGGTCAAGGGCCTGGAGCTGTACGCGGGCTACACCTACAACACCACCAAGTATCTGAGCGACCCCGACAACCAGGGCAAGGTCTTCAACACCTGGACGCCCAAGCACATGCTTCGCCTGTGGGCCAACTACAAGTTGCCGGGCATGATGAACCGCCTGAGCGTGGGCGCGGGCGTCAACACGCAGACCGACACGATCAGCTCGGACCGCGAGTTCAAGCTGGCGGGCTTCACGATCTGGAATGCGCGCGTGGGCTATCAGGCTACGCCGGAACTGAGCATCGGCCTGAACGTCAACAACGTGTTCGACAAAAAGTACTACGTGCCGTCCTACAACACGTTGAGCAGCAATAACTACTACGGCCAGCCGCGCAACTTCATGCTGACGTTCCGCTACGCGCCGAAGCTGTGAACGCGGTGGCCGCCGCAGGGGTGCAGACGCCGACGCAGACGCCGACGCAGAGGCAAACGCAGAGGCAAACGCAGAGGCAAACGCAGACGCAGCCGTGACCCTGCGGACGGGTCAGGCGGGGATCAGCGCGTGCACCTGGCGCGCCAGCTCGTCCAGAGAGAAAGGCTTGGGCAGCGTCGGCGCGCCGGGCTCGTCGCCTGCGCGGGCGCCCGATCCGGTGATGAAGAGCACCTTCAGATCCGGACGCAGCATGCGCCCCGCGTCGGCGACCTGGCGGCCGTCCATGCCACCGGGCAGGCCAATGTCGCAAATCAGCAGATGGATCGGGGCGGGCGCGGATAGCAGGCGCAGCGCGCTGGCCCCATCCACGGCGCTTAAGACGATGTAGCCCAGTTCGCTCAACGTTTCGCTGACGACGGCCATCACCGCCACATCGTCTTCCGCCACCAGCACCGTCAAGCCGGATGCGGCGCGCGGAGTTTGGCGTGGTACGCCGGGCTCGATGGGCGCTAACGCGGATTCCCCCCGCGGAAAGTACAGGCTCATCGCCGTTCCCATGCCCGGGCGCGACGTCACCTGCACCTGGCCGCCCGATTGCCGTACGAATCCGTAGAGCAATGACAGGCCCAGCCCGGTGCCTTGCCCCGCCGACTTGGTGGTGAAGAAGGGTTCGAAAATACGATCCACGGTCTGCGGCGTCATGCCGCAACCCGTGTCCGTCACGGTCAGGCGCAGATAGTCGCCCGCCGGCAGCCCGCGCTCGTGCGCCTGGGCGTCGGCCAGCGTGACCTTGGCGGTTTCGATGCCCAGCCTGCCTTGGCCGGCCATCGCGTCACGCGCGTTCAGGCACAGGTTGAGCAGCGCGTTTTCAACCTGATGGGGGTCGACCCAAGCGGGCCATAGGTTGGGCTCGCAGTCCAGGTCGACGATGATGCGCGGGCCGACGCTTCGGCGCACCAGATCGTCCATGCCGCGCACCAGCTGATTGATGTCCACCGCCTGGGGATTCAGCGGCTGGTTGCGCGCAAACACCAGCAGGCGCTGCGTCAGCGCCGCGGCGCGGTCGGTATTGCGCCGGGCGGTGTCGATGTGCCGTTCCAGTTCCCCCAGCCGGTGCTGGGACAGCCGCAGGTTTAGCAGCTCAAGGCTGCCGGCGATTCCCATCAGCAGGTTGTTGAAGTCGTGCGCCAGCCCGCCCGCCAGCTGCCCGATGGCTTCCATTTTCTGGCTCTGCCGCAGGTTGTCTTCGGTCTGGCGAAGCGCTTCGGCCTGCGCGCGTTCGGCCAGGATGCGCGACGTGGTTTCAATGACGGTGTCGATCATGCCGACCACGACGCCATGCTCGTCGCGCACGGGGCTGTAGCAGAACGTGAAGGTGGCTTCCTCGGCCTGGCCCGACCGCTGGAGGACCAGCGAATAGTCTTCGATGAACGTCGCTTCGCCCGCGAAAGCGCGGTCGGCGATGGGGCCGATCATGGGCCACGCTTCGCTCCAGACGTCGCTGAAGGGCCGGCCCAACGCCTCGGGTTTCGTACCGAGAATGGGCCTGAACGCGTCGTTGTACAGCGTGATCAGTTCCTTGCCCCAGACCAGGCAACAGGGGAAGCGGGACGACAGCACCATACCGGCCGCTACGCGCAAGGCGCTGGACCATTCGGCGATTGGCCCAAGCGGCGTACAGGCCCAATCAAAGGTGGCGACCCGGCGTCCCATCTCGCCGCCGCCAGCGAGAAAGGAAAGCTCCGAGGATTCGTTCTGCATGACGTCATCAAGGCGGGAAAGGGGGCACTGATTTTATCCGAGCGCGGTTCGCAAAGGGGCGCGGAGCGTGGATAGGCGCTAGGCCGTCGATCATATAAAATAAAAATCGTTCCCATTTACAAATACCCGCTTGGTGCGCCGTGTCTCCGCCCGACTCCTCCCTGCCCGCCGAAACCGTCACGACGCTCTATCGTGACCACCATGGCTGGCTGTCGACCTGGCTGCGCAAGAAATTGGGCAATTCGTTCGACGCCGCCGACCTGGCCCACGACACCTTTGTGCGCCTGATGACCGGCCGCCGCAAGGCCGGCGCGGGCGCCGAGCCGCGCGCGCTGCTGACCCATATTGCGAAAGGCCTGGTGGTGGACCATTGGCGCCGCCGCGCGGTGGAAGACGCCTATCTGGCCGTCGTTTCCCAACTGCCCGCGCCCGAGGCGCCGTCGCCCGAAGTCCGGGCGCTGATCCTTGAAACGCTGCACGCCATTGACGCGACCTTGCGCACCTTGCCCGCCAAGACCCGCGAGATTTTTCTGCTGTCGCAATTCGACGGCATGGCCTATGCCGACATCGCGGCGCATCAACGCGTGTCGCTGGCTACCGTCAAGCGCCACATGCAGAAGGCGCTGACCGCTTGCCTGATCGCCTATCAGGTGCATGCATGAGCGGCGTCATTGACCCGGCGATCCTGGAAGAAGCGGCGGGCTGGCTCGTGCGCTTCCAGTCCGAAACCCTGTCCGCGTCCGACCAAGCGGCGTTTGAGAGATGGCGGCATCGCAGCGCCGCACATGGCGCCGCCTGGCAGCGCGTGGAAGCCATGCTGCGCGGCTTCGGGCAGGTGCCGCCCGGCATTGGCCGCGATACCTTGCGCCGGCTGGACCGCCCGGGCCGCCGGCAAGCCATGCGTGCGCTGGGGGCGTTGCTGGTGCTGGGGCCGGCGGGCTGGCTGGGATGGCGCGCGCTGCCGTGGCGTGAATGGGCGGCGGACGTGCGCACGGCCACCGGGCAACAGCGCCACCTGGCGCTGGCCGACGGCACGCGGCTGGTGTTGAACACGGCCAGCGCGGTCGACATTCAATTCACCCCCGAGCAGCGCGTGCTGTGGCTGCGCGCAGGAGAAATCCTGTTGACGACAGGCAACGACCCGTCGCCCACCTATCGCCCCTTCATCGTGCGCACCACGCAAGGCACCATCCGCGCGCTGGGCACGCGCTTCATGGTGCGCGACGAGAGCGCCAGCATACGCGTGGCGGTGTTTGACGGCGCGGTAGAGATTCGCCCGCAGGACGCGGGCGCTGCGGCGGTTGTGCTGCCGGCCGGGCAGCAGACGGTGTTCAACGCGCACGCCGTGGAGCCGCAGGCGGCGGTGGACGCGGGCGCGGCGTCGTGGGAGCAAGGCATGCTGGCCGTGCGCAACGGGCGGCTGGCCGACCTGGTGGACGAGTTGGCGCGGTATCGCCGGGGCGTCTTGCGTTGCGATCCGGCGGTGGCCGACCTGCGCGTATCGGGCGCGTTCCCGCTGGCCGACATCGATGGCAGCCTGCGCCTGCTGGAAAAAACGCTGCCGGTGCGGATCAGCCGGGTCACGCCGTTCTGGACGACGGTGGCGCCACGCGCCGCCGTTACACATTAATTGCCCACTGGCTGATACTTTTTTTCGCTTCGTCCGGTGTACCGGGTGAATCGTCGCAACACGCGAGTCACCCCGTCATCAACGAAGGATCGTTTCATGGTTTCCCGACTTTCCCATTTGCCGCGCCTGCCCCGTAGCAAGGCCGTTCTGTCGCCGCTGGCGGCGATGACCCAGGCCACCGGAATGGGGCTGATACTGCTGGCGGTGGCAGGCGCGCCAGCGACGGCGGAGGCGGCGAAGCCGGCAGCCGATGCATCGGCTGCCGACGCTGCGGCGGCCGGTGCTGCGGCAGCCGGTGCGACAGCCGGTGCTGCGGCGGATGCGCCATCGGCTGCGGCTCGCCAGACATACACCATTGCCGGTGGCCCGCTGGGTGACGTGCTGGCGCAGTTTGCAGCCGCGGCCGGCGTGCCGCTGTCGTTCGACCCGGCGCTGGTGGCGGGGCGACACAGCGCGGGCTTGTCGGGCGCCTACACCGTGCGCGAAGGCTTCGCGCGCCTCTTGGCCGGGTCGGGCTACGCCTTGGCCGAGCAGGGCGCGGGCGCATATTCGCTGCGCAAACTGCCGGCAGACGAGGGCGATGCCGCGACCCTGCTGCCCAGCATCACCGTGGCGGGCGCGGGGGTCAGCCCGTCGGCATTGCCTTCTGAATACGCAGGCGGCCAGGTCGCGCGCGGCGGCCGTCTGGGCCTGCTGGGTAATCGCGACGTCATGGACACGCCGTTCAACATCACCAGCTACACGTCGGAATTGCTGGCGAACCGCCAGGCCGTGACCTTGGCCGACGCGTTGAACGCCGAACCCTCGGTGCGCTTTACCGGCCAGATCGGCGGCGTGACCGATTCGTTCTACATCCGCGGCTTTCCCATCGGCGAAGGCAATCTGGGCGAAATCGCGTTTGACGGCGTGTACGGCGTGGCGCCGAACTATCACGTCTTCACCGACTACATCGAACGCGTCGAAGTGCTGAAGGGGCCGGCGGCATTGCTCTACGGCATGTCGCCCAACAGCGGCGTGGGCGGTGTCATCAACATGGTGCCCAAGCGTTCGCTGCCGCAAGACCTGACGCGCCTGTCCGCCGACTACGTGGGCGATTCGCAATTCGGCGGACGCGTTGACCTGAGCCGCCGTTTTGGCAACGACGGCGAATGGGGCGTGCGAGTGAACGGCATGCATCGCCAAGGCGACACGCCGCTGGACAACCTGTATTCCCGCACCGACATCGGCGCCTTGTCGCTGGACTATCAGGGCGAGCGCCTGCGCGCATCGCTGGACCTGCTGGTGCAGAACGAAAAGGTGGATGCGCCGACTCGGCCGTTCCTGGTGGCATCCGGCATCGACGTGCCACGCGCGGCCGATGGCCGCCGCAACGCAACGCAGGCGTGGGGCTGGTGGAAGTCCGAAGGCGAATCGGCGCTGCTGCGCGTGGAATACGACATCAGTGACCGCCTGACCGTATTCGCCGATGCGGGCGGATCGGACACCAGGGTGTCGCGCCTGTCAGACCAGACGCCCACCATCGTCAACAGCGCGGGCGATACGGTGGTCACGCCCAATAACTTCCGCTTCCAGGTGAACCGCAGCACCTATAACGCAGGCCTGCGCGCCAAGCTGGACACGGGGCCGGTGCGTCACGCCATCAGCTTCATGGGCAGCATGTATAGCGACCGCAACCTGCAAGCCAGCGTGTCCGGCACGCCGCTCACGTCCAACATCTATCACCCCATTGCGCGCCCCGAGCAGAACATTCCGGCGCCGGCCAATGTGCCCAAGGTGTCGTCGTCGGACCTGTCCGGCCTGGCGCTGGCGGACACGATGAGCATTCTGGATGAACGCGCGCAGCTGACTGTGGGCGTGCGCCAGCAACGCATCGAGTCGCGCAACTTCAACGCCACGACCGGCGTGCGCACGGTCAGCTATGACGAAAGCGCGACCACGCCGCTGGCGGGGCTGGTCATCAAGCCGTGGAGCAATGTGTCGCTGTACGCGAACTACATCGAAGGCCTGAGCAAGGGTGACGTGGCCCCGGCAACCGCGACCAACGCGGGCCAGGTGTTCAAGCCCTACAAGGCCAAGCAGAAGGAAGTGGGCATCAAGGTAGACCTGGACGACGCGATGCTGACGTTCAGCGCCTTTGAAATCACCAAGCCCAGCGGCCAGCTGACCAACGGCGTGTACGGCGCCGACAGCGAACAGCGCAACCGCGGCCTGGAATTGAACCTGTCTGGCGAACCCGTGCGCGGGCTGCGCTTGCTGGGCGGCGTGACGTATCTGAACGCCGAACTCACGCGCACCAACAACGCCGCCACCGTCGGCAACCAGCCGGTGGGCGTGCCGAAGTTCTCGGCCAATCTCGGCGCGGAATGGGACACGCCGTGGGTGGCAGGCCTGACGCTGACGGGCGGCATGATGTACACCGGCCGCGAATACGTGAACCAGGCCAACACGCAATCAGTGCCGTCGTGGACGACGTTTGATGTGGGCGCACGCTACGCCACCAAGATCCAGGGCAAGGACGTGACTTTCCGCGCGAATGTGGTCAACGTGACCAACCGCGCGTACTGGTCCGGCGTGGCGTCGTATGGCACGGTATCGCAGGGCGTACCGCGCACGCTGATGCTGTCGGCGTCGATGGATTTTTGATCAGGCGCGGCGGCGGGCGAACACCATGCAGACGGGGCTGCCCACGCGCAGTTCATAGCCGTCGCGCATCAACGTGCCGTCTTGCGCATTGACGCGAAAGCGCACGAGCGTGTCGCTGTCTTCGTTCAACGCGAACAGGAATCGGCCGTCAGGCGATAGCGTGAAAAAGCGTGGGGTCTTGCCGCCGCTGGCGGCGTGTTGCACCGGCGTCAGGCGGCCGCTGACGGGGTCTACGCCGAACACCGCGATGCTGTCATCGCCCCGGTTCGACACATACAGGTGGCGGCCATGCGCGTCCGTCGTGATGCCGGCTGCGCGGCTGTTGCCCGTGCAGGTGTCGGGCAGCGTCGGCAGCACCTGGAACGGGCGCAGCACATCATCTTGCAGCGTGTACGCGGCCACGGTGTTGTCCAGCTCATTGACCACATACAACCAGCGGCCGGCCGGATGAAACACCGCATGGCGCGGACCTGCGCCTTCGCGCGTGCCGGCCACGCTGACGGGTTCTGCGCCCGCCCCATGCGCGTTTAGCGCAAAGAGAAACACGCGGTCCAAGCCCTTGTCCGGCACCACCACATAGCGGCCCGACGGGTCCACCAGGTTGTAGTGCGGCTTGGCGAAAGGTTGCTCCTTGCGGTGCGGGCCGGGTTCGCCTGTCATGGGCAAGGCTTGTGTGACGGGGCCGAGCGCGCCGTCGGCGGCAACGGGCAGCACGGCGAGCGTGCCGGTCAGGTGGTTGGATACCATCAGATAGCGGCCCGACGGCGCCAGCGCCAGATGCACCGGGTTGCGGCCTTCGCACGGCTGCTGATGCCACGGCGTCAATGCGCCGCTGTGCGTGTCGCGATGCAAGGCGCTGACTTCATGGCTGTCGCCATGCACGGTGTACAGCACGGGCAGCGTGGGATGCGGCAACAGGTACGACGGGTTCAGCAAGCCGCCGACGACTTGCGTCAAGGTCAGCGCGCCGGTGTCGGGCGCGTAGTTGAAAACGCTGATGCCATCCCCGCGGGCATGGCGTTCGCGGGTGGTGCGCGAACCGATATAGACGTGCATGACGCTAGCCTTTCAGGATGCCGCTGATGCGGACCAGGTTATCCAGCGTGCTGCGCAGATGGCGGGACAGCGCGGCGGCCGCGTCCTCGTTGCGTTCACGTTCCAGCAAATCCAGAATGGCCAGGTGCTGGTCGCAATGCTGGCGGTAGCGGCTGCGGTCTTGCATGGAGCGGTACGACAGCAGCCGGCGCACGCGGTTCACGCGCTTGATCGTGTCGATGAAAAACGGGTTGCCCGAGGCCACCACCAGCGATTCATGAAACCGCACGCCGCGATCGTGCAGCTGGTCGGCCGTGTCGGTGGCAATGCCGCCATCCAGCAAGTGTTTTTCTGCTGCGCGGCAACGTTCGATCACGCTCTTTTCAATACGAAAAGTCGGCTCCAGCAAGGCGGCAGGTTCCAGCGCCAGGCGCAGCCGGTACGACTGCAACAGGCTGTCGGGCGTGGTCATCATCGATGAGAATTCCCAGCCATACCCTGGGCGGCGCTGCGCCCAGCCTTCCTGCGAAATGCGCGCCAGCAAGGCCTGCGTCTGCGCATGGGTCAAGGCATAGCGCACACGCAACTGGGCCTCGCTGCATTGCATGGGCAGTTCCCCCCGCAGCAATTCATCGGCCAGCTTGAAATAGCTTTGCGTGACGATGTCGTCCACGGACGGCGCGGCCAGTTCGGCCGGCGCGCCGGGCAGGGCGTCGAAATCCTGTTGCAGAAAATAGCCGCGGTTGGGTTTGCGCGCCACAATGCCGTGCTGCTCCAGAATGCCCAGCGCATCGTTGACGGGCGAGCGCGACAGCCGCAAGCGGTCTGCCAGCTTTTGCGCAGTCAGGTGCGCGCCTTCTGGCAGGCGGTCTTGCCGGATCAGTTCCAGAATTTTGGTGACGGTATTGGTTTGCGCGTTCATGGGGTCGTGGCCGGCCGGAGGGAATCCGATAGGATAGCGGGAATGACGCCGCCCATCCGCAACAGGCGAACCTCAAGCTGGGTCTCGACGGCGGCAGTGGCTTGCAAGGTCTCCACCGTGCCCTCCGCGCGCAAAATTCGCACCGCGACAGGCAGGCGCGGCGCCATCGTCGCGGCCGGGGCGTCGATCTCGATGCGGTCGCCCGACTGTACGTTGAGCGTGTCGGGCGTCACGCCTTCGGGCAGGCGCAACGGCAAGATGCCCATGCCGATCAGGTTCGACCGATGGATGCGTTCGAAGCTCACCGCCAGCACGGCGCGTATGCCCAGCAGCCGTTGGCCCTTGGCGGCCCAGTCACGCGACGACCCCGTGCCAAAGCGCGCGCCGGCCAGCAAGACGACCGGCTGCGCGTCCTGCCGATAGTGCTCGGCGGCTTCCCAGATGGGTTCGACGCGGCCGCTGGGCGCATGCCGGGTGTGGCCCACGGGCGCGTCCGGGCACAGCAGATTCTTCAGGCTCTTGCTGTAGAACGCGGCGCGCATCATCACTTCCCAATTGCCCCGGCGCGATGCGAACACATTCAGATCGTTGCGGTCGTCGCCACGCGCGACGAGGAAGTCGGCGATAAGACTGTCCGGCGCAATGGCGCTGGCGGGCGACAGGTGATCCGTCGTGACGTCGTCGCCCAGCACCAGCAGCGGATGCGCCACGTAATGGCCCAGTTGGCTGCCGGCATCCGTGGATGCAAATGGCGGACGGCGCAGCGCGGTCGAAGCCGGGTCCCACGGAAAGCGCGGCGTGTCCGGTGATTGCAGGGCTTGCCATGCCGGATTCGCGCTGGCGATCTTGAACGCGGCGCGGAAGTCGCCGGGCTGCAAGCCTTGCGTCAGCGCAGCGGTGATGTCGGCGTCATCCGGCCACAGGTCGCGCAGGTAAACGGGCTGGCCGCCGGCGTTGATTTGGACGGGCTCGTGGCTCAGGTCGCGCTCGGCATCGCCTGCCAAGGCGAACGCGATGACCAGCGGCGGCGACATCAAAAAGCCCAGGTCCAGGTCGGGATGAATGCGGCCCGTGAAATTGCGATTGCCCGACAGCACGGCCACCGGATGAATCGCGCCTGCCTCCATGGCGGCGCGCACCGGCGCGGGCAAGGGGCCGGAGTTGCCGATGCAGGTGGTGCAGCCGTAGCCCACGATGTCAAAGCCGACGGCGGCCAAGTCGTCGAGCAGACCGGCGCGGGCCAGGTAGTCGGCCGCCGCGGGCGAGCCGGGGCCGAGCGACGTCTTGACCCAGGCCGGCACACGCAAGCCCGCCTGCCGGGCCTTGCGGGCCAGGAGGCCGGCGGCCATCAGCAGGCGCGGGTCGGACGTGTTGGTGCAACTGGTGATGGCGGCGATGGCGACGGGGTGGCGCGGCAGCCCGGGCGTGGATTGCCCGGCGGGCGTGAAGTTCAACGCCGCCAGGATCGCCTTGGTGTCGGCGTAAGGGTGCAGGTCTTGCGGGCGCTTGGGGCCGGCGACATGCATCCGCACCTGATCCAGCGCAATCTCGATGACGCGGGTGTAGCGCGGCGATGCGTCCGGGTCCAGCGCAATGCCGATGCGTTTGGCATACGCGCCAATGCGCGCGATATGGGATTCGCTTCGGCCCGTTTGGCGCAGGTACGCCAGCGTTTCGCCGTCGATGGGAAAGTAGCCGGTGGTGGCGCCGTATTCGGGCGCCATGTTCGCCACCACGCAGCGGCTGCCGGCCGATAGCGTGCTGACGCCGGGGCCGAAGAATTCCACGAACTCGCCCGACACCCCGATGGCGCGCAGCCGTTGCGTGACGGTCAGCGCCAGATCGGTCGCCGTGACGCCGGGGGCCAGCGCGCCGGTCAGCCGCACGCCGATCACTTCGGGAATGCGCAGCAGGGTGGGCATGCCGAACATCACCGTCTGCGCTTCCAGCCCGCCCACGCCCCAGCCCAGCACGCCAATGCCGTTGATCATGGGGGTGTGGCTGTCGGTGCCGATCATCATGTCGGGATGCAGCGCGCCATTGCCGTCATCACAGACCACCGTGGCCAGCTGCTCCAGGTTGATGGTGTGCATGATGCCGGTGCCGGGCGGATGAATGCGCACATTGGACAGGGCCTTGGACGCCCAGCGCAGAAAGCGGTAGCGCTCGGCGTTGCGGCGCAATTCCAGGTCCAGGTTCAGCGTGGCCGCGTCGGGCTGCGCATACGCCTCGACGGCCAGGGAATGGTCTACCGATACATCCACCGGCAGCACGGGGTTGAGGACGGCGGGGTCCATGCCGGCCTCGGCCAACGCGTCGCGCATCGCGGCGATGTCGACCAGCGCGGGCGTGCTGGTGGTGTCGTGCATCAGCACGCGGCCGGGTTGGAAGGCGATCTCGGCGTCACTGGTGCCGTGATCCAGCCATGCAAACAGCGCGGCGACGGCGGCGTCGCGTTCGTCTCCCTGCATGTTGCGCAGCGCGTTTTCCAGCAGCAGGCGCAGCACGACGGGCAGGCGAAAGTAATCGACGCCGAACAGCGTGGGCAGATCGATGAAGGTGTAGCGGGCGTCCTTGAAAGCATCGCCGTCCAGCGTCAAAACGGTCTGGGGCAGAGGCTGAAACGCGGGGCGCAGGCCAGCATTGGTGTTTTCCATAGCTGCCAGTTTTGCATATTGAATCTATAAAATGCAATTAAGTAAAAACCCGGCTGTCATTCGAACAGGCCGCACAGGAGACAAACCATGCCCCAGATCCGACCCCGCACTCGGCCTCTTTTTTCGTCTCTTTTTCCGCCCCTTCTGCGGCCTCGTAGTCGATCCCTTCTTCGGCCCCTGGCCGCCGCCGCGGCGCTGTCCTTGGCGGCGCTTGGGGCCTTGTCGCCCGCCCATGCCGCTGACGCTGGACGCCCCGTTACGCTCATCGTGCCCTTTGCCGCCGGCGGCGGCGTGGACGGCATGGGCCGCTTGCTGGCCGAACGCTTGCGTGCCGACATGCCGCAAGGCGTGGTCGTTGAAAACAAGCCCGGCGCCAGCGGCATGCTGGGCGCGCAGGCGGTGCTGCGGTCAGCGCGCGACGGCACGACGCTGCTGCTGGGTTCAGCCGGCGAAACCGCCATCAATCCGCTCGTCTTCAAGGGGAAAATGCAGTACCAGCCGGACAAGGACCTGGTGCCGATAGCGCTGATTGCCCGCGTGCCGAACGTGCTGGTCGCCAACCCCAAACTGCCGGTGGCCAACGTGGAGCAACTGGTGGCCTATGGGCGCGCGCATCCCGACAAGCTGACGTACGCGACCAGCGGCGTGGGCAATCCGCAGCATCTGAACGGCGAATTGCTGCAATCGCTGGCGGGAATCAAGATGGTGCATGTGCCGTACAAGGGGGCCTCGGCGCAGTTGGTGGACGTGGCCTCGGGCAGCGTTGACCTGACGTTTGTGAGCCTGGCGGGCGCGTTGCCCTTCATCCAGAGCGGCAAGGTCAAACCCTTGGCGGTCACGTCGGCCAAGCGCGCGTCATTCGCGCCCGACATCCCCGCCATCGCCGAAACCGCAGGGCTGAAGGACTATGCGCTGGAAAACTGGTTTGGCGTCTTCGTCGCCGCCGGCACGCCGCCTGCCGCGCAGCAAAAGCTGGCCGACGCCATCAACCGCGCCTTGCGCGACGAGAAGTTCGTGGCCAGCATTCGCGACCTGGGCGGGGAAGTGCAGCCGATGAGCCAGGCAGAGTTCAGCGCGTTCATCAAGGCGCAGACGGGGGTGTTTGCGAAAGTGGTGGCCGACGGCCACATCACGGCCGAGAACTGAAAACACTGCGCGCTTAGCGCAACACGGCATCCAGTGCGCTGAGCGCGGGGGGAATCATCGCCAACAGGCGCGCCTTGCCTACGCCGTCGCGGGCCTGCACCGACAGGCCGTGCAACACGACGGCGTAGTAGTCGCCCAAGGCCTGGACATCAGTGCCGGGCTTGAGTTCTCCCTGTTGCAGGGCGGTGTCCAAGCGGTCAATGATGCCTTGCGTGCGGGCTTTGCGATGCGTGGTCAGCCAGGCCATCACGTCTTCATTTTCGGCGGCGTAGTTGGTGGCGGCGCTGACCACCATGCATCCTTGGGGCCGGCCGCGGCGGGTGTAGGTCAATACCGCGTCGGTCAACAATTTCTCGATGGCGGCTCGCACATCCGCCGGCGCTTCCAGCGCCACTTCCGCGAACGATCCGTCGCCCGCTTCATAGCGCGCCACCGCTTCGCGAAACAGTTCCTGCTTGGACCCAAAGGCCGCATATAGCCGCGCCGAGGCCAGGCCCGTGGCCGCCACCAGGTCCGCCATCGACGTGCCTTCGTATCCCTGTTTCCAGAACGCCAGCATGGCCTGCTGAAGTGCGAGGTCGCGGTCGAATTCCCTGGGTCTGCCTGCCATCACGGTCTCGGTGAAATGAACTGCACGCAGTGTAACGCCGGCCCGCGCATTTGCATCGCCGCAATTTATCGCCTATTCTTTGTCGATCGACAAACAATTAAGGAATCGATGTGAAGACGATCAAAGGACCCAGCCTGCATCTTGCGCAATTCAGCGACGCCGTCGCGCCGTTCAACAGCCTGCCGGCCATTGCCGAATGGGCGGCGGGCGTGGGCTTCAAGGCGTTGCAGATTCCCGCATGGGACAAGCGCTTTTTCGACGCCGGCACCGCGGCCGTCAGCCAGGACTACTGTGATGAGATCGTGGGCACGCTGGCCGCGCACGGCCTGGTCATCAGCGAGCTGACCACGCACATCTTCGGCCAGTTGCTGGCCGTGCATCCGGCGTATGACGCCATGGCCGACAACTTTGCGCCCGTTGAGGCTCGCGGCAATGCGCAGGCCAGAACGGCGTGGGCCCGGCAAGGCCTGTTGAATTCGGCGCGCGCCTCCAAGCGCCTGGGGCTGACGGAAATGGGCACGTTCTCGGGTTCGCTGGCGTGGCCTTATCTGTTCCCGTTTCCGCAGCGTCCCGAAGGGCTGATCGAGACCGCCTTTGATGAACTGGCCAAGCGTTGGCTGCCGGTGCTGAACGCGTGCGATGAGCAGGGCGTGAACCTGTGCTTTGAGATCCACCCCAGCGAAGACCTGCATGACGGCGTTACGTTCGAGATGTTCCACGAACGCGTTGGCGGGCACGCGCGTTGCGCCATTCTGTTCGATCCCAGCCACTTCGTTTTGCAGCAGTTGAACTACCTGGAGTATCTGGACATCTACAAGGACCACATTCGCATGTTCCATGTGAAGGATGCCGAATTCAATCCGACGGGCCGCCAAGGCATCTATGGCGGTTATCAATCGTGGATCAACCGTGCCGGCCGCTTCCGTTCGCTGGGCGATGGGCAGGTGGACTTCAAGTCAATCTTCTCAAAACTCGCCCAACACGATTACGCGGGCTGGGCCACGCTGGAGTGGGAGTGCTGCTTGAAAGACCAGGAAACCGGTGCGCGCGAAGGCGTGGAGTTCATCAATCGGCACATCATTCCGGTGACATCCAAAGTGTTCGACGACTTTGCGGGCGCCGCCATCGACAAGCAACAAATTCACGCCCTGCTGGGCATGGCGTAGGCGAAACGAGTTCATCATGACGCATCAAATCAGCGCTTTTTTTACGGCCGCCGACGCGGTATCGCATCAGTATGTGCAGGTGGATGGCAAGCGCATCCATTGCGCGGTCATGGGCGAAGGGCCGCCCGTGCTGCTTGTTCCCGGCTGGCCGCAAACCTGGTTCACATGGCGCCACATCATGAAGTCGCTGGCGCAGGCCGGCTACACCGCCATCGCCGTGGACCCGCCCGGCACGGGGGATTCCGACCGCCCCGCGCACGGTTATGACACCGGCGCCGTCGCCCGCGTGCTGCACTGCCTGATGGGGCAACTTGGGCACCCGGTTTATCAGGTCATCGGCCACGACATCGGCATGTGGGTGGCCTATGCGATGGCCAGCGATTATCCCGACGCCATCCGCCGGCTGGTGCTGACCGAGGCCGTGATTCCCGGCCTGGCGCCAGCCCCCCCGATATTCGTGCCGCCCGAGGACAACATCTTCTTGTGGCACTTCCTGTTCAACCAGCTGCATGATCTGCCGGAGGCGCTGATCACCGGACGCGAGCGCGTCTACTTGAGCTTTATGTTCGACAAGTGGTCGCATCGCCGCGACCGCGTAGCGGCCGACGTCTATATCGACGCGTATTCCTCGCCGGGTGCATTGCGCGCGGGCTTTGCCTATTACCGCGCCATTCCGGAGACCATCCGCCAGAACCTGGAACGGTCCAAAACGCCTTTGTGCATGCCCACGCTGGCCATCGGCGCGGAACACGCCACGCGCGATGCGCCGCTGGTCACAATGCGCGATAACGCGAGCGATCTCACCGGCGTGATCATTCCCGACTGCGGCCACTTCGTGACCGAGGAATGCCACGAGGCGTTCTCCGAACACGTGCTGGCATTTTTGTCGCCGCAGGGGTGAAAGCGGCGCTAGCGTCCGTCGTGCAGCACCACTTCCAGGCCCACGCGCTCGCCCGATCGCACCCGGCTGATGGCTTGCCGGGCCGTGACGCGATACACGTTGTGCGCGCCCTGGACCGGGCGATGCGAGACGGCGATGACGGCCGCATCGCCTTGTTGCAGAGGCAGCACCATCGGACGCGATTGCATGCGGGGGCGCTGTTCGGTCATGACGAACTCGCCACCGGTGAAGTCCGCACCCGGGTCTGACAGCAGCGCGACCAGTTGCAGCGCAAAGATATGTTCACCGTCGGCGTGCTGCATCAGCGGCTGCCCGTCGCCGGGCTGATGACGATGCACCGCGGAAAGCGGGCGTGTCTGCCCGGCGGCGCGGTTGCCATCCAGCCAGGCGTTGAAGTCGTCGGGATAGACGACATCGCTTTGCAGTGCAGTCGCCCAAGCGCGGGCTAGGGTAAGCAGGCGCGGGTACAGGTCGCGGCGCAGCGCCTCAAGGGCGTGCGTGGTGGCAGCTTCACAAGACGGTTGCGACAGCTGTTGCGCGGCCGCTTGCGCAAAGAACCCCGGCAGCAGCGCCCAGCCTTCGGCGTCCAGGTCGCGCGCGACACGGTTCCAGTCGTAATGATCCAGCGGGGTGTGTTCTTGGGGCATGGGGCATGGGGCATGGATAGGGATAGGGGGCGTCATGCAATGGGCATGGGCAATAGCAATAGCAATATCAATATCAATAGCCATAGCCATAGCCATAGCCATAGCGATAGCGATAGCGATAGCTTATGCGCTGGCCTCGGGGCGCGTCACTCCGAAGCTTGCGCCGCTTCACCGCTTTACGCTTTACCCCTTTTCGCTTTAACCCTTCACGCTTTACCGCTTTACCGCTTTACCGCTTTGCCAGTTTCCAGCTGCCGGCGATCCATGCAGTATGCTTATCCGCTTCACGAACCCCCTCCATGCCCCCGCAATGACTGATTTTCCCTTTGACGCCGTGCTTTTCGACTGCGACGGCGTGCTGGTTGATTCCGAACCTATCACCAGCGATGTGCTGACCCAGATGCTGAATGAACTGGGCTGGAACATTACGCATGACGAGACGATGCGTATCTTCACGGGGAAAGCCGTGCGCGATGAACTGCCGCGCATCGAAGCCGAAACCGGCGCCAAGCTGGGGCCCGAATGGTTCGACGAATTCCGCCAGCGCCGCAACGCCGCGCTGGACCGCGACTTGCTGGAAATTCCCGGTGCGCCGGACGCCGTGCGCGCCTTGCACCAGACGTTGGGCGGGCGCATCGCGGTGGCCTCGGGTGCCGACCGCCGCAAGGTGGAACTGCAACTGGCCAAGGTTGGCATCGCGGAATGTTTTGATGGACGCGTCTTCAGCGGCCACGAAATGCCGCGAAGCAAGCCGTTTCCTGACGTGTACCTGGCCGCCGCCCAAGCGCTGGGCGTGGACCCTGCGCGTTGCGCCATCGTGGAAGACACCGTCACGGGTGCAACGGCCGGCGTGGCGGCAGGCGCCACCGTGTTCGGCTACAGCCCCGACGCCAACGGCCACAGCGGCGCCGAAGCGCTGCGCAGCGTGGGCGTGGCGCAGGTGTTCACCGATATGAAGCAGCTGCCGGCGTTGCTGGCCGGCTGGCAAGCGGCGGCACGCTAGTTCGTCGATTCGCCCGTCGCTGGCCGGCACGCGTGAGGCGTGGCGCACTGGGCGCCATGCACTACGGCGCCATGCACTACGCGCCATGCTCCACGCGCCTGACCTGGTGCCTGACCTGTTTAGCGCGCGTGGTTCGCGTACTGCTCGCCACCATCCAGATCAATCACCGTGCCGCTTAAATAGCCGGCACGGGGCGATGCGCCGAACACAATCATGTCGGCCACTTCTTCGGGTTCCATCAAGCGGCTGAACGGCAGGTCGGACAAGGTTTCCTGCCAGCGCGATTCGTCGCCCCAACGGGCGTGCGCGCGCTGGCGCGCCAAGGTCAGCACGCGGTCGGTGCGGGTGCGCGACGGGTTTACGCCAAAGACGCGCACCCCGTGGCGCGGCGCTTCACCGCCCAACGCGCGGGTGAAAGCGATGAGCGACGCATTGGCCGCCGCCCCGCAGATGTAGTCGGCACGCGGCGCCGCGCCCGCCATGCCGATGATGTTGGCGATGACGCCGGCCCCGGCGTCCCGCATGTGGGGGTAGTAGTGCCGCGCCAGGCTGATGTAGCCGTGCACCTTCAGCTCCCATCCCGCACGCCAGCGTTCGTCTTGCACCTGATCCAGCGCGCCGCCCGGCACCGCGCCCGCGTTGTTCACCAGGATGTCGATAGGGCCGGTTTCCTTCGCCAGCTTTTCGGCCGCGCCCGGCACGGCCAGGTCCATCGTGACGGCGCGCGTGTCGCGGCCGCTCTGTTCGCGAATCGACGCCGTGGCCTGATGCAGCGCAGCGTCATCGCGCGCCACCAGGATCGGGTCCGCGCCTTCGCGCGCGAAGGCGATGGCGCAGGCCAAGCCAATGCCCTTGGATGCGCCCGTGATGAGCACGCGTTTTCCGGCCAGCTGCAAGTCCATGAAAACCTCCTGTTGATTCACGCCCGCACGCGCGGCGCACTCGATGGTTGTAAACCAGATGCGACTTTCCTGTCAGCCTGAAAGCGTCATGGCGTTGCGCCTGGGCTGCCTGCTATGCTGCTTTTCACTTGTGCCCCGAGGAAGCGGCGATGACGGAAATCTGGCTGGAAATCTGGTCCACCGTGCGTAGCGAGTTTGCGGATATTCCTGACGTGGGCGAAGCCACGCGCATCGTGCTGCGCTTGGGTATGGCGGTGATATTGGGCGGCTTGCTGGGGTACGAGCGCGAACGCAGCGGCAAGGCCGCGGGCTTGCGCACGCACATGCTGGTGGCGTTGGGCGCCGCCATCTTCGTGTTGGTGCCGTTGCAAGGCGGCATGCAGGTGGGCGACATCAGCCGCGTGCTGCAAGGGGTGATCGCCGGCATCGGCTTTTTGGGCGCGGGCGCCATCATCAAGCTCAGCAACGAGCGCGAGATCCATGGCCTGACCACATCGGCCAGCATCTGGATGACGGCGGCCATTGGCGTCGCGGCGGGCATGGGCCGCGAGGCCACGGCGCTGGTCAGCACCTTGATGGCGTTATTTGTGCTGGCGGTGTTGCGCCGCGTTGAAGCGCGCATTTCCGCCAAACAGGAAAAAACCGTGATCGCGTCTGATGGCAAACCCGTGCGCAATGGTTGACAGGCGTCGCGCCCGACGGCAAGCCGGTGCGCAACGCTTGAACGGCCTTAGCTGCCGCCGGACACGTCGATGAACGAACCGCTGGTGTAGCCCGCTTCGTCAGAGAACAGCCACATTACCGCGCCCGCCACTTCGTCCACCGAACCGCCCCGGCGCAGCGGGATCACGCTTTTCAGCCGATCGACCCGGCCGGGTTCGCCGCCGCTGGCATGCATGTCGGTGTAGATCGTGCCGGGGCGTACGCCGTTCACCCGGATGCCTTCTGGCGCCACTTCCTTGGACAGCCCGATCGTCAGCGTGTCCAGCGCGCCTTTCGATGCGGCGTAATCCACGTATTCATTCGGTGAACCCAGACGCGCCGCGGCGGATGACACGTTGACGATGGCGCCGCCTTGGCCACCATTGCGCGTCGACATCCGGCGCACGGCTTCGCGCGCGCACAGGAATGCGCCGATCACGTTCGTGGACAGCACGCGCATCAGCCGGTCGGCATCCATCTGCTCCAGCCGCATCTGCGTTTCAAGAATGCCGGCGTTATTGACCAGTGCATCCAGCGGGCCCAGCCGCTCGTCCAGCGTGTGGAACATGTGGACCACCTGATCTTCCTGCGACACGTCGGCCTGAATGGCCAGGGCGTTGCCGCCTTCGCGCYGAATCTCGGCCACCACCGCATCGGCAGCATCGGAGTGGGTGCGGTAGTTGACGCCCACGGCGTAGCCGCGGCGGGCGGCAAGTTTGGCGACGGCAGCACCGATGCCCCGGCTGCCGCCGGTGACAAGCATGACTTTGGACATGATTTTCTCCTGCGTGTCTGTCACGGTAGCAGAACGGGCAACGCCTATGGTCAACGTCTGGGCCAGGCTCACGGCCACCGTCACGCCCAACGTCAGATCCAGACGTCAAACCCAGACGTCAGATCCAGACATCAGGTCCAGACATCAGATCCAGACATCAGATCCAGACGTCAGACCCAGACGTCAGACCCAGACGTCATTCGGGGCGCTGCGCTCGCCGCCCTGATCGCCGGTATTGACGACGCCACAGGGTTCGACCAGCATCAGATGCGCTTCCTCGACGGCGCAGGGCTTGTGCTCCACGCCTTTGGGGATGACGGCCATTTCGCCGGGGCCTAGATCGATATGGCCGTCGCGCAAGTCGATGCGCAGCCGGCCGCTGATGACAATGAACGTCTCGTCGGTATCCGCATGGCTGTGCCAGACGAATTCCCCCTGGACCTTGACGACCTTGAACTGGTAGTCGTTCATCTGCGCGATGACCTTGGGGCGCCACTGCTCAGAAAACAGCGACAGTTTGCCGGCGATGTTGATGGCGGGAATGGGGGACATGGGCGCACCTGCTGAAGTGGAAGATGCCTCAGCATAGGGCGCGGCCTGGCGCGCCGTCTTGTACGTTCTTGCAGGTTTTCGCGCGAACCCCGCCTGCGCTACGCGTGCAGCATGCGCCGCCAGCGGTCGGGCGTCATGCCGTAGGTTTGTACGTGGCGGTGCGTCAGATGGCTCTGGTCGGTGAAGCTTTGCACGCCCGACAGCGTGCGCCCGATGGCGTACGTGTCGTGGCGGTGCATGTCGTAACCATGGCCGCCGAAGTAGGCTTCGATGCGTTCCACGTGGCCACAAGGCGCGGCGCGGAGTATCCAGTCCTGTTTCGGTGTGGCGGCTGCCATGGCGGACGTGCGAAGGGCTTACTTCTTCACCTGCACCAGTACGAATTCGTTTCCGTACAGGTCGATGAAGTGGGCGTAAACCGTGGTGTCGTCATGGACGGGCTCTTTGGTGAAGCGCACGCCGCGGGCGGCGAAGTTGCTGTGGTCGCGGACCACGTCGTCGGTGTAGAACACGCCCACCGGCTGGCCACCGGTCTGGTCGCCGACGCGGTCGCGTTGCGCCTGGGTCAGCGCTTGCAACAGCCAGACGCCCACCGCGGGTTGTTCCGGCAGGCGCAGGTGCACATACCGTTGCTGGCCCACGGGCATATCAACGAACACCTCCATGCCCAGCTTGTCTTGATAGAAGGAAATGGCGGTGTCGTAGTCGTTCACGAGAAGGACGAGACGGCCCAGCGAATGCATGTCAGGACTCTCTTTGAGGTTAAGCGTGCGGCTATGCTAACCCGTCGGGCGGGCTTTCCCTTAATCGGCCTCGCGCAATAGCCGCAGGCCGACCAGCGGGTAACGGGTTTCCTGGGTATTCCAATTGCGGTAGGACGAGCGCGTGTACAGCGCCCAGGTATGCCAGGAGCCGCCGCGCCGCACCCGCACATTGCCGCTGTCCGGACCTTTCGGGTCATCGGTGGGCGAGTGCGCGTAGTAGTCTTCGCCGTACCAGTCCGACACCCATTCCCAGGCGTTGCCATGCATGTCGTACAGGCCGAAGGCGTTGGGCGCATAGCTGGCCACGGGCGCCGTGAACGTATAGCCGTCGTGGCGGGGCGAGGCAAAAGCGTGCCATTTTGGCCACAGCGGTTCGGCGTCGGCGTCAAAGCCGTTGCCGGCGTCGGGCATGTTCAAGGGGTCATCGCCGTTCTGATACCGCGTGCGGGTGCCGGCGCGGCAGGCGTATTCCCATTCGGCTTCGGTGGGCAGGCGGTAGACGTGCCCCTCTTTCTGGGTCAGCCAGCGGGCCAGCGCGGTGGCGTCGTTCCAGCTGATGTTGACGACAGGGTGGTCATCCGTTTGCGCAAAGCCGGGGTTCTTCCAGGAATAGCGCCGGTCGCGCCCTTCGAAGGCGTCGCCGCGTTCGGATTTGTCGGGGTCGTAGGCGGCGTTGTAGCCGTAGCCGCCCGTGCCGTCGGCCTCGGACTCCGGCACATATCCCGACGCTTCGATAAAGCGGCGGAACTGTCCCACGGTGACTTCGGTGCGCTCCAGATAAAACGGGCGGGTGATCCGCACGGTGTGCACGGGCGCTTCGTCAAACAGCTGGGTGAACCGGTCTTTGGGATATTGCGGGTAGTCGCGGGCCAGGGTCTCGGCCGATTCGTCGCTGCCCATCTGAAAAGTGCCGGCCGGCACATGGATGAAGCGCATGCCCAGCGAATTTTCGATCAGAGCGGGGGGCTCGGCGGCCCAGGCCGGGGCCGATAACAGCAGACAGGCAAGCAACAGACGGGGGCGGGGGCGCAGGAAAGGCATGGGAATGTCGTGAGCGCGCGGGCGCTGGGCCAAAGGTGCGCCATAGTATTGCCGCCGCGCGGACGCTGCCAGACGCGGGGAACCCTGATAGTCAGCCCGCTTTGCGCAGCGTGAAGTTGATGCGCTGGCTGCCCAGCTTGGGGTGCGGCAGGTCTTTCATGGGCATGACGCCGTGATAGCGCAGCCGGTCCACCCCGCCCCAGACCACCACATCGCCATGAAACAGCGGCACGCGCCGGGTCTTGTCCGACCGCTCGTTGCCGCCAAACAAAAACACCGCCGGCATGCCCAGCGACACCGACACGATGGGCGCATCGTAGTCGCGTTCGTTCTTGTCCTGATGCAACGACAGCCGCGACCTCGGCTCGTACCGGTTCACCAGGCAGGCATCCGGCGCAAAGCCCGGAAAACCGGCCTCGGCTGCCGCCGCCTGAGCCAACCGCAGAAAAGCGTCGGGCAGATCGGGCCAGGGGTGACCGGTCATAGGATCGATGCGCGAGTACCGATAGCCGCGCGCATCCGTCGTCCAGCCCAGCTGTCCGCAATTGGTCAGCGCGACCGACATCGTGTAGCCGCCCGGGGTGTCCATATGCCGGAAGGGAGATTGCGCGGTCACGTCGTCCACGCCTTGCATCAGCGCGTCTGCATAGGGCAACGCAAAGCTGCGCAGCACGAAGGATTGCGGGCCGATCGCTTCGCGCCCGTGCTGCGCGGTGTCGTCGTCGCCAAACAGATCAAGCGTTGGAGCCATGGCTATTGAGCGTCGTGAAAGATCAGGCCCAGCGTGTGGCGCCGCCCGGTGCGCAGGGTGCTGACCCCGTGCCGCATGGCGGTCTTGCGCCAACCGCGTGTGCCCGGCACCGGCCGTTGGTTCACGGTGAAGATCAGCGCGTCGCCCTGTTGCAGCGGCAGGACCTCGGCGCGCTGTTCGCGGCTGCTGGTTTCGGTCATGACAAATTCGCCGCCCGTGAAGTCCTGCCCCGGGCGCGACAGCAGAATGGCGACTTGCAACGGAAACACGTGTTCGCCATACAAATCCTGATGCAGGCAGTTGTAGTCACCGGGGCCGTATTGCAGGATCAGGGGCGTGGGCCGCCGTTGTCCGGCGCTGTGGCAGCGTTGCAGGAACGCAGCGTGATCGTCGGGATACTGCACGGCGATGCCCATCTGCCGGTTCCAGCGGTTGGCAATCGGCGCCAGCCGCGGATACAGCGCCGTGCGCAAGTGTTGCAGCAGGGGCGGCAGCGGATAGGAAAAATACTTGTATTCCCCGCGCCCGAACCCGTGGCGCGCCATCACGATACGGCTGCGGTAGCGGTCCGCCGCTGAATAGCCGCCGGCCAGTTCGCTGCATTGCGCAGGCGTCAGCAGCGCGGGCGCAATGGCATTGCCGTGCGCATCCAGCGAGTGGGTGATCGCGGTCCAGTCCAGGTCAGGCAAGGGGGCGGCGGGCAGGGCGGTCATGGGGGGGGCGCTGAGGGTTTGCTGAGGTTTCGCGAGCCGCTTAGCTGCGCCAGGCGACGGCTAGTTGCGGCAGGTCGCGGCAAGTTGTGGCAGGTCGTGGCAAGTTGCGGCAGAAGCGTTCAGTCTACGCCCGCGCTGCTCGCGCCGAACTCCGCTTGTTGCGACGGCTTCACAGCAGCGGCTCCAGCGGCAGCAGCGACACGAACCAGACGGAAAACCGTTTCCACATCGTCGTGCCCGGTTCGGTGTCATGGCGAATGGTCTTGCCGTCGCGTTGTTCGAGCCAGTAGAGATCGCCTTTGTCGTCCAGGCAGACGCGGTACGCCACGTTCGGGATGTCCTGCTTGAACGCCTGAGCGATGTGACCGGCCAGCGTGGGGCTGTCAATCACGAATCCCAGCTCTGTGTTCAGCGTGGCCGAACGCGGGTCAAAGTTGAACGACCCCACAAAAATGCGCTCTCCGTCCACGGCGAAGGTCTTGGCGTGCAGGCTGGAGCCCGAGCTGCCGAACGGACCCATGCTTTTGTTGCGCTCCACACCCCCCGCCTTGCGCTTCATTTCAAACAGCTCGATGCCGCTTGCCAGTAAATCCTTGCGGCGCTTGGCGTAACCGGAATGCACCACGGCCACGTCGGTCGCCTCTAGCGCATTGGTCAGCACCTGCACCTTGACGCCGCTTTGCGCCAGCTTCGCGAAAGCCTCCGTGCCGGTCGCCGTCGGCACAAAATAGGGCGACACCAGTTCCAGGTCGGTCTTGGGCGCGCCGATGATTTCATGCAGCTGATGCGGCAGCATGGCCTCGGGCGGCGCGGTGCCGAGCGTTTTGCGCGGGTCGTCGCTGACCATGCGGGTGGTCGCCCATTCCAGGCTGAGATCGCCTTGCATCAGTTGCCGGATGAAGGGCAACTGCCGCATGGCTTCAGCGTAGGCGGCGGCTTCGGGCGAGCGCTCGACCTTGCTGGCCTGCTGCTCCAACGCCTGTAGCGCACCGGGTTCCGCCGGCTTCAACAAAAGATCCACCGGGTAGGCGGAATCGCTGGCCCAGTAGCGGTCGAAATCCATCGACACGTCATTGACCGCCGCGCCGATGGCCAGCACGTCCAGGTCGGTGAACAGCACATTGGTGGTCGCCCCGAAATACTCGTCGCCGATATTGCGGCCGCCGATGATGGTGGCCTGATTGTCGGCGGTGAAGGACTTGTTGTGCATGCGCCGGTTCAGCCTGCTGAAATCCGTGACGTATCCCAGCGGCTTCGGCCAGCGCAGCACGAAGGGGTTGTACAGCCGCACCTCGATATTGGCGTGCTCGTTCAGCGCGGACAGCACCGGGTCCAGCCCGGCGGTGCCGTTGTCATCCAGCAGCAGGCGCACGCGCACGCCACGGTCAGCGGCTTCGTGCAGCGCTTCCAGCAGCATGGTGCCGGTCATGTCGTTGTGCCAGATGTAGTACTGCACATCCAGGCTGCGCTCGGCGGCGCGCGCCAGCATCATGCGCGCGGCGAAAGCGTCATAGGCGTTGGGCAGCGGGTGGATGCCCGACTTGCCGGGATGCGCCGCCGCCACAGGAGCGATGCCGCGGCCCAGCGGCGTATCCGCGGATTGTTCGGGCGTCAGCGCGGCAGATTCGCTGCGCTTGTCCAGCGGGGGCAGGCTGCACCCGCTTAAAAACGAAAGGCAGAGGGCGGTCATGAGGAGGGGTTTGGCCAGAAGCATGCCGTATTGTGCCGAAATTTTCCGCCCCGCCTGGTGCTTGACAGGTTTTCGTATTTGAGAGAAATTCCCGGATATGGAAAATACGAATCTCGACACTGATCTGGACCGCCGCATCGCCCAGCGCCTGAAAGCCCTGCGCCAAGAGCGTGGCTGGTCGCTGGACGAACTTGCGGGCGTGGCGGGCGTCAGCCGCGCCACCTTGTCACGGCTGGAGAACGCCGAGGTCAGCCCCACCGCCGCCGTGCTCGGCAAGCTGTGCGCCGCGCACGGCCTGACCATGTCGCGCCTGATGATGATGGTCGAAGACGACTTCGCGCCTCTGGTGCCCGAACACGCGCAAGCCGTGTGGGTCGACGACAGCGCAGGCTTTCGCCGCCGCTCGGTGTCGCCGCCCGCCCAGCAACTGGCGGGCGAAGTCCTGGCCTGCGAACTGGCCCCCGGCGCGCGCATTGCTTACGAACAATCCCCCCGTCCGGGTCTTGAGCACCATCTGCTGATGCTTGAGGGCGAACTGCGCATCACCGTCGATGGCCAAACGCATGACCTGGCCCCCGGCGACTGCCTGCGCTACCAGCTCTTTGGCGCCAGCTTGTTTGTCACCCCGCCGCAACGCGGCGCCCGTTATCTGCTCTTCATCGTCTGAACCCGCCATGAGCCTAGACCACGCCAATACTGAAGTGACCCGGATCGCAGTCAGCCCGATTGAGGTGACTCTGCTGTCAGCCCAGGCCGCCCGGACCTGCCTGAATGAACTGGGCGATGTGCTGCACGCCTGCGTGCACGGCGGCGCCAGCGTCAGCTTCGTCCTGCCGTATTCGCCTGAAGACGCCGAAGCCTTCTGGCGCAACAAAGTCCTGCCCGCCGTGGAAGGCGGCAAGCTCTTGCTGTGGGTTGCCCGCCAGAACGGCCGCATCGCGGGGGCCGTGCAACTGGACATCGACACGCCGCCCAACCAACCGCATCGCGCCGAGATCCGCAAACTGCTCGTCCACCCTGACTTTCGCCGCCAGGGCATCGCGCGCGACCTGATGCGCGCAGCCGAAGCGCAGGCGGTCCAGCTTGGCCGCAGCCTGATCACCTTGGACACCCGCACGGGCGACAGTGCAGAACCCTTGTACGCGTCGCTGGGCTATGTGGCGGTAGGCCAGATCCCCGGCTTCAGCCGCGACCCGCATGACGCGGGCAAGCTGGATGCGACAACGATCATGTACAAGCGCGTGTGACCGGGGCAAGGGGATCGGCAAAGCCACAGAGCTCGTCGATCTCTTTGGGGAAGGACGTGTAGGGCACGTTGTATTCGATGAACTCGGCGAGGCTGTCGGGGAAAACGATGCAAATCAGTGCGAGGATTTTCGCGGGGATCAACAGCGGCGCCCATCGCTTGCCCTTTGGCGTGGCAAGGTCACGGCGGAACTTGTCGGCCCAATTGCGGTAGAAACGCAGGAAGGTTTTCTTGCGGGACAGGCGCGGCGGGATGGGGGGCGGTTTTGGCAGGCTGCTTTGGCCGTGCTCCATGAAGGTTTGGAGGTAATCCCAGAGCTGTCTGGCAGAGTCGCCATCGTCACGCCAGCCCAGGTTGCCGCATGACACGCAGATTTCTTTTGGAGGAGATCGGGTCCAGTCGGTCGCGATCAGGTAGAGGGGGTAGCGGCTGGTGTAGCCCGCTGCGCTGATGATGGGGATGTATCCGGCCAGGGCTTGGAGTGCGTCCCAGTCGAGCGTCAGCAGGCGTTCGTCGCGTGGAGTGACGAAGTAGAGTTTGCGGGTGCCACGATGGATGCGGATGAAACCGCCGCGGAATTTGCTGAATAGGCGGCGTGTACACAGGTATAGCAACGCGGAAAGAGCAACCGCGATGAACGAAAGGCCGATAGGGATGATGGCGAGCCGCCAGGATAGCGGTTCAGAAACAATACTGAGTCCAACGATGGATAGGCTAGACATCATCACGATGGTTCTGCCTATGCCGCTGGCATAGACATTCCGAACCGAATTTCCGAATGGCTCCAATTCCACGCAGTGCTCATTCATCCTGCGCACGCCGAGCTCGCCGCTGATGAGATAGGGGTCGGTTGGAATTTGACACTTTTCTACTCGGCCACGATGAAATTTTTTTGCGCCGATCAACAGAGTCCGAGGAAGCCGTTCTACCGTGGGAGCGTGGTCATGAATCAACGCGTTCACCATTCAGCCGCATGATCGGAACGCGCTTTTCCACGAAGCCACAGAGTTCGTCGATCTCTTTGGGGAACGAGGTGTATGGCACGCCGTAGTCAATGAACTCCCCGACGCTATCGGGAAACACGATGAAGATCAGCGCGAGGATCTTGGCGGGAATGACCACCATCGCCCATCGCTTTCCTTTTGGGGTGGCGAGGTCACGGCGGTACTTTGCCGCCCAGTCGCGATAGAAGCGCAGAAAGGTCTGTTTTCGGGATAGGCGGCGGGGAATAGGAGGCGGCTTGGGCAACGCGTCGGGCCCGTGCTCCATGTAGATCCGCAGGCAATCCCATAGCTGCTGGGCGGAGTCTCCATCGTCGCGCCAGCCAAGGTTGCCGCATGACACGCAGACTTCCGTGGGGGGTGTTTGAGTCCAGTCAACGGCGATCAGATAAAGAGGATATTGGCTGCTATATCCTGCTGCGCTGAACGTGGGTACGTAGCCGGCCAGAGCTTGAATTTGGTCCCATTCAAGCGTCAGCAAGCGCTCGTCTTGAGGCGAGACAAAGTAAAGCCTGCGTGTGCCGCGGTGGATGCGAATGAAACCGCCACGGAATTTTCCCCAAGAGTGGCGAGTGATAACGTAAGGAATACTGCCGAATGCCGCCGCAATCAAGGGATTCAGAAACAGCAGCAACACCACCGAAGGCGTGACTGACGGCGGGGCGAGGATCGCAAGGAGCGTCGAGATTATCGTGCCCAATACCAACATCGCACCGATGCCGCCGGCGAACGCATTGCGCATCAGATTGCCAAAGGGTTCCAGCTCTATGGCATGTTCGTTGATACGCCGTATCGCGAACATGCCTTCGCTTTCCGCATCAATGGGTTTTGGACGGCGAACGTCACGATACGCTAGCCCCTTAGCACCGATCAGCAGCGACCGAGGAAGTCGTTCCACAATTTGAGTGTGATCATGAATCAATGCGTTCACCATTCAGCCGCATGATCGGAACACGCCTTTCCTCGAAGCCACAGAGTTCGTCGATCTCTTTTGGGAACGACGTGTAAGGCACGTCGTATTCAATGAACTCCGCGATGCTGTCGGGGAACACCATGCAGATCAGCCAGAGGATTTTGGCGGGGGCCCACAACGGCGCCCAGCGCTTGCCTTTAGGCGTGGAGAGGTCGCGGCGGAATTTGCTCGCCCAATCTCGATAGCCGCGCAGGAAAGTCTGTTTGCGCGATAGCCGGGGAGGAAGAGGCGAAGGCTTTGGCAATGCGGCGGGGCCGTGTTCCATGAATATTTGCAAGCAATCCCACAGTTGCTTGGCGGAAATACCATCGTCACGCCAGCCGAGGTTGCCGCAGGAAACACAGATTTCCTTTGGTGGGGTTTGGTCCCAGTCGATGGCGATCAGGTAAAGGGGATAGCGGCTGGTGTATCCCGCAGCGCCAACAATGGGGATGTACCCCGCCAGTGCGTGAATCTGATCCCATTCGAGCGTCAGCAGACGATCATCGCGCGGGGTGACGAAGTAAAGCTTGCGGGTGCCGCGATGGAGCCGGATGAATCCGCCCCGGTATTGGCCGAAGAGCCTGCGTGTGCAGAGATACATGACGCCACCGAAAGCAGCCATGGCCAAGGGCGCGGTTAACAGTAGAAGCCAGAGCTCAATGCCAAGCGGGGCGGGCGTAATAGACCAAAGAAACGCTGCCGCTGCCGTACCCATGACAAAAAACACGCCAATGCTGCTTGCGTAAACGTTCCGTATCAGGTTGCCGTAGGGTTCCAGCTCTATGCACTGGTCATTGACCCGACGTATTCCGAGAATCTCGGAAAGTGGCGTTCCGCCTGTCGGCGCATCGTCAGCCTTAAGGTGACGACGAACAAATCTCTTGGCGCCAAACAGAAGACTGGGGGGGAGCCGATCAACGATGTCGTTTTCCTGGCTCATTTTGGTGCCCTGACGGGAGCGAGCTTGGCGGGGTCGATGGAGTCAAAGAGAAAGCTCGATGATGTGAACACCAGCGGTTCTGGTGCGCCAGGTTGTTCCAGGCCAATTGTCGGCAGTTCTATTGGATCGGGCCGGTAGAGATACTCCAGTTTGACCTTGGCATCCTCGTGCATGCCGATACGCCATCCGCGCTCAGCGCCCTTGTCATCGGTCAATGGGCCGATAACGTACTGCGTATGGAGATCCACGCAAGCTCCGGGCGTGCAGAAAGCGATGGTGTCATCCACGCGTTCCAAGCCCTTGCCGTAAAGCGTGACGTGGAGTTTGGATTGAAAGTCGTCATGCCCGGCCATTTCGGGCAGTGTGCAGCGCAGACGCAAGGTGCCAGCAATTCCGCGCAGGGCCTGCCATTGCGGAGTGATGCGAGGGCTAAAGTGCAAGCTGTGCCAGGCATCCAGTTCTTGCGCCAATGTGAAGCGCGGCGTGACGACACCCCAGGCAGAGTGCTTGAGCCAGATCTCGATTGGGCCGTGCTGGGCGTCATCCGCTTGAAGGGTGAAGATGATGACGGCGCCCACCGCGATGAGGGCAATGACTGCCCAGCCGGCGGGGGTTAGTCCAAGAACCGCCGCGGTTTTACCTGCTCCTATCGTAGCGATGGTCGCAGTTCCTCCAGCTCCAGTGGCGAGAGCTAGCGCTCCTCCAGACATCGCGGCATAAAGATACATGCGCGCTTGTTCCGGATTGGCGCCGCTACTGGAGTTGGCTGCACGTGCGAGATCCGCGAAGGCGAGCAGACCGGCGGCCGCGCTTCCTGCCAAGACTGTTCCCCATTTGATGCCCTGAATCCTGATTGCTTTCGCCAACGAGGTGTCGTGCCTCCTGGTAGCAACGCTCGACAGGACGAGAGAGGTTGCTTCGATGGATGCGCCGGCAAGCGCAAAGCCTGCTCCGGAAACAGTAGCGAGAGAAGATACCGTCCAATCTTTCTCCAACCCCACCACCGCATTTCTCATCCCCCAAATCGCCAACGCCCCTCCCACCCCCGTCGACACAGCCCCAGCCGCCGCCCGCATCCGCTTCAAATTCCGCATCAGCGGATTCCCTTCCAAATCCATCGCCTTCGCTTTATCGACGACTGTCGTCGTCCCCACCGTTTCCCATTCCCAAATCTCAACGTTCTCCATCAGCACGCTGGCCGCCGTGCCCGTTGACCCCTTAATCGTCGTCGGCATAAACGCCCCGGGCCAACGCACTGCCACTTCCTTCCCCATCGCCACATACCCTTGCAACGCCACGCTGTACGCCAGGTACTGTTGCGACGTCACCAAGCGGCGTCCCACTGTGATGCCAAAACGTATTTCGCCGATATGCCGCAATCGCCTGACCTGGACCTCGGCGATCTCCGCGTGTGCTTTGGCCAGAAATGGCCATAGCAACTGAGTCAGCAGGTTGGTGACCAACGTGCCAGGCCGCTCTTCCAGAATGCGATCCACCGCATCAAACACGCCCTTACCGATAGTGAGCGGTTCCGCCAGCCGCATCATCAGCGGTTTGTCGCCGGCGCCCAGCGCACGCCACAACGGGCTGATATCCGGCGCAGCCTCAATATGCTTCGCCAATTCCGCCAGCCCCTCGTCCGAATGCACCGCCGCCCCAAAGCAATGAAGCACGGTTGTTTCAAAGCTGCGGGCGTTTCGCGCGCAGCGCTGGTCGAAGAGGCTAAACGCCTGCCCCAGCAATCCCGCCGCGTTGACGCGTTGCAGCCAGGCGACGACGTCTGCGCAGGCGCGGGTGATGTCCGTCTGAAAGGCCTCCACGCGGGCTTGGTACGCGGGAATGAAATCGCGGGCGCCTGGCAAGTTCACCAACGCCCGTTGCCGGGCCAGCGCCGTCAAGGCGGGAGGCGTGGTGCTGTTGGCTTCGGCTTGTTTGAAGTACGCGTCGATCAGGCCGGCGCTGTTTAACCGATGCTTGCTTTGCGCTTGATAGTCGTCGCGCTTTTTGACTTCGGTGGCGCACAGGTAGTTGAGCTCGCTTGCGATGCCCACGGGGTCTTGCAGCACCACCGCCAGCGGCACGATGTCTTTGCGGGCGCGTAGCGCAGCGTACATCTGGCTGATGACGTCACTGACATCCGGGTAATGCTGCGCGGGCGTGATCTCGCTCCAGGCGTAATACATCGGCACGCGGCTCAGCGTGGGCCGGATCAGTTCGGGCGTGGATACCGTCAAGCGCGCCGCGTGAAACACGTGGGGCTGGTCCGGGCCGCCGGTGGGCGTGACGACGGTAGCCAGGGCGTCGCGCAGGCCGTCCGTGTTCTTTTCTATTTGCCAAAGGGTGTCGTGCGTCAGGACGGTGTCGCTGATCAGCAGATAGACGGGGCCGTTGATGGCGGCGGGCGGGGCCAAGAGGTAAGGCGCTGCGCCCGTGACGTCTGGCCGCGATTGTGAACCCGGGGTCGAGTGTTCGTAGTCTGCGTCGCCCCACCAAATGGGCGCGAAGCGGATGTCTTCAGTGACTTGATAGTGCCGGTTCCACATCTGCCCGTGGTCGAAGTACAGCAGATAGACATAGGTGCCGGGGCGCAGCACGCGCAGGCCATAGGCCTTGCCGCCTTGCAGGACGGGATAGCCCGGGGTCTTCAACATGGTGTGAAGATCGCTGCGGTACGGGGCATCGGCGATGCCGTAGCGCAGCGGGTAAATCGGCACGCCCGCCTCGCACGGTGGCGGCGAAATGGCCTTGCCCACCTGCTTGGCGCTGGGATGCGGGGTCTGCAAGGCAGTGGGGCAGGCGCGGGTGGTCATGACGGGCTCCGTTCTTGACGTCACGGCTTGAAAGGCCGGATAGCAGGCCGAAAGGGCGGCCATAGGCTGCTATGCAAGAACGGTGCCAGGTTAAGGAATAAAAAAATAATCCTTGTAAATCAATTGGTTGGGGAAAATAAAAAAGATCGCCAAGCGACACTCGTGCGCCAAGCGCTAAAAAACAGGGGTTTTTCACGGGAAATCGGGCCAGATTTGACTCGATTTTTCTAAGTCATTGATTAACCACAATAAAAAACGGGCCAGATTTGACCCGATCGAGTCAAATCTGGCCCGCTCTCCCTGCGCTGTGTGGGCAGGGGGGCGAAATTCAAGCCAGCGGCTTGATGCCCACGCTGTACGGAGGCGCGTTGCCGCGCGCGGCTGCCTTGATCTTCAGCATCGAGCCGCCCGGGGTGAATTCGAAGTCCTGAAGCGGCACTTCAAACCACTGGTGGAAGCTGGTGCGGGAAAATTCGGGTACCCAGACCTTGGCGCGCTTGGCGTCGCAATGGAATTCGACCAGCGTGCGGTCGATGCCCAGCGGGCGGGTGTTGCCGATGCGGTAGCTGACGCGCAGTTCGGCGCTTTCGGTCGAGCCGGGGCGCCAGGTCAGGCCGATGGATTCCATGAATTGTTCAATCGCCTGAATACCGCGATACATAGCTGACTCCGAATGCTGGCGGGCGCCACGCGCCCACGAAAAGCCGCCGCATGGGGCGGCGGGAAACAGACGGATTATCCGCCATTCCGGGCGGGGCTGCCCAGCGGGCGGCGTGTGGGACGGCGCGGGGGCGTTGTGGGGGGACGGTGTAGGGCCTTGTTTGGCGGCGTTGGGGGGGCGGTGCAGAGCCTGTCTGGCGGCGTTCGCTCCCCGCGTGCAACACGGCTTCACGCATCCGTTTTTGCGCAGAACTTGAGGATCGCGTCGGCCACCGCTTGCGGCGCTTCCCGCTGTGGAAAGTGGCCCACGCGGTCCAGCACGCGGCGTTCGTAGCCGCCGCTGAAAAAGCCTTCCTTGCCTTCCGATGTGGCGGGTTGGTTGCAGGCGTCGGCGCCGCCGTGCAGCACCAGTGTGGGCACTGTCAGCACGGGGGCGGGCGTCAGCAAAGCGTTGTCGGCGTCGTAGGCGGAATCACCCGGTGCGTGGCCCCAGCGATGGCGGTAGGAGTGCAACACCACGTCGGCCCAATCAGGGTTGTCGAAGGCGCGGGCGGCCTCGTCGAATTCCGCAGGCGTGTACCAGGGGCCGGGCGACCAGGTGTCCCACATCATGCGGGTGAAGGCGCGGCGGTCGTTGCGCACGGTGGCCGCGCCACGTGGCGTGGCCATGTACCAGTGATACCAGTAGTTGCGGGCCTGCGTCAGCGACAGGGGCTGGTTGGGGTCGTTCGTGCCGTATCCCACCGACAGCAGTACCAACTGCGCGGCCACGCCCGGACGCAAGCCGCAGGCGTTGGCTGTGGCGCGCGCACCCCAGTCGTGGCCGACCAGCGTGGGGTGTTGGAGGCCCATTGCATCAATGAAGTCCAGCAGGTCGCGGCCCAGCGCCGCCAGTTCGCCGCTGCGTGGCGTTTCGGCATGACGAAAGCGGGTCGGCCCAAACCCGCGCAACGCAGGGCACAGCACGCGGTAGCCCTCGGCCGACAGGCGCTCGGCCACGGGAATCCAGCCTTCAGGGCTGTCCGGCCAACCATGCACCAATACTGCGGTGCGGGACCCGGCGGGGTTCCATTCCAGGTAAGCGATATCCAGCAGGGGGGTCTGGACGTGGGCGTAGGCGGCCATGATGCGGTTCCTTCTTTCGGTGACGGTGCTGTCACGATAGCGTCGGAGCTTGTCATGATTCTTGATGAATAAGCGCCTATTATCAACAAATCATGAACAGAGGGAAGTGGGACGATGGATACCCCGAACGAGCCGACCGGCGCCGTGCTGGACCTGACGCTACTGCGCACGTTTCTGGAAGTGGTGGACTGCGGCGGCTTTGCGCTGGCCGCCGACGCGCTGTCGTTGACGCCGTCTGCCGTCAGCGGCCACATCAAGCGGCTGGAAGTGCTGGCGGGCGCGACGCTGCTTGAGCGCACCACGCGCAGCTTTGAAGTGACGCCCGCGGGCGAGACGCTGTATGCCTACGCCCGCAACATCGTCGATCTGGAACGCGAGGCGCGCGCCCGCTTGAGCGGCACGCGATTGAAGGGCCGATTGCGCGTCGGCTCATCCGAGGACTTTGCGGGGGCGTGGCTGGCCGAGGTGCTGTCGGCCTTTCATCGCGGGCATCCGGAAGCGTCCATTGAATTGAAGGTGGGCGTGACGGCGGACCTGCTGCGCCAGCAGGCGCGCGGCAAACTCGACGTGGTGTTTGGCAAGCAATGCGAGCGCGTGCAGGACGACGGCGAACTGCTTTGGGAAGAGGAATTGGTGTGGGCTTGGGGTGCGGACAAGGTCTGGACGCCCGGGCGCCCCGTGCCGTTGGCGGTGTTTCCCGAACCCTGCGTGTATCGCGAAGCGGCCATCACCGCGCTGGGTAAAGCCCAGCAGGAATGGTCGCCCGCCTTCGAAAGCGGCAGCATGGCGGGCTGCCTTGCGGCGGCGCTGGCCGGTTTCGCGGTGGCGCCTGTTGCACGCAGCCAGTTGCGCGAAGGGCTGCGCCCCTTGTCGCTTGACGACGGGATGCCTGAATTGCCGATGACGCGCTTCTACGCGTTCCTGCGATCCGCACAACCCGCCGTGCAGGCGCTGGTGGCAGCGGTCAGGCAGACGGGCCAGCGGCGGCGCTTCGGGCGGTGATGCCGGCAGTGACTCGGACAGTGACCTGGGCAGTGAATCCGGCAGAGACTCGGGCGGAAATTCAGGCAGAGTTGCGGCGCTGGCGCCACCATCGCCCGCCCAATGCTATCGACCCCATTGAGTAAAGCAAATGGACGCCAGGCGTCATGGCCCGCACCATGGCGTTCATGTCCTCTATAAGACCTGCGCCGATTACGCGGGTCAGCTGGACGCTTTATTCAAGGAATCAACATGGCAAATTTCATCCTCGCATTGGTCAACGCTGAACTCTCGCTGTTTGGTGTGCAGACAGACAATGAACCCGTCGTAGCAGCGTCTGCCGTTGCCGGCAACGCACCGAGCTTTGACAGCGAACACTATCGCAGCGCCTTGGGTTGATGCGGTTGGCCTGACGCGCCAAGCCTCGCAAAACATCATCGGAGAAATAGGCAGGTTTCACGCAAGAACGAGCCTGTACGCATCGCCGCGCGATTCTTAATATCCCTACCAGGCTCAGAGCCGATGCCGTCGAGATGAAAGCATCGGTTCCCGCCGCGCCGCCCAAGCATCTTGCCGGCGGTGGCAAGCAGCAAGCAAGGGAAGGGAATCGCATGAAATCCGAAAAAATCTGGTTGGTGACGGGCGCGTCGGCAGGCTTGGGCCTGGTCTTGGTGAAGCTGTTGCTGGACTTGGGGCACAAGGTGGCGGCGACGTCCCGGGATGGCGATGCCTTGCTGGATGCCGTGGGCGCCAAACTTGAAGGCCAGTTTTTGCCGCTGACGGTGGACTTGGCGGACGAACGCAATGTGCGCCGCGCGGTGGACGCTACCGTCGCCGCGTTCGGCGGTGTAGACGTCGTGGTCAACCACGCCAGCGTGGCACCGCAAGGCGCGTTAAGCCAACTGCCCGACGCCGACGTGCGTGCCGCGTTCGACATCAATGTCTTTGGCATGCTCAACGTGATCCGCGCCGTGCTGCCGCGCATGCAGGCGCAAGGCGGCGGGCACGTGTTCAACCTGTCGTCGATTCTGGGTTTTGAAGGCGGCCATGCGGAGTGGGGCGCCTACAGCGCCAGCAAGTTCGCGGTGGCAGGCTTGACCGAAGCGCTGGCGGCGGAAGCGGCGCCGATGGGCGTGCGCGTGTCGTTGGTGTACCCGGGCGCGATGCAGCCCGACTCAAGATCCGATCGCCGCTTCGGCAGCGCCGCGGTGTCGACCGCCGCGGTTTCGACGGCCGCGGTTTCGACCGCCGCGGTTTCGACCGCCGCGGTGACGACCGCCACAGCGCCCAACTTCATCGCGCCAGAACAAGCCACGCGCGATCCGCAACGGCGTGAGTCGGGCGCCGACCCGGTCAAGGCCGCGCAAGCGTTGATCCAGGCGGCCGAGGCGCAGTACGCGCCGCTGCATTTGTTCCTGGGACGCGACGCGTTTGATCAAGCGCGCGGCAAGATTCATTCGGTGCAACAAGAGCTTGCGCGCTGGCGCGAGATGTCGGTGTCCATCGGCTTTGTCGACGAACGCCGGCTGGCTGCGTAACGTCAACCGGATAGCGATTCACAGCGCGGGCCGCGATGGCCGGCGCTTACCCCGGCCATCCTTGCACCACCTGGTATGCGCCCAACAGCGCCAGGCTGATCATGAAGCACAGCTTGAAGGTGCGCGCCGATAACTTGTCGCGCAGCGCCTGCCCCAGCGCCATGCCGGCCAACGCGGGCAGCAACATCAACACCGACGCGCCTGCCGCGGCCGGGCTGTAGCCGCCGTTCAGCCACAGGCCCGCAGCCAGCGCCACGGTGGATACCGTGAACGAAATTCCGATCGCCTGAATCAAGCCGTTCTTGCCCAAGTTCAATGCCTGTAAATAGGGCACGGCGGGAATCACGAAGACGCCGGTCGCGGCCGTGATGACACCGGTGATCGCGCCCACCACCGCGCCCAGCACGCCTTCGTGCCGGGCGGGAACCGCGGGCGGCGTGCCGAACACCCCCCACGCCGCATACGCCACCAGCGCCAGCCCCAAACACACGCTGGCCCAATGGCCGCTGGGCGCGCCCAGCCACAGCGCGCCCGCAATCGTCCCGATGCAGACGCCCACCTGCATCGTGCCAATGCGGCGCAAGGTCTGAAGCAGCGTGGGCCACGGCCGCGCTTGCCACAAGTTCGTGATCAGTGACGGCACGATGAGCAGCGCGGCGGCCTGCGCGGGCGCCATCACCAGCGCCAGCATGGCCATGGATATGGTGGGCAGACCCAAGCCCACCACGCCCTTGACCAGACCGGCCAGCACGAACACCGCCACGGTGATGGCCAGCAGTTCCGGCGTACCGTCGGGCAGCACGTTGAACGAATTCAATGCGTTCATGATGCGCGCTCGCATCGATTTCTGATCGTCATTTCCTGCCCTTCGTATGCAGATGCCAAAGCCGGATTCTGCGCCGCGATGCGCGCGAATCCGTATCGGGATCTTGCGTAGCGGGCCTATGGTTGCGCCTGAGGCTGGCGTGCTACGCTGCCCGAATGCGATTCGACCTGACCGATCTCCGGCTCTTCCTGAACGTGCAGGAAACGGGCTCCATCACGGCGGGCGCCAAGCGTTCCCACATGACGCTGGCGTCTGCCAGCGAACGCATACGCGGCATGGAAGACACGCTGGGCGTGCCGCTGTTGCTGCGCGAGCATCGCGGCGTGGCGCCGACGCCGGCAGGGCGTACGCTGGCGCATCACGCCCGGCTGGTGCTGGGGCAGATGGACCGCATGCGCGGTGAACTGGATCACTACGGACTCGGCTTGAAAGGCCACGTTCGTGTGTTGTGCAACACCACCGCGCTTAGTGAATACCTGCCGCCGGTGCTGGGCGAGTTTCTGAAGGACCACCCCCGCGTGTCGGTCGATCTTGAAGAACGCACGAGCCATGAGATTGCTGACGCGCTGCGTGCAGGCATGTGCGACATCGGCGTGCTGGCGGATTCGGCGGACCTGCATGGCTTGCACACGCGCACGTTCCGCCATGACCCGCTGACATTGATCGTGCCGCGCGGGCATCCCTTGGCAGGCAGCTCGGCCGTGACGCTGGCTGACGTGGCCGATGGGGAGTTCGTGGGGCTGGTCGAAGGCAGCGCGCTTCAAGCGCACATCGCGCACCATGCGCGGCGCACGGGGAAGCCGTTGTCGTACCGCGTGCGTTTACGCAGCTTTGATGCCGTGTGCCGGATGGTCGGGCAGGGCGTGGGCATTGCGATTGTGCCGCGCGTGGCCGCGGTGCGATATGGCCGGACGGCTGGCGTGCAACGCGTGGCGCTGGCCGATGATTGGGCCACGCGCGATCTGGTGTTGTGCGTGCGCGAACCGCTGCCGGCCTACGCCGCCGAGCTCGTGTCGTATGCGTTGCGCGATGCGCCCGCGACCCCGGCGTCGGCGGCGCGGGCCGCGGCCGCCGTCACATCTGCTCGGGCCGCAGCCGCCGTCACGTCTGCGCGGGCCGCAGCCGACGTCACATCTGCGCGGGCCGCGGCTGCTGTCACGTCTGCGCCCCAGGCCGAATCCGGCGCAGATGCCCGCGTTCGAACCACGAGCCGGACGCGACAGCGCTCAGGATGATCAGCCCGTACAGGCTCATTGCCACCGCCGCCACCAGGAAGAACACCGTCAGCGACCCGGTCAGATGCAGCGCGACGCCACCCGCGCCCACGGCCATCAGCAGACGCAGCAAGCCCGCCAGCAACGGCCACTTCAGCCGCCCCGCGCCTTGCGAGGCGAAGTACATCGAAAACCCCATCGCGAAAAATCCGTACACGGGGCCTACCGTGCGCAGGTAGGTGGCGCCTGCTTCCAGCATGTGGTCTTCGGCGCCGAACAAGCGCAGCCACGCCTCGGGAAAAAATGCCGCCGCCAGGCCGATGGCTTCGGCCAGCACGAAGGCCATGGCGCCGCCCGTTAACGCAATTTTCATCGCGCGCTCGGGTTGGCCCGCGCCGATGTTGGACGCCACCATCGCCACCATCGGCGCGCCCAGCCCGAAGGCGATGGGGATCAGCAAATACTCCAGGCGCACGGCGATGCCATAGCCCGCCACCGCAGCGGTGCCGGCGTACGCGCCGACGAGCGCGGCGGTCAGCGCCACCAGCGCATTCGTCAACAAGGGGTTCAGCGTGGCCAATGCCCCCACGCTAAGAATGCTGCGCATCAGGCTCAGGTGCAGCCGGCTCGCGACCAGCCGCGCCGGGTTGCGGCCGCTGGCGCAGTACGCGCCCAGAATCAGCGCGCCCACGCCGTAGTAGATGACCAGCGCCCAGCCGCCACCTGCAACGCCCAGCGCAGGAAACGGCCCCCAGCCGAAGATCAGGCAGGGCGATAGCGGAATCAGCAGCAGCGCGCCGCCACAGATCACCGCGCCTGGCACCAGCATGTTGCCGGTGCCGCGGATGACGCTGGCAAAAGCATTCATCAGCCACATCAACACGATGCCGCCGAAGATGACGTTCGAGTACGCCAATGCGGCGTCCAGCGCTTCGCCTTTGGCCCCCAACGCGCGGTACAGCTGCGGCCCGAAGGCCAGCAACAGCACGCAAAACAGCAAGCCCAGCAAGGCGTTCAGCACAACGGCATGCAGCACTAATTGATCAGCCTCTTCTTGCCGCCCGCCGCCCAACGCGCGCGCCACCGCCGCAGAGATGCCGCCGCCCATCGCGCCTTGCGACATGTTGCCCATCAGGAACAGCACCGGCACCACCAGCGCCACGCCCGCCAGCACGGATGTGCCCAGCCGCGCCAGGAACCAGGTTTCGATCAGCCCCGTGGCCGACTGCGCCGACATCATCAGGATGTTGGGCCACGCCAGTCGTGCCAGCGTGGGGGCGATGGGCGCTTCAAGCATGGCCTGCAAGCGCGCATTGGCGGGGCGTGGCGGGGGAGTCGCTGACATGGACGGTGGCAGAGGGTGGAGGAGGGTGGAAATGGACGGTCGCGGGGTGGGGCGGAAGGCCGGTGGCAAAACGCAAAAGCAATGCGATAAAATTTACGTGCATATGCCAATATCTGTCAACAAGAGGCTGGACGCGAGCCGGTTGCGGCAGTAGCGTTATGACCTTGTTCCCTTCACTTTGCCCGTGCCCGCTGTCATGCCCCCCGCTGATTCTCCCGTCCCCGCTTTTGTTCAGGACCCGCTCGTCTGCAACGGCGCTGCCTTGCGCAAGGCGACGCGGCGCGTGTCGCAGCTGTATGACACGGTGCTGGCGCCTTGCGGCTTGAAGGTGTCGCAGCATTCCATCCTGATTCATATCGCGCGCGCCGGCACGCCGTCCATGACGGACCTGGCGCGCGCGCTGGTGCTAGACCGCTCTGCCTTGGCGCACAATCTGAAACCGTTGGAACGCGACGGCTATGTGCAGATGTCACGCGATGAGCACGACGGCCGCAGCCGGCGCGTGGCGCTGACAGATGCGGGCCGCGCGAAGCTGTCGGAATCCAAACGCTTGTGGAAAGATGCGCAAAGCCGTTTTGAGGCGGCTTACGGCATTGAGCGCGCCGCGGCGTTGCGGCACGCGCTGGCCGATATTTTTTCGGATGAGTTCGCGCTGGCGTTCAGCCGTGGCTAAAGGCTGGCGGGCTGTCATCAACTGACGGTCATCAGCCGCCCGCCACTAGCTACTAGCCTCTGGCCGCTTATGGCCGTACGCCCGCCACTAGCTACCAGCCTCTGGCCGCTTATGGCCATATCGATTCGCTACGCCCAACAGCAGCACCGCACCCAGCACGCAAGCCATGCCCCAGCGCTGCGCGCTTTCCAAGGTTTCTCCGAGCAAACCCGCTGCCAGCAAGACGGCCGACACGGGCGCCAGCGCCGTAAACAGCGCCGCTTCCGACCCTTTCACCCGCGCTGCGCCGGCATACCAAAGCAAGAAGCCGCCCACCGTGGGCACCACGGCATAGTAGGCAACGGCCATCAGCGCATCGCCTGAGAAGTCCAGGCGCCACGGGGATTCCGCTACGCTGGCCAGCGCCGAAAACGCGAGCCCCAGCGCCGTCATGATCGTCGACAGTGCCAGCGCTGGCACGGGCGTGCGCAGCCGCTTGTTGAGCAATATGAAGAGTCCCTCACACAGCACCGCGCCCAGTATCAGCGCGTTGCCCAGCCACGAAGACGCGCCGCCGGCGCTTGCCGCATCGCGCATCATCAGCCAGACGCCAACGCCTGCTGCGGCAATCGCGGCCAACGTCGCCTTGCCCGGGCGTTCCCCCAACAGCACGATCGCGATGCCGGCAGTGACCAATGGCAGCGTTCCCAGAATGATGCCGCCGTCCACCGCCGTGGCGCGCTGCAGCCCGGCGATCAACAGGGTGGTGTAGCCGACGCTGCCGGCTATGGCTTGCGCGGCAAGCAGCAGCCAATCGCGCCGGTCCAGCCGAGGCAGGCGTGCGCCCGTTGCGGCCATCAACACCGCGAAGCAAGGCAGCGCAATGGCAAAGCGCAGCGCCGTCGCGGTGAAAGGCGGCAGGCCCGCTGCAATGATTTTGCTGGCGACCACCGTGCTGCCCACCAGCATCATGGCCCCCGCCAGGCAGGCATAACCCAGCCATTTTTCACGCATGCTTGGTCCCCATCAGGGTTGAGAAGCAAGCAGCCTAGCGGGCAGGGTGGTGGCAAGTCTTGAACGAAATTGCAGCGCAGGGCCGTTCAGCGCGCGGCCAGTGCGTAATGGCGGGGCGACACGCCATAGGTGCGCACGAACAGCCGCGTCATATGGCTTTGGTCGGCAAAGCCGCTTGCGGCCGCGGCATCGGCCAGCGTCATGCCATGGCGGATCAACTGGCGCGCGCGCAGCAGGCGGCGCTGCATCTGGTACGCGTGGGGCGTCATGCTGGTGGCGCGGGCAAAGGCGCGCAGCACTTGGTAGCGGCTAAGTCCGCTTGCGGTGGCAAGATCCGCCAGCGATAGCGACGCGGCAGGATTGTCGTCGATCAGGCTGCGGGCATGACGAATGGCATCGGGCATGCCGAGCAGGTATTCCGTCCGCCGCCCACTCGCGGTCGGGCTGCACGCGTTTATCAGAATGCGCAGCAGCAGCGCGTCGCAGGCCAGTGGCGCGGCGCCGTGCGTGGCATGTGCGTAAAGCGCCAGCACATCGCGGGCCAAACCAGGGTGGTCGCTGGCGGGGTGTTCGAATTCGTAAGTGGGTGGCGTGCCGCCGTCGGCATAAAGTTCGGCTACGGCTTGCGCAACCACGTCCGGGTCCAGGTACAGCATCTGCCAGGCTCGTGCGCCGTCGCCGATCGGCGCGCCATCGTGAATTTCACCGGGGTTGACGGTGATGACGTGGCCGGGGCCGGCCTCGACCTGTCCGCGCCCGCTGTGCGATACCTGTGCGCCTTGGCACATGACGCCGATGCCGAACTGGTCATGCATGTGCCGCCCGAACGCGCGCCGGCTGTGCGCGGCCACGGCCTGCACACCGGCGAGCGCACTGCGATGCATGACGAATTGGCCTGAGGACATGGCGGGTAAGCGAGGCAAAGGCGACGCGGCAATTGCAGCGGGATGCCCGGCCAGTATCGCTTGACTCTCCCGGCGCAATCAAGCGGCTTACTGCAAGCCGTTCCAGCGTGCGACGGCGGGCTCCGCCGCCGCCCATTTCCATTGCCCGCTCTGCTGCCGGCAGATCATGCTGGTATAGGCGGGCGCGGGCGCGTCGTCCTGTTCCACCGTGAACAGCACCTCGCGGCAGCGGGTCAGCGCCGTGTCGATGTCGCGCACCACCTGGATGCCGCCGCGTTCATTGCCCACGGGCAGCGTGTGGCGAATCTGCCATTGCCGCACCTGGCCAATGGGCAATTCGCCGGCTGCATTGGCCATGACGTTTTGCTGATCGTTCTTCCATTCGCGCAGCACGTATTTCACGGTGGCGTCCACCGCGGCTTGCACCGTTACGCCGATGGCGTAGCCCACGACCGGGTTGGCGGTGGCGGCGCCACTGGCCGTTCCCACCACCGCGCCCGCTGCGCCGCCAATCGACGAGCTTTGGCAGCCGCTAAGCCCCAGGCAGGCGGCCAGCGCCAACAAGCCAGCACGGCGCATCACTGCAACGACCCCCAACGCGCCGTGGCCGGCTCGGCGCTGGCCCAGCGCCATTGCTCGCCGTCGCGGCAGACTGTCGTGATGTAGAACTCGCGCACCGGGTCGGCGCCGGGTTTCTCTGCGGGCGTGTCGATCGAAAACACGACTTCCTTGCAAGCCAGCCCCACGCCGCCAATCAAGCGGCTGACGGTGACCTGGCCTTGCGCGTCGCTTTCAATGGGGAGCTGGTGCTTGACATTCCAGTGTGCCACCGCGCCCACGTCCAGCGGCCCGGCAGCCTTGGCGATGGCGTCCTGTTCTTCGCCGCGCGTCTTGCGTTGCGCGTAGGCCAGCGCGGCTTTCGCGCCCGCCTGCACACCCAGGCCGATGCCGGTGGCGACGTTGGGGTTGTCGGTGACTTTGTTGGCGATCGCGGTGCCGGCGATACCCGCACCGGCGCCCGTGCCTTCGCTCAGCAGGGAGCTGCATCCGGACAGGGCGGTCAGTGCGGTGATGGCGATCAGGGCAAGCGCGCGGCGGGTCGCGCGGGGGAGCATGGGGGTGAACAACGACGTGCTTCCTGCGTAATACGGGGGCGCCGAAAGTATAGGAGGGCGCGCGGCGCCGTGGCCACGTCCCTTGCAATCCTTAGCAATTTCGCAAGCCGCCTAGTTGCCGGGACGCGCGCCTTTTGTGTAGACCTCGCGCAGCGCCGACGCGAACAAGGCGTCGACATTGCGCCGCAACCCGTCCGCGCGCGTGAACAGTGAAATTGGCGGCAAGGTCCAGTCAAAGGAATACGGCACGATGGCTGCACCGGCAATGCGCACCAGTTCGTCGGCGATATCGGCGGGCAGGATCGACACGGCGCGGTCGCTTGCCACGATCATTTCGCCAATCAGCTTGGACGAATCGCTCTGCACGGAGGGCGGCGGGGGCGCGAGCCCCGCGCGCAGGAAAATATCGGCCACCTGTTCGCGGATGGGGCTGCCCGGGGTGCCGAGAATCCAGTCCAGATCCGCCAGCCGGTTCCACTCCAGCCGAGACCGCCCCAGCCTTGCAGCCAGACGGCGGCTGGCGATCAGCCGGGGCTGCTGGTGGTAGAGCACTTCAAAATCGATATTGCTCAGGTCCACCGATGGCGTCGCCCAGCCGACAACGATGTCCAGCGTGTGGTCGCGCAGCTGGCGCAGCAGCGCCGGCCCCTGGCCTTCGTGGATGGTGGCGGTGATGCGCCGCCCTTGCGGCAGCGTGCGGCTGATGGCCGCCGACAGCATCTGCCCCGACACGAAGGGGATGACGCCGATGTGCAGATGCGCGGCATGGCCGGCCGCTACCGCTTCCATTTCCTGCACCAGATGCCCCAGGTCGTGGACCAGGCCGCGCGCGCGCGCCAGCACGACGGCGCCCAGCGGCGTCGGGGTCATGCCGCGCACCGAGCGGTCGAACAGCGGCACATCGAACATGCTTTCCAGTTCGGCCAGGGCGTTCGTCACGGCGGGCTGGCTGGTGGCCATATGTTCCGCCACCCGGGTCAGCGACCCATGCTGCTCGATTTGCAGGAGCAGCATCAGGTGGCGCATCTTCAGGCGCGAGGTCAGTTTCCGGATGACGGCATCCGGGTCAAAGGCTGTCATAGACAGATCATAAGGTTAGGGTAATGGGACGATATTAAATCCGAATGATCACCTTATGTCTTGGAGCCTAGAATTTTTCCATATTTCAAGACAGCGAGGCACAAGCCCCCATGAACACGCAATCCGACCGCCAGGCAGCCCTGGACTATCACGAGTTCCCCACCCCGGGGAAGATTTCGGTGGTGGCCTCCAAGCCGCTCGTCAACCAGCGCGACCTGGCGCTGGCGTATTCGCCCGGCGTGGCGTCTGCCTGCGAAGAGATCGTGGCGGACCCGTCCAATGTCTACCGCTACACGGCGCGCGGCAACCTGGTGGGCGTGATCACCAACGGCACGGCCGTGCTGGGTTTGGGCAATATCGGGGCGCTGGCGTCCAAGCCCGTCATGGAAGGCAAGGCGGTGCTGTTCAAGAAGTTCGCCGGCCTGGATGTTTTTGACATCGAAATCAACGAAACCGATCCGGACAAGCTGGTCGAGATCATCGCCGGCCTGGAAGCCACGTTCGGCGGCATCAACCTGGAAGACATCAAGGCACCCGAATGCTTCACCGTTGAGCGCAAGCTCCGTGAACGCATGAAGATCCCGGTTTTCCACGATGACCAGCACGGCACCGCCATTACCGTGTCGGCGGCCTTCATCAACGGCCTGAAGGTCGTGGGTAAAGACATCAAGAAGGTCAAGGTTGTGACCTCGGGCGCGGGCGCCGCTGCCTTGGCTTGCCTGGACCTGATGGTGGACCTGGGTCTGCCGCTGGAAAACATCTGGGTGACGGACATCGAAGGCGTGGTCTATGAA
>NZ_JBFTRX010000024.1:0-57686 GCF_056399725.1 Achromobacter sp. 01N37
GTACGGCACGTTGTACTGGATAAAGGCCTCAACGCTGTCTGGAAATGCATTAATGAGCAGCCAACCAAACGAGAGCGGAATGGTGAGGGGTGCCTTGAACATGCCGTAGGGCTTCGCCAGCGTACGACGCAGACCTGCATACCAGTCTCGGTAGGGTTGTTGGGTCTCTTGCCAGCGGCTCTGTCGTGGTGGCAGCGGCGGGGGCTTGGGCAGGCCCGCTGGGCCTCGTTCCATGAAGACTTGCAAATAGGACCAGAGGGTCTTGGCCGAACGGTCTCCATCAAATAGACCGAGATTGCCGCATGCCGCACAGATTTCTGTCGGCGGTTCCATGCTGTAGTCCACCCCGATGAGATACAGCGGATGCCGGCTCGCATAGCCACTTGCAGACACAATGGGAACGTACCCTGCCAGGGCTTCCAGTTGATCCCAGTCAAGTATGTGCAGACGCTTCTGGCGCGGATAGATGAAGTAGAGTTTGCGGGTGCCTCGGTGGATACGAATAAAGGCGCCACGGCTCCGATGAGCACCGCTGGCTATGTAAAAAATGAAGGCCATACCCGTCGATACTGGCAGCCCTGTGAGCATACCAAAGACTGTATCAGCCTCAATGGTTGCGGGGCCGATGGCTAATACGCCCAATACAAAGACAATGACGAAAATGAGGATGGACATGCCAATGTACCCAACGGCTCCGCTATGCGTGTAATTTGCATAGGTTTCAAGCTCGACACATCGGTCGTTAACCCGTCGCACCCCATCGGGTTGAGGGGGTTCTCCCTTGGGCCGATCTCGATACAGAGGCGTTCCACCAAAGCGCGAGCTGTTTGGCAGACGCTTGATCACATTGTCTGTCCTATCCACGGCGGTACTTCATGGCTCAATGCGCTCCCCGTTCACGCGGATCACCGGTCTGCGCTTCTCGTCAAAGCCGCACAACTTGTCGATTTCCTTTGGGAACTGTGCGTACGGCACGTTGTACTGGATGAAGGCCTCGACGCTGTTCGGAAATGCGTTGATGAGCAGCCAGCCCAGCCAGAGCGGAATGATGAGGGGGGCTATGAACATTCCATAGGGCTTCGCCAGTTGGCGGCGCAGGCCTGCATACCAGTCCCGGTAGGGTTGTTGGGTCTCTTGCCAGCGGCTTTGTCGTGGTGGCAGCGGCGCGGGCTTGGGCAGGCCCTCTGGGCCTCGTTCCATGAAGACTTGCAAATAGGACCAGAGGGCCTTGGCCGAACGGTCGCCGTCAAATAGACCGAGATTGCCGCATGCCGCACAGATCTCGGTCGGCGGGTCCATGTTGTAGTCCACGCCAAAAAGGTACAGCGGGTGTCGGCTGGCATAGCCACTTGCAGACACAATGGGAACGTACCCTGCCAGGGCTTCCAGTTGATCCCACTCAAGTATGTGCAGACGCTTCTGGCGCGGATAGATGAAGTAGAGTTTGCGGGTGCCTCGGTGAATGCGAATAAAGGCGCCACGACTCCGATGAGCACCGCTGGCTAGGTAAAAGATGAAGGCCATACATGGCAAGGCTGGAGACCAGGCGACCAAAATTACTATGACCTCAACATCAACGTTTGCTAGTCCAACAGCGAACAAGCTAGCTAGAAATGTAGCGATGCTCACAATGATGGACATGCCGATAAAACTTGCTGTTCCGCTTTGCGTAAAGTTTGCATAAGTTTCAAGTTCGACACATCGGTCGTTAACCCGTCGCACCCCATCGGGTTGAGGGGGTTCTCCCGTGAGCCGATTTCGATACAGAGGCGTTCCACCAAAGCGCAGGCTGTTTGGTAGACGTTTAGTCGCGGACATTATTTGGTGCTCCAACGGGTTCTAGCTTGGCTGAATCAATCGGCTTCGTGAACCAGCCACTTGATGTGAACACCAATGGCGTCGGCGCGTGGGGTTGAAGCAATGCCAACCCAGGTTGTTGTTCAGGGTCAGGAAAGTACAGATACTCCAATGCCACTTGGGTGTCCTCATGCATTTGAATCGCCCAGCCACATTCTCTGCCGGTACCGCCTAACGGAGTGACCAAGTATTCAAGTCGATAGTCGATGGGGCTGGTGCCCGTGGCATACGCAATAGGCCCGTGGACTTGCGTAAGCTTGTTGCCCCGGAGGGTTAAGGCCAGCTTGGTTTGAAATCTATCCCCAGGCATGTCGTTGATGCCGGGCAACTGGCAACTGATGCGAAGGGTTCCCACCGAATACCCAAAGGATTGATCCCATTCAGGAGTCAGCCTGGGGCGATAGTACAAACTATGAACGGCATCCAACTCCTCGCGATTGGTGTAGTGACGACTGTCCACTCCCCAAGCGCTATGTTTGAGCCATATTTCCACGGGACCGTGTTTGGCCATATCCGCGCCGAACGCAAACCCAATGACAAGTACGACGGCGACACCTGCAACAACTGCCCAGCCCAACGGAGTGAGCCCAAGCACCGCAACGGCTGCCCCTCCCCCAGAAATAGTTGCTGCTACGGCCGAACCGCCAGCCCAGGTCGCGACCGCCAGCGCGCCGCCAGCGAGGGCGGCGCCAAGCAGCATTCCTCCTTGTTGCGGATTGTTGTCACTAAATGCACTGATTGCTCTTATTGAGTCTGCAATGGCTGCGAGTCCAGCCCCTCCTGCTCCGAAGACGGCAACCCCCCATTTTGAAGCATGGATTCTCATGCTTGTCGCCAAGGCCGTATTCCCGCGCCCCCCTGCGCCAATTGCAATAGCGGTTGAGCCAATTTCTATACCAGCCCCGACTACGGCACTGATAGCCCCACCTAAGCTGCCAGCATTGGCAGCAGATGTTTTAAGTTGCTTGAAATCCGTCCAGGCATTGCTCAGCCCCGTCAACGCCAGAAAGCCCCCCAGTCCAGTGAAGAGATGCCCGCCAGGCCCTCGCAGCCGGTTCAGCATATTGATGAAAGGATTCCCTTCCATCTGTATAGCCCGAGGCGCAGGCAACGCAGCCCGATCAGCCGGCACCTCATCAAGTTCTCGGTATGTGGTCTCACCAACCTTGACCCAGTCGTACACCAAAACACGAGTAAGCACGTCAGTCTGATTGACTTTCGGAGACGGAATTTTCCAGCCCTGCGAGCGCTCGGCACCTAGCGTTTGATAGCCTTGGAATTCATAGGCGGCGCGCTGCAAATCCACCAAACTTATGTCGTATACAACGATGGTTGCGTTGGCTCGGATCTCCATCACGTGTCGCAGACGTCGTACCAGTACGTCCGCTTGCTTTGCCTGCGGTAACACCTGCAGCAATCCAATTAACGCATTGGTGGCGGGAGTGATGACATGCTCTTCCAAAAACTTGTCCATGACGTCGAACATGTTTTTGGCGATATAACCGGCACTGGACTTCAACCGGGCCAACAGGATTTCGCTGCCATTGGCAAGTGCGAGCCAATAGGGGCTCTTGTCTGCGGGCTTGGCGATCAAGTCGCCTAGGACTTGCGCCCCGTCCTTCGTATGAACCAAGCCGCCCACGCACTGGAAGACGGCATTCTCATAGTCGCGTGCGTTGTGGATCACGCCAAGATCAAAGCAACTCAGCGCCTTGCCCAACAGCTTCTCTTGGCCGATGAGCTGCACCCAGGCGATGGAATCGTTCACCGCCGTGGCGATGGTTTTCTCAAACTCCTTGATCTTCTTGGAGTAGGTATCGGGAAACAACGTCGCGCCGGCATAGTTCACAAGATTTCTTTGCTTGGCCAGGGCCTTGGCCAAATCGGGGGAGCTGGCAGCCTGCTTCTTCATGGCCTCAAAATAGTTGGTAATGAGCATCCCGCTCTGCAACTTGTGCGCATTTTGCCCGGCATACTTGGTCTTCCTTGCTACCGCCTCTGTGACGAGATAGTGCAGTTCACTTGCCATTCCGATGGGATCTTGCAGCGCAACCGCCAAAGGCGTGATATCCAAACGTGGGCGTAGTTCGATGTACATATTGCCCAAGATGTTGTTGTGGTTTGGAACTACCGCTGAGAACCGAATCTCGCTCCAGCCATAGTGCATGGGAGTGCCGTACACCGCGGGTGGAACCAGCTCAGGGGTGGCATTGCCAAGCAACGCGGCATTGAAGGCGTGCTTCTGCTCAGCACCTCCCGCAGGCTTGATCTTGACGGCCAGCGTATCCCGCAGCCCGTCCTTGTTCGTTTCGATATCCCAAAGCGTGCGATGCGTAAGCAACGTATCACTTACCATCAGGTAGATGCTCTCTGCGGTCTTGCTGTCTGGTGCTAGCAGGAAGGACTGGGCGCCCACGGTGTCGGGGCGAGCCTGCCGGCCCGGGGTCGCGTCGGTTTCATCGGGACGGCTCCACCAGATACGAGCAAATCGTACGTCCTCGGTAACTTGATAGTGCTGCGTCCACATGCGGTCGTTTTCGAAATAGCAGAGGTAGACGTAGGTGCCTGGACGCAGCACACGCAGGCCGTAGGCCTTGCCTGAGGTGAGCGCGGGGTAGCCCTCAGTACCCAGTGTGGGGAATACGCCTTTATCCAGGGCCTTATCCGCGACGCCGTAGCGTAATGGGTAGACAGGAATGCACGTCTGACACGGTGGTGGCGAGATAGCTTTACCCAGTTGTTTCTCATTGGGACGATCCGGGCCGAGTGCGATTTTGTAAGTCGTGGTCATGCATCTTCCCTCAAGGCATGGTGGGGGCTAGAGCCGCCAGCCGCGCTTCGGCGTCAGTCAACCGCTGTTTCCCCTTTACCTGTCGGTTGACCAAGATGTCGCGCAACGCCCCATCCTTGGTAAAGCTCTCCTGTGAATATCGAAAGCGCAGTTCCATGTAGTGGCGAACGTCGCGTTCTGTGGCTAGCCCCAGTTGATCGGTAGCCTCACGGGCGAACAGGTGTAGATGCCGCCAGAGCACGGATTCATTTTCCGGACGGCCGTACGCCGGGAAGCGTTGACGAAAGTCGCGTGCACAGTCGCGCATGAACCACGCGAGGCTGGCTTGGCCAAGCGCAGCCTCATCGTTCGCGGTCAACGCGATGGGGCCTTCCGTTATCCACGAAGTCAGAGCGGATACCGGGGCATCGGCAAACAGCCAATCGCCCGACTGCGTATCACCTGCGCACCAGATAAAGCGCTGAATGGGGCCGAACAGCTTTGATAGTTGATCCGCTGGCAACCCTTCACAGAGTTCTTCGAGGGGGCGCGCGGCATGGAGGCTGAAACCGACCGGAAAGCCATCAGCTCCCGTCAGCTGGTGCAAGTGCTGAAGATGAGCGATGAGGCTGGCTTCATGATCGGGGCCTAGCAGGATCAATCCCGCGTGCTGGTGAAGCCAGTGATCGAGCGCGACGGTGAAGAGCGGCTCGTCAAGGGGCACCAACAACGGTCCCTCACGATAGTCTGGAGAACCATATTCCCAGGGGGTGTCGCGCCACACCCAACGATAGTCAAAACGCTTGGTTATCTTCAGCAGGTCTTGTTCAAGCGTTTCGCTGTGTGCTCCGCTTAGCCAAAGCCAAGGGCGTGCACCTTGTGGCAGCGCGGCCCAGGACATGTCGGGCAGTGCATTCACCACTTGACGCGACCAGTCGGGTTGATCGGACGCGGTGTCCATCATGCCGCTATCGTATGGCTTGGAGCGTTGAACGCAGCGTCGAGTATCCGCTGGATGGTGAGGGACAGGACGTCAGATAGTGAAGACATGGCGTGCTTCTGGGGAGGACGGACCTTGGCGGTCGTCCGTGGCATCAATTGGCGATGACCACTTTTAAAAGCAACTGCCAGAGCTGGTAAATAAGAACAGTCGGATAAGTGTGTGAGATAGATCTCAAACGTCCGTTTCTTACCGTGCGGAGCGCTGTTGGTGGACTTACTTGCCCACCATCCGCATCCCCCCGCAATACGGCTCCGCCGCTGTCATTTCCCCCAGCACGTCCCGCAACATACCCTGCACGATCTTCACCGCCTGCGTCGTCGGCCGGCTGGCCGCCGTGGCGAGCATCAGGCGGGTGGACAGGCCGGGGTGGGTGATGCGGCGGATGACGAGCGTGCCGGCTGCGACTTCGCGGGCGACGGCGGGCAGGCCCAGCACGGTGTGGGCCATGCCGGTTGCGACGAGGTCTTTCATCAGCTCAAGCGCGTCCATTTCAAATGCGATGTTCAGCGGCATGTCTGCTTGCGTGGCCGCGTGTTCCAGTGTGCGGCGCAGGCCGTGGTTGCGGGTGGGCAGCACCAGCGGCAGGTCACGCAGTTGATCGAAACGGATGGAGCGCATTGCACGCGCGGCGGGCGACAGGTTTTGCGGGGGCGACACCAGCGCCAGGTCCAGCTCGGCCAGCGGGTCGACTGCGATGTGTTGCGAGCGCCGCGCGTCGTGCAGCACGGCGATGTCGACGCGGGCATTGGTCAGCCATTCAAGCACGTAGCCGCTGTAGCCCGTGATGATGTTGAGCTGGATACGCGGGTGCTGCTTCCACACTTCCGCCACCAGCCGCGCGCCGACCATGTGCGACAACGTGGGCGTGAGGCCCAGCGTGACCTGGCCTGATGGCGACTTCTGGTCGTTGTGGAATTCGGTGACAACGTGGTCCATCTGCCGCAGCAGGGGGCGCAAACGTTCAAGCAGTTTTTCGCCATCGGGCGTGAGCGACACGCCGCGCCCATTGCGGTAGAGCAGCGCGCAGCCGCATTCGTCTTCGAGCTTTCTGACTTGCCGGCCCAGCGCCGATTGGGCAATGCCCAGCACCGAGGCCGCCTTGGAAAAGCTGCCCTGATCGGCAACGTGGATCAGGTTTTCGATCTTGCGTAAGTCCATCCCGGGTCCGTGGCGGGCGAGGGCGCCGCTGTCTCTCGTGTGCGTTTCTTGTATATCTGATTGCCAGAGTATGCCTAGTTGGCCCCGGGTTGCCAATCTAGAATTTCCGGGAGCCAACCCTTATTTTCTGATCCCTCCATGACTGTTTCCGCCGAATCGAACACGTCCGCCCACGCCTTGCTGAAGGTGTTTTCCGCCAACGGCGTCGACCGCGTTTTCCTGGTGCCGGGTGAAAGCTATCTGGGCGTGCTGGATGCGTTGTACGACTTTCCGCAGATGGATGTGGTGACGTGCCGCCATGAAAGTGGCGCCGCGTTCATGGCGGGTGCCGATGCGCGGCTGACGGGGCGGCCCGGCGTGGTCATGGTGTCGCGCGGGCCGGGGGCAACGAATGCGTCCATTGGCGTGCATGCCGCGCAGCAGGATGCAGTGCCGATGATTCTGTTGATCGGCCAGGTGCCAAAGAAGGACGTGCGCAAAGAGGCCTTCCAGGAGATCGACTACCAGAAGATGTTTGGGTCGATGGCCAAGTGGGTGGTTGAGGTCTCCACGCCAGAGGAACTGGCGGCGGCGGCGTTCAAGGCGATACGCGTGGCCACGTCTGGCACGCCGGGGCCGGTGGTGATGGTGGTGCCGGAAGACGTGCAGCAGGCGGCGGTGCCGCAGCCGGGCTGGGTGGCCGCGCCTGACAGCCCCGCCCAACCGGCGCCCGTGACCTTGGCGCGCGTGCAGGCGCTGCTGGCGCAAGCGCGGCGGCCGCTGATCATTGCGGGCGGCGCGTTCAATCGCCCGGATGGGCGCGATGCGCTGCGCCGGCTGGCCGAACGGCACACGATTCCGGTGGTGGTGTCGTTTCGCCAGCATGACGTCTTTCCGAATACGCACGCCTTGTACGCGGGGGATCTGGACCTGGCCACGTCCACCGCGCAAATCGATGCCTTCAATTCCAGCGACCTGATTTTGGCGCTGGGCACGCGGCTGGGCGACATCACAACGCAGGGGTATGCGTTTCCCGGCTATCCGAAACCGTCGCAGGCGCTGGTGCACTGTTATGACGATCCGCACATCGTGAACCAGCACTTTGCCGCCGATGTCGGGCTGGTGGCGGACCCGGTGGCCACGGCGCACGCGCTGGCGCAGTTGCCCACGACGGCGCGCGAACACGGCCACGCCCGTGACGATTGGGCCGCATCGTTGCGCAGCGTTCAGCAGCGCACGGCCGCGTGGCCGAACCCGCAAGTGGAAGACGGCGTGCCGTTTGTGCAGGTGGTGCGCGCGTTGACGGAGCAGGCGCCCAATGACGTGGCGATCTGCCTGGATGCCGGCACCTTTGCCGCGCCGGTGTACCGGCATTTTCCGTTCGTGTATCCGCAACGGCTGATGGCGTCGCAGTCGGGGGCGATGGGTTATGGCACGCCCGCCGCCATCGCCACGCAGTTGCGGCACCCCGACCGCAAAGTGGTGTGCCTGGTGGGCGACGGCGGCTTCATGATGACGGGTAACGAGATGGCGGCCGCCGCCGAGCGTGGGCTGCCCATTTTGTTCATCGTGTCGAACAACAATTGCTATGGGTCGATCCGGCTGCATCAGGCGCGCACGTACCCGGGCCGCTATGTGGGCACGAACCTGTCCAGCCCGGACTTCGCCATGATGGCGCGCGCGTTTGGCATGGCAAGCGAAACCGTGACGCAGAGCGATCAAGTCAGCGCGGCCATCGCGCGCGGGTTGGCGGCTGCCGGCCCGTACTTTGTGGAAGTGCGGACCAGCTTGGCGGCGATTCTGCCCAAGGGCGTGAGTCATGACGCGGGCGTGGACTTGGCGCCGCGCACGGGCCTGGTGTAAGTCCGCGGCATCACCGCATCACAGCTTGTATCCCGGGTCCTTGCGATCCATCAGCCGCAGCATCGCCGGCCATTCCAGTTCACCGAACGGGCGGCGCGTGGTGGGCTGGTATAGATGCCACGTCTTTTCAATCACTTCCGGCGGCGGCAGGCACAGTTCGCGGTTGGCGCTTAGTGCATCGACTTGCGCCTTGCACGCCATCTCCAGCCAGTACAGCGTGTTGAACGCCTGCGCAATGGTCGGCCCCACGGCCAGCAGGCCGTGGTTGCGCAGGATCATCGCTTCGGACGCGCCCAGGTCCGCCACCAGGCGGCTGCGTTCGTCCAGGTCGATAGCCACACTTTCGTAGTCGTGATACGGAATCTTGGCGAAGCGCATGGCGGTTTGCGTCAGCGGCAGCAGGCCGCACTTAAGCGCCGACACCGCCATGCCCGCGCGCGTATGTGTGTGGATGACGCAGCCCACGTCGTGGCGCACGCCGTGCACCGCGCTATGAATCACATAGCCCGCTGCGTTGATGCCGTAGCCGGTGGACGACTCACCCAATAGGTTTCCCGCAAGGTCGATCTTGACCAGATTGGAGGCCGTGATTTCGTCGTACATCATGCCGTAGGGATTGATCAGCAGGTGATCATCCGTATCGGGGATGCGGGCGGTGATGTGGTTGTAGATCAGGTCGCTCATGCCAAAGTGCGACACCAATCGGTAGCAGGCGGCCAATTGGACGCGGGTGTCCCATTCTTGCGGGCTCATGTCGGAGGATGCATGCATCGTTGCCGTTTCCTGTTCAGTCGGTGGCTTTGACATTGAATTCGCGGACCACATTGCCCCACGATTCATATTCGTTTTTCATCATGACGCCGAAGTCGGCGGGCGTGGCCGTGGTGCGCACCTGCGCGCCCAGGTCGGCAAGCTTGTCGCGGACCGCGGCGTCGGCCAGCACGGTATTCATCTCTCGCGACAGCCGGGTCTGGATGGCGGGCGGGATGCCGGCCGGGGCAATCAAGCCCAGCCAGGCGCCCATATCAAAGCCTGGGTAGCCCTGTTCGGCCACAGTCGGCACGTCGGGCAGCATGGCGACGCGCTCTGGCGTGCTGACGGCCAGCGCCTTCAGGCGCCCCGACTTCACCATTGCCAGCGACGACACCATCGTATCGAAGGTGGCGGTGGTGCGGCCGCCGACAATGTCAGTCTGCGCCTGGCTGCTGCCCTTGTACGGCACGTGCACCATCGTGGCGCCCGCCTTGGACAGCAACACCGACGTCACCAGATGGCTGGTGGTGCCGATGCCCGTGGTGGCGTAGGTGAGCTGATCGGGCTTGGCCTTGGCGGCGGCCAGGAATTCCTTCAGGTTGTGGGCGGGGTTGTCGGGGTTGACGACAAACAGGTACGGCAGCCACGTGATCAGGCCGATGGGCGCAAAGTCCGTGCGCGCGTCGTAGTTCAGGTTGCGGTAGACGTGGGGGTTGATGGCTTGCGGGGCGGACGCGCCGATCATCAGCGTGTAGCCGTCGGGCTTGGCGCGCGCGCCCAGGCCCGCCGCGATGGACCCGCCTGCGCCGGGCTTGTTTTCAACGATGAACTGTTGGCCCATGCGTTGGGCCAAGCGTTCGGCCAGCATGCGGGCGACGGTGTCGGTTGCGGTGCCGGGCGGAAAGCCCACCAGGATGGTGACGGGCTTGGTGGGGTAGGCCGAGTCCTGGGCCTGCGGTTGCGCTGGGGCTGCGGTTTGCGCTTGCACAGCGCTCGCCAAGGCCACCGCAAGCGGCGCGGCCAGCAGCAGCGCCTGTAAGGGATTGCGCATCGTGTTGTCTCCAATCATTGTTCTGATGGCGGGACAGCGCTGGCGCCAGCCCGCATCGGGGCGGGCTCCTCTTGGTGGTTCTTTCCTGGTGGTTCTCTTATTGCTGCTAACCGCCCCGATGCCGCCTACGGTGGCACAAGGGCGGGCGGGCTTCAATGGCCTGAACGGCCAAGCAGATCACGCGAAATGGCAAGGCGGACCTTGAACGTTCAAGGTCCGCCTTGTGGCATCGCATCACACCGTCAGACGGTCAGACTGATCCAGGTCGTCTTCAAGTCCGAGTACTTGTCCAGCGCATGCAGCGACTTGTCGCGGCCGGAGCCCGACTGCTTCACGCCGCCAAACGGCACGGTGATGTCGCCATCGGCATAGCAGTTGACCCAAACCAGCCCCGCGCGCAGCCGGCGCGACAAGCGATGCGCGCGCGACAGGTTGGCCGTCCATAGCCCTGCGCCCAGGCCGTAGACCGAATCATTGGCCAGTTCGATGGCTTCGTCTTCGGTGGTGAAGCGTTGCGCCGCCAGGACCGGGCCGAAGATTTCTTCGCGCACCAGCGCGGAGTCTTGGCTGGCGCAGTCGAAGATGGTGGGCTCGATGTAATAGCCGCCCGTGGCGCTGCGGGCCTGCTTGCCGCCCAGGCGCAACGTGGCGCCGTCGGCCTGGCCCGCCGCGATGCGAGCCAGCACGCCTTGCATCTGGCGTTCGTCAACCATCGCGCCCATGGCGGTGGCCGGGTCCAGCGGGTCGCCGGGTTGCAGCGTGGCGGCAAAGGTCGCGACCTTGTCCATGAACGCGTCGTAGATGCCGTCCTGCACGTACAGGCGCGAGCCGGCGATGCAGACTTCGCCCTGGTTCGAGAAGATGGCAAGCGCTGCGGCTTGGGCAGCGCGGTCCAGGTCGGGGCAATCGTCGAACACGATGTGGGGCGACTTGCCGCCGCATTCCAGCCAGACGCGCTTCAGATTCGATTCGCCGGAATACGTCATGAAGCGCTTGCCCGTGGCGGTGGACCCGGTGAAGGCCACGCAGTCCACGTCCGGATGCAGGCCCAGCGCTTGCCCGGCCACCGCGCCCAAGCCCGGCACCACGTTGAAGACACCGGCGGGAATGCCCGCTTCGGTGGCCAGCGCGGCCAGACGGATGGCGGACAGCGACGCTTGTTCGGCGGGCTTCAAGATGACGCTGTTGCCCGCGGCCAGCGCAGGCGCCACTTTCCAGGCCGCCATCATCAGCGGGTAGTTCCACGGCACCACGGCGGCCACCACGCCCAACGGTTCGCGGGTGATCGTGGCCAGCGCGTCGGGGCCGGTCGGCGCGATCTCGTCGTAGATCTTGTCGATGGCTTCGGCGTACCAGGCGTAGCAGCGGGCGGTTTCTGGCACGTCAAAGGCCAGCGCGTCGCGGATGGGCTTGCCCATGTCCAGCGTTTCCAGCAGCGCCAATTCCTCGGTGTGCTGGTCGATCAGGGCGGCCAGACGCAGCAGCCGCGCCTTGCGTTCGCGCGGGGCCAGCTGGCTCCAGACGCCGGCTTCAAACGCGCGGCGGGCGGCGGCCACGGCGCGGTTCACATCGGCCTGCCCGCACGCCGCCACGTCGGCGAGCTTGCGGCCGTCGATGGGGCTGGACGCGGGAAAGGTGGCGCCATCGGCCGCGTGGCAATAGGCGCCGTCGATATAGGCCTGGCCGTTGAAGGCCAGGGCGGCGGCACGGGCGTGCCAATAGGCGGAATCGTGTTGGCTCATGCGGGGGCTCCCAAGTGGTTGGCGCGCGCGACCATGGCGTCCAGCAGCACGTTGCAGCCAGCTTCCAGGTCCGCCGGTTTGGCGTCTTCGATTTCGTTGTGGCTCACGCCGTCTTTGCACGGCACGAAGATCATGGCGGTGGGCGTGACGCTGGCCATGTAGACGGCGTCGTGGCCGGCGCCCGTCACGATGTCCATCGCGGCCAGACCCCGGCGGGTGGCGCCGTCGCGCACCTTGCCGACCAGGTCCGTGTCAAACGGCGTGGGCGGGAAGTACTGCACCTGCTTCACGTCCACAGTGACGCCGTGACGTTCGGCGACTTCCGTGCAGGCCGCCAGCCAGCGCGCGTCCATCTGCGTCAGCGTGGCTTCGTCTTCGTGGCGCAGGTCCACGGTAAAACGCACTTGGCCCGGGATGACGTTGCGTGAGCCGGGGTGGGCGTGGATTTCGCCCACCGTGCCGCGGCCGTGCGGCTGGTTGTCGTTGGCGATGCCAATCACCGATTGCAGCAGGAAGGTGGTGGCGTACAGCGCGTCGCGGCGGATGGGCATCGGCGTGGGGCCGGCATGCATTTCCATGCCGGTGACCACCACGTCGTACCAGCGCACCCCCAAGGAACCCGTCACCACGCCGACCACTTTTTCTTCGTGCTCAAGAATGGGGCCTTGCTCGATGTGGGCTTCGAAGTACGCGCCTACCGGGCGGCCGCCGACCGGGTCGGCGCCGGCATAGCCGATGGCGGCCAGCTCGTCGGCCACCGATTTGCCGTCGTGGTCGCGCGCGTTCAGCGCCACTTCCAGCGGGAATTTGCCGGCGAACACGCCGGAGCCCATCATCACGGGCAGAAAGCGCGAGCCTTCCTCGTTCGTCCAGATGGCCACTTCCAGCGGCGCCTCGGTGACGACGCCGTGGTCGTTCAGGCTGCGCATGACTTCCAGGCCCGCCAGTACGCCGTAGCAGCCGTCGAACTTGCCGCCGGTGGGCTGGGTGTCGATATGGCTGCCGGTCATGACGGGCGGCAGGTCATTGTTGCGGCCGGCGCGGCGGGCGAAGATGTTGCCCACCTGATCCACCCGCAGCGTCATGCCGGCATCGCGCATCCAGCCGGTGACCAGATCGCGGCCCTGGCCGTCCAGCGCGGTCAGCGCCAACCGGCAGTTGCCGCCCTTGGGGGTGGCGCCGATTTGCGCCAGATCCATCAGCGACTGCCACAGCCGCTGTCCGTTGATTGAAATCGTCGTTGTCATGGCGTGGGGTCCTGTCAGTGGCCGGGTTTGTCATTGCGGGCGATGCGCGCCTGCGCGGCTTCGCGGATGCCCATCAGGGTTTCGCCCGGCGCGATGCCGTTGGCGTCGTAGCGGATTTCCAGCAGCGCGGGCAGGCTGTTTTCATTGGCATACGCCAGCGCGCGTTCAAAGGCGGGGCCGAACGCGTCGGTGCTTTCCACGGCTTCGCCATAGCCGCCGTAGCCGCGAATGATTTGCGTGAAGTCGGGGTTCTCAAAACCCAACGCGATGGTGCGTGCGGGGAACTCGCGTTCCTGGTGCGCGCGGATCGTGCCCCAGATGCCGTTGTTGAACACCAGCACCACGACACCCAGCTTGTACTGCAACGCCACGCCGAGCTCCTGCATGTTCATCTGGAAGCAGCCGTCGCCTGCGTAGCAGACTACCGTGCGCGCGCGGTCTTCCAGCTTGGCGGAAATGGCGGCGGGCAGGCCGTAGCCCATCGAACCCACCGTGGGCGTCAGGCTTGTGCCGGGGCCGGTGTAGCGGCGGTAGCGGTGCGGGTACAGCGCGTAGTTGCCCGCACCCACGGTGATGCAGGCGTCCGCAGGCACGTGCGCGTCGACATAGGCGGCGGCCGCGTCCAGACTCATGGGGCCGGGCGAGGGCAGCGGCGTCAAGCTGTCGGCCAGTTCCTGATGGGCGGCGCGAACGGCTTCGGCACGGGGCGTGGCGTGGCCGGGCGCCAGGTCAGCCACGCTGGCGGCGAAGCTGGCCACGTCGGCCACAATGGCCTGCGTGGGCGAGAACACGCGGCCCAGTTCGGCGGCGTCCGGGTAGACGTGAATCAACTTTTGGCGCGGCAGCGGGCTTTCAATGACGGTATAGCCTTCGGTCGTGGCTTCGCCCAGACGCGTGCCTACGGCCAGGACGAGGTCGGCGTCACGCAGGCGCTGGCGCAAGGCGGGCGTCATGGCCCAGCCGACGTGGCCCGCGGCGTTGGGATGGCGCTGGTCGAAACATTCCAGCCGGCGCCAGGCGGTGCCGACCGGCAGCTCGAAGCGTTCGGCGAAGCCGGCGATCTGGTCGATGGCGGTTTGATGCCAGCCATTGCCGCCCAGCAGCAGGAAGGGGCGTTCGGCGGCGTTCAGCAACTGCGTCATGCGCGCAAGGTCGGCCGCGCCGGGGTGGCTGTGCACGCGCGGGTAACGCGGCAGGTCCGCCACGCGGGCGGTGCCCCACAGCGTGTCTTCCGGCAGCGCCAGCACCACCGGGCCGGGCCGGCCGCTGGTGGCGACAGCAAAGGCGCGCGAAATGAATTCGGGGATGCGGTCGGTGCGATCGATCTGCGCCACCCACTTGGCCATCTGGCCGAACATGCGGCGGTAATCGATTTCCTGGAAGGCTTCGCGCTCCATGAAGTCGTTGCCGACCTGGCCCACGAACAGGATCATCGGCGTGGAATCCTGGTACGCGGTGTGCACGCCGATGCTGGCGTTGGTGGCGCCGGGGCCACGCGTGACGAAGCAGATGCCGGGCTCGCCCGTCAGCTTGCCATAGGCCTCGGCCATATAGGCCGCGCCGCTTTCCTGACGGCAAACGATGGGCTCGATGGCGTCGGTGTGCTCGTTTAACGCATCGATGCAGGGCAGATAGCTTTCACCGGGAATCATGAACACGCGGCGCGCGCCATGGATGCGCAATTGCTGCATCAGGATCTGACCGCCATTGCGTTCGGGAATTGCGGCTGACGTCATGCGGAGTCTCCTTGTTGCGGGACGGCCTGCGCGCGGCGCTCGGCGGCCCATCGTTCGAATTGGTCGTGGCGCGCCAGCAAGCGGCGCGCGGTGTTGTAAGTGGGGGGATCGATGCGTTCGGCGTCGTGGCGGCCGGCGCGCTGGGCCTCGAAGCGGGCCACGCGGTCGCGTGCCGCGTCCACGTCGTCGGCGGACGGCGTGAATACCGCGTGAATCAGCGGCACCTGCTCGGCCACCGTGGCGCATTTGGACTTCAGGCCCAGGCGGCGCGCCCAGCGCAGGTCGGTTTCCAGCGCGGGCAGGTCGCGGTAGTTGAACGGGCAGTCGATCGGCACGCAGCCGGCGGCGGTGCAGTCCACCAGGAAGCGGGCGCGCACGGCGTGCAGTTCAATGCCGTCCTTGCCGCGCTCGGCACCCAGGCTGGCCGTCAGGTCTTCGGCGGCCAGCAGGCAGGCGGACACGCGCGGGCTGGCGGTCAGGATGTCATAGGCGCGCACCAGCCCCAGCGCCGATTCCAGCGTAGGCACGATTTCGGTGCTGCCGGCGGGCAACCCGAGTTCGGATTCGAGCGCGCTGATGGCCGCGTCCAGCGCCACGATCTGCGCGGCGCTTTCGGCGTGCGGCAGAAATACCGCATCCGGCGCGCCGGGCATCACACCGCGCAGGTCAGCCAGGCCATCGTCTTCCAGCTTGTTGATGCGCACAGCCGCCACCACGCCCTGCGCACGGCAGGTGGCGAACAGCGCGGCGATGCGCGGGCGGGCGGCCGGCCGTTCGACGGGCGCGGTGAACTCTTCCAGGTCGGCCACCAGCGCGTCCGTGCCGCTGGCCAGGCCCGCGGCCTGCGCAGCCGCGTCCATGCCCGGCACGAACATCCAGCTGCGCCGCAGCGCGGGGGGACGGCGAAACGTTGAAGTGTGGGTCATTGCACATGCCTCGGCAGGAACAGCACCAGTTCAGGAACAAAGGTCAGCAGCAACATCACGGCGGTCATGGCCAGCATCATCCACGACAGCGGGCGCAGCGTCTGCATCATGTTGATGCCGCCAATCTTGCAAGCGGCCATCAAGTCCACCCCGACCGGCGGCGTATTGGCGCCGATGGCCATGTTGATGGACAGCAGAATGCCGAAATGCACCGGGTCGATGTTGTAGTGTGCCAGCACCGGCATCACGACGGGCGCCACGATGATGATGACGGGAATGGCTTCCATGAACGTGCCCAGCAGCAGCAACACCACGGTCAGCACCAGCAACACGGCCGTTTTGCTGTCGGTCCACTCGACGAGCAAGGTGGACAGCGCCTGCGGCACCTGTTCGGCCACCAGCACCCAGGCGAACAGGCCCGATGCGCCGATGATCAGCAGGATGGACGCGCTGCTTTCGCCGGTGGACTTCAGGTTGTCCCACAGCGATTTCAGGCTTAGCGTGCGATACCAGAAGAAGCCGATCAGCAAAGCGTAGACGATGGCGCTGGAGGCGGCTTCGGTGGCGGTGAAGATGCCAAAGCGGATGCCGCCGATGATCAGCACGGGCACCATCAGCGCGGGCAGCGCGTCGATGGCGGCGGCGCGCAGTTCGCCCCACGAGAACGGCTGGCCGCCGGCCCAGTTGTGCTTGCGCGATTGCCAGATGGCCACGCCAATCAGCGACAGGCCCAGCAAAATGCCGGGGATGATGCCGGCCACGAACAGCTTGCCCACCGACGTGTCGGTGATGGTGCCGTACACGATCAGCACGATGCTGGGCGGAATGATGGTGGACGTGGCGCCCGCGCTGCCCACCAGCGCGCACGAAAAGCCCTTGTCGTAACCGCTGCGCGCCATGGCGGGCAGCAGCAGGCTGCCGATGGCGACCACATCCGCCACGCCCGAGCCCGACAACGCGCCGAACATCAGGCAGGCCAGCACGGCCACCACGGCCAGGCCGCCCTTGATGTCGCCCACAATGGCGGCGCACAGGCGCACGATGCGCTGGGTCAGGCCCGCGCCGTTCATCAATTGCGCGGCCAGGATGAACAGCGGAATCGCCAGCAGCGTGAAGCTGTCCAGCCCCACCACGTACTGCTGCGCCGCCACCATCATTGGCGCGGAGTCATAGACCGCCAGATACGCCAGGCACGACAACACCAGGCCAAAGGCGATAGGCATGTCGATCAGCACCGTGATCGTGAACACGCCCATCAGAAAGAGAGCACCCGAAGACATCTTGTTAATCCTTTGCCACGGCGGGGGCGGGTGAGAACAGCTGCGCCACATGCACGACGATGGTGATCGCGCACGCAAACGGCAGCGCCAGATAGACCGTGCCGGCAGACACGTCCAGCGCGGGCAGCGTCTGGTCCATGGTCAGGTCGGCCAGTTGCCAGCCGGCATAACCCAAGGCCGCCAGGCCGACGATGATCAACGCCTGGTTCACGCGTTCCACCGCGTTCAGCACGCGCGGGCTGCGCACGAAGAAGGGCAAGAGGCCGGCCATGAGGTGAGAGCGGTCATGGCTGCACGCCACGCCGCCAATGAAGGCCGACCACACCAGCACCAGCCGCGGCAATTCCTCGGCCCAATGCGGCGTGGTGTGCGTGACGAAGCGGGCGAACACCACGTAAGAAATCAGGATCGCCAGCAAGGCCACCGCCACGGCGGCGAAGGCCTTGCTGATGCCCGACAGAATGGCGGACAGTCGGTTGAGCATTACTGGGCCTCGCGGTACTTCTGCACAATCGCCATCAGCTCGGGGCCGTAGGTGACCGAATAGGTCTTCCACACCGGCTGCACGGCGGCGGCGAAGGCGGTCTTGTCGACCTCGTTGACCTGCATGCCTTTCTCTTTCAGCTGGGCCACGAATTGCTGGTCGCCATCGGTGATCATCTTGCGCTGGGCGTCGCGCCACTTGTCGGCGGCGGCTTGCACCACCTTCTTGTCATCGGCCGAAATGCGGTTCCAGACCGGCTTGGAGATGATCAGGTTGGCCGGGCCCCAGACGTGGCCGGTAAGCGACAGATACTTCTGCACTTCAAAGAACGACGACGTGTAGATGATGGACAGCGGGTTCTCTTGCGCGTCGAACACCTTCTGTTGCAGCGCGGAGTACAGCTCGCCAAAGGCCAGCGGGGCCGGGTTGGCGCCCAGCGCGGTGAAGGTGTCCAGGCGCATCTTGTCCGGCGTGACGCGGGTCTTCAGTCCGGTCAGGTCGGCGGGCTTGGCAACCGCACCACGGTTGTTGGTCACATGGCGGAAGCCGTTTTCCCACCACGAAATGATGGTCAGGTTCTTTTTGTCGGCCAGCTTGGCCAGCGCCTCGCCCAGCTCGCCGTCATAGGCCTTGTAGGCCTGTGCGGACGACGACCACGTGTACGGCAGTTCCACCACGCCGAACTTGGGTTCGATGGGCTGCAACGAACCCGAGCCGATGATGGCCGCGCCCTGGCTGCCAATCTGCAAGCCTTCCAGCATGGTCTTTTCATTGCCCAGCTGGCCGCTGGGGAACAGCACGAAGTTGACGCGGCCGGCGGTTTTTTCTTTGACTTCGGCGGCGAAGCCTTCGGCGGCCTTGTTCCAGCTATGGCTGGGCGCCAGCACGTGGCCCAGCTTGATGTCCAGGGCATGGGCCGACAGCGGCGCAAGGCCGGCCATGGCAACAAACGCGCCGCCGATCAGGGCGCGGAAGGTTTTGGGGGCGTGGATCATGAGGTAACTCCAGATGCAAAAAGGGGAAGGTGGAATAGCGGTCATTGGCGGGGTGCGGCCCCGCTCAGTAGGATTGCGCCCGCATGGAAGCGGGGTGGCCGGGTAGCGGGATGCGCGTGCCGGTATCGGTCAGGCCGTTGTCTCCCACGGCCAGCACCTGCAGGGTTGCGTCAAGGAAATTGCCCACGTACAGATAGCGGCTGTCGGGGCTGAACGCGATGCCTTCGGGCAAGGCGCCAACGCCGATGGCGCCCGCGCGCGTCACGCGCTTGCCGTCGATGCGCAGCAGCACGATCTGGCCATGGGGGTGATGGAACCATTCGGAAGAAGGGTTGTTCGAGCCCTGCACGATGGCGACCGCGGCGTGGCGGCCGTCGGGGCTGATGGCGATGCCCTCGGGGCCGTCTTCCACCATCACGCGGTCGATCACGCGCGGCGGCGTCGCCAGAAGATCCACCACGCTGATCGAATCCGCGTGGCCGTCGGACGCCGTGGGGCTGCCCATGTCCACCACCAGCGCCAGGGCGCCGTCGGGCGACACCACCAGGTTGAAGGGCACCAGGCCGGTTGTCAGGTCTTCGGCGGGGTCGTGCGTGACGCGCGGCGTGGGGCCGCTTTCATCGATGTGCAGCACGGCGAGCCGATGCGTATCCGTCTTGACGGCAAAGGCGCGGCGGCCATCGGCCGCGAATGACACGGCGACCACCGCCGTGCCCAGGTCGACTTCACCGCAGACCTCAACGCGGCCATGGCTGATCGTCAACACCGACACCGACTTGCCCGCCTTGTTCGCCACCAGCGCCAGCGTGCCTGCGCGGTTGATCGACAGGCCCGACGGCTGCAAGCCCACTTGCAGCGTCTGCACAATGGCGGGCGGCGTTGCGGTCAGGTCCACCACGTACAGGTCTCGGCCGGGCGTGGGCTGCCAGCCTGTGCCGTCAGCGCGCGCGGGCCACGCCATGGAATCGGCGACGAGCGCCAGACGCTGGTCCGGCGTCACCGCCAGATTCACGGGCGGGCCGAACAGCGAGTTGGGCAGGGGGATCGTCGCGACCAAGTCGGGTGCGGCCGGGTTGGCGGCGGCGTCGAACAGGCTAAGCGTGTCGTGGCCGGGCGGCAGAAAGCGGATGTGGCCGTCGTCCCAGGTGACTTTTTCGTCGTTGCCAACCAGCAGGAAGTGCGGCGCGGCTGTCTTTGTCGTGACGGTCGTCATGCAGCCAGCTCCTGCGCTTGCGGCACGGCCAGCGTGGCGCCGATCAGTTGCCGCGTATACGGATGGACAGGCGAAAAATAGACCTGATCCGCCGCGCCGCGCTCGACGATGCGGCCGCCTTGCAGCACCACGATGTCATCGGCAATGTGCTGCACCACCGCCAGGTTGTGGCTGATGAACAGATAGCCCAGGCCGCGATCGCGTTGCAGTTCCATCAGCAGGTTCAGGATCTGCGCCTGCACGGACACGTCCAGCGCAGAGGTCGGTTCGTCGCAGATCAGTAGCTGCGGTTCCAGCATCAGCGCGCGCGCAATCGCCACGCGCTGGCGTTGCCCGCCAGACAGTTCGCGCGGATAGCGGGTGGCGAAGGCAGGCACCAGACCCACGGCGTCCATCATGCGGCGCACGGCCGCGGCTTGCGACGCGGCGTTGCCCATGCCATGCACGCGCAGCGGCGCGGTCAGGATTTCGTTGATGGTGCGGCGCGGGTTCAGCGACGAGTACGGGTCCTGGAACACCATCTGGATGCGGCGGGCGCGGGCGCGCGCAGGCATGGCCGCAAGCGGCTGGCCGTCCAGCAACGCTTCGCCCTGCGTGGGCGCCAGCAGCCCGAGCATCAGCTTGGCGATGGTGGATTTGCCGCTGCCGGATTCGCCGACCAGCCCGATGGTCTGGCCCGCAGGCACATGCAGGTCGATATCGTGCAGGATGCGCGGGGCCGGGCGGCGCGAGAACAAGCTGGCGCGGCCGTATTGAAAGGACAGCGCGTTCAGCCGGATGCTGGCGGACAGGGTGGGGGCGTTCATGCCGGGGCTCCAAGGCGCAGCGCGCCGGGTTTCACGCACAGGCAGCGGTGTTCGCCCTGCGCGCGCGCCGGGAACGGCTGCGCGCAGCGGGCTTCGGCCACCGGGCAGCGTTCGCGGAACGCGCAGCCGCGGATGGCGGTGTCCAGCGACGGCACGGCGCCGGCAATGGTGGGCAGGTCGGTGCGCGGCGCAGTGCGGCCGGGTTGGGGAATGCAGTTCAGCAGCATGGCGGTGTAAGGGTGGCGGGGATGCGCCAGCACCTCGGCCACGCTGCCGCCTTCGACGATGTCGCCCGCGTACATGACGATGACGTGGTCGGCAATGCGCGCCACCAGCCCCATGTCGTGCGAGATGAACACCATGCCCAGCCCGAACTCCGCCTGGATGTCGCGCAGCAGGTCCAGCAGTTCGGCCTGCACGGTGACGTCCAGTGCGGTGGTGGGTTCGTCGGCAATCAGCAGTTCGGGCCCGCACATCAGCGCCATGGCGATCATTACGCGCTGGCGCAGGCCGCCCGACAATTCAAACGGATACTGGCGCATGCGTTCGGCAGGGTTCGTGATGCCAACGCGGCGCAGCAGGTATTCGGCGCGCTCGGCGGCGGCACGACGGCTCACACGCTTGTGGCGGCGCATCACGTCGATCAGCTGCGTGCCAATCTGAAACACGGGGTTCAAGGACGTCATCGGGTCCTGGAAGATCATCGCGATACGCGCGCCGCGCAGCTCGGCCAGTTGGCGCGGGGTTAGCGCGGCCAGATCCTGCCCGGCGAACTCCAGTCGCGTCATGCGGCGGCGCGCGGCGGCGGGCAGCAGGTCAAGCAGCGCCAGCGCCGTCAGCGACTTCCCGCAGCCCGATTCGCCCACGATGCACAGCGTCTTGCCGCGTTCCAGGCTGAAGTCCACCGCGCGCACCACATGCTTGGTGTGCGTGGGGGTGTGGATGTCGATGTGCAGGTTTTCAACGCGCAACAGGGGGTGGGTGATGGCGGTGGTGGTGGCGGTCATGGCGTCAACCCTTTTTCATCTGGATGGCGCGCAGCGTTTCGCCCGCCCGGTTCACGCACAGCACCAGCACGAACAGCACGATGCTGGGGATGACGACCAGCGACGGCTGGAACAGCATGTTTTCCTTGCCCTCGGCAATCATCAGGCCCAGCGATGGCATCGGCGCCGGCACGCCCAGGCCCAGGAATGACAGCGAGGCTTCCAGCGTGATGGCCATGGCGGCATCCACCGTGCCGATGATGAGCAGGTTACCCACCAGGTTCGGCAGGATGTCGCGCCAGATGATTTGCAAATGCGTGCAGCCTTGCAGCCGCGACGCCGTGACGAATTCGGCGTTGCGCAGGCTGGCCGCCATGGTGCGCGCAACCAGCGCGTAGCGTTCCCACAGCAGCAGGCCCAGCACCAGCACGACCACCGTCAGCGATGCGCCTACCACCGACACCACGGCCAGCGCCACCAGGATGATCGGCAGCGCCAGACGCGCGGTAATCAAGAACGACACGACGCGGTCGACCGCGCCGCCGAAGTAGCCGGCGATGACGCCCAACGTGGTGCCAATCAATCCGCCCATCAGCGCAACCGACAGGCCGATCAGCGCCGACACACGCACGCCGTACAGCGCGCGCGCCAGCACGTCGCGGCCCAGTTGGTCGGTGCCAAGAATGTGGTTCCAGTCGCCGCCTTCGGCCCATACGGGTTCCTGCAATCGCGCGAGCAGGTCTTGCGAATATGGGTCGTGCGCAATCAGGTAAGGGCCGATCAGGCCGGCCAGCACCAGCAGGCCCAGCACGATGAACCCCAAGCGGCGGCCGGCGCGCGCCAGGCGGTCGCCGCGCGGAGCGGCAGAAGAGGGGGAAGAAGCGATAGCGGTGCTCATGAGGCGGCTCGCACACGGGGGTCCAGCCAACCGTTGATCAGGTCGGCAACCAGGGTGAGGACGATGTAGATCAGCGCAAAGATCAGGATCAGCGCCTGCATCGTGGGGAAGTCGCCGCGCAGGATGGACGTCCAGGCCAGCAGCCCGGCGCCATTGATGGCGAACACGGTTTCGATGACGACGGAGCCAGCCAGCAAGGTGCCCATCTGCGCCGCCGCCAGCGACACCAGCGGCCGCAACGCGTTGCGCAGCGCGTACTTCAGCACCACGCTGGCGCCGCCCAGGCCCATGGCGCGGGCGGTGCGGATGTAGTCGGTGGCCAGCACGGTTTCCATTTCGGATTTCATCAGGCGCAGCATCGCGGGCATGGCGAACAACCCTAAGGCGACGACCGGCATCACGTAGTGCTTCCAGGTGTCAAAGCCCGAGGCGGGCAGCCACTGGTGGTTCACGCTGAACACGATGATCAAGAGAAACGCCAGACAGAACGGCGGCATCGCTTGCGCGCAGGCCGACAACAGCATGGTGGCGCGATCAATCAGCGAGCCTTTGCGCAAGCCCGCCAGCACGCCCAGCGGAATGGCCAGCAGCAACGCAAAGGCCATGGCCGCCAGACCCAGCTTGGCGGTGGCGGGGAAATGCTGGCCCAGCAATTCGGCCACCGGGCGGCTGAAGTACAGGCTGTCGCCAAAGTCGCCACGGACCACGCCCGTCAGCCAGCGGCCGTACTGCACCAGGATCGGGTCGTCAAAGCCGTGCTGCTGCGACAGCCGGGCGGCGTCCGCCGCGCTGCCTTCACCGGCCAGGCGCGCGGCCGGGTTGCCGGATGCGAACACCAGCGAAAAGCTGATCAGCGACACGAACACCACCAGCAAGGCGGCGACCAGCAATCGGCGAAACAGGAATGTCATCATGGGTCAACCTTTGTCGGCGGGCACCGGCGCGCGCCGTCCCGCCCGGGCGCGTTCGGCGCCCGGACCAGACTGGCACAGCGGCTGGTGCGTTTGCCGCCCGGATCAGTTCCAGGTGGCCTTGTAGAAGCGCGGGAATTCGTCGCCGTCCACCGAGAAATTCAGGTCCTTGGCCTGCACGGCGTTCAGCGAGTGGTTCCACAGCGGCACCCAGTACGCCTGCTCGGCCACGATCTTCTGCGCGGCGGCGTAGTTCTTCGCGCGCAGGTCGCGGTCGACCGACGTATCGGCCGCTTCCAGCAACTTGATGACTTCCGGGTTGCGGGCCTGATCGTCCGGGCCGCCGCGGAAGAAGTTGCTGGTGGACAGCGCCGCATCGGCAATGCCGTACGAGCCCCAGTTGGACGACAGCATGGCGATCTTGCCGTCGCGCCAGTTGGTCATGGCGGTGCCGTATTGCTGTTCAACCAGGTTCACCTTGATGCCGGCTTGCGCCATTTGCGCGGCGGCCGCATCCAGAATGCTGCGCGGCGGCGCCGAGATCACCAGATCCAGCGTGATGCCGTGGGGGTAGCCGGCCGACGCCAGCAATTGCTTGGCGCGGGCGGGGTCGAACTTGTAGGTTTGCACGTCGGCCGAGCAACCGAATTGGGCCGGGTTGCAGGCCGCGTTGATGACCTTGGACGCGCCGCCAACGAGCGCGCGGCGGATGGCTTCGCGGTCGATGGCGTAGTTGATGGCCTGGCGCACTTCCTGCTTGGCCAGCGGCGACTTGCCGTCGTCCATGCGCGGGTTCAGCGAGATATAGCTGATGCGCATGATGCTGCTGCTTTTCACCGTGACGGACGGCGTCTTCTCCATGCGCTTGGCCACGTCCGGCGGCACGCGCCAGATCCAGTCCAGGCCGCCGGACAGCAGTTCGGCGTATTGCGTATTGGCATCGGGCAGCACGCGCACCACCAGCTTTTGCACGGCGGGCTTGGCGCCGAAGTAGCCGTCAAAGCGTTCGTACACGTAGCGGCTGCCGGGCTGGCTGTCGGTCAGGCGGTAGGGGCCGGTGCCAATGGGCTTGGCGCCCATATCGGACTGATTGGCTTCGTAGTACTTGCGCGGGTAGATCGGCAGGTTTTCCGACAGCATTTCCAGCGCCAGCGGGTAGGGCGTCTTCATCTTGATGCGCACGGTGTCGTCGCCGACTTTTTCCGCTTTGGCAATCCACGCCACCTGGTTCTGGAAGCGCGCCTTGAAGGCGTCGGACGACACCAGGTTCAACGTGTACAGCACGTCGTCGATGGTCAGCAGCGAACCGTCGTGAAACTTCACATCGCGGCGGATGGGCAGTTCAATGGTGGTGTCGTCCACGAACTTGTAGCCCGTGGCGATGGCCGGGCCGAACTCGCCCGTGTCCTGATTCTTTTGCAGCAGCCCCGAGAAGACCATGCGCGCCAGCGCCAGGCCGGGACGGTCCGATTCCTTGTACGCGTCCAGCGTGGCGGGCGCCGCGTCGAAGGCGATGTTGAGGGAGTTGTCAGCCTTGTTGGCCTGGGCGGCATGGGCGCCTAGCGCCAATAGCGCCGCGCTCACTAGCTTCACGGTACGGGTCAGCTGCATGTTTTCACCTTGATATGTTTTAAGTATTTGGACTACGGGTAGTACGGGTCTTGCTGGATTTACTGGTCTTGCGGGTCTTGCACGGTCTTGCAAATTCGCGTTTCAACAGACAAGCCGATCCCCTTGCCGCAAGCAGCGCTTTTCGCGCCGGCGGTGCATGCACACGGTCGGTAAGGGGGGCGGCCTGGGCGTCAGGCCGTTGACGTTAGCGGGTCATCAAATCATCGAATCCCAACGTTGCCGAAGTCTTCGCGCAAGCGCGCCAGGATGCCGACCAGGTGGTCGTGCATGGCGTGGCGGGCGCGGATGGGATCGCGGTCGACGATGGCCGCGAGGATGCGTTCGTGTTCTTTCTGCGCTTCGCTCCACACCTTGGTGGTCACGAAGTGTTCTTCCAGCCGGTGAAACACCGGGCTCAATGTGCTCAAGTGCCAGATGTGCGAAATGGCGGCGGCCAGCGCGGCGTTGCCGCAAGCCGCGCCAATGGCGCTATGGAACGCGCGGTCGTGCACGCTGGGCGATTCGGTCAGCGACATGCCGTCGTGCGCGGCGCGAATAGCGGCAATTTGCGCGGGCGAGGCCTTTTGCGCGGCCAGCGCGGCGCATTCGGGTTCGATCAGCAGCCGCGTTTCGAGCAGGTCGAAGGGGCCGATGTCGGTCGCTTCGACACTGTCGGCCGCTGCGGGCTGGGCGGCTTCCTGGTACTTGCCGTCTTCGCGCGGCGGGCAGACAAAGACGCCGGTGCCCACGCGCACATCCACATAGCCTTCGATTTCCAGCGCAATCAGGGCCTCGCGCACCGACGCCCGGCTCACTTGCAGTTGCTCGGCCAGCTCGCGCTCGGCGGGCAAACGGCCCCCCGCGGGAAAGTCGCCAGCCTTGATGCGCGCGGCGATCTGGTCGGCAATCATGCGGTAAAGGCGGGTCGAGGCTACGGCCTGAAGGGAAGTCATCGTGGGATGCGTTGAAGGGTTCGGGGGCTAGAGGGTAATAGGTCTGGGGCGGGGATGTCTTCTGCGACGGGGCAAGGCCCTGATTTCTGTTTGGCTGCCTGATGGTCCAGTGGTCAGGCCACTGGACGAAATGTACCGGACGGCGTGGGGCTTGGGAATCCGTTAACGGCTGTTTTTGGTGGTTTTCAGGGAAAACCACTAGCCATGTTCAGCCAGCAGCCGAGTCTGCACGCGCGGAAGCTCGATATGGACTTGCCGATGTTGGCCATCGTCTTCCAGCGTGATGATGCCGTCTTCCTGGATCACCCCATCCAGCGTGACGCGCGCGGCGCCATCGCCTTCGCCATCGCCCCGTTGCGCGGTCACCGTATAGGTGGAGCGGCCGTGCCGGTAGCTGAGCGTGAACGTGTTCCAGTCGCTGGGCAGGCAGGGCAAGAAGCTGAGCGTTCCGCCGCGTAGCCGCATCCCCAGCACGGACTCAAGGATCAGCCGGTACATCAGCCCGGAAGAGCCCGTGTACCAGGTCCAGCCCCCTCGGCCCAACTGTCCGGGCGTGGTGTAGATGTCGGCGGCCATGACGTAGGGTTCGACCTTGTAGCGCGCGGCGGCCGCTGGCGAGTCCGCATGGTGGATGGGGTTCAGCATGTGCAGAAGCGACGCGACGCGGGCCTCGTCGCGCAAGGTGCAGAAGGCCATGGCGGTCCAGATGGCGGCATGGGTGTATTGGCCGCCGTTTTCGCGCACGCCCGGCACATAGCCCCGGATGTAGCCCGGGTTCATCGGGGCGGTGTCAAACGAGGGCGTCAGCAGCCGGATGAGGCCAAGCTTGTCATCGACCAGCCGGTTGGCCACCGCCTGCATGGCGGACTGCGCGCGCTCCGGCGGGGCCACGCCGGACAGCACCGCCCAGCTTTGCGAAATGGAATCGATCTGGCATTCCAGGTTCTGCGCCGAGCCTAGCGGCGTGCCGTCGTCGAAATAGGCGCGGCGATACCACTGGCCGTCCCAGCCGGCTTGCTCCAGGTCCAGCGCCAGCTGACGCGCCACGGATTCACAATAGGCGGCGAACGGCAGGTCGGCGTGCGCGCGTGCTACCCGGGCAAAGCGGTTCAGGGTGTCATGCAGGAAGAATCCCAGCCAGACGCTGACGCCGCAGCCGGCATCGCCGACTTTGTCCATGCCGTCGTTCCAGTCGCAAGACCCGATCAGGGGCAAACCATGCATGCCAAATTGGCTCAAGGCGTGGTTCAGCGCGCGTGTGCAATGGGCGTAAAGTGTGGCGGATTCGCGGGACGGCTTGGGGTGATCGTAGTTGGATGATTCGCCCGGGTTGAGCGCGCGGCCTTCGATAAAGCCCACGTCTTCCGTCAGCACGCCCATATCGCCCGTGAGTTCGACATAGTGGCTGACGGCGAACGGCAGCCACAGGTAATCGTCAGAGCACCGCGTGCGCACGCCGCGATTGGAGGGCGGATGCCACCAATGCAGCACGTCGCCCTGGACGAATTGGCGGGCCGCGCTGCGCAACAGGTGTTCGCGCGTCAGTTCCGGGCGTGCCGTGGCCAGCGCCATCACGTCTTGCAACTGGTCTCGGAAGCCATACGCGCCGCCCGACTGATAGTGCCCGCTGCGCGCCCACATGCGGCATGCCAGGGTTTGGTAGAGCAGCCAGCCGTTGGCCAGCGTGTTCAAGGCGGCGTCGGGCGTTTGGATGCGCACAACGCCCAGCGTGTCGCGCCAATACTGCCGCACGGCTTCCAGTTCGTTGGCCGCCGCGCCGGCCTCGCGGTAGCGGCGCACGAGTTCGCTTGCATGTTCCTTGCCTTGCGGCGACGCGCCCAAATGGAAGACCACCTGTTCTTCTTCGCCCTCATCCAGCGTGACGGGAACCTGGATGGCGGCGCACGGGTCCAGCGCGGCGCCGGTGCGTCCGGACAAGACGCTGCGGCGCAGCGCTTGCGGGTGGCGCATCGTGCCGTTGCGGCCAATGAATTCCTTGCGGTCGCCGGTGACGCTGCGCGCAGCGCTGCTGGTGTCGAAGAACGCTACGTGCCGCGCGAAGTCGGTGTTGAAGCTATTGCGGGCAAACAGTGCGCCGGTCTGCGCATCGACTTCGGTCGTGACGTGCATGGCCGACTTGGAGCGCAGGTCGCCCAGCACCCATTCCACATACCCCGTGACCGACAAGCGGCGGCGTCGCCCTGAGCGGTTGCGCACGGTCAGGGAATAAAACTTCACGGGCGCTTCCAGGGCCACATGCACGCACAGCCGGGATTCGATACCGTCTTCCACATGCTCGAATACCGTGTAGCCAAAGCCATGGCGGGTGACATAGGCCGACGCGCCGCCTGCGGGATAAGGCGCGGCCGACCAGACGTGGCCGCTGATTTCGTCGCGCAGGTAGAAGGCTTCGCCGCAGACGTCGGTGACGGCGTCGTTGCGCCAGGGGGTCAGCCGGAATTCGTGCGCGTTGCCGCTCCAGCTGTAGGCTTGTCCGCTTTCGGACACCACGCTGCCGAACTGAGCATTGGCGATGACGTTGACCCAGGGGGCGGGCGTGCGCTGATCGTCCGACGTGGTGATGACGTATTCCTCGCCGTCGGGCGTGAAGCCTCCCAGCCCGTTGCCGTGCAGCAGATCCGCGGGGGCCGCAGCAGGCGGAACATAGGCGCTGGGCGGCAAGGGCGGTGTCGACGTAACCAGGGGCGCGACACGGCTTTCGGGCAATGCCAGGCGGTTCACTTGGTTCGACAAGGACCCCAACGCATCGCTGAGCGACACCCGCGAGACGGCCAGCAACAGCGTCCGGTCTTCTTCCGAAATCTGATCCCCCGGCCGCACAAAAATGCCGCCCGGACGGTCGATGATGTGCGACTCCACCCCGGCGGATATCAAGCCCATCATGCGGTCTTGCAGGGCTTGACGGTAGCTGCCCGTGTCTTCGTTCCAGATCACCAGGTCCACCGCCACGCCTTTTTGCCGCCAGTAAGCGTGCGCCTGGACCAATTGACGGACCAGCTCAAAGTTGGCCGGGTCCTTGATGCGCAACAGCACAATGGGCAAATCGCCCGAGATCGCGTAGCCCCACAGCCCTGATTGCCCGCGGCGGTTCTTCAGCAGCGTGGCGGCGTCGGCGCGCAGCGCGGGGTTCTGATAGACGATGGCGTTGGCCAGGCGGGCGTACAGCTGCGCATCGGCCTCGGTTGCGTTCAACTGCCGCACGATGACCTGGGCGTGCGTCCATGCCAGTTCCAGCGCACGGTCGGCCAGGTGGCGGTCTTGATACTTGCTGATCAAATGGGTGCATGCGCTGCGGCTGTCGCCCACGCCTTGCACCAGATCAACCACGACGGTTTGTTCCGGTTGCAGCGTGATGGCGCAGCGGATGGCGGATACCGGCTCTAGCACCGGCCCTTCGCTGCCCGACAGCGGGCCGCTTGCGTCCATGGCCCGCGGATTGGCGGTGGAGCGTCCGCGGCCCAGGAACACCGCGCGGTCCGTTTCATAGGACGCGTCACCGGGCTTGCCGCCATGGATCGCCAGCAACTGGAACATCCACGGGGGGCTATCGGCGGGATTGCGGGCGCGCCGGGTGCTCAGAATGGCGCGCTCGGCCGGCAGAATTTCAGTTTGCACGAACAGGTTGCTGAAGGCGGGGTGCAGTTCGTCGGCCATGGCGGGGGCGATGACAATTTCGGTATAGCAGGTGACTTCCAGCGTACGCGTTTCACGGCTGCGGTTGGTCAGGTGGACGCGCCGCAATTCAATATCGTCTTCCGGGGAAACGACGATTTCGGTGTGCGTGTCGATCTCGTGGTCGGTGCGCTTGAATTCCGCGCGGCCTTCCGAAAAGATGACTTCGTAGTGATCGGGCCGTGTCAGGGTCGGTTGGAAAGCCGTGGACCAGAGCTTGCCACTGACGGTGTCGCGCAGATAGCAAAAGGTGCCCCAGTTGTCGCAGGTGCTGTCTTCGCGCCACCGTGTGACGGCCAGGTCTTTCCAGCGGCTGGAGCCCGCGCCGCTGTTGGTGACCATGACGTGATACCGACCGTTGGACAGCAACTGCACTTCGGGGATGGGCGTGTCGGCGGTATCCAGCACGCGCACGGACACTTCGTTTTGCCCAGCGGGCGTGCTGCGGATGACGGCAAGCTCCGCTCCCTTGGAGTGGGCGGCCGCCGCCCGTGGCACGCGCTCTTGCAGCAGCAGCATCGTGGCCTGAAACGAGGGGTCCGCTTCGAAGCGCGCCTGCATCGTGCGCCCCAGCAACACGCTTGCCATAGACAGAAAGCCCATGCCCTGGTGATGGGCCATGTAGGCATAGATGATGGTGCTGCTTTTGCCGGGCGGCTGGCGGCGCGCGGTGTAGTCGACGGCTTCGTACAGGCCATAGCGGCCAAGCACTTTGTCTTTGGCCAGGCGTTGCAGGTTGCGGCAGGCGGCATCCGGCGCCACCATCAGCGCCAGCATCGACGCATAGGGGGCGACGACAACATCATCGGCCAAGCCGCGCTTGAGCCCCAGGCCGGGCACGCCGAACGCGCGGTACTGGTAGTTCATGGCGGCGTCGAACAGGTGGTAGGCGCTTTCGGACATGCCCCACGGAATGCCCAGCTTGTCGCCGTATTCGATCTGCGCGCGCACGGCGGACTGGCAGGTCTGGTCCAGCAGCGTGTGCGGGTAGGACGGCATGACAAGCCGGGGCATCAGGTATTCGAACATCGACCCGCTCCAGGACAGCAGCACAGGGCCGCCCGAAGAGTTGTTCAGTTGCCGGCCCAGCGCGAACCAGGTTTCCTGGGGCAACTGGCCTTGGGCGATGGCGACAAAGCTGCATAGCCGCGCCTCGGAGGCGAGCAGGTCGTACAGGCCTTCGTCGCGCCGGCGTTCCGTCAGGTTGTAGCCGATGGCCAGCAGGCGGCTGCCCTTGTCGTACAGAAAGCCATATTCGGCCACGGCCATCTCGGCCGCGGTGGCGGCCAGCCGCTCAAGCACCGCGCACCGTTCGGCGGCGCGTTCGCCCGCCATGGCCACGGCCTGTTCGGTTTCAAGCAGCCAAAGGCGCTCGCCATCGGACGTGTCTTCTGCGGCCAGGCGCGCTCGCAGCGCCGGTAGCAGCGTGGCGCGCAGGCTAGCCACTTGCTGCAACGTGGGGATGGCCTGCAAGGCGGGCAGGCCGCCCCACGAGACGCCTGCGGGCGCGTCCCGCCACGGCGTGAACAGGGCCAGCTCGTCGCGCGCTTCTTCGCATTGGCGCAGCAGGGCCTGGCAGTGCCACAGGGCTTCGGCCTGGGCGGGGCCGGCGTAGCTGTCGAGCAGCCCATAGGCCAGTTCGCGCACGCGTTCGATGCCTTGTTTGGCCTGGGTCAAGGTTTTTGAACCGTGTAGGGCCTTCAGGGCCTGATCCATCCGGTCCAACGGCGTATGGCGGTCGGCGGCGACATGTTCGCGCAGCACGCCCAGCGCGTCGGCCAGGCCATCGAAGGTGCGCGGATGCAGAATCGGCGCCTGGGCCAGCGCCAGCAGTCCCGGCCGCAGCGTCAGCAGGTGACCCGCCAGATTGCCGCTGTCTACCGTAGAGATGTAAAGCGGGTTCAGCGGTTTGAGCGTCAGGGTGTCGTACCAGTTATAGAAGTGGCCCAGGTAGCGGTCCAGCGTCGCCATGGTGCCCAGCGTTGCCTGCGTGCGTTCAAGCAGCCGGCTGGCTTGCAGGTAGCCGAAGTCGTAGGCGGCCAGGTTGGCCAGCAGGGCCAGGCCCAGGTTGGTGGGCGAGGTGCGGTGTGCGGTGGTGGGCGCCGGGCGGTCCTGGACGTTGTCCGGGATCAGCCAGTTGTCTTCGGCGCCACCGTGGCCGTCGAAAAAGGACCAGGTCTTGCGCGCCAGCAGCCGCAGGAATTGTTCCTGCGCGGGCGCCAACACCGCCTTCGCCACCGCAGGAGGCCGGCTCAGGCGCCGGGCGATCAGCGGCATCAACGCCCACAGCGCCAGCACCGGCAACGCGGCAGGCCAGGCGGACGGATTCCACCGCATGACGCAGGCGCCGATCGCCAGCGCAAGCAGCGGCGAGCCCCAGATGGACAACAGCAGGGGTCCGGCCCGCGTGGTGCCTTCGCGGTTGGTGACGCTGGACGGCTTCCATTCCAGCAGGCGCCGGCCCGATACTGTGAGCCGGTACAGGGTGCGCAAGATGGCGTCCAGGCTGTACAGCGCTTCGTGCGCCAGGCAGGCAAGCGCAAAGGCGGTGCGCGCAAGCTGCTGCAAGATCGAGGGCACCCAGCCGGCCAGATGCTGCGCCAGCACCACGTCTTCTTCTTTACGCACGGCGCCCATCGCCGACGCGAACAAGCCCGGCAGAAACAGCACCATCAGGCTGGCGGTGGTCCACAACCACGGATAGGGCAGCAGCGTCCAGCCCAGCGCCATCAGCAGCACCAGGCAAGGGGCGACCAGACTGCGCCGCAGATTGTCCAGGATCTTGCAGCGGGCCAGCCACGGCAGCGGCTGGCTGGCAGGCGCGCCGGGTGTCGCAGGCGGGCGGCCGAACAGCCAGCCCAGCAGTTGCCAGTCGCCGCGTATCCAGCGGTGGCGGCGGCTGACGTCTGACGCGTAGCGCGCAGGGTGGCCTTCAAACAGTTGCACATCACTGAGCAAACCCGAGCGCGCGTAGCAACCTTCAAGCAGGTCGTGGCTAAGCACCCGGTTGTCGGGGAAGCGGTCTTTCAGCGCCGCTTCGAACGCGTCCACTTCATAGATGCCCTTACCGATAAAGGAGCCTTCCTTGAAGATGTCCTGATAGACGTCGGACACGGTGTTTGTGTAGGGATCAATGCCGGCGTCCCCGCCATGCAGGCGTGCATAGGCGGAGCCGCTCAGGTCGGCCAGGCGGACTGCCACGCGCGGTTGCAGGATGCCGTAGCCGCGCGTGACCCGTTGCCGGGCCGCATCGAACCGGGGCTGATTCAGCGGATGCGCCATCGTGCCCACCAGCTTCCACGCGCTCTCGCGGGGCAGATCGGTATCGGTGTCCAGCGTAATGACGTACTTCACGCTGGGCAGCCAACCCAGATCGCCCACCAGGCAGGAAAACGCACCCTCGCCCTGACCGCGCAGCAGCCCGTTCAGGTCGGCAAGCTTGCCGCGTTTGCGTTCGCGGCCCATCCAGACCTGTTCCCGCTCGTTCCAGCGGCGCGGCCGATGCAACAGAAAGAACGGGCTACGGCCCAACTGCCGGTACTTGTGGTTCAGCGCCTGGATGTGCGCTTTGGCGCGTTCCAGCAGCAAGGCATCGGCGGGCTGATGTTCGGTCTGCGCGTCGGCGAAATCCGTCAGCAGGCAAAAGCTGAGATTGTCTCCGGGGTTGGCCAGAAAGCGGATCTCCAGGGCTTCGCTCAGTTGTTCGCCGTCATCGGGTTCGATCAGCATGGACGGCACCGCGACCAGACAACGCGCGTCGTCCGGAATGCGTTTGGCGTAGTCCATGCGCGGCAGCCGCAGCGGCCGCACGAGCCAGGTCAGCGCCCAGTTGACGATGGCCACGGCCAGATGGCTGGTCGCCACCACCGACAACACCGCAAGCGCCGCCAATGCCCACGGGCCGACGCCCGCCGCGTGTGCGATACCCACCAATATTGCGCTGGCGGCGGCCGTGAGCAGGACGATGGCGCCCGCGTAGCCGGCCAGCGCGCAAGCGGGAGACAGGCGCGCCAACTGCGCACGCAGGCTGTGTCTCACGGCCGCCTGTTGCACGAGTTCGCGCTGCCCCTGATCCGTCAGGTAGAAGCCAACGTGCGCGCGGCGAGGATCGGCGTCGGGGCTGGGGTCACTGGCCGCCGCTGACGCCAGCGCAATGGCCAGCTCGGCGATGTCGATCTCGGTGTGGGGGGAAGCCTGGGACAGGCGCTCCACGCGGTGCCGGTAGCGATCCCGCGTGGAAAAGTCCATGTCGGCATAGACGCCGGCGGGGTCCTGGCGCAGCGTGCGTTCCACCAGGCTCACGTCTTCAACAAACTCGTTCCAGTTTGTCGTCGATAGCGCGCGCAGGCTGCCAATGCTGTTGCTGATGGAGACCTGGTCCGCTGCCTGTTGCTGGTTTTCCGCCACCACCATGTACTCGATGGTCAGATTCGACTGCGCCAGGCGCTGCTCGAACCACGTCAAGGGCAGCGCCAGCGCGGGGCCGTGCCCTTGCAGCCGCCGGGACAGTTCCGCCACGAAGGCGCCGTCGATGGGCGGATTCGAGCGCGCCATGTTGGCGATGACCAGGATCAGGCTGGTGGGGTCTTCTTCGGCCGCTTTGCGCATGGCGTCGGCCCAGGTGTCGGCCAGCCCGCGGTTCATATTGGCGTAGGCCAGGCGGATGGCCACGCGGCGCAGGTTCTCGATCAGGGCCAGCCGCATCATGATGGGGATGGCCCACAGTTCGCCCAATTGCAGCGGCGCCACCGTCTGATAGGCGCTGACGAATGCGTTGATGCCCGCGGCATCGATCCGCGCATCGCTATGCGAGATCATTTCCAACGCAATGTCGTAGGCGCGCGGCAAGCCCTGTGACGGCCCCGCTGACAGCTTGGGCAGGCTGCGGCTGTAGCCCTTGGGCAGATGGCGCTTGGCCAGCCGGATCTGCTCTTCGATCAGGTAGAAGTTGTCCAGCAGCCATTCATCGGCGGGCGTGATCTGGCGGCTTTGCTGCATGGATTCCATCAGCAGCGCGCAGGCTTCGCCCAGCAAGGTCTGGTTTTCGGTCAGGCGAGGCAGCAACTTGTCTTGCCCGCTGAAGGCGCCCACCACGTGCTCGTGCGCCAGCGCCTGGCCGTGCGCTTCCATTTGCGCGGCGTTGAACAGTTCGGCGCGCAAGGGAGGTTCGCTCTTGGCGGCGCTAAGCGTCGGCTTGCTGCGGGCGAACAAGTCTATCCACTCGGGGGCGGCCTCTAGCGAGGGCCAATCTATGGGTTTCATCGATACGTGGCCATGGGGATTCCGTCGGGGCAGCGCGCCGCCCGGGCGGGCGGCGTCCCCTCCATAGAGTGACCATGCGCGCGCGCGAGCTCTGTGCGTTACCGCACGGACGGCGTGCGCCGCTTGTGACATAACCGACCCAAACCCCGGCTAGGCGCGGGCGCAACGTCGCGACGCAGGCAGGCCGGAATGGAGGTGCGCATGCCATGGACAGACAAGCATCTGCGGGTCAGGGCGACGCCGCAACGAGCCCGGCGACCCCTGCGGGTCCCCCTTGGGCGGCGCTGTTGGGCGAGGCGGATGCGATGCGCGCCATGCATCTACGCGCCTTGTTCCTTGAAGACGCCAACCGGGGAGAGCGGCTGACGCTGGAAGCGGCCGGATGGTATCTGGATTACTCCAAACAACGCGTCACCCCCGCGACCCTGCAATGGCTGGTAGAGCTGGCCACCGAACGCGGCGTGCGGGCGCGCATCGACGCCATGTTCAACGGCGAGGCCATCAATGTCAGTGAACATCGGTCCGCGCTGCACACCGCGCTGCGGCTGCCCGCGGGCGCCAGCATGCAGATCGATGGCCGGGAAGTCGCGCCTGCCGTGCAGCGGGTGCGCAACCGGATGGCCGAGTGGGCCAACGCCGTGCGCGCCGGAACCTGTCTGGGCGGCACGGGTAAACCCATCCGCAACATCGTCAACGTGGGCATTGGCGGGTCGGCCATCGGTGTGGAGATGGCTTGCGCCGCGTTGCAGCACTACGCGCAACCCGGCCTGAATATTCGCTTCGTATCCAACATGGACGGGGCGGACTTCCAGCAGGCAACGCACGATCTGGATGCGCGCGAAACCCTGTTCGTCCTGTGTTCAAAGTCATGGCACACCGCCGAAACCCGCTACAACGCGGCCGCCGCGCGCGCCTGGTGCCGGGAAAGCATGCACGACGAATCCGCTGTGGCGGCCCACTTCCTGGCCGTCACCGGCAACCCGAGCGCGGCCATTCAAGAGGGAATCGCGCCTTTTCGGGTGTTCGACATCTGGGACTGGGTCAACGGACGTTTCTCGCTGTGCTCAGCCATGGGCTTTACGCTGATGGCCGCGATCGGGCCCGAGGGTTTTGATGACATGCTGGCCGGCTGTCATCAGATGGATATGCACTTTCACGATGCGCCGCTTGCGCGGAACCTGCCCGTCATGCACGCGCTGCTGAGCGTGTGGAACAACAATTTCCTGGACGCGCGAACCGTCGCCATCCTGCCCTACGACCACTATCTGCGTCGTTTTCCGTCGTACGTGCAGCAATTGATGATGGAGAGCAACGGTAAATCCGTCACGCAGGACGGGGCGGATGTCGCGGGCCACACCAGCCCGGTGTATTGGGGCGCGAGCGGAACGAACGGCCAGCATTCATTTCACCAGCTGCTGCATCAGGGCAGCCAGTGCGTGCCGTGCGACTTCATCGGATTTCTGACGCCGCTTGCGGCCTCGCCCCGGCAGCATGACGCGCTGCTGGCCAATATGTTTGCGCAGGCCGAGGCGCTGGCGTTTGGCCAACCCGTGGCCGACGGCGGTGAAGCGGCCCCGGCGGCGCGGCACCGCCACGTGGCCGGCAACCGTCCCAGCAACACCCTGTTGGCCAAGCGGCTGACGCCGCGCACGCTGGGCGCGCTGGTTGCGCTGTATGAGCACAGCGCCTTTACCCAAGGCGTCATCTGGAACATCGATTCGTTCGATCAATGGGGCGTGGAATTGGGCAAGACGCTGGCCTTGCGTATTGTCCAGGAGCTTGAAGCGGGCACCACCGGCATGCAAAACCACGACAGCTCCACCCGCACGCTGATGCAGAAAACCCTGGATGCCCGGCTTGGCTAAAGGGATGAGGAGGAGGGGGGGAGGGATGGCGCGCCAAGAGTGCGCTACCCTGGGATGACTCCGTTCGGTAGCGCACATAGCGCTTGCCGATTACCCCTGCCGAGCGGGTAAGGCCTATCGGAGCCCCTTCGGATGGCGTCCCGAGCATCGGGGCGCTGCAATGCGGCTTGTTGCAGGGAGCCATCATGCCTGACACCCACCATCCCACCCAGAATCATCTGCTGGCGGCGTTGCCGCCTGATGAAATGGATCGCCTGTTCCCGCAGCTAGAACGGGTCGCCATGCCGCTGGGCAAGGCGCTGTACGAACCCGGCGGACGCATGCGCCATGTTTGCTTTCCCATCGACTGCATCGTGTCGCTGTTGTGCGTGATGGAAGACGGCGCATCCACCGAAATCGCCGTGGTCGGTAACGAGGGCATTGTCGGCATCTCGTTGTTCATGGGCGGCGAAACCACGCCCAGCCGCGCCATCGTGCAAAGCGCCGGGTCGGCCTACCAACTGAAGGGCCAGGTGCTGAAAGACGAGTTCTATCGCGGCGGCCCCATGCAGCATCTGCTGTTGCGCTACACGCAGGCGTTGTTGACGCAAATGGCGCAGACCGCCGTCTGCAACCGGCATCACTCGCTGGACCAGCAGCTATGTCGGTGGTTGCTGCTGAGCCTGGACCGGCTGCGTTCAAACGAAATCATCATGACGCAGGAACTCATCGCCAACATGTTGGGTGTGCGCCGGGAAGGCGTGACGGAAGCGGCCGGGCATTTGCAGGAAGCCGGCCTGATCCGATACCGGCGAGGCCACATCGCCGTCACCGACCGGCCCGGCCTGGAGGCTCGCGTGTGCGAGTGCTATACCGTCGTCCGCCAAGAATACGAACGCCTGCTTGGCCAAGCGCTGACGTGATGCGCCCCTGACCTGGAATTCGGAACCTGGAGCAGAATGTGCCGCACCTCCCACCCATGCCTGAAGGCGTGTCCAATCGGCTGCTGGACGCATTGCCAGAGGCCGAACGGACGCCCTTGCTGGATCGGTTCGACCGCGTTGAGCTGGAATTTGGCCAATGCCTGTTGCAGCCCGGCGGGCAGATGGCGGATGTCTATTTCCCGGCGGGCAGTTATATCTCGCTGATCCTGCCGCCCAAGCGCGGGGTGGCGCTGGAAGTCGGCCTGATCGGTAACGAGGGCATGTGGAGCGTGGACGTGGCCTTGGGAATCAATGTCTCGCAACTGCGCGCGGTGGTGCAGGGCAGCGGCGTGGCGCTGCGGATGCCGTCCAACCGCTTCCGGCACGAAATGGCGGCCAGCAACGCGTTGCGTGAATTGATCAACCGCTACACCGGGGTGACGTTGCAGCAGCTGGCCCAGGCCGCGGCGTGCATGCATTCCCATCTGGTCGAAGGCCGGCTGGCGCGTTGGCTGCTGATGACGCAAGACCGCGCGCACGCCGACCACTTCCACCTGACGCACGAGTATCTGGCGCACATGCTGGGCGTGCGCCGGGTGGGCGTCACCGTGGCCGCCTCGGCCTTGCAGCAACGCAAGCTGATTGCGTACCACCGTGGGCATATCGCCATCCTGGACCGCGTGGGCCTGGAAGTCGCCGCGTGCGACTGCTATGCGGCAGACCTGCTGAGCTACGCGCTGCACTTACACTGCGCGGCGTTGCCCCGGTAGCTTCACCTCAAGCACGGATGCAAACAGCCGCTGCGTATATGGGTGTTGCGGCGCATCGAAGACTTGCGCCGTCGTGCCGGCTTCCACCACTTTGCCTTGTTGCAGCACGTACAGGCGGTCAACCATATGGCCGACGACGCCCAGGTTGTGGCTGATCAACAGCAAGGCCAAACCCAAGTCCCTCCGCAAGTCTTGCAGCAGGTTCAGAATCTGCGCCTGCACCGACACGTCCAGCGCCGAGGTCGGTTCATCGCAAATCAACAGCGGCGGGCGCAACGCCAGTGCGCGGGCGATGGCGACGCGTTGTCGCTGGCCGCCCGACAGTGCATGCGGATACGCGCCGCGCGTGCGGGCAGGCAGGCCCACTTGATCCAGCAGCCGGGTGGTTTCGGTGGCAATGTTCACGGATTCGCCCCGGCCCGCACGCAGCCGCAGCGGCAGGGCGAGCAGGCGTTCGACCGTGTAGCTGGGGTTCAGTGACCCGTACGGGTCTTGAAACACCGGCTGCACGATGCGGGCGATTTGCTGGCGCGACAAGCCGGCAATCGGCTCGCCACCGAGCTGGACAGCGCCCGCGCTGGGTGCGTCCAGACCCAGCAGGAGTTTCGCCAGCGTGCTTTTTCCAGAACCCGATTCCCCCACAATGCCCACCGCTTCGCCCGCGTTGATGTGGACCGACACGGCGTCCAGCGCGGTGTGGACGTCGGCCGGCTTCCAGAAGGCGGTGCGGCGGGTGTAGCGGCGGGTCAGGGCGTCAGCCCGAACCAGAGCGGTCGTGGTCATGGGCGCACCTCAAACGGAGCATGGCAGCGGCGCAGGCGCTGGCTGTCATAAACGGTCAGCATGGGCGGCGGCCCGGCGCAGAGGTCAGCTGCGTGACGGCAGCGGGGCGCGAACACACAGGCGTCCGGCGTTTGCGTTAGCGCCGGCACCACGCCGGGAATGATGGCCAGGCGTTCGGACGAGACCCGCCGCGTCACTTGCGGAATGCTGTCCAGCAAGCCCTGCGTGTACGGATGCGCAGGGGCCGACAGCACCTGCGCCGTGGGGCCGGATTCCACGATCTGGCCGGCGTACATCACCGACACATCGTCCGTGTAGTGCGACACCACGCCCAAGTCGTGCGTAATCAGCAAGACGGCCAGGCCCATTTCCTGTTGCAGCGTCTTCAGCAATTCCAGGATCTGCTTCTGAATGGTGACGTCCAGCGCGGTCGTGGGTTCGTCGGCGATGATCAGCTCCGGCTCGCACATCAAGGCCATCGCGATCAGCACACGCTGGCGCATGCCGCCAGACACTTCGTGCGGGTACTGGTCCAGGCGCGCGGGGCCATTGGAAATGCCGACGCGGTCCAGCAGATGCAGCGCACGTGTACGCGCAGCCGCCGCGCCATCCGCGCGATGGCTGCGGTACACGGTCATCAGCTGTTGGCCGATGGTGAACGTGGGGTTCAACGCCGTCATGGGTTCCTGGAACACCATGGCGATGCGGTCGCCGCGCAACGCATTCATCTGGCGGTCGCGGGCGGTGAGCAGGTCCACGCCATCAAACGTCATGCGTTGGGCGTCGACGCGCGCGCCGCGTGGCAGCAGCCGCAATAGGCTCAACGCCGTCAGTGATTTGCCGCAGCCGCTTTCGCCAACCAGCCCCAGCGTTGCGCCGCGTTCAATGCGCAGGTCAATGCCGCGTACCGCTTGCAGCAGCCCCGCGCGGGTGGGAAGGGAAATGCGCAGGTCCCGAACATCCAGCACGGGCGCAGTGTGGGAAGCCGTCATCATGATTCCCGCCGCGTGCGCAGGCCGTCGCCCGTCAGGTTGATGCCCAGCACCAGCAGTAACAGCGCCGCGCCGGGCAGCGCGATCAGCCAGGGGCTGAAGAACATGAATGACTTGGCTTCGGACAGCATCAGCCCCCAAGACGGATAGGGGGCCGGCACGCCCAGCCCCAGAAAGGACAGCGCGGCCTCAACCAGAATGGCGTGCGCCATTTCCACGGTGGCGATCACCAGCAGCGGCCCGCGGATGTTCGGCAGAATTTCGCGCACCAGGATGTGCCAGTGCGTGCACCCCATGGCGCGCGCGGCCGTCACGTAGTCGGCGTTGCGTAACTGCATGGCCGCACTGCGCGCCACCACCGCAAAGTGATCCCACAGCAACAGGCCCAGCACCAGAATCACGGTGGTGAGCGAATTGCCCGTCACCGACACAATGGCCAGCGCCGCCAGCACGATGGGCATGCTGATACGCGTGTTGATGATGAAGCTGATGACGGCATCCGCCACGCCGCCCGCATAGCCCGCAATCAGCCCCAAGGTAATGCCGATGAAGCCCGACACCAGCACCACCGCAAAACCGATCGCCAGCGAGATCCGGGCGCCATAGACCAGCCGCGCCAGATAATCACGGCCCAGCTGATCCGTGCCCAACCAGTGCGCGGGCAAGGTCTTGTCGTGCCAGAACGGTTGCGCCAAGCGCTGGCCCAATGACTGCGTGAACGGATCATTCGGCAGCAGCATCGGCCCGAACACGGCAATCAGCGCCAGCGCGGCGATGATGGCCACGCCGCAATAAAACCCCAGTCGGCGCGGCATCACGAGGCCGCCCGCTTCAGCCGGGGGTCTAGCAGGGTGTTCAGTACATCAGACAGAAAGGTCAACACAATATAAGTCAGTGAAATCATCAGGACGACGGCCTGGATGACGGGCATGTCGGCGCGGATCATCGACTGCCACGCCAGATAACCAATGCCGTGGATGGCGAAGATGGACTCAATCACGATGGAGCCGCCCAGCATGAACCCGAACTGCACCGCGCCCAGCGATACGACGGGCAACAGCGCGTTGCGCAGCGCGCTCTTGAACAGGATGACGCGCGTGGGCAAGCCCATGGCGCGCGCGGTGCGGATGTAGTCGGATTCCAGCGCCTGCACCATGCCGCTGCGGGTCAGGCGGGTGAGCGCCGGCAGCGCGTACAGGCTGAGCGCTACCGTGGGCATGACGTAATGCGCCAGCGTGCCGCTGCCCGAAATCGGCAGCCAGCGCAGCTTCACGCCGAAGAAGATGATCAGCAGCAGCGCCGCCCAGAAACTGGGCATGGCCTGCACGACGGCGGTCACGAACGACACGACGCGGTCGGCCCAGCCGCCGCGATGGGCGGCCGCCATCACGCCAGCAGGCACCGCCACCGCCAGCGCCACCAGAATGGCCGTCAGCGCCAGCAGGGCGGTGACGCCCACGCGATCCGCCAACATGCGCGACACGGGTTCGCCCGTCAGTTGCGACGTGCCCAGGTCGCCCGCCAGCAGCCGCCCCAGATACGCGGCGTAGCGCTCAGGCAGCGGCTTGTCTAACGCATACCGCACGCGCAGCGCTTGCAGGTCGGCCTCGGTGGCGCTGTCGCCTGCCAGCGCCAGCGCGGGGTCCACCGCCACGTTCGACAACACGAAACACAACAAGGAAACCGTCAGCGCCACCATCAGGCCTAAGCCGGCGCGCCGCAAAAGCAAAGAGAGCATGGCGGTTTACTTGGCGGCCCAGCCCAGCTGATAAAAGCGCGGGATGCCATCGGGCGACGGCTGATAGGCCAGACGCTTGTCGGTGGCGTAGCCCACCACAATGGTGTGCATCGGCACGAAGTAGGCGCGTTCGGCGGCCAGCTTGATGGCGTGCGAGTATTCCGCGCGGCGCGTTTTTTCGTCGATGGCGTTGTCGGCGCGCTGCAGAATGTCGCGCAGTTCGGCGTCGTGGAAGCCGTCTTGCGGGCTGAAGTTGAAAAAGGCCGACAGCGATGCCGACGTGTCAAACATCGACGACGAGCCCCAGTCGCCATACCAAAGGTCCAGCTTGCCTTCCCGCCACTTGCTGAAGCTGGCGCGCGATTGCAGCATTTCCAGATTTGCGTCGATGCCGACGGCGGCCAGATACGCCTTCACGGCTTCGGCGCGCGGACGGTCACGGAATGACGACAGACTGACCTTGAAGCCCTTGGGGTAGCCGGCCTGCGCCAGCAGTTCGCGGGCGCGGGCCGGGTTGTAGTCATAGACCACGGCAGCCGCTTCGTCGCAACCGAATTGCAGCGGATGGCACAGTGTGGCCAACTGCTTGCCTTCGCCGCCCAGCAACGTTTCCACTATTTTCTTGCGGTCGATGGCGTGGTTGATGGCCTGGCGCACACGCACGTCTTTCAACGGGCTGTTCTCGCCGCTGGCGCGGCCGCGCGCATCCAGCAGGATGGTGGCGATGGTCAGCGTGGAACCGAATTGCGCCTGGATCGTCGGCACGGCCTGCAATGCCGGAATCTGGTCGGCGGACAGGTTCCACGTCCAGTCCACGCTGCCGCCGATCACTTCGGCGATGCGCGTGGCTTCATCGGGGATGACGCGCACGGTCACGCGGTCCAGTTTCGCCACGCCCTTGGCGCCGCCAAAATAGGCCTTGTTCTTCTCCAACACGTATTCGTTGCCGCGTGCGGCGGCCAGCTTGAAGGGGCCGGTGCCTACCGGCTGCTTGCCAAACGCCTGCTGCCCGACCTTTTCGAAATAGGCCTTGGGGAAAATCGCCAGCGACCCGGACACGAATTCCAATGCTGCGGGGAAAGGCGCCTTGGACGTAATGCGCACCTTGTGGTCATCCACCTTTTCCACGCTGGCAATCCAGTCCAGCCAGTTGGCCGACCGCGCGCCCGATTCGGGGCGGGCGTAGTACTGCAAGGTGAAGACCACGTCGTCCGCCGTGAAGGCGTCGCCATTGTGGAAGGTGACGCCTTGGCGCAAGTCGAATTCCCACGTCTTGTCGTCAATGCGGCGCCACGCGGTGGCCAGCGACGGCTCGTACTCACCGGTTGCCAGATTGCGTTCGATCAGCGTGTCGTACAGCTGGCGCGAGGCCACGATGCCTTCGCGCGCCGTGCTCAGGTACGCGTCGAAGCTCGGCATTTCTTCCGTCAGCGCCACGACGGCGGTGTTGTCTTGCGGGCCTGCATACGCAGGATGACCCAGGATGAACGCCGCTGCGAGCGCACCACGAACTGCCGACTTGCCAAACGAGAACATGAGACCAACCGCTTGAGGTTTTACAGGACGAGCGATGCTACAGGAGCCAACACGCGGCGCTTAGCCGTATTTGCTATGTCGATATGTCGAATCGATCGGCCGGCGTGCGGGCCTTTCTTGCCATAATCCGCGTCTTTGTTTTCGCCCGTGACCGAGCGTCGGCACGGCGCGCGCAGCCCTTGAAGGAACCCGCATGAACGCAGTAGCAGAAGACACCTTGAACGAGGTCGTCGCCGAGGCCGGCGAGTGGCGCCGCCGATTCCACGCCGCGCCCGAGCTGCGTTATGAAGAGCACGGCACCGCCGCCTTCATCGCCGACAAGCTGCACGCGTTCGGCTTTGACCGCGTTGAAACGGGCATCGGCAAGACGGGCGTGGTGGGGGTGCTGCGCGGGCGGCGCGCGGGCCCGGGGCGCAACATTGGCCTGCGTGCGGACATGGACGCCTTGCCCATCCATGAAGCCAACGACGTGGCGCACAAGTCGCGCCACGCCGGCATCATGCACGCCTGCGGCCACGACGGCCATAGCGCCACCTTGCTGGCTGCGGCGCGCTACTTGTCGGCAGACCGCGACTTCGCAGGCACGGCCGTCTTCATCTTCCAACCGGCTGAAGAGGGCGGGGCGGGCGGCAAGGCCATGATCGACGATGGTCTCTTCACGCGCTTTGACGTGGACGAGGTGTATGGCCTGCACAACATGCCGAACCTGGCGCTGGGCAAATTCTCCACGACCGTCGGCCCGGTGACATCCGCCTCTGACCGCTTCACCATCGACATCGAAGGCCGGGGCAGCCATGCGTCGCGCCCGCAGGAAGGCGTGGACACCGTCATCGTCGGCACGCAGATCGTGAATGCGTTGCAGACGATTGTGTCGCGCAATGTGCATCCGCACGAAAGCGCGGTGGTGTCGATCACCATGTTCCATGCCGGCGAAACCGACAACGTGATTCCGCAGAAGGCGCAGTTGCGCGGTACCGTGCGCACCTTCAACCCGGTCATTCAGGACACGGTGCAAACGCGCATGAAGGAAGTGATCGCGGGCATCGCCGGCACCTTCGGCGCCACGGCCAAGCTCACGTATCTGCGCGACTACCCGGTGACGTTGAACCATGCGGATCAGACGGCGCATGCGGTGCGCATTGCCCGTGACTTGGTTGGCGTTGACCGCGTTGTCGACAATATGAAACCGGTGATGGGCGGCGAGGATTTCTCGTTTATGCTCCAGGAAAAGCCCGGCGCGTTCGTCTTCTTCGGCAACGGCCCGTCGTTCGGCTTGCACACGCCCAACTACGATTTCAATGATCAAGCCATCAGCCATGGCGCGGCGTTCTGGATCAGGCTGGTCCAGGACCGCGGCGCGCTCTGAACGGAGCGCGCCATGAGCCGCACCCGTCACCCGTCCCTGGCGCACTGGGGCGCCTTCACCGCGCTTGTTGAAAACCAACGCGTCGTGGGCTGCGAGCCCTTTGGCCCGGACCCGTCTCCATCCCCCATGCTGGGGTCGATCGCCGAGATGCTGCATTCCCCTTTACGTATTCAGCGGCCGTCGGTGCGCAAGGGCTGGCTTGCCGGCAACCGCGACCGCGAAGGCGATGAATACGTTGAAGTGTCTTGGGACCATGCGCTGGATCTGGTCGCAGGCGAACTGGCGCGCGTGCGCGCGCAACACGGGCCGGCGGGCATCTTTGGCGGGTCTTATGGCTGGTCATCCGCCGGGCGCGTGCACCATGCGCGCAGTCTGATCCGCCGCTTCCTGTTTCAGGGCGGCGGCTGCGTGGATCAGGTGGGCAACTACAGCTGGGGCGCGGCGCAATTCCTGCTGCCGCACGTGATTGGCACGACCAGCCCCGTCAGCGGCGACGTGACCGACTGGGAAAGCGTGCTGGCCCACACGCGCCACATCGTGGCGTTTGGCGGCATGCCAATCAAGAACAGCCAGGTCACTTCTGGCGGTGCGGGCCTGCACAACTTGCCCGGCTGGCTGGCGCGGGCGCAGGCGGCGGGCATCCGGCTCACTGTCATCAGCCCCACGCGCGCCGACATTCCCGACGGCATCGCGGCCGATTGGATTCCCATCCGGCCCAACACCGACACCGCGTTGATGCTGGCCATGGCGCACACCCTGTTGGCAGAAGGGCTGCACGACACCGCATTCCTGGCGCGCTACTGCGTGGGCGTTGATACCTGGGCCGGCTATCTGACGGGCGCCGCAGACGGGCAAGCCAAGGACGCCGCGTGGGCGTCAGGGATTTGCGGCGTGCCGGCGGAGACCATCGTCGCCTTGGCCCGCAGCATCGCCACGCAGCGCAGCCTGTTGACGGCGGCGTGGTCGTTGCAGCGCGCGCAGCATGGCGAACAGCCGTATTGGGCGTTGATCGGTCTGGCGGCGTTGGCCGGTCAGATCGGCTTGCCCGGTGGCGGCTTTGCGTTTGGCCACGCGTCGCTGAACAGCATTGGCCAGCCGCGCAGGCAAGTGCCTGGCCCCGAAGTGCCTGTGCCAAAGAACCCCGCGCAACTGGCCATTCCGGTGGCGCGCATTACCGACATGCTGCTGGCGCCGGGCGCCGAATATGAATTCAATGGCGCGCGCCACACGTATCCCGACATCAAGCTGATCTATTGGGCGGGCGGCAACCCGTTCCATCATCATCAGGACCAAAACCGCTTGCGCGACGCGTGGCGCAAACCGGAAACGGTGATCGTGCACGAATCCTGGTGGACGCCGCTGGCCCGCCGCGCCGATATCGTGCTGCCGGCGACGACCTCGCTTGAGCGTTGCGACGTGGGAGGTTCCGCGCGCGACCCTTATGTGTTCGCCATGCACCGGGCCGTGCCGCCGCAAGGCGAAGCGCGCAACGACTTCGATATCTTCGCCGAGCTTGCGCGGCGCGCGGGCTTTCATGACACGTACACGGCCGGGCGCGATGAAATGGGCTGGTGCCGGCACGTCTACGAAGGCATGCGTGGCGGCTGCGCAGAACGGGGCGTGGTGTTGCCGCCGTTCGACGAATTCTGGGCGCGCGGCCACGCTGAAATCCCGCCGCCCGACTCGCAGTACGTGCTGTTCGAAGCCTTCCGCCGCGACCCCGACGCGCATCGGCTGCGCACGCCCTCGGGCAAGATCGAACTCACCTCGGACGTGGTGGCGGGCTTTGGCTATGCCGATTGCCCGGGGCATCCCGTATGGCTGGCGCCGTCGGAATGGCTGGGCGCGGACGCGGCCGGGCAATGGCCGCTGCACTTGCTGACGAACCAGCCGCGGCACCGCCTGCACAGCCAGCTGGACCCCGCCGCCTTGTCGCGCTCGGCCAAGATCCACGGCTGCGAACCCATCGCCATGCATCCGGACGATGCCGCCGCGCGCGGCATTCAAGACGGCGGCGTGGTCCGGGTATTCAATGCGCGCGGGGCGTGCCTGGCGGGCGTGAAGCTGGACGCGGGCTTGATGCTGGGCGTGGTGGTGATGTCCACCGGCGCGTGGTCCGACCCGGAAGGCGACCTGGACCGCCATGGCAACCCCAATACCTTGACGGCGGACATCGGCACGTCGCGTCTGGCGCAAGGGCCCAGCGCGCAGACGGCGCTGGTGCAGGTGGAGCCTTACGCGGGGCCGGCCACGCCGCATCGCGCGTGGGAAAGCCCGGCGGTGCAGGCGGCACATCGCGTGCTTCGCCTTATGACTTGATGCGGTAGTCGGCCACCGCGTCAAGCATTTCCCAGACATATGAATAGAACGGCACGTTCTGATTTCTCGCGGCAAACTCCGGATTCCTTATTTACCGACTGCGACATCGTGCCCCGCTGCGCATGTCCTTTGATCCGGAGTGCGCATGAACCGTACACGCTACCTGGGCTTGAGCCTGGCTCTGTCCGCGTCTGTTTTCACCGCCGCCCACGCGGCCGATATCACGCTGGCGCTGGGCACCGAGCCGTCCACGCTCGACCCGCAAACGGCGCAAGACGGTTCCGAGCGCGCCGTGTCGCGCAACATCTTCGAAACGCTGATCACGCGCACGCCCAAGGGTGAGCTGGTGCCGCAACTGGCCACCGCGCTGCCGCGCCAGACGGGCGCCGACAGCTGGGAAGTGACGCTGCGCCCCAACCTGAAATTCAGTGACGGCCAGGCGCTGGACGCCGCCGCCGTGGCCGCCAGCATCAACCGCATCGTCGACCCCAAGACCGCCTCGCGCCAGCGCCCGTTCTTCCTGGGCATCAAGCGCGCCGAAGCGGTCGACGCCGCGACAGTGCGCGTGCTGACCAATGGCGCTGACCCCGCCTTGCCCGCGCGGCTGTCGTGGCTGACCATCGTGTCGCCCACGGCCGCCGCCGACGGCAGCCTGGGCCAGAAGCCCGTGGGCAGCGGCCCCTATGTGTTGACGGAATGGGCCAAGGGCCAACGCATCGTCCTGTCGAAAAACCCCCATTACTGGAACCCGTCGTCCGTGGGCAATGTGGACCGCGCCACCTACCGCTTCGTGGCGGAGCCGGGCACGCGTTTGTCGGGCCTGCGGGCGGGCGACTTCGACTTCATCACCAATGTGTTGCCCGAAGACACCAAGCGGGTCGCCAAGGCCGTGACGCTGCAAGGCACCGACTTGCCCTTTGTGTCGCTGAACGCCTTGAAGGGCCTGACCAAAGACGTGCGCGTGCGCCAGGCGCTGAACTACGCGGTGGACAAGGAAGCGTTGGCCAAGGACTTGTACGGCGGCTACGCGGCCGTATCCCACGGCCAGTTGCTGGCCCCGGGCTGGTTCGGCTATGACGCCAGCATCCAGCCGTATCCGTATGACCCGGCACGCGCCACCGAGCTGCTGAAGGCCGCGGGCGCATATGGCAAGTCCATTGACTTGGTTGCGCCGTCCGGCCGCTGGCTGAAAGACAAGGAATTGGCCGAGACCATTGCCGCCTATTGGGAGGCCGCCGGCCTGAAAGTGAATTTCCGCGTGCTGGCCTGGGCGGAATACCTGGACGCCATCAACAAGAACCGCGTGCCCACCGAAGCGCAGATCAGCAGCAGCCATTCCAACCAATTGCTGGACGCCGACCGCACGCTTAGCGCCTATTACGCCGATGGCGGCGTGGCCGCGGCCAATGACAACGCCGACCTCAAGGGCCTGATCGATCAGGCGCGCCAGGAAGCGGACCCGGCCAAGCGCCAGGCCCTGTACTCCAAGGCGCTGAAGATTGGCCGCGACGAAGCCTATCTGGTGTTCCTGCTGGAAGGCGGCGAGATCTTCGGCCTGTCCAAGCGGATCGACTTCGCGCCGCGCGTCGATGGCCTGATTCCGGTGAAGGACATTCGTGTCGTCGAATAATCATGCCGGGCGCGGCTTGCCGCGCTTCTTGCTGGGCCGCTTGATGCAGGGGCTGCTGGTTGTGCTGGGTGTGACCACCATCGTGTTCATCGTGACGCGGCTGGTGGGCGACCCGGTGCAAGCCATGCTGCCGGTCGACGCCTCCGCCGCCGACCGCGCCGTGCTGGCGCAGGCACTCGGTATGGACGGCCCGATCTGGTCGCAATACCTGCACTATCTGCGCGACATCGCTTTGTTCGACTTCGGCAACTCCATCTGGCAGCAGCGTCCCGCGATGGACATCGTGCTGGAACGCCTGCCCGGCACGCTGACGCTGTGCGTGGGCGCATTGGGCGTGGCCATCGTGGCGGGCGTGCCGCTGGGCATCATCGCGGCGTTGCGGCCAGGGCAATGGGCGGATCGCTTGTCGGTGCTGTTGAGCCTGGGCGGCTTGTCGTTGCCACAGTTCTGGCTGGGTTTGCTGCTGATCCTGTTGTTCGCGGTGACGTTGAATTGGTTGCCGTCGTCGGGCTCAGAGGCGCCAGGCAGCAGCGTGTTGCCCATGCTGACCTTGGCGCTGCCTGCGCTGGGCCGCATTGCGATGATGTTGCGATCCGCCTTGATCGATGAACTGAATTCGCTATACGTGCGCACCGCGCGCGCCAAGGGCCTGCGCCCGAGCCGCATCGTGCTGGTGCACGCCTTGCGCAACGCCGCCGTGCCCACGGTGGCGCTACTGGGCTGGGAGTTCGCCGGCATGCTGGCCGGTCATACCGTCGTCGTGGAAACCGTATTCGCCTGGCCCGGCCTGGGCCAGACCGCCGTCCAGGCCATCGAGCGCCAGGACCTGGTGCTGTTGCAGGCCGTTGTCTTCTTCATTGCGTTCCTGATCGTGATCATCAATTTCTGTCTGGACATTCTGTACCGCCTGCTGGACCGGAGGATCGCGGTATGAGCACCGTTCCGGCATGGATGGGCGCGGCCGACGCTGCGCCCGCAACCGTTGCGCCGCGCGGCTGGCACGCGCTGTCGGACCGGCAGCGTGGCTGGGTTCTGGCCGCGTCATTGCTGGCCTTGCTGGCAGCCGTTGCGATTGTGCTGCCGTGGCTGGCGCCTTACGACCCCGCCGCCATCAAGCTGTCGGCACGCCTGCGCCCGCCTGTTTGGGAGGCGCGCGGCTCATGGGCCAATCTGCTGGGCACCGACAACCTGGGCCGCGACGTCTTCAGCCGCATCCTGCACGGGGCGCGCCTGTCCATCCTGATCGGCGCGGCCGTGGTGGCGGCGTCGGCATCGTTTGGCGTGCTGGTTGGTCTGATAGCGGGTTTTGCTGGCGGCCGGGTCGATGCGGTGCTGATGCGCTGGGTAGACGTGCACGTGGCGTTTCCCGGCTTGCTGCTGTCGCTGGTCATCCTGGTGATTCTTGGGCCGGGACCCGGCACCGTGATCCTGGCGCTGGCCCTGAACGGCTGGATGGTTTATGCGCGCCAGATACGCAGCGTGGTGCTGTCCGTGCGCCAGCTTCCCTATATAGAAAGCGCCGAGATGGCGGGCGCGCGCGCCGGGCGCATCCTGTTTCGCCACATCCTGCCCAACCTGGCCGCACCGCTTATCACCTTGATGGTGCTGGAGTTTGCGCGGGTGGTGTTGGCGGAGGCCGCGCTGTCATTTCTGGGCGTGGGCGTGCAACCGCCCGCCGTGTCGTGGGGGCTGGATGTGGCCAATGGCCGTAACTATCTGACCAGCGCCTGGTGGCTGGCCACGTTTCCGGGGCTGTCCATTGCGTTGACGGTGTTGATCGTGAACGTAGCGGCCAGCCGCCTGCGGCTGGCGCTGGACCCGCGCGAACGCGAGAAAGACTTCGCCCGCCGCCTGATTGCGAAGGTGCGCCGATGAACTCGACTCCCTTGCTGAGCGTGCGCGACCTGAGCGTCGAATTTCTGACCCGTCAAGGCACCGTCAAAGCGGTCGACGGGGTGTCGTTTGACCTCTATGCCGGTGAAACGCTGGCGCTCGTCGGTGAAAGCGGTTCCGGCAAAAGCGCCTGTGCGCTCGCCTTGATGGGGCTGACCACCTTGCCCGGCCGCGTGGCGGGCGGCCAGGTGCGGTTCGATGGGCAAGACCTGCTGGCCGCGCCGCCGCGCGTGTTGGAAGACTTGCGCGGCAACCGCATCGCCATGGTGTTTCAAGACCCGATGAGCGCGCTGAACCCGCTGTTGACCATCGGCACGCAGATCGACGAGGTGCTGGTGCGCCACACGCCGTTGACCGCCACGCAGCGACGCGCCCGCATCATCGAACTGCTCGCGCAGGTCGGCATTCCCAAACCCGCCGAACGGCTGGACCGTCTGCCCCATGAGTTTTCGGGCGGCCAGCGTCAACGCATTCTGATCGCCATGGCGCTGGCCTGTGATCCGCAAATTCTGATCGCCGACGAACCCACGACGGCGCTGGACGTCACCATCCAGGCGCAGATTCTGGAGCTGCTCGCCCAGCTGAAACAGCGGCTGGGCCTGGCGATGCTGCTGGTCACGCACGACCTGGGCGTCGTCGCCAAGGTGGCCGATCGCGTCGCGGTCATGTATGCCGGCCGGCTGGTGGAACTGTCGGACGCCGACGCCTTGTACGCCGCGCCCGCGCATCCCTACACCGCAGGGCTGTTGCGTGCGACACCCCGTTTGACCGACACGCGCCGCCGCATGATCGCCATCGACGGCGTCCCGCCCGACCTGCGCCACCGCACCCGCCATTGCGACTTTGCCCCGCGTTGCCCCGGCGCCGACGCCGCCTGCGCCGAGCGCCCGGCCTTGCGAGACGTCGGCCAGGGCAGGGTGGCGGCCTGCGTGCGCCCCTTTACTCCGGTTTGGACCCAAGTGTCATGAGCGACGCGACTCCGTTGTTGCAGGCGCGCGATCTGCGCGTGCATTACCCCGTGCGCTCGGCCGGCTGGTTTGGCAAGCCGGTGCTGGCGCGCGCCGTGGATGGCGTATCGCTGGAACTGGCGCGTGGCGAGACGCTCGGCCTCGTCGGCGAATCCGGTTCCGGTAAAACCACGCTGGGCCGCGCCGTGTTGCGGCGCACGCCGCTCACCAGCGGCTCGCTGCATTTCAAAGGCGAAGACATCACCCATGCCGGCCGCGCGCAGCTGCGTGACTTGCGCCGCCACATGCAGCTGGTGTTTCAGGACCCGTCCACCAGCCTGAACCCCCGGCACACCGTCTTTGACGCCATCGCCGAACCGTTGATTGTGCATGGCTGGAGCGACGGCCGCGACGCCTTGCGCCGCCGCGTCGGTGAACTGATCGCCCAGGTCGGCCTGCCAGCGGATTCGGCGGAACGCTATCCGCATGCGTTCTCGGGCGGCCAGCGCCAACGCGTGGGCATCGCCCGCGCCTTGGCCATCCGGCCCGATCTCATCGTGGCGGACGAGCCCGTGTCGGCGCTGGACGTCTCGGTGCGCGCGCAGATCATCAACCTGTTTCAGGACTTGCAGCAAGAGCTGGGCCTGTCCTTCCTGCTGATTGCGCATGATCTGGCGGTGGTGCGGCACGTGTCGCACCGCATCGCCATCATGTATGCGGGGCAGGTGGTTGAGACCGGCGCACGCGACGACATCTACGAGCGTCCGCTGCATCCCTACACCCGCGGGCTGCTCGCCGCCGTCCCCGAGCCCGAACGCGGCCATACCCGGCCCGCGTACACCGTGGCGTCGGGCGAGCCGCCCAGCCCGATGTCGCCGCCATCCGGCTGCCGCTACCACCCGCGCTGCCCCTTGGCCGCCGAGCGCTGCCGTCTGGCTGCGCCGCCGCTGGAAACCCGCGCGTCCGGCCATGCCGTGGCGTGCTGGTTTGCCGACCCCATTCCTGCTACACCCTAACTCATCCCTTTTTGGAGAAACCCGTCATGTCCGTGCAAGCCTTAGCCCCCGTTGACGCCGCCGACGCCGCCGCCGTGCGCGCCTGGTTCAAGGAACTGTCCGACCACGTGCAGGCCGTGGACTACGCCGCCGCCCGCCACCTGTTCGCCGACGACTTCGTGGCGTTTGGCACCTACACCAACTTCGTCAGCGGCCGCGAACACGCCGAGAAGACGCAGTGGCGCAACGTCTGGTTCACCATCGACGACTTCATCTGGCGCCTGGACGACGTGCAAAGCTTCGTCTCGCCCGACCGCCTGTTCGCCGTGGGCCTGGCCGTGTGGGATTCCACCGGCTATCACCCGGACGGCAAACCCTTCGACCGCGTCGGCCGCGCCACCGTCTCGTTCGCACGCGAAGCCGTGGGTGAGCCGTGGGTGGCGACGCACACGCATATGTCCTTGTTCCGCGATACCCCGAGCGTGTCGCATGGGAACAAGCCGGCGCGTAGTTGAAGGGGCTGAACCAGCCCGTTAGTTGTCGTCAGCCGGCGGCGACCAAGGCATGCCTTCGTCGTCGGTGCTGAGAAATTCGTCCAACGCCCGCTTGTCCGCCGCCGCCTTTTCGGGATTGCCAGGGCGGTCAAACGCCGAAGGCGGTTTGGGCGCCACGGCGTTATGACGGAGGCGGATCGAGGCCAGCATTGCATCCCACACGGCGCCGGCTTCGGCGTCGGTCAGGGTGGCGTCTACGTTGGGTGGGGGAGGCGGGCGTTGCCAGAGCGGCACGGTGTGCTTGTTGGGAACGAAGCGGGGAAGGGTCCAGCGGACAAGGTCGGGCAACTGCCCTGGCTCAAGCGGTCGCCGTACCGCGCCACCGCCTCGTAAGCGGAGATGGATCGACGGTTGCACAAAGCTGGGCGTGTCGCGATAGCTCTGCGCGATAAATAGAAAAGCGTGATGATCGCCGTTGCGATAGCTGATGCCCCGTTGCTCGGACCTCATGCCAGCAAGCGTCAGCGGCTTTGAACGCAGGACAGCGTAATGAAGGCGGTGCAAGAACCGCTTCTCTTGCTCGGCCATGTTCAGGTCTTCCTGCGGCTGAAGGGCGCTGATCCAGACCTCAAGCGCGATGTTTGAGGCGGGCGGGTAGAACTTCACGATGCCGAATTCCTGATCATGCCAGTCCCGGATGATGATGGGTCCCAGGCCGAAGCCGGGGCCGGCCTGAGAGGGGTCGGAGACGGTTGTGATGGTCTCTGCCAACGACTTCATTCGAGCTTCCACCGGCGCCATGACGTTCTTATAGGAGTGGGCTTTGATCAGGACGTAGACGTCGTCGACGAGCAGGTGAAGTTCGTGAGTGTGATAGTTCTTCTGTTCCGGCGTCCGGAAGAAGCGCAATAGGACCTGGGTCTTACTCAGTGCAATATTGGCCAGCAACATAGATCCACCCGCGTCATGATCGACCTGCTGAATCTGCAACGCCCTGTCCTTCAGCGCCTCAGCAAATCGTTGAGGCGTAACTTCTATGCCAAGCACCCTGACGTCGACGGTGTTGAAATCGGAGTCCAGGCCGTAGTACAGCGTGACGGTGCTGCCGGTGTTGAAAACCCAATCGGAAGGCAGGTCAATCAGGTGGCGGCCGAACATCCAGGTACGGGCAATGGTGTTCGGTTCGTTCACGGTCATTTCCTTGTTTTGAAAATTGGAGCTGCTGCTTCCCGAAATAAGGAAGAAGACGAGCGCTGCGGCGATGGTGATCGACCTCATGCCGGCTTTTCTGCTTGAGCCGCGACCTTCAGAATCCATTGCAGTGTGATCAGTTGAACCAATGAATCGCGGAAGGGACCTTCGTGATCGAAACCGCGCATTTGCAGTTGTTCGCGGACTTGGCCATTTCTGGCCTGTGCAATCGGCGCCCGGCCTGAGCTGGTGGGTACCGTGCCGTCGCCGGACCCATCCTGCATTTCGCAATGGAGTTCCCAATCGCTGTACTCAATTTCCACAGGTCTTGCGGTAGCAGCGAAGGGATTTCGCGGATCGTAGCCAATGGCGGCTTTCCCGCCGACATAGGCTGGAGTGCGGCCGTCGTATCGAACGCCTTCTGCGTGCATGTCCGCAAGGGTTTCCATCGAACGGCCGGCGACCGTTGACCCTGGTGATTGCAGTCCGGGTCGTATCGTCCACCGGATAGATTCAAAGCTCGGGTATTTCATATCCGAGCCATAGAACGCGTACGTGTTCGGATGGTAGTAGTGATTCAGCGCGTCGTGGAAGCGCCTTGCGCGTCCAACGTTGTGCTCAAAGTCCTTCCAGTCGATGGCAATACCCGCTTTGGGAGCGAGCCATGAGTCGCGCACTAGCCCCCACCATCGCTTTCTTTCCAAGTAGATCGTTTCGTAAGGGCATTGCGTGGCCGACGGCCATTGCGACACGGCAGGAATTTCGCTGCCGCCATCAGTTCGCGTCAACTTGAGCCAGTTTGGTGTATAGCTGCGAGTCGGCAGTAATTGAAGGGCCCCTGGCGACTGGGCAAATACGGCTGTCACGTCCTGCCCACGACTACCGATGACAAGTGATGCTCCGAAACTCTCATCGCCCATCCCAACTTTGCAACGCCGGTAAGCGACAGGAGCTCCGTTGGTCGGCATCACCCCGTGGATGATTCCGCATATCGCGGCTTCCATGCCTGGTAGCGTGGCGCACATTCTGGCGATCAAGCCGCCCATGGAGTGAGTAAGCAATATGACTTGTTTGCAGCGGTCTCCATACTGATCAAGGATGGTATTGATCCTGTTCCTGAGCTTCTTCGCGGAATCCGTGTTCGACGCCAGCCAGTTATACCCAAACGCATGCACAGGCATATTGAATCTTGCCCCTGCGATCAAGTCATCGCTCGTCAAGGGTTTGACGCCCGTCTCGTGACCTCCCCGGTCCAGGCCGTTCAATCCCGGCATGAAGACTTCCATACCGGGCTTCAGCCGGGGATACGTCGCCTCAGGGTCCAGCCAGTGATCTGCTCCAAGCTCTAGCGTGTAATTCGCGTGGCGCGGCACAGTGGGCGAGTTGAGCGCGTGCTCCAGCCACAGCAGAAAGCGCTCGTAGCTGGTTTGGCCGACCTCGCCCCAGCCGCGTTCCCGATAGCGTTGCATCAGCGCGGCTTTGCGTTCGGCGGGAAGGAGTTGCCGGTTTTCCTGGACCATGCCGGAGGCGACTTGCGGCACGGCGCCCTGATCGTCGACTTCGACGCGGTCGGGATGCAGGACCGTTTGGCGAAAGCCTGCTTCCTTCAGACCCCATTGCGAAAGCAAGTGGGTAGGCTGTCCGGTGAAGCCGTAGTTCAGCGTCCACACCGGTATAGGCTTTTGCGTCGGGTTTTCCGGAACCGACTTCAAATTACTTCCCATCACCCCCGGTATGAAAATCACGGGCAGAACCAGATCGGGGCCGATGCGAAGCTGCACGGGGTCGGTGAGCTTGCAGTCGGTCAACGTCCAGGTGAAGCACTGCTGGCCTCGGGCGTCATAGTGAGTCGGGGCGACGCGTGGTGGGCTTGTGGTGTTGGTCATGTGTTGTCGTGCCTCCATTCAATCAGGACGCCGTCCATCCGCATGTCTTGTTGCAGGGATAGAAAGCCCTCGCTATCGGTCTTTCCGGTAACGCGTCCGCCATCCCGGCGGATGAGGGTGTATTCCAGGTCGCGTGCCGGGGAGCCGTCCGACAGGGTGGCTTGGAAGCGGTCGTCAAACGGCGCTGCATCCCACGTGTTGAGCGCCATCGACGCACTGTTCGGCCCCGAAAAGTTGTGCTGTGCCGCCTTGACCGTAAAGGTGCCCGGCATGCCCAATTCAATGTTCCCATCGGCCATCTTGATATAAGCCCCGCCGCAAAGCAGCGTGATGTGTTTGTCGGCGGCGATCAGTACGTGTTGTTTGCTGGACGTGATTTCGGCGCTTTGATCAGCCTGGATGCGGATGGCGTTGTGCTGCGCTTGCAGGATCATTTCGCCTTGGTGGGCGATGTGGCGCAGGGCGCCGCCTTGAGAGAACAGCCCCATGTCGCCGCCTGCGTTGATGACGACTTTTTCGCCTGCGCTGATTTGCTGATTGCGCTGGGCGATGCTGTCGAGGTGTTCGCCTGCGCTTAAGGTCAGGCTGGCGGGTGTGGCGGCGGCGATGCCGCCAGGGGCGCTGAGCGCCATCGCGGCGTGGTCGCCTTGGCCTGCGCCGGCTGACTGATCATTTGCGCCGTGGCCTAGATCGCGCACGGCGTTGGTTAGCGACTGTTGGGGCTGAACGTCGTGTGCCACGCCTTCATGTTTGCCTGCGTAGTCGCCCAAGTTCCGAGCCAGTTCCAGCGCGGCTTCCAGTACCCCGACGATCTCTGAACGATCCAGCTGACCGCCCTTGGAACGCAGCTGCGCCTCGGTCGTCAGCAGCAACCCTTGCGCCGCACGTAACGCGCCATGTGCATCTGTGCGCAACTCAAACCCTTCACCGCGAGGCTCACCGCCCGCTGGCCTTGGGTGCGTCAGATATCCCAGATGCAGTTCAGACGCGCCATGCTCACTCATCAACGCCGCGCTGATCTGCGCCGACGTGTCATCCAGGCGCAGTTCATTCGCCCGGTTGCCCTTGTGTTCCTTGCTCTTGATGGTGTGCAGGATGTTGTGACGGGGCAGTTCATACGGCGGAAGGTTGGTCGCGCGGTATGCCCGCGAGGTGATCAGCGGCTGGTCTGGATCGCCATTCAGGAATTGCACGACGACTTC
>NZ_JBFTRX010000025.1:0-46854 GCF_056399725.1 Achromobacter sp. 01N37
TAGTCGGCAAATTGGCCGAGAGCCGAAAGCTGAGACCGGCCTATGAATCCAACAACCGGAAAGACCGGCCGACCATCTCACTGCTCACGCTTGGGGCCATGATCTATGCCGAACGGACGCTGGCCTTGACCGAAACGTCAGTCCTTGGGTTCTTGCGAACACCAGTGAGCACCGCCGAACTGATTGAAGGGTGGCGATAAATTCGTGGGGAAACCTCAGAGTCTGACTGCCTTATGTGATGTCGGAGCCATAGGTGCAGTCTGACCGCGATATGCCCTACGTCAGATTCAATCCGCCATCAGACAGCAGAATTTCGCCTGTCAAATAGTTGGATTCAACAAGCATTGAAACCGCTTGGGCAATATCTTCGGGGCTCGCGGCCCGGCGCATTGGCGCACGCTCCCGCCATAACTGTTGAGCCTGCGTCCAGTTTGCGGTCAACGGCGTATCCACCAGCCCAGGCGCGACGGCATTCACGCGGATGTCCGGCGCCAGTGACACCGCCAGCAAGCGCGTGACATGGTTCAGCGCGGCCTTCGTCGCGGCATAGGGGATGGACGCCCCTTTCGGACGCACGCCGGCATGCGAACTCACATTGATCACGCAAGCCGGCACGCCGGAAGCCGCAGCCGAGGCGCGCAGTGCGGCCTCGGCTTCTGCGACGATACGAAACGGCGCGACGACATTGACCTCATGCAGCTCGCGCCATACGTCGGGCGTTGCAGCCGCCATATCGGCATGGGGAATCACGTGGCTGATTCCCGCATTGTTCACGACAACGTCCAGGCGCCCCCAATGCGCGATCGCTTCTTGCACCAGCCGTATCCGGTCTGCATCTTCAGCCAGGTCTGCTTGCACGTAAGCCGCCAAGCCCAGCTCACGCGCCATCGCGATGCCTGCATCCACAGAACTGCGCGAATGCAAAACCACCGCATGGCCATCCCGAGACAGCCGGCGTGCTATTGCCGCTCCGATACCTGAGGTGGACCCTGTAATAAGCGCAACACGTTGTGGTTGAGGCATAGCGAAGTCAAATGAAAGTGAAGCGTAGAGTTTACCTACCCTGCGTCATGCCACATGCGCGGCAAGCTCCACCCGGAACACGCTGCCGCGCCCCGGCGCTGACTGCAACGACACCTGCCAACCCTGGTGTGCGCAGATACGCTGCACCAACGACAGGCCCAGCCCCAGGTTGCCGGCATCCGGTTGTTCGCCGCGCACGAAGGGACTGAAGATCGCCTCTTGGCGTTCAAGCGGAATGCCCGGCCCGTTGTCGGCCACCTGCATGAAATCTGCCCCCGCCGTGATGACGACCTGCGCCTGCGGCCCCGCGTACTGTAGGGAGTTGCGGATCAGGTTGGACAAGACCGCGCGCAACAGCGGCGCGGGAAATTGCAGCGGTTTGGTGTGGGCGGCGACCTCTTCCAGCGTCAGGTCCATGCCCCGGCGTTCGGCTACGCCCGCCCACGCCGCGAGTTGACCGCGCGCCGTGCTCACCGCGCTTTCGCGAACGAAGCGCTCGGCGGCATCGCCCCCGCGAGCCAGCATCAGATAGGTGTCGAGCCGGTCGCTCATGTCGGACGCGGCGGCTTCGATGCGCGCCAGCCGCGCTTGCCCGTCTGCATCCAGGGTCTGTTCTTCACGCAACAGCTCGCACGAACTGGAGATCACCATCAGCGGCGTCCGCAATTCATGGCCGACATCGGCGGTGAAGAGTTGTTCGCGCCGCAGCGCCTGCTCAAGCTGGTTGTAGGTGGCGTCGAACGCCGCGGCCAACTGGCCGATTTCGTCCGGCGGATAGTCTTCGGCAAGCCGTGTCTGCGGGGGCTGCTCGCCGCGCGTGTTGACTTGCGCGGCCAATCGCGACAAGGGCCGCAACAGCCGCCGCGTGGCCAGAATGCCCAGCACAAACGCCAGCGCCAAACTGCCCGCCAGCCCACTCACCGCTGCCCAGTGCGACGCCACCTGGCTCTGTTCATAGTCGGTGTAGTCGCGCAGCAGCATGTAGCGCTGGCCGTTCTGGTCGTCCACCATCACATGCCAGATGCGGCCCGCACGTTCAATCTTGTGAAAGCCCGGCGATAGCCGTCGCAACCAATCCGGAAACGCGTCGCTACCCGGCGCGCCGTGAAAGAACCGGTTGGGCCGCCCCGGGTCTATGCCCGCCAGAAAATCACCGCGCACCCGCTCCACCGCCATGCCCATGTCGATGCGTTGCAGGTGCGCTTCCAGCTTGCCCACGCTCCAGACCGACAGCCACGTAAGCAAGCCTGCCACCAGCAAGGCCAGCGCCACATAGGTCAGCACCAGATGCCGCGCCAGCCCGCGCCGCGCCGCGTGCTTACGTCCCATCCGCGGCCCGCAGCTGGTAGCCAATGCCGTGCACGGTGTGCAACAGCGGCGTGTCATACGGCTTGTCGACCACCTGGCGGATCTGGTGGATGTGCGTGCGCAGGCTGTCGCTGTCGGGCGGCGAGTCGCGCCACAGCGCTTCTTCCAGCCGGCCGCGATGCACCACTGCCGGGCTTGCGCGCATCAGCAAAGTCAGCAGTTGCAGCGGAGATGGCGGCAGGCGCAAAGCTTGGCCCGCGCGCGCCAGCGCCAGGGTACGGGTGTCCAGCGTTAGATCGCCCACGCGCAACACGCGCGCCGCGCTCGCCCCGCTTGCGCGATGCAGCAGCGCCTTGACCCGTGCGGCCAGCTCGGCTAACGCAAAGGGCTTGACCAGGTAATCGTCCGCGCCGGCGTCAAAGCCGGTCAGGCGGTTGTCCAGCGTGTCGCGCGCGGTGACCATGATCACGGGCGTGTCGCACGCGGCCTCAGTGCGCAGACGGCGGCAAAGCTCGTAGCCGTCCAGGCGCGGCAGCATCAGGTCCAGCACGATCAGGTCGAACCCGCCTTCGGCCGCCATCGCGTAGCCCCGCTGCCCGTCTTCCGCGCAGTCCACGATATAGCCGCGCCGCGTCAGGTGATGGGTGATGTTGGCCAGAATATCGGGGTCGTCTTCGATGACTAGAACGCGCATGGAGCAAGGCGGGGAATGGAAATCAATCGCATATTGTAGGGGCCTTTATCGGTCGCCTTGACCGATGGCCTTTCTCTTTCTGTATGCGCCTGCGCCCGGCCCCGCCAGCCGCCTCAGTTGGGCTTCAAGTCAATGTCGCGAACCACTTGCCCCAGCAGCGTGTAGTCGGCTCGCGCGCGTTCCAAGGCCTGCTCGGGGGTATTGCCCACGATCACCCAGCCCAGTTCCTTTAGTTTGCGTTGGATGTCGGGTTCCTTCAGCGACGCCGTCAACGCGGTCTGCACCTTGTCGATGGCGGCGGGCGGCGTGCCCTTGGGCGCTGCCAGGCCGAACCAGCCGGCGGGCACCAGCCCCGTGATGCCCAGCTCTTTGGCCGTGGGCACCTTGGGGTAGCCGTCGAAGCGGTAGTCGCTGGTGACGAACAGCGCCGTCGTCTTGCCCGACGTGACATACGGAATCTGCGACGCGGCGTTGTCCATCATCGAGTCCACATGCCCGCCCAGAATGTCGTTGACGGCGGGCGCCGCGCCCTTGTAGCCAATGATGTTCAGGTTGACGCCGGCCAATCTCGCGAAGGCGGCCTGCGTCAAATGGGCCTGCGTGCCCAGCCCCGCGTTAGCAGACGTCAGGCCGCCTGATTTCTGCTTGCTAAGCGCCTTGAACGACGCGTAGTCTTGCGCCGGGAAATCCTTGCTGACGACAAACACGAACGGCACTTCCACTGCGATGGAAATCTGCGCCAGATCTTCGACGGGGTTGTAGCGCAGCTTATAGATATGCGGATTGACGGCGATGGTGCCGCTTGCGCTGAGCAACAGGGTATAGCCGTCGGGCGCGGCTCGAACGACGTGTTCGGTAGCGATTGACCCGCCCGCCCCCGACTTGCTTTCCACGATGACGGGCTGGCCCAGCTTTTTGGACATGGCATCGGCCAGCAGCCGCGTCATGGTGTCCGACGCCGAGCCCGGCGCATACGGATAGACGATCGTGATGGGTTTGGTGGGATACGCATCCGCCGCGTAGGCCGGCGCCAGCCCCAACGACATCAACAATGCAGCGATTCCTGCGCTAAGACGTTTCATGGTTTTCCCCCTGGAGTTCAGGTTGTGTGGTTAATTTTTTGTATGACCGGAATGGCCAGCGCCGAATACCAGGCCAGTTCGGGCAGCATGTCTTGCCGGTACCAGCCCGCTTGATGCAGCAGGTTCAACGACGCAATGGTCTGCCCGTTCCAACGCACCGGCACGTTGACCGCGCTTTCGYAGCCCAGCGAGAAAATCAGATCGTGATCTGGAAACGCCTGTTGGCAGTCGTGGCGGTCGTTGCAGATCCGCGGCGTTCCATCTTGGACCACGCGGGCGTAGAAGTCGCTGTCTTCGCGGATGGGTTTGGCGCCATCCGTCGGGTAGGCCACGGGCTGGCTCGAAAAATATCGCCGGCTTAAGCCTGCCTGCCGGTCCAGCACCAGGACGGTGAAGAGCCGATATCCGATGCGGTCTGACAGCGCGTCGGCCAGCGCCTGCAAGCCGCGTTCTGGCTGCGAATCTTGCGTCAACGCCTGCGCCACACAGCCCAACGCCAGCGCTTGCGGCGTGAAATCGTTTGAACTCGTCACGGGTCTGCCTCATGAAAGGGATGAAGCATTTTGGGGTTCAACACCCATATCCGGCCAATGAATAAAGCTGAGATATCCATTACCATTTCCGCATGGATGCCACCCCGACCGAACTCTCCTGGACTCGCCGCCTGAAGCTGCGTCACCTGCAAGTGCTGGCCGCGCTGGAAAGCGCCGGCACCGTGACGGCCGCCGCCAAGGCGATGCACATGACGCAGCCCGCGCTGTCCCATTGGCTAAGCGATATGGAAGACCTGGTCGGCACGCCATTATTTGTGCGCGGCCGCACGCTGGCGCTGACCGAGGCCGGGCGCGCGCTGTGGCGTTACGCCTGCCGCGTTCTGGGCGACACCGCGCGCACCGGCGAAGAGATCGAAGCGGTCAAAGGCGGCGTGGCCGGGCATCTGCATATCGGCACGATCCTGTCCGCCGCCCCCGTCTTGCTGCCGCGCGCCATTGCCGCGCTGCATCAGCGTTCACCCAAGGTGCAGATCGAACTGGTCGAGGGATTGCTTGAGCCCTTGGTGGAACGCGTGGAGCGCCGTGAAATTGATCTGATCATCGGCCCGCTGGATGTGCGCGCCAGCCGCTCCGGCCTGTGCACCGAATGGCTGATGACCGATACGTTCAGCGTGGTGGCGCGGCGCGGCCACCCCTTGGCGGAATTGGCGGCCCCGCGCTGGGAAGACACGGACGGCTATCCGTGGATTTTGCCGCCGCCCGGCACGTTGTCGCGGGTGCGGCTGGACCAGGCCGTGTCGGATGCGGGCATGCCGCCGCCCCGCCCGGCCGTGGAAACGAGCTCGCTGGTGGCGCTGTTGTCCATGCTGCAAGACCGCGACTACATCGCCACGCTGGCCAGTTCCGTTGCGCAGATGTACGAGCGCTGGAACCTGATCAGCATCGTGCGCATGCCGTCGCGCCTGGAGTTCGGCCCCATTGGCATGCTGTGGGCAGCGAACTCGCCCAGCATCGTGCTGCCGGACCTGTGCGAGACGCTGCGTGAAGAAGCCAAGCGCCTGCTCGAAGGCGGCGGCGCTGGCCCTGCTGCGGCTACTTGACCGTCGCGTATTCCAGGCTCTTGGGCGTGTTCGTCAACACGCGCGGCGTGTCGCCCACGACCACGGTGTCATCCAGCCGGAAGCCGCCAATGCCATAGGCGTAAATGCCGGGTTCGGCGGAATAGACCTCGTTGTCCAGCAAGGGGCGCTGGCAAAACGCCATGTCTTCCGGGTATTCATGGTGGATGATGCCTACCGCATGCCCGGTTCGATGGCGGATAAAGTCCGCGTAGCCGGCCTTTTCGATCTCGGCCTGTGCCGCCGCATCCATCATGCAGACCGGGTTGCCCGTGCGTGCGGCGGCAATGGCGGCTTCATTGGCGGCCCGGGCGGCGGACCAGAGCCGGGTCTGTTCGGCCGAGGGTGCGCCGCAGAACCAGGTGCGTTCGTTTTCAATCGTCAGGCCGTTCAGGCGCGGGATGACGATGTTGACCAGCACATCGCCCTTGTTGATGCGTGCGCCGCAAGACGCGCCATCGCCATGAGGCGACGCAGACGCCGGGCCGCTCAAGGTCCAGCAGCGGATCACTTCGAAATGCTCGCCAGGAAACCGCGTGGCGGCTTCTTGGACGAATAGCGACGCCATCGCAAAGTCCAGCTCTTGCACCAAGCGGCCGGGCTGGATGTTTTCGCGGTAGCGATCCTGAATCCAATCCGAAATGGAGGCCGCGGCGGCCATCACCGCTAGTTCCTCTTCATGCTTTTGCCAGCGCAGTGACCGGCATTCCGGCGTGGCGGGACGCAGCACCATTTCGGGCAGGATGCGGCCCACGTGCGCCAGCACTGGGCTGCCACCTTCAACGGCAATGCGCGACCGCGCCAACCCCGCCGCCGCAAGCCTTGCCGCCAAGACTTCAGGCAACTGCGTAATCAAAGGCAACCGGTTCGACACGCGCGGATGTTCCGCGTAGTACGTGATGTCCGTCATCCAGACTTTTCCCTGCTCCTGGGAAAACTGCATATGGTGCGTGGACAGCTCATTCATCACCAGGAACGGCGTGCCGTTACGCGGCACAACGGCAAAGATCGGGCGTTCCCAGGGCAAGACGTCGGTGTGGAAGTTGGTCGCAAACTGGAAGAAGTCGGCTGACGTAAAGATGATGGCGTCAACCGCCAGATCGTCCATCAGGGCGGTCATCTTGTCGCGCCGGTAATGCCAGACGGCGTGGGTGAGTTTAGGCATGGCGTTTCCTTATGGGTGAGGTGTCTCGCGTAGGCCTGTTGGATTATGGGCAGGCGACGCATTAGCGCCCAATGAATAAACCTGAGGGTTCCATAAGCGTTATTGCATGCCGGTGCGGTGCCCACCGCACCGCCGCCACGTCTTAACGATTTCTTGAGACGGCTTGGCGGACACTGCGTGTCGATAAGAATGGTTCGCGTTACCCGCAAGCCCGCGGCCAACGGCGCAACCTTGGATGTTTCGATGCGTACGCTCTCTTTGCTTCGCGCGGCCTTGGCCGCCACCACCCTGCTCGGCGCAGGATTTGGCGCCGTGTTTGGCGTCGCGCCCGCCGCCCACGCGCGTCAGGTCACCGACCTGGCCGGCCGTACCGTCACTGTGCCTGACCACCCCAAACGCGTGCTGCTCGGTGAAGGCCGCTTCGTCTTCGCGATGGCGCTGCTGGACCAGAAGGACCCGGTTGCCCGCGTGGTGGGCTGGCAAGGCGAGCTGAAGCAGCAAGACCCGTATTCCTGGCACCAGCTCGTCACGCGCTATCCGAAAGCAGCCCATGTGCCGCTGATCGGCAAGACCTCGGAAGCCAGCGTCAGCCCCGAGAAGATCGTGTCGCTGGCGCCCGATGTGGCGGTGTTCAGCCTGAGCGGCCACGGGCCGGGGCGCAACAACCCGATGATCACGGCGCTGCAAGATGCCGGCATTCCGATTGTGTTCATCGATTTCCGCCAGCACCCCGTGCAGAACACCGTGCCCAGCATGCGGATTCTGGGGCAGGCGCTGGACCGCCAGGCCGAAGCCGACGCCTACATTGCCTTCTATGAAGAACGGCTGGCGCGCGTGCGCAAGATTGTGGAGCCCGTGCCGCAGGCGCGGCGCCCGCGCGTGTTTGTGGAAATGTTGGCGGGCGTGTGGCCTGCCTGCTGCCATACCACCGGTAATGGCAGCTTTGGTGACTTGCTGGAGGCGGCAGGCGGCGTCAATGTGGCGGCCCCCGTCTTGCCCGGCGCAATCGGCGACGYCAGTCTGGAATTTCTGCTGGACGCCAAACCCGATGTCTACATTGCCACCGGCAGCCGCTCCGAACCCGGCCGCCCGGGCCTGCTGGTTGGCCCGGGCGCCGCCGCACAAGTGTCGGCCGACAGCCTCGCCACGCTGCTGGCGCGCGATGGCATCCGCGATCTGAGCGCCGTGACGCAGCACCGCGCCTACGGTATCTGGCATGCCTTCTACAACTCGCCCTACCACGTGGCGGCCATCGAAGCCATGGCCAAGTGGTTCTACCCCGAACGCGCTGCGGCGTTGAACCCGCAGGAAACGTTGGACACGCTGTACCGCCAGTTTCTGAACGTGGATAACGCCGGCACGTACTGGACGGCGCCTGCTGGGTCTTCCGGCGCTTCTTCCACATCCGGCGCTTCTTCCACTTCCGCCGCTTCTCCCACTTCCCCCGCTGCCGCAACTTCCGGCGCTGCTGCCACTTCCGCCGCTGCCGGCACTTCCGCCGCTGCCGCCCCATCCATCCGCTAATCGCACCATGATCAGCCCGACCACGGCGGCCGCGCCGACCTTTGCGGCAAGCGCAGACGATACCATCGCCGCGTACCGCCGCACGGTGCGCAAGCGTTTGTTCCTGACGGCGGTGTTGGCGCTGGCCATCCTCGCCAGCCTGCTCGCCGACATCGCCAGCGGCCCGGCGGCGCTGCCGCTGGCCGACCTGCTGCACACGCTGCTGCATCCGGACGCGGCCAGCGCTGGCACGCGCGTCATCGTCTGGCAGTTCCGGCTGCCTTACGCGCTGATGGCGTTGTTGGTCGGCGTGGCGCTGGGGCTGGGCGGGGCCGAGATGCAGACGATGCTCGACAACCCGCTGGCCAGCCCCTACACGCTGGGCGTGTCGGCGGCGGCGGCCTTTGGCGCGTCGCTGGCGATCACGCTGGATTGGCATGTGCCGGCATTGCCGCCCGGCATGGTGGTATCGGTCTCGGCCTTTGCCTGCACGCTGGTGTCGGTGCTGATTCTGGAACGCGTCGCGCGCTGGCGCGGCGGTTCGACGTTGGGCGTGGTGTTGTTCGGCATTGCGCTGGTCTATTCCTTTCAGGCGCTGGTGATGCTGCTGCAATTCGTGGCCAGCGAAGAGGCCTTGCAGGGCATTGTGTTCTGGACGATGGGCAGCCTGGCGCGCGCCAACTGGACGACGGTGTCCGTCATGGCGGCGGCCGTGGCGCTGGCCCTGCCCTTTTCGATGCGCGACGCCTGGAAGCTGACCGCCGTGCGGCTGGGTGAAGAGCGCGCCGCCAGTTTCGGCATTGACGTCAAACGGCTGCGCCTGGTCAGCCTGTTGCGCGTCAGCGCGCTGGCGGCGCTGGCGGTGTCGTTCGTCGGCACGATTGGTTTTGTTGGCCTGGTCGCCCCGCACATCGCGCGCCTGCTGCTGGGCGAAGACCACCGCTATTACCTGCCCGGCAGTGCGCTGGCGGGAGCGCTGATCCTGTCGCTGGCGTCGGTCGCGTCCAAGACGGTATTGCCCGGCGCGCTGATTCCGGTGGGCATTGTGACGTCGCTGGTTGGCATTCCGTTTTTTCTCACCATCGTCGTGCGTGCGTTAAAGCGCGCCTGACGTCCCCCTAAGCCTGCATCCCATAAGGAGACTCCCCTGATGCATTCCCGCCTGACCCTGGCGTTGGCCAGCTTGCTGTTCGCTGGCGCCGCGCAAGCCGCCCCCGCTGGATTGGCCTCCCATAGCGACGCCAATGCATCCGCCAACGCGTCCACCCATGCATCCGCCAATACGGCCGCCGCCATCCCCGCAGTGGCCCCCGCGGCTTGCGCCATCGACGTCGAAGGCCGCCCCGGAAAACAGTTCGGCCCTGACCATATCGTCGTGCCGTCCACGTGCACCGACTTCACCGTGCGGCTGATTCACACCGGCAAGAACAGCAAGGAAAAGGCCGGCCACAACTGGGTGCTGACGAAGACGGAAGACATTGACGCCGTGATGGTCGACGGCATCAAAGCCGGCGTGCAACATGAATTCCTGGCGCCCGGCGACGCGCGCATCCTGGCCAAGACCCCGATGCTGGGCGGCGGCGAAACCGCCACCGTGACCTTCCCGGTAAGCCGCCTGCGCGCCGGGCAGTCGTACACCTACTACTGCTCGTTCCCCGCGCATGCCCAACACATGCGCGGCACGCTGGTGCTGCAACCCTGACGATGACAGCGCTGCACATTCGCGGGCTGGACGCTGGCTACGGCGGCAAGCCGGTGCTACAGAACCTTAGCGCCGGGCCGCTGGCCGAAGGCACGGTCACTGCGCTGCTTGGGCCGAACGGCAGCGGCAAATCCACGCTGCTGAAAACGCTGGCGGGGCTGAACCCCGTGATGCGCGGCGCGATCCTGTTGGACGATGAGGACCTGGCGCGCGCCTCCCCCGCGCGCCGTGCCGAGCGCGCCATGTACATGCCGCAAGCCTTGCCCAAAGGCGTACACATGACGGTCTTCGAATCCGTGCTGGTCGCTGCGCGCTCCGGCCGCCAGGGCGGATTTGGCAAGGGAGCGTCGGGCATGGGTGCGTCGGGCATCGGTGCATCTGGCATGGGAATGTCTGGCAAGGGAATGTCTGGCAACGGTGCGCCTGGCCACGGCGCGGGAGGCAACAGCGTAGGGAGCAATAGCATGACCGGTCAGGCGCTGATGCAGGACGCGTTGGCCGTCATCAACGACCTGGGTATCTCCACCTTGGCCAGCCGCTATCTGGACGAATTGTCGGGCGGCCAGAAGCAGCTGGCCTCGCTGGCGCAGGCGCTGGTGCGCCGACCTCGCCTGCTGTTGCTGGACGAACCACTGTCCGCGCTGGACCTGAACTATCAATTTCATGTGATGGACGTGCTGCGCCGCCAGACGCGCCAGCACCGGCTGATCACCTTGGTGGTGCTGCATGACTTGAACATCGCGCTGCGCCACGCCGACCACGCGCTGCTGCTGCATCGCGGCGCGATCCAGGCCCAGGGCCTGCCCGCCGATGTCGTCACGCCGCATTCGCTGCGCGAGGTTTATCGCGTGCAAGCCCGCGTGGAACGCTGCCCACAGGGGCAGGCGCAGGTGCACGTGGATGGGCTGGCCGGGATCTGAAGCCACAGGACGGCGGCGGCACATCATGGCGGCGGTATATATTTACCGGTCCAGCCATCCCAGGGAGTCCGCGGAAATGACGAGAAGCCGCATCGTGGCGTTTTTTCTCAGCCTGCTTGCCGCGCCCGCCGGCGCATCAATCATCTACGACAACCACGGCCTCGTTGTCGAGATCACCACCGGCGGGCGTCAGGACTGGAACACCGGCCAGCGTCAAAACACCCGCAGCACCACCATTACGTTCCAGGGCAACAAGCTCTGCGGCCGGGACGTCGGCAAGCTGCTCTACCCCGACGGCCGCGACATGGCCTCAAACGCGTTTTTCTGCGCCGCCAACGCAAAGGCGCTTGAAACCGATGCCGTGCTGGCCTACTTCACCAGTTCCACCACCGATCCGGTCCTGGCCCACTTGCAGGTCGCCAACGGCGCGTTGCGCGTGAACCGGCTGGCGCTATCGAACCAGCGCGACCGCGACAAACCCAGCGGCACCCGCTTCGAAGAAGCCCGGCTGCCCGGTTGGACGCGTGTCGAAACCGCGTGGGCCGAAACGGTGATGATCCGCCATGCACCGCTCAAGGCCACGAATCTGGGTGCGGGCAAGCTGCTGGATGTGGACGGCGATGTGGCGTATCTGGCCATTCCGCCCGGCCGCGATGTGGTGGTGGTGCAGCCCGCTACCCGCATCAAGGACGCGCAGGGCGACATGCGGATCGTGCCGGAAGTCACGAAGTTCGTGGACGCGCCGCTGGCGTTTCGCGCGGTGCGCCTGAGCGACGGGCAGGAACTGGCGCGGCTGAATGTCAAAGACACGTGCCTGGCGCTGCCCGCCATCGAATTCAACCGGCCCGATCCGCTGTACCCGTCGTCATCCCGGCGGGAAGTGTTGTTTGACGATGTGCCTGCGTGGCGCGCGGCCACGCTGCAACTGACGCAAACGCAGGGCCGCGCCACGCTGCAATTCAAACCGGGCGTAGCCTTGCCCACCAAGGCGAACTGCAAGCCGGGCTGACCCGGCCCGCGTTCAGATCAGAAACTGGCGGTAGGCCTCGTTGTGGGTCTCTTCAAAATGCGCATAACCCAGTTGCTGCAAGAAGGCGTCCAGCGCCGCGCTATCGGCCAGCGGCGCCTGGATGCCGACCAACGCCGAACTGAAATCCGCGCCCTGGTTGCGGTAGTGGAACAGGCTGATGTTCCAGTTGGGCGCCATCTCTGACAGGAACTTCATCAGCGCGCCGGGACGCTCGGGGAATTCAAAGCGGAACAGCCGTTCACCGCCCGCCAGTGGCGAACGCCCGCCCACCATGTAGCGGATGTGCTGCTTCGAGACCTCGTTGTTCGTCAGATCGCTGGCGGAAAAGCCCTGTTCCTGCAACGCCGCCATGATGTCGGCCGCGTCGCCCCGGCGCGCAATCTGCATGCTGACGAAGATGTGCGCGGTGTGCGCGTCGGCAATGCGGTAGTTGAATTCGGTCACGCTGCGCTGGCCGATCACGCGGCAGAACCGGCGGAAGCTGCCGCGTTCTTCCGGTACGGTGACTGCGAAGACGGCCTCGCGCGCCTCGCCCACTTCGGCGCGGTCCGCTACGAAACGCATGCGGTCAAAATTCATGTTGGCGCCCGACGTGATGGCCACCATCGACAAGCCTTGGGCGTTTTCCCGTTCAACGTATTTCTTCAAGCCCGCCACCGCCAGCGCGCCCGCCGGTTCCAGCACGCTGCGCGTATCCAGGAACACGTCCTTGATTGCTGCGCACACGGCGTCGGTGTCCACCAGGATCACCTCATCCAGGTATTCGCGGCACAGGCGGAAGGTTTCCTCGCCCACCAGCTTCACGGCGGTGCCGTCTGAAAACAGCCCCACTTCCGCCAGGTTCACGCGTTCGCCCGCCTTCAGCGATTGCGCCATCGCGCAGGAATCTTCGGTTTGCACGCCGATCACTTTCACCGACGGGTCCACTGATTTCACATAGGCCGACACGCCAGCGGCCAGGCTGCCGCCGCCAATGGGCACGAAGATCGCGTGCAGCGGGCCGGCGTGCTGGCGCAGGATTTCCATGCCGACGGTGCCTTGGCCGGCGATGACATAGGGGTCGTCAAAGGCGGGCACGAAGGTCATTTCGTGCTGCTGCGCCAGCGTTTGCGCGTGGGCGTAGGCGTCGCTGTAGGAATCGCCCGCCTGCACCACCGTGACGGTCGGGCCGCCGTGGGCGCGCACCGCGTCCACCTTCACCTGCGGCGCGGTCTGCGGCACGACGATGATGGCGCGCACGCCCAGCTTGGCGGCGGAAATGGCCACGCCTTGGGCGTGGTTGCCAGCGGACGCGGTGATCACGCCGCGGTCCAGCGCCGCCTGCGGCGTGTTGCGCATCTTGTTGTAGGCGCCGCGCACCTTGAAGGAAAACACCGGCTGATTGTCTTCGCGCTTCAAAAACACCGTGTTGTTCAGCCTGACCGACAGGCCGCGTGCCGGGTCCAGCTCGGTTTCGCGGGCAATGTCGTAAACACGTGCGGTCAGAATCTGTCGCAGGTATTCCATGGGCGAGGCGTTGCCGTACTGGAAAGCGGTGTCGGTCGGGGAGGCTTGCATGCGGTTCTCTGCTTTAGGAAACGTGCCCGGCAGAGGCGGCCACAAAAAACCCGCCTCGTGGGGCGGGTGGCTTGTGACTATTGCGGTCGCGCGCTAACCCACCATTCTTGGAATGATGGTAATAATCAGCGAAATGCGGACGGCGCGGAAATTCATGGCGCAAAGAATGCGCTTGGCGCCGGATTTTGTCAAATCACACCAGGCGGAAACGGCGCCAAGCGTGAATCCGCGAACGCCATCCGCCATATCCCACGCATATAGCCGCGATATCCTGCTCATAAGACGGCATTTTGCAGCTATTTCCATGCGCGGCGCCCTTGTCACGGGTTTACAATGTCGCCTTCGTGGCAGTCGTACTTCCCAGATTGGCCGAGTTATCGAGCCAACAAATAAAGGGCAGGCGCCTGCCGGATTGAGCAAATCCGGGGTCCGCCCCGCCTCTGCCCATACGAACCCACTCTCGACAACATCTACCGGCGTACGCCGCTTAGCATGTTCGGGTTTGCGCCGAAAGCGCTATGCGCCGAACAGATTCAAGGATCATGTCTCTTACTCCGAAGATTATCTATACCCTCACCGATGAAGCGCCGGCGCTTGCAACCCGTTCGCTGCTGCCCATCGTCCAGGCATTCGCCAAGCCCGCAGGCATTACGGTTGAGACGCGCGACATCTCTCTGGCCGGCCGCATCATCGCGCTGTTCCCGGATTACCTGGAAGACAGCCAGAAGCTGTCCGACGCCCTGGCCGAGCTGGGCGCGCTGGCCGTCAAGCCCGAAGCCAACATCATCAAGCTGCCGAACATCAGCGCCTCGATGCCCCAACTGAAGGCGGCCATCAAGGAACTGCAAGAACAAGGCTACAAGCTGCCCGACTATCCGGACGCCCCCGCCAACGACACCGAACGCGACGTCAAGGCGCGCTACGACAAGGTCAAGGGCAGCGCCGTGAACCCGGTTCTGCGTGAAGGCAACTCCGACCGCCGCGCGCCGCTGTCGGTGAAGAATTACGCCCGCAAGCACCCGCACAAGATGGGCGCCTGGTCCGCTGATTCGAAGTCGCACGTGGCGCATATGTCCGAAGGCGATTTCTACGGCACCGAAAAGTCGGCCCTGATCGCCGATGCCGGCGACGTCAAGATCGAACTGACCGCCGCTGACGGCACGAAGACGGTCCTGAAGGAAAAGACCCCGGTCAAGGCCGGCGAGATCATCGACGCCGCCGTGCTGTCGACCGCCAAGCTGAAGTCCTTCCTGCAAGCCCAGATCGACGACGCCAAGACCACCGGCGTGCTGTTCTCGGTGCACTTGAAGGCCACGATGATGAAGGTCTCTGACCCGGTCATCTTCGGCCACGTCGTGTCCGTGTTCTACAAAGACGTGCTGGCCAAGCACGCCGCCGTGCTCAAGCAAGCCGGTTTCGACCCCAACAACGGCATTGGCGACTTGTACGCCAAAATCCAATCGCTGCCGGCTGACCAGCAAGCCGCGATCACCGCCGACATCGACGCCGCCTACAAGACCCTGCCGCAACTGGCGATGGTGAATTCCGACAAGGGCATCACCAACCTGCACGTGCCCAGCGACGTCATCGTCGACGCGTCCATGCCCGCCATGATCCGCGACTCCGGCAAGATGTGGAACGCCGAAGGCCAGCTGCAAGACACCAAGGCCGTCATTCCCGACCGCAGCTACGCCGGCGTCTACCAAGCCGTCATCGACGACTGCAAGAAGCATGGCGCCTTCAATCCGGTCACGATGGGCAGCGTGCCCAACGTGGGCCTGATGGCGCAAGCTGCCGAAGAATACGGTTCGCACAACAAGACCTTCGTCGTCCCGGCATCGGGCACCGTGCGCGTCACCGACGCCTCGGGCAAGGTTCTGCTGGAACAAGCCGTGGAAGCCGGCGACCTCTGGCGCATGTGCCAGACCAAGGACGCCGCGATCCAGGACTGGGTCAAGCTGGCCGTCAACCGCGCCCGCGCCAGCAAGACGCCCGCCGTCTTCTGGCTGGACGAAAAGCGCGCTCACGACGCCCAGATCATCGCCAAGGTCAAGCAGTACCTGAACGACCACGATACCAGCGGTCTGGACCTGCGCATTCTGGACCCGGTTGAAGCCACCAAGTTCTCGGTCAAGCGCATCCGCGAAGGCCTGGACACGATTTCGGTCACCGGCAACGTGCTGCGCGACTACCTGACCGACCTGTTCCCCATCATGGAGCTGGGCACCAGCGCCAAGATGCTGTCGATCGTTCCGCTGGTTGCCGGTGGCGGCCTGTTCGAAACGGGCGCGGGTGGTTCGGCGCCGAAGCACGTGCAACAGTTCCTGGAAGAAGGCTTCCTGCGCTGGGATTCGCTGGGCGAATTCATGGCGCTGGCTGAATCCCTGGATCACCTGGGCCGCACGTACAAGAACCCGACCGCTCAGATCCTGGCCAAGACGCTGGATCAGGCAACCGCCAAGTTCCTGGACGAAAACAAGTCGCCGGACCGCAAGGTCGGCGGCCTGGACAACCGTGGCAGCCACTTCTACCTGGCCATGTACTGGGCCCAGGCCGTGGCCGCGCAAACCGACGACCGCGCCCTGGCTGCGCAGTTCGCCGGCGCTGCGGGCGCGTTCGCCGAAAGCGAAACCAAGATCGTGGAAGAACTGAAGGCGGCCCAAGGCAAGCCGGTTGACATCGGCGGCTACTACCAGCCGAACGAAGACAAGGCCAGCCAAGCCATGCGCCCCAGCGCCACGCTGAACCAGGTGCTGGCCTCCATCGGCTAAGCGTCACCGTCTGGCGGCGTTTGCCGCCAGCACAAAAAAGCCGGCAGCCTTTCAAAGGGCCGCCGGCTTTTTTATCTGGCTTGCGAACCGGCTTGTGATCTGGCCTGCGATCCGGCTTGCGATCCAGCCTGCAATCTGGCTTGCACGCTTACTGCGCCGGTGCTTGGCTCCCGCACATCCGTTGGCGGAACGCGTTGTCGATATCCAGCCGCCACACCGCGCGCTTGTCGCCCGGCAAACGCGGCGCAACTCCGTTGATGGCGGGATAACGCCCGGCGTCATCGTCCCGGCCCCAAATCCAAAACCGTGCGCCGTCGGCGGACGCGCAAAGCCGCGCGGTCAAATCACCGTTTTGCACCAGCACGCGCTTGCCGACGATGGGGTCGAACTCGGCCGCGTCATACAGTTCCTTGCGCCAGTTGTCGCGGGTGGGAATGGCCGGGTCCAGCCAGTCATCCACAATCCAGGCAGGTTCAGACGCCTGCGTGTAGAACCCCAGATCAAACGGCAACGCATGCAGGGCGACCTGCGTATCTTGCGGCCGGATTTCACCACGCAGTTCCTTCATGGTCGGCCCGGCGCTGCCGCGCGGGTTGGATGCCGCCGCCACAATCGCCCCCAGACAGATAACCACCGCCACGCCGATTGCAATGCTTAAGGCCCGCCGCTTGCCCGCCGCCCAGACGGGCGCGATTCGTTCACTGAGCAGGAACGCCAGCGGTGGAAACACCGGCAGCACGTAGCCAATCAACTTCGATTGCGGGATGGAAAAGAACACCACCACCACCGCGATCCAGACCGCCATCAGCCGGCGCAAGCCGTGCGGATCGGCGTCACGCCAGAAGCCGCGCGTGAAAATTGCCGCCCCCCAGATCGACCACGGCAAGGCCAGGCCCACCACAATCGGCACATAGAACCAGAACGGCTGCGCGTTGTTGAAGCCACTTTGCGCAAAGCGCTCGAAGTGCTGGTAGACGAAAAAGTAATGGTAGAAGCCCGGAAACTTCATCTGCATCAACGCGAACCACGGCACGGCCACCACGGCGAACGCCAGCAATGCCGGCACCCACAGCAAGGCGCGCATGCCGCGCCAGTCGCGCCGCAGCAGCAGCCAGGCCAGCACGATGGCGCCGGGCAACGCCAGGCCGATCAGGCCCTTGGCCAGCACGGCCAAGGCCGCCAACACGCCGGTTGCCATCGACATCGCACGAAACGGGCGCCCTTCCCCGCGCCGCAAGGCGGTGTCTGCGGCGGCCAGCACGCATAGCGTGATCATGCTGGCAACCAGCATGTCCATATTCGCGAACTGCGCCGCGCCGAAGAACAAGGGCGTAAGGCCCAGGATGACGACGGCCCAGCGCGCCTGCGCCACATTGCGGTAGCGCGACACGAACGCATACAGCCCCGCGCCCGCGCCCCACGCGCCCAGCAGCGACGGCACGCGCGCACTGAATTCATGCACGCCAAACAAGGCGTAGCTGATTTGCGCCAGCCAGTAATACAAGGGCGGCTTGTGAAAATACGGCATCCCGTCCAGCAGCGGCACCATGGGCGACTGGCTGCGCAACATCTCCCAAGCCACGCCGGCATAGCGGCCTTCGTCGGGCAGGGTCAGCCAGCGCGCCCACGCCAACGCGGCCAGCCAGACGGCCAGGCCCAGCAATACCTGCCAGCCGGGAATGGACTTCTGAACCGCAATGCTACGAGAGGCCTGCGCAGTGGGGCTTAGCACGGCGCTCATGCCCGGCGCTCCTGCAACAGCAGGGCGTTGGCCGGGCGCATGAGGCCGGACAAAGGAGGTAAGCAAGACACAAAAGGCATGAAAGTCCGAAGGAAGAAACGTTCAAAAAGACACAACGTGGCACCCATTATGGAAAGGGCCGCGTTGAGTTCTCATGAAATTTCTTACAACGGTCTTAGATTTATTAAGGCGCCGGAGCCGTGCTGGCTCCCCTATTTCGGCGCCGATAAGCGGTCCAGACGCAAGCGCCCACGCTCGTCCGTCAGCCTGCGCATGGCGCCATAGGCCGCCGCCATGGCCGCCATGCCGCTTGCGCCGCACAGCAGAAACATCAGCAAAATCTGGTACTTGGCGGCGTCGATGGGGTCCATGCCGGCGATGATCTGGCCCGTCATGATGCCGGGCAAGGTGATGATGCCCGCCGCCGACATCTGGTTGACGCTGGGCACGATGCCGCGCCGGACGGATTCGCGCAGCAGGGTGGAAAACGCCTGATGCGGGGTGGCGCCTAGAGCCAACCGCGCTTCGATCGCCAGTTTTTCGCGGCGCACGCCCGACAGCACGCCGTCCAGCGCCAGACTGGCGGCGTTCAACACGCTGCCCAGCACGATGCCCACCAGCGCAATGGCGTAGCGCGGGTCGAACCAGGGGTCGGGGCGCAGCGCAGTGTTCAGAATGAACATGGCCGTGATCAAGGTGGTGGCCGCGACTGCCAGCGTGCCGACCCAGCCATTGCCATGCCCGGCCAGCCGCGCCTTGGGGCGGGCCGCCACTTCGCGCGCGGCCAGCGCCATCATCACCGCCACCACCAGCGCCGTCAGCCAGGGCGTGGCATGCGCAAACGTGGCTTGCCATCAAGCTCGACCTCGCCATGGCCGGGGTCCAGGTCCGCTACTTGGCGCAGCAGCAATGATTTGCCCGACCCGGACGGGCCGACAATCGCGCCGCACTCGCCGGCGGATAGATCCAGGCTGACGGGGGCAAGGCGCTGACTGTACACGGCGCGCAGCCGCAGGACGGGAATCTTGTCAGGGTGCATGCCCACCTCCGGAGAGGGTGCGAGGGGCTGGCCCGCACCCGGCTTGGCTTGGCCTGGCTTGGCTAACTTGGCCTGGCTTGGCCTAAAGCATATGCGCCAGGAATTCCCGGCTGCGCGCGTGTTGCGGCGCGCTGAAGAATGTGGCGGATGGGGCTTCTTCCACAATGCGGCCGTCGTCCATGAAGATGACGCGGTGCGCCACTTCGCGGGCAAAGCCCATTTCGTGGGTGACGACCAGCATGGTCATGCGTTCGTCCGCCAACTGCTTCATGGTGCGCAGCACTTCGCCCGTCAGTTCGGGGTCAAGCGCCGAGGTGGGCTCGTCGAACAGCATGATGTCGGGTTCCATCGCCAGCGCGCGGGCAATCGCCACGCGCTGCTTCTGCCCGCCAGACAGGCGCGTGGGATAGTTGTCTCGCTTGTTCAACAGGCCGACCTTGCGCAGCAATTCTTCCGCCTTGGGGATGATCTGCGCCTTCGTCATGCCCTTGACCGTGATCGGCGCTTCGATGATGTTCTGCAACACCGTCATGTGCGGGAACAGGTTGAACGACTGAAACACCATGCCCATCTTGCGGCAGATGCGGCGCACTTCGGCGTCGCTGGCGTACTGGCTGCGCCCGCCCGGAACCGCGCGCGCCATCGATTCGCCTTCGACGTCGATGCTGCCTTCGTCGATGGTCTCAAGGTGATTCAGGCAGCGCAGGAACGTGCTTTTGCCCGAGCCCGACGGACCGATCACCGCCACCACTTCGCCCTGCCCCAGGGTCAACGACACCTGGTCCAGCACGCGATTGGCGCCGAACGATTTGATGATGCCGCTGGCCTGGATCATGACGGGGCGGTCCATACCGGGTCGGTCCGTACCGGGGCGGTCCGTACCGGGTCTGTCCATACCGGGGCGATCCAAAGCGGGCCGGTCCATAGCGGGCCGGTCAGCGGCCATGTCGGCGCCTGCCTGGGGGTTACTGGTCATATTTGGCATAGCGCTTTTCCATGTGCTGGAAGAACCACGTCAGAACCAGCGTCATCAGGAGATAGAAGGCGGCGGCGACCAGGAAAGGCGTGGTCGTGAAATCACGCTGCACGATGCCGCGCGCCGTCCGCAGGATGTCGTTCAGCGCCAGTACGTAGATCAGCGACGTGTCCTTCACCAGCGTGATGGTTTCGTTGCTCATCGGCGGCAGCACGCGCTGCACCATCTGGGGCAGCACGATGCGGCGCAGCGTTTGCAGATAGGTCATGCCCAGCACCTTGCTGCCTTCGTACTGGCCGCGATCCACCGACTGAATACCCGCGCGGAAGATCTCGGCGAAATACGCCGCGTAGTTCAGCGCGAACGCCACCACGGCCGCCGGAAAATCCGGCAGCCGCACGCCAATGACCGGCACAAACGGCAGCGCAAAATAGATGAACAGCATCTGGAGCATGAGCGGCGTGCCGCGCATGAGCCAGATATAGCCGTTCACCAGACTGCTCAGCAGCGGCCACTTCGAAATGCGCGCCAGGGCCAGCACCAACCCCAAAGGCACCGCCAGGGCCAGGGTGATGAAAAACAGCGTCAAGGTCACTTTCGCGCCTTCCGCCATGGGCCCCAGCAAAGAGAGTACGTAGTCCATTCAGTGGGTTCGCGCGCCGCTTACTTGATGATGTTCGCGCCAAACCACTGGGTGGCGATGCGGCCGGCGGTGCCGTCCTGCTTCATCGAATCCAGCGTCTTGTCCAGCTTGCCCAGCAGTTCGGCATCGTCCTTGCGCACGCCGACGCCGTAGTCTTCGGTGCCGAAGTTCTCGTCCAGCACGCGGTATTCGCCAGCGCGCTTGCTGATCAGGTAACGGCCCACCACTTCGTCCACGACGATGGCGTCCAGACGGCCAGCGGCCAGATCCATCAGCGCGGTGACGTTGTCGCCGAACTTCTTCACTTCCTTGATCTGGGCGGCGACCGGGTCCTTGGCGATGGCGTCGGTGGCGCTGCTGCCATCCTGCGCGCCGACCACCTTGCCCGCCAGGTCGTTCTTGACCTTCACGGGCGACTGCGTGCCGACGATGATGATCTGGTGGTTGGCCATGTACGGCGCGGTGAAGCTGATGTTCTTCTTGCGCTCTTCGGTGATGGTCAGGCCGTTCCAGAGCACGTCGACGCGCTTGCCGTTGAGTTCGGCTTCCTTGGCGCTCCAGTCGATCGGCTTGAATTCCACTTCCATGCCCAGGCGCTTGCTGGCTTCCTTGGCCATGTCGACGTCAAAACCGACGATCTGGTTGCTTGCGTCACGGAAACCCATGGGCGGGAAGTTGTCATCCAGGCCCACGACGACCTTCTTCGGAGCTGCCGCGCCGGCGGTGGTCGCGTTGTCGCTCGGGCCGCAAGCGGTCAGCAGCGTGGTAGCGGACACGAGGAGAACAGCGGTCAGTTTTTTCATAGTTATGGGTGCGCCAGGCGCAAGAATAAGAATGCCGGAAAGGCTGGACAGGCAGCCGCGAGCCGCCATTTTAGCGTTACTGCCGGACCATGCCGGTTGCGACGGCGTGGCGGGGCGCTGCGGGGCGCACAGCATGCTAGGCTAGTCCGCTTCATTCGGGAGCCGAGCATGGAATTCAACATCAAGGACGGCGGGGGCAAGCGCATTGGCGTGGCGCAGGTGCGCACGYCTGGCAGCGTGCTGATGGAAGGGAGTTTTTCCCCGTCCCCGCATTTTGAGACCTACGCTGCGCTATTTCAGGCGCACGAAGCTGCCAGACGGGCCAACGAACCAGCGGCCGAATCGGCGGACGATCCAGAGGCCGAATTGGCGGACGAATTGGCGGACGACCCGGCGAAGGATGCCTCATCAAGGCACGATAGCCGCACGTTGCAGGACGATATCGACGGGCGCGGCTTCACCGCTGAAGGCCCCCTGCCCCTGCCCGGCAGCGCGCGTATCCACGACCTGCGCATTTCTGGCTCGGGGACGAACTTGCGCATCTGCTTCCGCTTTCCGCCGCCCGCCACGGCCAACGCCCCGGCGGACGCATGACGCCCGCCATTCGGCTCGGCCCCCTGGTATTGCCTACTGAACTTGCGCTGTTGATCGCCGCCGGGGTGGTCGGCCTGCTGGCGGCCAAGCTGTTGAATCGCGACCGCGATCGCGCCGCGCACTTGAGCACCGTCTTGTGGCGGGCGCTGATCATCGGCCTGCTGGTCGCCCGCCTGAGTTTTGTCTGGCGCTACCGCGACCACTACCTGCCCGATCCGATCAAGATGCTGGACTTGCGCGACGGCGGCTGGATTGGCTTGGCGGGGCTCGCGGCCGCGTGGGCGTATGCCGCCATCGCCGTTCTGCGGCGCCATGCACCGCGCGTGGCCTTGTTGGGTGCGTTGGCGTTGGCCAGCGCCGCGTGGCTGGGCGGCGGGCGCTGGCTGGCCCCGACGCCCCAGGCGCAACCTGAACTGGCCGCGCTGGCGGTCAACAACATGGATGGGGCGCCCGCCACGATGTCGGCCTTTCACGGCAAACCCACCGTGATCAACCTGTGGGCCAGCTGGTGCCCGCCGTGCCGGCGGGAAATGCCGGCCTTCGCGGCGGCACAGGCGGCCAATCCGGACGTCAACTTCGTGTTTCTGAATCAGGCGGAAGCCGCGCAAGACGTGGCACAGTTTCTGGACAAGCACGCGCCTGCCTTACGCAACGTGCTGATCGACCCGGCCGGCGAGGCGTCGCGCAAGTTCAGCAATCGGGGCTTGCCGGCCACTTTGTTCCTCGATGCTGAGGGCCGGTTGGTGGATTTGCGGGTGGGTGAATTGTCCACGGCGTCGCTCGCGCAGCGGCTTGAATCGATAAGGGCGGCGGATAGCGGCGACTAGGGGGGCTTCACCCTAGCGGTCTTCGCGCAAGCGGCCGCCACCCGCAGCGGCACTCACCCTGACGACACTCACCTGACGGCATTTACCCAGGCAGCGTCCATGCCCACGGCAACACCCGCCCCTGCGTCTTGCGTCCGAACAGCCGCAGACGCTGGCCGATATGCGTGGGCACATCCTCCAGCCGCGCTACCAGCACGGGGCCATCGGGCAAGGCGCGCACGGTGGCGATGACGACGAGGTCGAGGGTGTTGTCCGGGTCGCCGACTTTTGACTCGTTGTTTCCTGACTCGTCGCTTCCTGACTCGTCCCTTTTTGACTCGTCCTTTTTAGCCGGCATGACGGTCCACGCCAGCAGCTCGGCATAGTCGGCCGCCACCGGCTGCACCTGGTCATGGCCGCAAGCCGGGCACCACAGCCGCGAGGGATAGAACCGGTGCGCGCAAGCGCGGCATTGATCAATGAGCAGGCTCATGCGCCCTCCCGCGTCAGCACCGCCGCGTTCGCGCACATGCCGTAACGCACCTGGACCATGCCGTAACCGGTGACGACGCCATGGCGCACGCCGCGCAACTGGCGGTCGCCCGCCAGCCCCAACAACTGCCGGGTCACCTCGACCAGCCCGTGCATGCCGCCCGCCGTTCCCGCCTGGCCTGCTGACAACTGGCCGCCCGCGGTATTCACGGGCAGGTCGCGGGTGGCGATGCGCCGGGCGATGAAGCCGGGCAAGTCGCCCGCGCTGGCGAAGCCCAGGTCGCATAGCTGCGCCAGCGCCATCGCCGGGTAATCGTCGTACACGCTGACCACATCCATCTCGTCTGGCCCCATGCCTGCCGCCCGCCATAGCGCGGGCGCGAAGGCGGCAATGCCGGTTTCCAGGCCATCGCCTTCTTGCTGATCGTGGTTGTAGCGGGCCTCGCTTGCCACCAGCCGCACGTGGACGCCTTGCGGGCGGGCGCGCAGCACCAGGGCGCTGGCGCCACTGACCACCGGCACGCAGTCCAGCCGGCTCAAGGGCGGCGCGACGATGGGCGCGTCCAGGTATTGCGCCAGCGTCAGCGGCTGGCGATAGGCCGCGTTGGGGTTGCCGGCCGCCCACTGACGTTGCGCCACGCATAGCGCGCCGTAATCTTCGCGGCGCAGCCCCGTTGCGGCCATCTGCCGCTGCGTCAGCATGGCGAACATGGGGTTCGGCCCTTCGCAGCCCAGCGGGCTCAGGTAGTCTTGCGCGGTACGGTTGTAGCCACGGACCAGCCCGGCGAAATCCGCACCGGTGAAGTGGTCGCCCGACACCAGCACAATGGTCTCCGCCTGCCCGGCCGCAAGCGCCAGCCACGCCTGACGCAGCAGGTTGATGGCGCTGGCGCCCCCCATCTCGTCCTGCATGCACCAGTTCAGGCGCAGCCCCAGCTGCCACGCCAGGTCAATGGCGCGGTCGGGCCGCAACGTGAACGACGCCACACCCAGGCCGTCCACATGCGCGGGGCTGAGCCCGGCGCTGCGCAGGGCCTGGCCCACCGCCTGCGCCATCAAGCCGGCCGTGGAGCACGACGCATCCGGGTGGCGCAACGCGGGGGTTTCACCGACGCTGACGATGCCGGGGCCGGGGCCGGGGCCGGGGCTGACCATCACCGTCATTCCGTGTCCTGCCGGGGCGGCTCGCGCGTCAGCAGCAAGGTGATGACGGTGATGGCCGCCATGCCCACCAGGAACCACGCAACCGGCGTGGCCGATTGATATTCACGCAGCAGCGCCATGGCGATCAGCGGCGACAAGCCCCCTGCGAATACCGACGCCAGCTCATGCCCCAGCGCCAGCCCTGTGTAGCGGACTTCGGCGGGGAACAACTCTGCAAAGTAAGCAGGCTGCGTGCCGATCATGGCGGCGTGGCACACGGTGTTGCCCAGGAAGAAGGCCAGGAAAATCCACAGCGGCTCCTTCGTCTGCACCATCCAGAAGAACGGAAACGCCACCAGCACCAAGCCCACCGAGCCAATCAGATACACGGCGCGCCGCCCGATGCGGTCAGACAAATGGCCGAACCACACGAGCGTGCCCAGCTCGATGAACATCGACGCCAGCACCCCGCCCAGCATGACGTCGTTGGGAATCCCCAGGAACTTGCCATAGGCCAGCGCAAAGGCCAGAAAAATATACGAGCCGCCGTTCTCGGCCACGCGCAGCCCCATCGCCGTCAGCACCTGACGCGGATAGCGCCGGAACACTTCCACCGCCGGCATGCCGCGCTTGGCCGTCTTCTTGGCTTGCACGAACTCATCGCTTTCGGGGATGTGCTTGCGGATATACAGGCCTACGCCAAAGATCAGCACGCTCAGCAGGAACGGCAGGCGCCAGCCCCAGCTCATGAAGGAATCTTGCGGCAATTGCTGCGCCAGCATGAAGACGCCGGACGACAGCACGAAGCCGCCCGCCACGCCCAACTGGCTGAACGACGAGAAGTAGCCGCGCCGCTTGCCGCCCACGGCTTCACTGATCAGCAGCACGCCGCCGCCCCACTCCCCGCCCGCGGCCGCGCCTTGCACAATGCGCAGCACCACCATCGCCACCGGCGCCCAGAACCCAATCTGCTCGTATGTGGGCAGCAGGCCGATCAGGAAGGTCGCCACGCCCATCAGGCCCAGCGTCCATTCCAGCGCCAGCTTGCGGCCGTAGCGGTCGCCGATGTGACCGAAGATCACGCCGCCCAAGGGCCGCGCCAAAAAGCCCACGGCAAAGCCGGCAAAGGCGCCCATCGTGCCCAGCAAGGGGTCGGTGCCTTTGGGAAAGAACAGCTCGCCAAACACCAGCGCCGCCGCCGTGCCGTAGATGAAGAAGTCGTACCACTCCATCGCGTTGCCCGCGACGGAGGCCGTCACCACGCGCCGCGTGCGCTTTCTTTTTGCTTCGTCGGCGGCGGATAACGCCGCCCCCTTGTATGCCATCGTCATTGCCGCCCCTTGGATTTTTGAATGGATCAATGGCGCGTTAGCGCGCCACGCGATAGCCGGCGGCGTCCCGGTCCCAGGTGTCGCCGGTGATACCTTCTTCGCGCAAGCGAAACTTGCGAACCTTGCCGTTCTCGGTGCGCGGCAGATCGTCCAGCACGCGCAGATAGCGCGGCACGGCGAAATACGGCATGCGGGGCTGGCAGAAATCAAGCAGAGCCGCGGGCGTCAAGGTTTGCCCGGGCTTGTAGACCAGCGCGGCCATGACTTCGTCTTCGGCCAATTCAGAGCGCACGGCGTAGACCGCCACCACGGCCACCGCCGGATGCGCCAGCAGCACCTGTTCCACCTCGTACGACGAAATGTTCTCGCCGCGCCGGCGGATGGCGTCTTTCATGCGGTCCAGGAAACGGAAGTAGCCGTCGGCGTCGCGCACCACGCGGTCGCCCGTGTGGAACCACAGGTTGCGCCAGGCCTCGACCGTCTTGTCATCCATGCCGAAGTAGCCGGTGGCAACCGCAAACGGCGGCGTAGCGCGCAGCAGCAATTCACCCGGCTCGCCATCCGGCACGGGCGCGTCGTGCTCGTCAGCCACGATGGCGTCGAACTCCGGCGCCACGCGGCCCATCGTGCCCGGACGCTGCTGGGCCAAGGTGCCGCCCAGCGCGAAGTTGGTTTCGGTGGAGCCGTAGCCTTCCAGCAGCGCGATGCCCGTGCGCTCGGTGAAGGCCGCGTGAAAGCGCTCGGGCACGCCGGGCGCCAAGGCGATGCGGGTGCGATGCCGGCGTTCGGACGCGGCGGGTTCATGCGCCAGCAGCATCGGCACCATCGCGCCCAGCAGATAGGTGACGGTGGCGCCTGTAGCTTCCAGCCGGTCGAAATAGCGGCTTGCGGAAAAGCGTTCGTCGCAGATGATGGACGCCCCCGTCACCAGCGCCTGAAAGCACGCGTTCAAGGCATTGGTGTGGAACAGCGGCAAGCTCGTGTAGAGCACGTCGGCGTCGGTGATTTCAAGATTGCGCGCGGCGATCTTGCCCCACCAATAGAACTGCGCGTGCGGACAGCACACGCCTTTGGACAAGCCCGATGTGCCTGAGGTGTACAAAATGGCCAGCATGTCGCCGGGGCCGATGTCAGCCGCAGCAGGCAACGGGGCGGCGGCGGCATGCTGCGCGGGTGGCGCGGGTGGCGCGCTCGCGGGCGCGGGCAATCCCGCCACGTCGGCCACCTCGTCCAGCAGCCAGATCTGGCGCAGCGCCAACGCGTCGTGTTGCGTTGCGTGATTGTCGTCATTGCCATCCTGCATGGCGGGCATGGACGCAAGCGCCGCCAACGCGGGACAGGACGCTGCGTCGGCCACCAGCAGCACGCAGCCGCTATTGGCCAGGATGTGCCGCAGCTGCATGCCGCGCGACGCGGTGTTGATGGGCACCACCACCGCGCCCAGCCAGCCGCAACCCAGCACGATGGACAGGAATTCGTGCCGGTTGCCGGCCATGAGACCCACGCGGTCGCCCCGCATTACACCTGCCGCCGCCAAACGCGCGGCCCAGCTTGCGGCGTGGGCCGGCGCGTCATTGAAACGCAGCGCGCCACCGGGCGCTTGAACCCACAGACGATCGCCCAAGCGGGCGCCCTGCTCCACCAATAACGACGGCAATGTCAACGCATGCATGACAACGCTTCCCCAGAGGTTCGGCCGCTGCGTGGCATCGCGCGACTCTGTGGAATTAGTCTAGGAATCAACTATTTATGTGTCAAATTTATGGGTATTATTTATCTTATAAATCAGACTGATACCAAGGGCGTGCGTGGACTTTGATCTGAATCTCATGCGGGTTTTCCTGACGGTGCTGCATGAACGCAGCGTGACGCRTGCGGCGCAGCGGCTGAACCTGACCCAGCCTGCCGTCAGCTACGCGTTGGGCCGGTTGCGCGAACAATTCAACGACCCGCTCTTTGTGCGCACCGCCACCGGCATGCAGCCCACGCCCGTCGCGTTTGCGTTGGCCGACCCTATCGAACGCGGCATGAACAGCTTTGCCGAAGCCGTCAGCCTGCGCCAGCAATTCGACCCGGCCACCAGCACCCGGCGCTTCAGGCTGTCGATGTCGGACATTGGCGAAATGGTGTTCCTGCCCCCGCTGATGGAACGCGTGCATGCCCTGGCCCCGCGTTTGCAGATTGAAGTGCTTGAGGTGGCGCTGGAGCATCTGCCGCACGCGTTGAAAGATGGTGAAGTGGATCTGGCCATCGGTAACCTGGCCGGCTTGGGCCGCCACACGTGTCACGCCGATCTCTTCAGCGAGCGCTATGCGTGCATGGGCCGGCGCGGGCACCCGGTGCTGTCGGCCGGCCTGACGCGCAGCCAGTTCAAACGCCTGGACCATATTCTGGTGGCCTCGCGCGCCAGCGCGCACCGCCTGCTGGACGACGTGCTGGGCGAAGCCGGCCTGCATCGTCAGCCCTATCTGATGCTGCCGCACTTTTCGGCCGCCGCCGAAATCGTGCGCCGCACCGATCTGACCGTGACGCTGCCCTACCGCGCCGCCATCTGGTTCAACCGCGACAACGCGTTCGACATCCGCCCGCTGCCCATCACGTTGCCGCCCTTGTGCGTCACCGTGCATTGGCATGCGCGCTTTGAGAGCGACCCGGGCACGATGTGGCTGCGCCGCTTGGTTGAAGCCACTTTGGCGGACCGCAGCGCAACCTGAATAGTGATAAAGTGCGCGCGTGGCTATGGGAGTCCTTCCTTCTACCCCTGAAAACCTAGGGTTCCCGCTTTCCGCACCGCGCCTGCCCCTGGCAGGCGTTTTCCATTCGGGCTGCATCATGAACCCCATCTATCTGCGGCGGCGCTGCTGCCTGCTTCTGGACAAAATCCCGCGCGCAAGCGCTGACCTCGAAGACGCTACTGGCGCAGACGGCCAAGTCACCGCTGTCGAGCTGGCCGCCATTCAGGCGCAAGCCGAAGAGTTGGGCTACGTGATGTCAGACGCCGTGATCCAGCGCCTGGCCACATGGCCGCTGCCAGCCGTCACGCAAACGGGGCGCCTGCTGTTGAAGACGCTGCGCCAGATGACCGGTGCGCACCGGCCGCACCGCCCGCTGTACCCGGACTTTCCGAAGCAGGTGCAAGACCTGGACGACGCCACGCGGTATCTGGACGCCGTTCACCATTACCTGACGCTGCGCCGCATGCCGGGCGACGGCTCCGAGCGTGCGCCGCTGTTCCATGGCCGCACGCCGCGCATCATTGAACTGGGCAGCACCGAAGAATGCGAGGCCATCTTCACGCAGCTGGCGGCGTCGGCCACGTCGTTGTCGGAAGAAGACCGCACGGACCTGGCCTGGTATGTGAAGCAATACCGCGCGAACATTTTCCGGCTGATCCCCGAGGCCATTCCGTTCAAGGAAAACCTGGCGTATCTGGCCGCGAACCTGTTGGACCATGTGCCGGGCGCAGCCACCGACGCCTTCTTGCAACAGCGGCTGGACACCGCCACCGACGTGCTGCGGCTGGCGGTGGCGATAGCAGGCGGCGACGCATCACTGGCCCTGCCCACGCGCTTCGCGTCCATGCCGCGCGCCCGCCGCAAGCAGCTGCTGGGCTTGATCGAACGCCATCCGAACGCGGCCGAAGACATGCAGCGCTGGCCCGAACGCTGGAAGCGCCTGGGCGAATATCTGCACCCCGGCGAGTTCGCCAGCCGCTATCCGCGCACAGCCGCCGCCTTCGCCTTGCTGCGCAGCGGCAAGCCCGCCCCCACCTTCAACAGCGCCATCGAAGCGATGCTGGAATCCGGCCAAAGCGCCAGCGCCGCGCATCGCCTGGAAAGCCGGCCGGGTGAATTCGCCCGCCGGCTGGATCACTTGCTGCGTTCTGCCGCCGACCCCGCGCCCGTGTTGGCCGGCTTTGCGCGCGTCGTAGACCAAGTGGCAACGCCCGTGCTGTTGCAGCTGTACACGCATGCGCAACACCGCGATGCGCCGGCCGCACTGCGCGTCTTCTATCCCAAGGGCGATGCGGCCAAGCTGTTTGCGGCGGGCGACACGCGCGCGCCGTTACCCGCGGGCGTCGCCGATGCAGTGGCTCGTCTTTGCAAGACCGCCTTACTGACGCGCTTTGCCGCTCTGCCGCCGCTGGGCGACTGCTATATTGACCCCGCGTTGCGCGACCACACGGCGCCGTTTTCCCAGCGCTCGGCATCGCGCAGCCTGCGCACGCTGGGGCGCGGCAGCAGTCTGCCGCTGCCGGACGCCGCCGTCGTGCGCCTGTTTCTATGGTGGATGAACGGTAGCGGCCGCGCCGACGTGGACTTGTCGGCCGCGCTGTTCGATGCCGACTGCAACTTCGTCGACGCGCTGACCTATTACCGGCTGCAAAGCTATGGCGCGTATCACAGCGGCGACATCGTGGATGCGCCCCAAGGCGCGGCGGAGTTCATCGACCTGGACGTGGCCCGTTTACGCGAACGCGGCGTGCGCTTTGTGGTGATGATTCTGAACAGCTACACGCTGCAACCCTATTGCGATCTGCCGGAATGCTTTGCCGGATGGATGGCGCGTGAAGACGCAAATTCCGGCGAACCGTTCGAGCCGCGCACGGTGATGGACCGCGTAGACCTGGCCTCCAACACGCTGATCTGCCTGCCTTTGGCGCTGGATTTGCAAGACCAGCGCATGCGCTGGATGGACGTGGCGCTGCGTGCGCAACCCCGTCTGAATAATGTGGCGAACAACCTGTCGGGCGTGTCGCTGATGTTGCGCGCGCTGCTGTCGCGCGTGCAGCCGGATCTGCACACGCTGTTTACGCTGCATGCCGAAGCACGAGGGCGGCAGGTCGACAACGCCGATGCCGCGCAGACGGTGTTTGGCGTGCGCGACGGCATCACGCCGTTTGATACCGACCGGATACGCGCCGAGTTTCTGTAGCGGCGCGCGTGCCAACCGCCTGTGCTTGAACGGAGCCTGCCGCGATGCATGACGCATCGCGGCGTTGCGGCTCGATCTACCCCATCGCGGCCAGCATCAAATCCAGATTCTGAACGGCCGCACCCGACGCGCCCTTGCCCAGGTTGTCGAACACGGCCGTCAGCAACACCTGGCCGTGCTGCTCATTGCCATACACCGCCAGCCGCAAATCGTTGGTGCCGTTCAGCGCCTGCGGGTCCAGGTGCGACTGCTCGGCGGCTTCCTGCCGGCCCACCACCTGCACATGCGTCGTGCCTGCATAGTGCTGTTGCAGGCAATCGTGCAATTGCTGGCTGGTGACGCCCGACGGCAGCAAACGCAGGTGCAGCGGAATCGTCAGCACAATGCCCTGCCGGAACGCGCCGTAGGCCGGCACGAACACGGGGCGTTGCGTCAGCCCGGCGTGCGCTTCGATTTCCGGCGTGTGCTTGTGCGCGAGGCCCAAGCCATACAGCTGAAACGCCGGACCTTGCACGCCGCCCGCGCCTTCGTAGGCATCCACACTGGCGCGGCCGCCGCCCGAATAGCCCGACACGGCGTGCACCACCGCCGGATAATCCGCTGGCACCAGACCCGCCTGAATCAAGGGCCGCAGCAAGGCGATGGCGCCCGTCGGGTAGCAGCCCGGGTTGCTGACGCGCTTGGCGTGGGCGATGCGCTCGGCCTGCCCCGCGCTCATTTCCGGAAAGCCGTACACCCAGCCCGGCGTGGTGCGATGCGCCGAGCTGGCGTCGATGACGCGCACCGCGGGGTTCACCACCGATGCCGCCGCCTGGCGTGCGGGTTCGTCGGGCAAACACAGAATGGCCACGTCGCAGGCGTTGATCGCCTGGGCGCGGCGCTGCGGGTCTTTGCGCTCGGCATCGGGCAGCGTCAGCAGCTGCAAATCGGGCCGGCCGTGCAGCCGCTCGTGAATTTGCAGGCCGGTCGTGCCTTGGTCGCCGTCGATAAAAACCAGGGGGTGCGTCATGACGTGCTCCGTCGCGTAAGGGATGGGGTAAAGGAAAAAAGAAAGGGAAAAAGGAAAGGAAATCAGAGAAGCCAGCCGGTATCATCGGCCTGCGCTCAACATAAGAAAAGTCGAATATCATGACCGTCAACTTCATCTTTTCTGAACGATACTTCCATGCGTGAAATCAGCCTTGATCGCCTGCGCACGCTGGTCGCCATTGCCGACCTGGGTTCGTTCGCGGACGCCGCGCGCGCCTTGCATCTGGCGCCGCCCACCGTCAGCCTGCATGTGGCCGACCTGGAAGCGCGCATCGGCGCACCGCTGCTGACGCGCAAGCGCGGCCAGGTCCGGCCCACCACCATTGGCGACACGCTGCTGGAACGCGCGCGCCGGCTCCTGGCTGAAGCCGATCAGGCGTTGGACGACGTGCAGCGGCAGGTGCAGGGCTTGTCCGGACGCGTGCGCTTGGGCGCATCCACCGGCGCCATTGCCCATCTGCTGCCGCAGGCGCTGGAAACGTTGGGCCAGCGCCATGCGGGTATTGACGTGCAGGTGGCGGTGCTGACGTCCCAGGAAACGTTGCAGCGCTTAAACGACGGCACGCTGGACGTGGGGCTGGTGGCCCTGCCGCAACCGCCCATTGATGGCTTGCTGATCAAACCCTGGCGGCGTGACCCGGTCATGGCCTTTCTGCCCGCTGGCTGGCCCGCGCCCGCACGCGTCACGCCCGCCTGGCTCGCGGCGCGCCCGCTCATCCTGAACGACGCCACCACCCGCCTGTCGCGCCAAACCGGCGAATGGTTCGCCAGCGCCGGGCTGAACCCGCGTGCCCGCATCCAGCTGAACTACAACGACGCCATCAAAAGCTTGGTGGCGGCGGGTTACGGCGCGACCCTGCTGCCACACGAAACCACCGCGCCGCAGGCCGACCCGCGCATCATCATGCGCCCCCTGCGGCCGGCGTTGTGGCGACCGTTGGGCATCGCGCACCGTGCCGAAAAGGTCGAACGCGCCACGCAGCATGTGCTGGATGTGTTGTGGGACCTGCGCGCGGCAAGCGGCGCGGCGGCGGCGTCTTAGGCCAAAACCTGGCAACCCGCCAACAAGAAGTAGGACAAACGGACAGGCCACGCCGCGCCGATGATCTATTAGAATCGCCGGGTGAACAATGATCCGTCCCCCACCACTTTGTCGCCTGCGGACTACGAACTGCTGGCCGACTTCCGATACGCACTGCGCACCTTCGCCGCCTTCAGCGAGGGCGCGGCGGCCGAGTTCGATCTAACGCCCCAACAGCATCAGACCCTGCTGGCGATCAAAGGCACGCGCAAGCATCCGCCGGGCCGGCGCGGCCTGTATGTGGGCGAAATTGCCGAACGCCTGCTGATCCGTCCCCACACCGCGGCCGAGCTGGTCGGCCGGCTGGCCCGCCTTGAACTCGTCAGCCGCGAGGACGACGCCGAAGACGGCCGCCGCGTTGAGGTCGTGCTGACCCCAAAAGCCGAACGCGTGCTGGAAGGCCTGTCGGCCTCGCATCTGGAAGAATTGCGCGGCATGCGCCCGCTGCTGGGCCGCTTGCTGGCCCGCATCGACGGCGACGCCGCCTGACGCCTGGGCCCGTCCGCCGATAGCTGGCCGTCAGCTGCCGCGTGATAAATTGTCGTCCCGCGACATATTTCAAGCACGCGAGGAGACCGTTTTGGGTGTGGCAATGAAGCGCTGGCTGAGCTCGTTCGCGCCAGCGCCGGTAGGCGTCAATGGGCGCGAAAAGCTCTTTGGCGTATTGGGTGCGCTGGTCGGATTGTTCTGCACGGAATGGGTCGGCCGCCATGCGCTGGGCGGCGCAAACCCCTGGTTTATCGCGCCGATGGGCGCGTCTGCCGTGCTGCTGTTCGCCGCCCCGGCCAGCCCCTTGGCCCAGCCCTGGTCCATCATGGCGGGCAATCTGGTGTCAGCGCTGGTTGGCGTGTTCTGCGCACAGATGATTCCCGAACCGGGTGTTGCGGCTGCTGCGGCGGCGGCCCTGGCCATCGGCGCCATGTTCAGCCTGCGCTGCCTGCACCCGCCTGGCGGCGCGGTGGCGTTGACGGCGGTGCTGGGCGGCCCGTCGGTGGCCAGCCTGGGTTACGGCTTCGCGCTGTGGCCCGTGGGGCTGAACTCCCTGATCCTGCTGTGCATTGCCGTGGCATTCAACGGCGCGCTGCGCCGCAACTACCCGCGCCGCCACGCCGACCCCGCGCCCGGCCACCACACGCGCGACGCCGCCCCCAGCGCCCGCCTAGGCTTCAGCCGCGCCGATCTGGACGAGGCCCTGGCCCAACGCGGCGAACTATTGGACATCAGCAAGGAAGACCTGGAAGACATCGTGCTGGCTGCCGAACTGCGCGCCAGCCTGCGGCGTTTTGGTGACGTGACCTGCGCGGACATCATGTCGCGCGATGTGGTCACCGTACACGAGCAAGACCCGCTGGATTACGCCATCCGCCTGTTCGACAAGCACCGCCTGCAAGCGCTGCCCGTGCTGGATGCCGCGGGTCGGTACGCCGGCATGGTGGCCCAGGGCGATGTGCTGGCGCGCAAAGGCCGGCTGGCGGCCAAGACGCTGGATGGCGCCCCCGCGCCCGACCTGCTGGTGGCCGACTGCATGCGCAGCGAAGTCCCCTTCGCCACGCCGGGGCTGCCCGTGATCGAGCTGGCGCGGCCCATGTCGGACAGCTTGCACTGCGTGCCAGTGCTGGACGCGGCACGCGGCTTGCAAGGCCTGGTCACGCAGTCGGATCTGGTGGCGGCGCTTTACCAGATGGCGGTGTCGGCAAGTTCGCAGTCCGGCGCCGACTCGGACGCCAACAAAGATGCCAACCCACGCACCAAGCCGCACCCCACCCGGCGTGCCGCCTGATTCCTCCGTAGCCCTACGGATTCCGGTCCGCGGCGGCCGCAAGGCATAATTTCACGCGTGAATCCCTTATCGCGCCCCCGCGCCCTCCTCTGTTGGCTGGCCCTGTTCTGCCTGGGCGCCGTCTGGATTGCCCGTCAGGAATACGTCGACCAGTACGACCGTTTCTTCCAGAGCACCAGCGTGGCCCAACGCATGCTGAGCCAGAAGACCGTGCAGCATGAAGCCGTGCTGGCCACGCTGGCGGCCCTGTCGCACCCGCCCACCCCCGAACGCCTGTACCCCAGCTTGCATCCCGCGATGCCGCAGTTGCAGGGGCTGGGCTATCTGGCCGATGGCGCGTGGGCAGGCAGCCTGGCCCAGCCGCCGGGCCTGTCCGCCGCCCTGGAACGCGCCCGCCAACTGGGCCGGCCGGTGACGCTGCCCGTGGACGCCGCGCACTACTGGCTGATCGCGCCGTCCAGCTGGAGCCTGCTGGTGGACGCCCGCCAACTGGTCCCCGCCGCCGACTTTCCGCCGGGGCTGGCCAACCTGACGCTGACCGTGGATCAAACCCCGTTGACGCTGTTGGACAAGCAGCCTGCCGACGCTTTTGGCCTGACGATGACGCTGCAAAAGCCGCTGGGTGCAGCCAGCCAGCCCTTCCCGATGCGCAGCACGCGCACGCTGACGCCTGGCTTCTGGCCATGGACCGCGTGGCTGCTGTGGGCCGTGGCCAGCGCCTTGCTGGTGGCGGGCGCCGCCGCCTGGCAGCGGTCGCACGCCGACGCGCGCCGGCAACAGGAACAGGTGCGCCTGGCCGCCATGGCGCGCCTGAGCACGCTGGGCGAAATGGCGGCGGGCATCGCACATGAATTGAACCAGCCGCTGACCGCCATCCTGGCGCATACGCGCGCCGCCGAACGCCTGCTGGACGACGAGGAAGAACGCCCCGCCGTGCGCCATGCGCTCTTGGCCAGCGCCGAACAGGCTAAGCGCGCGGCCGACATCATCAGCCGCATGCGCGCACTCGTCCAACCCAGCTCGCCCGCCCGCCGGGAAGCGCTGGACCCGGATGCGCTGGTGGCATCGCTGCGCTTTCTGCGCGAACCGGAACTGGCCCGTCAGGGCATCCGCCTGAGCTGGCATAACACCAGCCCCGGCGCGCGTCCGCTGGGCGACCGTGTGGCGCTGGAGCAGATCCTGCACAACCTGGTGCAGAACGCGGCGGATGCGGTGGCGGCCAGCGACGGCCCGCGTCACATCCGGCTGGAAGGCCACGCGCAAGGCGGGGACTATCTGTTCACCGTCACCGACACCGGCCCCGGCATCCCGCCCGACGCGCTGCCCAAGCTATTCGCGCCGTTCTACACCACGCGCCCGCACGGCATGGGCCTGGGGCTGGCGCTGTGCGAGACGCTGGCCGGGTCCATGGACGGCCGCATCGCCGTCCGCAACATCAGCCCATCGGGCGCCTGCTTTACCGTGAGCCTGCCGCGCTCGGGAGCCCCCGCATGACCGCTCAAGATCCCCGCACGCTGGAACATTCGCCCCTGGTGTATCTGGTGGATGACGACGACGCCGTGCGCGACGGCCTTGCCCTGCTGCTGCGTAGCGTGGGGTTGCGCAGCGCGGGCTTTGGCGACCCGCTGGCCTTTCTGGCGCAGTTGACGCCCAGCGCCATCGGCTGCGTCGTGCTCGACATCCGCATGCCCGGCATCAGCGGGCTGGACGTGCTGACCCGTCTGGCCGATCAGTCCGACCTGCCTGTCGTCATGCTGACCGGCCATGCCAACGTGGACCTGTGCCGCCGCGCCTTCAAGGGCGGCGCCATGGAATTCCTGCAAAAGCCGGTGGACGACGATGTGTTCCTGGACGCCGTGCAAGCGGCCGTGCGCACCCACATCGCCAGCCGCGAACGGCTGGCCGTGACGCAGGCCGCCACCGAGCGGCTGGCGCGTTTATCCGGCCGTGAACACGAGGTGCTGGAACGCATTGTGCAAGGCATGAGCAACAAGGAAATCGCGCGCGAATTTGATTTATCGCCGCGCACAGTGGAAACGTATCGGGCGAATGTCTTTGCGAAGCTGGAAGCGGATTCCCTGGCGCAATTGATCCGCCAGTACGCGACGTTGCTGGATTAGGTCGCCTCTGTATTAGTCGCCTCCGTATTAGGTCGCCTCCGTATCCCTACGGAGGTTTGGGCGTAATCGGGCGTATACCGCCCGCGGCGCGTTTTGGCCACACTGACTGCTCCTACCGAACCCCTTCAAAAACTAGGATGCAGACCATGAACCGGATCACGCTCGCCACCCTGATGTCTACGCTGGCGTTTGCCGGCGCCGCCAACGCCGCCGTGCTGAACGAAAGCAATCTGTCGATGGCTGACGCGCAAAAGCTCGCCACCGCCACCGTCGCCGCCTGCCAGGCCAAGGGCTACAACGTCAGCGCGTCCGTCGTTGACCGCGCCGGTCTGCTCAAGGCCTTTGCCCGCGCCGACAACGCCGGCCCGCACACCATCGAAGCCAGCCGCGCCAAGGCCTTCACCGCCGTGTCCGCCAAGACCCCGACGCTTGCCATGATGGAGAACGCGCAAAAGAATCCGGGCGCGGCCAACCTGACCGACATCCCGGGCTTCCTGCTGCTGGGCGGCGGCGTGCCGGTCAAGGCCGGCGCCAATGTCATCGGCGCGATCGGCGTGGCCGGCGCCCCGGGCGGTAACCTGGACGCCCAGTGCGCCGACACGGTGCTGGAAGAGAACGCCGCCCTGTTCAAGTAAGACGCGGTTGGGGGCTGGCGGCGGCGGGGGCTCTCACCACCCGCAGCGCCGCCCAGATCCCCGCAAAGCAGGCGACGCCAAACACCCAGCCCGACAACGCGCCGGCCATCACGCCGGACAGCAGCGTGCCCACGGTGCACCCTAGTGCCGTCATGCCACCCCAGCCCATCAAGACGCCGCCCGCGAAGTTACGCAGCACGTCTTTCAGCGAGGGCAGCCGCGGCCGGAATGCGCCCGCCGCCAAGGCCGCCGCCCACGCGCCCGCCACCAACGCCAGCACGAACGCACCGTTGTTCGACAGCAGCACGTGCTTGACCGCCGTGGCGCACCCCGCAAACGTATCCAGGCCTTCGAGCCGATCGGGCAACCCGCCCGCACGCTGAGCCAGCGTGCGCGCCACGCTGCCAAGTTCCGCTGTCACGCCCAGCGGCGCAATCCGCAAGTACGCCATCCCCCCGATTGCCCCGACCAGAATGCCCCCCACCGCAGGCGGCCAGCGCTCGTGCAAGACCGCATGCCAAGGCGATACCGCCCGCTGTGGCAACGCCGTCTGCGCGCCGCCACGACGAACCACCGCCCACGCCAGCGCCAGCAGCACCGCGCCCTGCAACAGCACCGTGCCGCCATACCCCAATTGCTGCGGCAGCCACACGACAGGCGCCTGCTGAATCACCGCCAGGTACAGCGCGTTCCACGTTGCAAAGCCCAGCACAAAACCCACGCCCGCGCCCAACAGCGCAAAGGGCGAGGCCAGCGCCCCTTCGCCCAGCCGGTAGAAATGCGCGCTGATGCACGAGCCCGACACCCGCATGCCAATCCCGAAGACGAACGCGCCCGCCACCAGCGCCACGCTGACCGGCCCGATGTGCGCGCCGGGCGGCAGGCGGTCTGCCGACGGAATCGGCAGAAACGCGCCGAACACCGCGTGATACCCCAGCATGCCCACGCCCAGCGCCAGCAACACGGCAAACATGCCGGCGGTTTCCTTCTTGTCGATGAAGTCGCGGGCAATGCAGTAGAAACAGAAACGCGAGCGTTGCAGCACGATGCCAAACGCCGCCCCCAGCAGCACGGACAAGGCCAGGCTGCGCCCGCCATCCGGCAAGGGCGCCAGCAGCCAGGCCGCCGCAACAACGGCCGCCAGCACCGCGGCGGCCGACCCATAGCGCAACGTCGTCACCTCAGGTCTTGCCCCACACAGTGCCGGCGGGGTTCGTGATGGGCGAGCCGACGCTGTTGCCGTATTCCGTCCACGAGCCGTCGTAGTTGCGCACGTCATAGCCCAGCAGTTTCTTCAGCGCAAACCACGAATGGCTCGACCGTTCGCCAATGCGGCAATACGTGATGATGGGCTGGCTGCCGTCCACGCCGGCCGCCTGGTAGATGGCCTTGAGTTCGTCTGCCGGCTTGAAGGTGCCGTCATCCGCCACCAGCTTGCTCCACGTGACGTTGACCGCGCCCGGCACGTGGCCCGCGCGTACGGCCAGTTCCGGCACACCATTGGGCGCGAAGATCTTGCCGTTGTATTCATCCGCCGACCGGATATCGACCAGCACGCCCTGCTTTTCCTTGCGCGCCACAGCCAGCACGTCTTGCAGATGCGCGCGCAGCGCCGCGTTAGGCGTCTTGATCTGCGCCGTGCCTGCCGGCTGAATCTTCGCGCTATTGGCCAGCGGCCGCCCTTCGGCTTCCCACTTCTTGCGGCCGCCATCCAGAATCTTCACGTTGTCGATGCCGTAGATATCAAAAATCCACGCGCCCCAGGCTGCGAACCAATTGTTGTTGTCGCCGTACAGCACGGTCGTGGTGTCGGCATTGATGCCGGAGCGCGCCAGCAGCGCCTGGAATTGCTTGGGCGGCGCGATGTCGCGGTTCACGGTATCGACCAGATCGGTATGCCAGTTCACATTGGCCGCGCCCGGGATGTGGCCGCGTTCGAACAGGCCCGGGTTCACGCTGACCTCTACGACGCGCACCTTGGGATCGTTCAAGTTCTTTTCCAGCCACTCTGTCGTGACCAGAAATTTGGCGTGTTGCGCCGCCGCCGGCACGGCGGCAAAGGTGGCCAGCACGGCGACCGCGCCGGCGAGCATCTTGCGTAGGGACATCGGATTCTCCTGTTTGCGGCGGCTGATGCGCCGTTCAAACCGGACAATATCGGCTTGCCTGCCTGGCACGAACGACATTGTTTTCATATTCTGATTACTCGTTCAGAGTGTTGTCAGCAATGAAAACGCTGCATGTTTTCGCGCGGCACGCTAGGCTTACGCCGCTCACGTCCTATTCTGTCCCCCACCCACATGCCCCTGCCTCCGCGCCCCGCTCTGCTGGATGAAACGTTGCGCATCGTCGCGCGCCGCTATCGCGTGCCGCCCACGCCCACCGTCACCCCGGATGCGCAGAACGGGCATAGCGCCACCGCGCTGGCGTTGGCGATCGACCAGGCGCGGCAAGCACTGGCCCACGGCGACACGCCCCACCCTGAGATTGAACGCGCCTTCATTGACGCCTTGGCGCAACTGATCCGCGGCGCCATGCGTGAAGGCCAGGGCGACCCCGCCATCCAGGCCATGGAACTGCGCCATCGCGTGGCGCCCGTGCGCGAGTACGCATCGCTTAGCGCAGGCGCCGACGCGGACCGCCGCGAAATCCTGGCCGCCGCCAATGCCATCGCACACCCCGCCAAACTCGCGCGCATGCCACGCGGCTTGCAGGCGGACGCCTTGGCCGACGTGCAGGCGGCCGCATCCTCCGGGTCATGGACGGCGTTGGCGGATGCCGTGCAACGGCTGCGCGACATGCCCGAAACGATGGGCGACGATCCGCTCGCCCGGGGCTGCGCCCGCCTGCTGGATAGCGCTGCCCTGACCCGCCTGCAACGGCTGGACGCACTGACGGCGGACGCGCGGGTGCGCCATTACCAATCACTGTGGGATCGCAACGGCCCGCGGCCGGGCAGCGCGACAGCGTTACGGCAGGGAACCGACGCCCAACAACGCGGCGCGGCCGTCGAGGCGTTGGCGGCGCAAGCGTTGGAAGTCTTGGCGCAGCGCCTGAATGCAAGCGAGACCCACGCCACGAACGCACGCGCTATCGACGAGGGTGCCATCGATGAGCGTGCCCCTGATGAGCATGCCAGTGATGAGCGCGCCGCCGACGACCGCGCCGCCAACGTCACCGCCCCCTATCGCGTGGTGACGTCGATGCGCGTGCCGCCTTCGCTACCCGCCAGCGCCGATCGCGCGAAAAGCGAATGGGACGCCGCATTGTTGCGCCAGTCCGACGCGATCGATGCCGCGACTGCCACGCCCGCTTGGGATCTCTGCCTGCTGGTCGAAGCCAAAGCCTCCGTTGACGCCGCCAGCACGGACTTGCCCCGATTGTTGCGCGGCCTGCAACTGCTGGCGCATGCGGACAGCAACACCACGTACCCGTTCAAGACGCAGCAAGGCATCGTGCCGCTACGCGGCGAGACCTTGCGCGCGTTGCCGGCAGACGGGCCTGGCTTGGCGGACACGGTCCTGTACTGCTGCGACGCGCCGGCCGACCCCTCGCCCCGCCTGCTCAATGCCGCCAGCCGCATGCAATTGTTGTCTGCCCCTGCCAGCATCGCGTTCGCCAGCCAGCTCGCCCAAGGCCAGCCCGCGGACACCGAAACGCTGCACCCCGTCTGGCATTCGTTACTGACCTCTCCGCAATGGGCAGGCGTGCTCAATCAGTACCCGCAGCTGCACCAGGTCCGCGCATTAATGGTGCACACCGACGACCTGTTGGACGCCGCGCACACCGCACACCTGTAACACGCCGCTGTCAAGTTTTCCACGTAAAATCCCGCAGCCGACGCCTGTATCGGCGCACTGCCTATACCCGCCGGGATGCACGTCGATCTCTTCACCCTTTATCTCCTTGTCATCGGTACGCTGCTTGCCAGCGCTGGGATGACCTACTGGGAACACCGGACCCACTCCACACGCAGCAAGGCGTTAGGGATGTTCGCCGCAGGCTTCGCCACGCTTGCCGCCGGTTGTACCGTCGTGCTGCTGCGCGGCTACCTGCCCGCGTCGATCGGGCCGGGTCTTAGCAACCTCATCATCCTTAGCGGTTATCTGCTCGTGCTGCACGGCGTGGCGTCGTTCAATGGGCGGCAGTACCGCGCGGCGTCCATCGGATTGCTGATCGTGATGGCCGTCCTGTGGGCGGTTGCCGGCGCGCAGTGGCGAGGCGTGATGTGGGCCTATGTCAGCGCGGCGCCCATTGCCGCCATCGCGGCGATGACCGCGTGGGAAATGTGGCGATGCGCGCCAATGAAGGCGCTGTCGTCGCGCTATTTCGTCATCGTCGCCACCGTCATCCACGCGCTGTTCTACGCCTTTCGCGCGTTCATCCTGCCTTGGCTGGTTGCCACGTACGGCCCGGACGCACAGGTAATGGCCAGCAACATCACCATGTACGAAGGCGTGCTGTATTCGGTGCTGCTGCCGATGGCGCTGCTCAAGCTTGTTCGTGAAGAAGCGCATGGGCAGCTGCTGCACGAATCGCAAACGGATTATCTGACACGCTTGGGCAACCGCCGCTGGTTTTTCGAGGAAGGCGCGCGCCTCATCCGCGACAGCGCCGGCCGCGCGCCCATCGCCGTGCTGGCCTTTGACCTGGACCACTTCAAATCCATTAACGACCGCCACGGCCACGAGACGGGCGACAAAGTTCTGAGGGCCTTCGCTGACATCGCCCAACGGGTCGCAGGGCCCGGCGCCATGCTCGCCCGGCTGGGCGGCGAAGAGTTCGCCGCACTGCTGACAGGCGACCACGCACGCCGCGCGCAAGCGTTGGGCGAAACGATGGCGGCACACTTTGCCGCCACGCTTGCCGAACACATCCAACGAGGCGACGTGCAGGCCACGGTCAGTATCGGTCTGGCAAAATTCGAACAAGACGCGCCGCCATTAAGCGAAGCGCTGGCCGCTGCCGACCGCGCCTTGTATCGCGCCAAGTCCCTGGGCGGAAACCGGCTGGAACTCGCGTAGCGGGCACACCTGACCGCCACACTTAACCGCCACACGTAGCGGGCACACGTAGCGGGCACACTGAGCGGGCACACTCAGGCGGCAAACTCAGCCGGCATCAGCCGGCCCACACCTGGCTGATGCCGGCTGAGTGTGCCAGGATGCAGTCACTCCGCTTCGTTGATGATGTTGTCCAACGCGCGCACCTCATCCTCAGGCAGCACCAGATGCCCCGCCGTCAGGTTTTCGCGCAGATGCGCAACCGATGAAGTTCCCGGAATGACCAGAATGTTCGGCGAACGCTGAAGCAGCCATGCAATCGCCACCTGCATCGGCGTGGCGTTCACGCGCTGCGCAACCACGGTCAGCGTGGCCGATTGCAGCGGGCTGAACCCACCCAACGGAAAGTACGGCACATAGGCGATGCCGTCCTGCGCCAGCGCGTCGATCAGTGCATCATCGTCGCGGTGCGCCAGGTTGTACTGGTTCTGCACGCATACGATGTCGCAGATGCCCCGGCCTTCCTGCACCTGGGCGGCCGTCACATTGCTCAACCCGATGTGGCGCACCAAGCCGCGCTGCTGCAACGCCCGCAACGCCGACAGCGGTTCGGCAATCGAGCCTTCTTCCGGCCCGTGCACGCCGAACATGATGCGCAGGTTCACGACATCCAGCACGTCCAGCCCCAGATTGCGCAAGTTGTCTTCCACCGCGCGCGTCAGTTCATCGGCCTTGTCGGCACGAATCCAGGACGCGTCTTCGCCGCGCCGCGCCCCAATCTTTGTCACCAGCACCAGGTCATCGGGATACGGTGACAACGCTTCGCGGATCAGCTGGTTCGTGATGTGCGGGCCGTAGAAATCGCTGGTGTCGATATGGTTCACACCACTGGCCACGGCCTCACGCAGTACCGTCAGCGCCGCATCGCGGTTGCGCGGCGGGCCGAACACGCCGGGGCCGGCCAACTGCATCGCGCCGTAACCCAGGCGTTTGACCCGCTTGGTACCCAGGGCATAGGTGGCTTCGTTCGATGTGGGCTGCATGTCGGATCTCCTGAAGGAAACGGAAAGCGTAAACCTTTTCGTCGCCTTGGATAATCAGGCAGATTTCGTTGCCCCGGGGCAGCGGCGCCCAGCCTTCCTACGGCTGATGCCGATGCCCGGGGCGCGCATACCCAGCCGCCCTACTTCACCGGAATCAAGCTGATGTCCTGGCTGCCATCACGTTCCAATTGCGCCACCAGCCCCAGCTCCCAGTCCAGGTATTCCCGAAAGCCGTCATCGCGCGCCGCCAGATCATCAAACAGATACGGGCTGATGCTCTGATCGTCGTCACCCGTCAAGACCCCCGCTGCGCCCGTGGCCAGCGGCAGGCCCTCTGCCTTCCAGGCGCGCGTGCCGCCCAGCAGATATTGCACCGGCCGCTTGCTGCGCCAAGCCAGTTCGGCCGCCACCACGCTGGCCAATACGCCGTCCGACGACGTCAGCACAATCACGCGCGGATCATCCGGCGACAGGAATTCCGCCAGCCGGTCCGGCGCCGCAAAGCGCGTGCCGGGCACATGCCCGCGTTCATACGCCACGCGCGATTCCACATCAAACACAATGGCCTCGTCCGTGTTCAACGCCGCATGCAGCGCCTGCGCACGCACGCCGGCCGCATCCGGACGATGACGCAATACGCGGCGCGGCTCAACACCGCTTTGCAACGGCGCCAACGCGGGGGGCTGATACAGATAGACCTCGACCGCGCCCAACTGCGCGAGCCATGCGCCCGTCGTCAACGCGCGCACGCCATCCCAATCCGCCAGCACCACACGAGAGCGGCGCGTGGCCAGATACTCGTCAGTGGCTTGCACCAACTGCCCGCCCGGCGCCCAACGCCATCCTTCCAGATGACCGGTCTCGTACTCTTCACGCGTACGCACGTCGAACTTGAACAAGGTGCGCGTCGCGTGCTCGGCTTCAAAGGCGTGCAGCGTCGCGGTGTCGATATACCCAATGCCTGCCCGCTGCGCCACATCGCGCGCTTGTTCCCGCGCGGCCGCCAATGCCGGCGCGCCCGGTTCCGGCAGCGCGGCGTGCCGGCCATAGGCAAGCTCCCGGCCCGACAGCAGCCATTCCATCGTGCCGTTGCGCAAGGACGCCACGCGGTTCGGAATGCCCGCATCAATCAGCGTCTGCGCGCCCACAATGCTGCGCGTGCGGCCGGCGCAGTTCACCACCACAAACGTCTTCGGGTCAGGCGCCAGTTCGCGGATGCGATAAACCAGCTCCGCGCCCGGCAGGCTATGCGAGAACGGCAACGTAAAATTGTGGAATTCCTCCGGCGTGCGGCTGTCCACCACCACGATGTCGTCGCCGCGCGCCACGCGTTCGTGCAGTTCCTCCACATCGATCCACGGCGTGTGCTTCTCGTGCTCGATCACTTCCCCAAACGCCTTGCTTGGCACGTTGGTGCCCGAGAACAGTTCCAGCCCCGCACGCTCCCAGCCATCCGTGCCGCCTTCCAGCACGGACACGTCCGTCCACCCCAGCCGCGTCAGCTTGGCCGCAGCCTGATGGGACTGTGATTCGTCGTCGTCCACCAGCACGATGCGCGTGTCGCGTCTTGGCACCAACCGGTCGGCCAGTACTTCCAGACGCCACAGCGGCGCAGGCACCGCCACCAGCAAATGGCGGCGCGCATACCGGCCCGCCTCGCGCACGTCCAGCACGGCGATTTCGGCGTCGCCCCGCAGTTCCTCTTGCAAGGCCTGGGCAGACACGCGCGCATGGTAGATGGCGGCAGGCGGCGAGAACGTGCGATACGTGCCGCCCTCGGTGCTTTCGAACACCACGCGGCCATGCAGCCGGTCCAGCGCCAAGCCGTAGAAATGCAGATGCGCGCCGGGTTCGTTGCCCACCAATTCAATGGTGTGCACGTCGTCCGGCCCCAACACGATGGAGTTGCCCGGCCCCACGTCCACGCGGCGCACGGGCGTCAAGGCATCGCGCAGTGGGTCTGCGGTGCCCGCACGCGCATACACCTCGTTGCGCTCGTTGCCACGCACGCCCGCAATGATGGCCCAGGTCGTGTGGTCATGCGGCGGCTGCGCCTTGCCCGGTTCACCGAGCGACAGGTAGAGCGCGTAGCCGCCGTCGACATCTTCGGCCAACCTATAAATGGATGTGGGGCGACCCGGCACCACGGCAAACGCGTCTGCGGGAAAGAGGTCGCGCCGCTGGCCCAAGGCCTCCAACAGCGCCGCCACCCGCGCCAGCTGTTCCGGCGTAGCGTGCGCAGATTCTGGAACAAGTTCGCGCACCTGCGCGATGAACGCGCGAACCGCTTCTGCGCGTGCGGTATGCGTGCTGTGGGCCGGCGCGGCCGCGGGGGAAGAAGTGCTCATGAGATGACCTGAACGTCCGGGTTGAAGAGACCTTCAGGCTACGTGCGCGCTAGGCGTCGGACAACGTAGAAATGCGTCTATGGATATGCGCGCAATGGCGGATTTGGGGTGCAGAGCGGCGGATTCTGCCAGGGCGGCCGCAATATCAGACTCCTTCTATAGACGGCGCTGTCGACGATTGCCGAAGATCGTCGCTCAAATGGACATAGTCGGGGGGCCGCCGGTGTATCCGCAAGCGAAGCGCTATCGTTTCACGTTCACGCCCGTCAACGGTGCGGCGTTTGATGTCATCGAGTTCACGCTGGATGAGGCGCTGTCCGAGACCTATCGGCTAAGCGTCGACCTTTCCAGCTTCGATTCGGCGGTGGACTTTGGTTTGCTGTTGGATCAAGCCGCGTTATTCACGATCTGGCGCGGTGACGTGGCCGTGCGCCATGTTCATGGCATCGTCACCGAGTTCGAACAAGCGGGAACCGGCTTTCGCCGCACGCGCTATCGGGCAGTGCTTGAACCCTCACTTTCCAGGGCAGCGCTTTGTTCCGACTGGCGCATCTACCAGCAGCTGTCCGTGCCGGAGATCATGGCGGATGTCCTCAAACGCCAGCGCATTACGGACTACGAACAGGTCACCACGAACGAACATCTGCCACGCGAATACTGCGTGCAGGCGGGTGATACCGATCTGGAGTTTCTGAACCGGCTAGCCGCCGAAGAAGGCTATTTCTACCGCTACGAACATACCGAGATAAGCCATCGCTTGATTCATGGCGACCGCATCTACATTCATGGCGAGATTGCGGGCGGCCCGGTTCTGTACAACCCCATGCCGGGCGGCGATCAACCCGAGCCCGCGCTGCATCGCTTCACCTACGCCGAGCGTATGCGCACCGCAGTGCAAACCCAGCGCGACTACACGTACACGCATCCGCGCTACAGCCAGGAACA
>NZ_JBFTRX010000026.1:0-38754 GCF_056399725.1 Achromobacter sp. 01N37
CGTGGAATGGTAGCTAACCATTCCAGGGCTCAAGATACAAGGGAGCCGAAGGCGGACGAGGATGAGGACGGGGCAGTCCGGAGCGAAGGCTCCGGACCGCAATCGTGGGCGCGCGCCGTCAGGGCCACTGCGACGACGGGCGACCTACGCAAGCCACTTCCGCAAGCCACTTCCGGAACCCGCTTAAGCAAGCCGCACCGCGAGCCTCAAAAAACCCGCTCACTTCCCGTAAACCAAATCCCTTAACCCCAGTGACAACCCCGGCCAATAAGTAATCACCATCAGGCAAACAATCACCACCCCCACAAACGGAATCAACGGCTTTATCAACCGCTCCAGCGGCAACTTCGCCACTGCGCATGCCGCGAAAAGATTCACGCCGAACGGCGGTGTAATCATCCCTAATGCCAGGTTGACCACCATGATGATGCCGAAGTGCACCGGCTCCACGCCGAACTTCAGCGCCACCGGCAGCAGCAACGGCGCCAGCACCACGATCGATGCCGACGTTTCGATGAACATGCCGATCACGAACAGCGCGGCGTTCACGCCCATCAGGAACGAGAACTTCGTATCGAAGATCTGCGACAGCCAGACGCCCAGCGCGTCCGGGATGCCTGCGCGGTTCAGCAGGAAGCTGAAGACGCCTGCGTTGGCGATCACGAACATGATCACTGCCGTCGACACCACCGACTTGTGCAGCGTCACCGACAACTGCTTGAAGCTCAAGCGGCGATAGATGAACTTGCCGACCACCACCGCGTACATCACCGCCACCACTGACGCTTCCGTCGGCGTGAACACGCCGCCGTAAATGCCGCCCAGGATGATGACCGGCATCATCAGCGCCAGCCAGGCGCTCTTGAAGGCGGGCCACAGCGGCAGGCGGCCTTCGCCGTCGCGCTTGCCCAGGTTGTTGCGCTTGGCGTAGATCCACACATAGAACATCAGCGCCACGCCGATCAGGATGCCGGGCATCACGCCCGCAATGAACAACTCGCCAGTCGAGGTGTCGGTGGACACCGCGTACAGAATCATCGGAATCGACGGCGGAATGATCACGCCCAGCTCCGCCGCGCTGGCCTGTAATGACGCCGCGAAGGGGGCCGGGTAGCCGTGCCGGATCATGGCCGGAATCAGGATCGCGCCCACCGCGAACGTCGTGGCCACGCTGGAGCCGGCCACGGCGGCGAAGATCATGCAGGTCAGCACGCAGGTGCAGGCGAGCCCGCCCTGGATGCCGCCCACCACGCTCTTGGCGAACTCCACCATGCGTTCGGAAATGCCGCCGGCTTCCATCAGGTTGCCGGCGAGGATGAAGAAGGGGATGGCGACAAGCGGGTACTTGTCCAGCGCGGCGTACAGCTGCTGGGCGACAACCACCCACGGCAGGCCCGCGGTGCCGACGCCCGCCAGGCTGGCCAAACCGATCGACACGGCGACCGGCACGGACAGCCCGAAGAAAATCAGCATCGAGACAATCATTATTTGAGACATGGCGATATCTGCTGCTCAGGTTCGATAAGGGGCGGCTCAGCCTTGCGCGTCGTTGCGCACAGGCACGTCTTCTTCTTCGCCGGCGCACCAGCGGGCCAGCACGGCAATGGCGGCCAGCGTTGCGCCAACGGGAATCGCCAGGTAGATCCAGGAAATGGAAATGTCCAGGCTGGGCACTGTCTGGAAGCGCACGCGATAGGTCATGTTGCCGCCGATCCAGGCCAAAAAGCCCAGGAAGCTGGCGCAGATCAAGCCGATCACCGCTTCAAGCACGCGGCGCTTCGTGCCGCCCAGCAGGTTGCGCAGCAGTTCGACGCTGATCATCGCGCCGTGGCGGAAGGCCAGCGCCACGCCCAGCAGCACCGTCCAGATCAGGAGGGCGCGGGTCAGCACCTCGCTCCAGTCGGCGGGTGAATGCAGCACGAAGCGGGCAATGACCTGGTAGAAGGCGGCGGCCGCGGCGGCCACCAGCAAAAGTTGGGCAAGAACCGAGACCAGCTTGAACAGGCCGCGGTCGAAAGCGCAGAGCAAACGCATGATGAATCCCGATAGCGAGGGGCGCAAAGGATGGGGGACGGCAAGCGGCGGGACCGGAATCCCGCCGCCAAGGGCGACGTGTCCAATACAAGGACGGCGTGCCCGATATCAAGACAACGTGCCTAAAACACGACGACGTGTCTAAAAGACGACAAGGTGCCTAGAACAGCGAAGGCGTGCCTGGCAAAAGGACGGCCTGCCAGGCACGAGGACGACGTACCAAATAAAGAGGGCGAGCCCCGCTTACTTGGTGTCGCGGATCGAGTCGATCAGCTTCTTGTCGAACTTCTTGTAGTACTCGGGGTACGCGGGTTCCACAGCGGCGGCGAATGCAGCGCGGTCCACCTCGGACACTTGCATGCCTTCCTTCTTCAGCTGCTCGACACCGGTCTTCTCGATGTTGTCGACGTAGGCGCGCATGGCTTGGGCGGAGTCCTTGCCGGCCTTGTCGAAGTTGGCCTTGTCGGCAGCCGACAGGCCTTCATAGACGTTGGCCGACATCAGCACCAGCGCCGGGCCGTACACGTGGCCGGTCAAGGACAGGTACTTCTGCATTTGCGACAGCTTGGCCGACGTGATCACCGACAGCGGGTTTTCCTGGCCGTCGATGGTGCCTTGCTGCAAGGCGGTGGCCACTTCCGGCCAGGCCATGGGCGTGGGCAGAATGCCGATCTGGCGGAAAGCCGTGATGTGGATGGGGTTTTCCGTGGTGCGGATCTTCAGGCCCTTGGCGTCCGCCGGGGTCTTGACCGGGCGCACGTTGTTGGTCAGGTGGCGAAAGCCCTGTTCACCCCAGGCCAGGGCGATGATGCCGCGGCTGGGAAACTTGGCCAGCATGTCCTGACCGATCTTGCTGTCGAGCACCGTGCGGGCGTGTTGCAGGTCGCGCAGCAGGAAGGGGATATCGAAAACCCCCGTCTCGGGAACAAAATTCAGGGTAGCGCCTGTCGAAACGATGGCCAGGTCGATGGTGCCGATCTGCAGGCCTTCGATCACTTCGCGCTCGCCGCCCAGCGCGCTGTTGGCGAATTGCTGTACCTTGTACTTTCCGTTGGTCGATGCCTCCAGCGACTTGGCCAGGGCTTCGGCGCCGGCGCCGTAGTGCGACGAAGCCGACAGGGCGTAGGCCATCTTCAAGGTGTTCTGAGCTGCCGAGGGCAGGGATGTGGCGGCCGCGCAGGCGGCCAGAATCGTGGCCGCAAGCCAGGATTTACGCATTGTCTTCTCCGGTATTTAGGTATCTTTATGGGCGGCGTTGCCTCCCGCCCCGGGATGATATCGGGATTCGGACGCCGTCTATGCCGGTTTTTAACTATGTTGAATGATGGATTTCCCTGATATGTCACAGGCCAAGCGCCCCGGTTTATGGTCCACCCTGCGCCTGGGCGCCAGGATGATGATGCGAGACGCCCGCGCGGGCGAGCTGCGCTTGCTGGTGCTGGCGCTGGTCGTGGCGGTGGCCGCGGTAACCAGCGTGGGCTTCCTGGCCGACCGCGTCAGCCGCGCGCTGGAACGCGACGCGGGCCAGATGTTGGGCGCCGATCTGGTGCTGGATGCCGACGAGCCAGTGCCGGCTCAATTCCTGGACCAGGCGCGCGAACGCGGCCTGACCTTGTCCAGCACCTGGCAGTTTCCGTCCATGGTGGGCGCTGGCGACGGCGCGCAACTGGCCGCGTTGAAGGCCGTTGAACCCGGCTACCCATTGCGCGGTGCGCTGCGCGTGGCCGATGCCCCCTTCGCACCTGACGCCGTCACCCGAGACATCCCGCCCGAAGGCGCGGTCTGGGTCGATGCCCAACTGCTGTCTCTGTTGAACCTGAAAGTGGGCGACACGCTGAACGTGGGCGACGCGCATCTGCGGGTGGACCGCGTGATTACCTATGAGCCGGATCGCGGCATGCAGTTCGTCAACGTGGCGCCGCGCGTGCTGCTGCGCGCCAGCGATCTGCCTGCCACCGGGCTGATCGCACCGGGCAGCCGCATCGGTTACGCCATGCTGGTGGCCGGCCAGCCGGATGCCGTGGCGGGTTACGCCACCTGGCTCAATCAGCATCTGAAGCGCGGGCAGAAGGTCGCCACGCTGGAGTCGGGCCGGCCGGAAGTGCGCCGCACGCTGGACCGCGCGCAACGCTTTCTGTCGCTGGTGGCCTTGCTGGCGGTGCTGATTTCGGCGGTAGCCGTGGCCTTGGCCGCCGGCCGTTACATGACGCGCCACCGTGATGGCATCGCCGTCATGCGTTGCCTGGGCGCGGTGCAATCCCAGGTGTCGCGGATGCTGACCTTGGAATTTACGCTGGTCGGCCTGCTCTCGTCGGTGGTGGGCTGCCTGCTGGGTTATGCCGTGCACCAGGTGCTGGTGATGCTGCTGGGGTCACTGATCGACACCAGCCTGCCCGCGCCGTCGGCCATTCCCGCCTTGCAGGGCGTGTTGACCGGGCTGTTGCTGCTGCTGGGCTTTGCTTTGCCCGCGCTGGCGCAACTGCGCCATGTGCCGCCGGCCCGCGTGCTGCGGCGGGATGCGGACACGATCAGCGCCCGCAGCGCGTTCGGCTACGCGCTGGGCGCGACGGGTTTCGCGTTGCTGATCTGGTGGTTCGCGGGCGACGCCAAGCTGGGCGCGGTGGTGGCGGGGGGCTTTCTGGGCGCCTTCGTCGTCTTCGCGCTGGTGGCGTGGCTGTGCATTCTGGGCCTGGCGCGGCTGCGTGGGCTGGCGGCGGGCTTGCCCGCGCTGCGCTTTGCGCTGGCCGGCGTCGTGCGCCGGCGCGCCGCCACCATCACGCAGGTCTGCGCGCTGGCGGTGGGATTGATGGCGCTGCTGTTGCTGACCATGACGCGCACCGACCTGATCCAGGGCTGGCAGCGCACCATGCCGCCGGATGCGCCCAACCGTTTCCTGATCAACGTGCAGCCCGACCAGCGCCAGGCCGTGACCGATGCGCTGACCCGCGAAGGGCTGGGCCGCATCACACTGTCGCCGATGGTGCGCGGCCGTCTGATCGCCATCAACGGCAAGCCCGTGGGGCCGGACGACTACGAAGAGCCGCGCGCCAAGCGGCTGGTGGACCGCGAGTTCAATTTGTCCTACACGGACGAGATGCCGTCGTCCAACAAGATCGAGCAGGGCCGGTGGCTGGCGCCCGGGTCGTCCGAGGTGTCGTTGGAGTCAGGTCTTGCCAAGTCGCTGGGCCTGAAGCTGGGCGACAAGATGACGTTTGATGTGGCCGGCCAGCAGGTCGAGGCCGCCGTCTCCAGCACCCGGCGCGTGGATTGGGATACGATGCGCGTCAATTTTTTCGCCATCCTGACCCCCGCCGCGTTGGCCGACATGCCCCAAAGCTGGATCACCTCTTTCTATCTGCCGCCCGAAAAGGCGTCCGTGCTGCCCGCGCTGGTGCGCGAATTTCCCAACCTGACCGTGTTCGACGTGGGCGCCATTCTGCAACAATTGCAGTCCGTGTTGAATGAAGTGGGCAAGGCGGTGCAGTTGCTGTTCCTGTTCACGCTGGCGGCAGGCGTGCTGGTGTTGTCGGCGGCGCTGACGGCCACGCGCGACGAGCGCATGCGCGAAGCGGCGGTGCTGCGGGCGCTGGGCGCCACGCGCACGCAGTTGGCGCGTTCCCAGCGTATTGAGCTTTGGGCGGTGGGCGGCCTGGCGGGCCTCTTGGCCGCGGCCGGGGCCACCGCCATCGCTTGGGTTTTATCAACCCAGGTGTTCGATTTCACCATTACCCTCAGCCTCTGGCCGTGGCTGGCGGGCATCGGCGCGGGTATGCTGGGCGCCTGGGCGGGCGGCGCCCTGGCCCTGCGCGGCGTGTTGCGCACGCCGCCGCTCGTCACCCTTCGAGAAACCTGATGACGACCCGCGTCCATACCATTAGCGAACCTGTGGAAAATTCCAGCAGTATTTTTGACCTTCTTGGCGGCGAACCCGGCGTGCGTGCGCTGGTCGACCGTTTCTATGACCTGATGGACATGGAGCCCGACCTGAAAGAACTGCGCGCCGCGCACGGCCCCAGCCTGGACGACGCGCGCGACAAGCTGTTCTGGTTCCTGTGCGGCTACTTCGGCGGCCCCGACCACTACATCGAACGTTTCGGCCACCCCCGGCTGCGCGCGCGGCACTTGCCATTTTCGATTGGCGAGATCGAGCGCGACCAGTGGGTGACCTGCATCGGCCGCGCCATGGAAGACCAGGGCATCGCCCCGGCGCTGGTGGAACGGCTGCTGGAATCTTTCTACGGCGTGGCCGACTGGATGCGCAACCGTGAAGGCTGAAGGGAAGGCCACCGACCCGCGATCCGGCGCACAGCGCCAGTCCTGGCCGGGGCCGCTGGCCGGCGCCATGCTGAGCGACGCGCAGCGCCTGGCGCAAGCCGGACCCGAAATCTTCAACCCCGCCCACTATGGCGACCGCGCCCGCCCCGTGGACGCGGGCGGCCGTCAGGCCGCCTGGTTCGTGCAGGGGCCGGGTTGGCAGGGCGTGCTGCGGCGCTACCGGCGCGGCGGAATGATCGCGCGCATCAGCCGCGACGCCTATCTGTGGAACGGCGAGGACCGCACCCGCAGCTTTCGCGAGTACCGCCTGCTGGCCGCCATGCGCGCCCAAGGGCTGGCCGTGCCAGCGCCGCTGGCCGCCGCCTACTGGCGCCAGGGGCCGATCTACCGCGCGGCCATTGTGGTTGAACGCATACCCGGCGTGCGCCCGCTGGCGCACGCCCTGGCCGAGCCGATCTGGGGCGCAGTGGCCGACGCCATCGTCCGTATGCACCGGGCGGGCGTCTGGCATGCGGATCTGAACGCCTTCAATATCCTGATCGGCAGCGATGACCGCGTCTGGCTGATCGATTTCGACCGCGGCACGCAAGGCTCGCTGTCCGAGCGTCAGCGCCAGGGCAATTTGGACCGCCTTCGCCGCTCGCTCGTCAAGGTGGCGGGCGAAGAGGGCGACCGTTTCTGGATGAAAATGCGCGACAGCTACTGGACGGCCTGGGGCGTGGGCGTGCAGCCCTGACAGGCCAGACACACCAGGGGCCGCCATCGGCCCCTAATTGCGTCAATTACCCGGCAAAGTTGGGCAGGTGATCGCTAAAAGGCTTTATCATTTCGCCTTTTGGTAGTCCTGACATACACGGCATACAGCAAGGGGTCTCGTAATGGAACTAAGGGCGGGAGTGCGCTGGGCGCTTGGCGCGGTGCTGGTTGCGGCATCGGCTTCGCCGGCGGTCGCTCAGAACAAGGTCGTCAACGTCTACAACTGGGCCGAATACACGGCGCCGGACACAATTCCGGGTTTCGAAAAGGAAACCGGCATCAAGGTCCGCTATGACGTTTACGACAGCAACGACACGCTGCAAGCCAAATTGCTGGCGGGCAAGTCGGGTTACGACGTCGTTGTCCCGTCCACCCATTACGCCTCGCGCCAGATCGAGGCCGGCTTGTTCCAGAAGCTGGACAAGTCCAAGATCCCGAACTGGAAGTACCTGGACCCCGAAGTGATGGCGCTGGTCGCCACGGTCGACCCGGGTAACGAGTACGCCATTCCGTGGGGCTACGGCACCAACGGCCTGGGCTACAACGTCACCAAGGTCAAGCAGATCATGGGCGACAACGTCGACCTGGCCAACTGGGACATGATCTTCAAGCCCGAGAACGCCGCCAAGCTGAAAGAGTGCGGCATCTCGATGCTGGACGAAGCCGCGCAGGTGTTCCCGGCCGTGCTGAAGTATCTGGGCAAAGACCCCAACAGCACCAACGCCGACGACTACAAGGCCGCGCTGGATGTGCTGAAGCAGATCCGCCCGTACATCCGCCAGTTCAGTTCGTCGGGCTATATCGACGAGCTGGCCGTGGGCGACCTGTGCATGGTCTACGGTTTTTCGGGCGACGTGATGATCGCCCGCAAACGCGCGCAAGAAGCCAAAAAGACGTATGAAGTGAACTACTTCATCCCGAAGGGCGGCGCGCCCGCGTGGTTCGACCTGATGGTCATTCCGAAGGATGCCCCGCATCCCGAAGAGGCCCTGGCGTTCATCAACTACATTGAAACGCCGAAGGTTCACGCCGCCATCACCAACACCATGTTCTACCCGAACGCCAACAAAGAGGCGCGGCAGTACGTGGTGAAGGACGTGGCCGACAACCCCATGATCTACCCGCCGGCCGAGGTCTCCAAGACCTTGTACGTGATCAAGGCGCTGCCCTTGAACATTCAACGCCTGCAAAACCGGATGTGGTCCGAGCTGAAGTCTGGAAGATAAGTCATCATGAGCGATAGCCGTTACTCGGCGCCGCATACCGTGGACCCGGACGAGTTCGTCCGGGTCTCCGATGTGGTCAAGATTTTTGGCGATGTGGTCGCCGTGCGTTCCGTCAACCTGTCCGTCAAGCGCAACGAGATCTTCGCGCTGCTGGGAAGCTCTGGCAGCGGCAAGTCGACCTTGCTGCGCATGCTGGCGGGCTTTGAGGACGCCACCTCTGGGCAGATTCTGCTGGATGGCGAAGACATCACCAGCGTGCCGCCTTACCGCCGGCCTGTGAACATGATGTTCCAGTCCTACGCGCTGTTCCCGCACATGACGGTCGAAGCCAACGTGGCGTTCGGCCTGAAGCAGGAAGGCGTGGACCGCGCCGAAATCCACGACCGCGTGTTCGAAGCGCTGGATCTTGTCCAGATGGCCGGCTATTCGCGCCGCAAGCCGCATCAGTTGTCGGGCGGCCAGCAGCAGCGTGTGGCGTTGGCGCGCAGCCTGGTCAAGCGGCCCAAGCTGCTGTTGCTGGACGAACCGATGTCCGCGCTGGACAAGCAAATTCGCCAGAAGACGCAGATCGAGCTCGTGAAGATTCTGGAACAAGTGGGCGTGACCTGCATCATGGTTACGCACGACCAGGAAGAAGCGATGACCATGGCGCACCGCCTGGCCGTCATGACCGAAGGGCAGATCGTCCAATGCGGCACGCCGCAGGACGTCTACGCGTTCCCGAATTCGCGCTTCGTGGCCAGCTTCATCGGGTCGACGAACATGTTCACCGGCACCATCGTGGTGGACGAGCCCGACCACGTCGCCATCGAATGCGGCGAATTGACGCGGCCGCTGTTCGTGAACCACGGCGTGAGCGAGCCGCTGGGCATGGAAGTGCACGTCTCCATCCGGCCCGAGCGCCTGGTGGTGTCGCGTGACCAGCCGCCGGGTGAATACAACTGGGCGCACGGCATGGTCAGCCACATGGCGTGGATGGGCAGCTACGCGCTCTATCAGATTCGCCTGGACTCCGGCAAAACGGTGGAGGCCAGCGTGCCCAGCCTGCTGCTGGCGCAGATGGACGCCCCGGGTATCGGCGAAGAAATCTTCGTCAGCTGGGGCGAAGACAGCGCGACGGTGCTGGCGTCATGATCCGCTTTTCGCCCCGCGACTGGTTGCCATCGGGCCGGGCGCTGGCGGTGGTGCCGCCATTTGCCTGGCTGGTGCTGTTCCTGCTGCTGCCCTTCCTGCTGGTGCTGAAGATCAGCTTTGCCGAAGTGAAGTTCGGCATCCCGCCGTATACGTCGCTGGCGGAATTCCAGGACGAGGCCGTGCAGTTCAGTCTGCACCTGCGCGGCTACATCCTGCTGTTCACCGACAGCCTGTACTTCAAGACCTACCTGAGCTCGGTGAAAATTGCCGGCATCACCACGCTGATCTGCGTGCTGATCGGGTACCCCATCGCGTACTACATCGCGCGTTCCTCGCCCCGCGTGCGCAACCTGCTGCTGCTGGGCGTGATCCTGCCGTTCTGGACGTCGCTGCTGCTGCGCGTGTATGCCTGGGTGGGCATCCTGCGTAACGATGGCTTGTTGAACAACCTGCTGCAAAGCCTGGGAATTATTTCCAGCCCGCTGGAAATTTATCGCACCGATGTGGCGGTGTATATCGGCATGGTCTATGCGTATCTGCCGTTCTTCATCCTGCCGCTGTACGCCACGCTGGTGAAGATGGACTTGCGTCTGCTGGAAGCCGCGTATGACCTTGGCGCCAAGCCGTGGCAGGCGTTCTGGCAGATCACCGTGCCGCTGTCGCGCCAGGGTGTGATTGCCGGCGCCATGCTCGTGTTCATTCCGGCCGTGGGCGAATACGTGATTCCGGAAATGCTGGGCGGGGCCAACACACTGATGATGGGCCGCGTCATGTGGAACGAATTCTTCAATAACGCTGACTGGCCCATGGCGTCCGCCGTGACGTGCGTGATGGTGCTGTTGCTGCTCGTGCCGCTGGTCGTCTTCCAGTACAACCAGGTCAAGCAGCAGGAACTGGCGAACGGAGGCCGCAAATGAAGGGTCCCAACAAGACCTTGCGCGCCGTGGTGTTGGGGCTGGGGTATTTCTTCCTGTACGTGCCCATCCTGAGCCTGATGGTGTTCTCGTTCAACGAGTCGCCCACCGTGACGTCGTGGGCGGGCTTTTCGTTCCGCTGGTATCACGCGCTGTTCAATGACGATGCGCTGCTGCGCGCGGCCTGGCTGTCGTTTCGCATTGCTGCGATGACGGCGACGGCCGGGGTCATCATCGGCACGTGGGCGGGCTATGTGCTGGGGCGCATGGGGCGCTTCCGCGGCTTTGCGCTGTACGTCGGCATGCTGAGCGCGCCGCTCGTCATTCCGGAAGTGGTGCTGGGCATTTCGCTGCTGCTGATGTTCGTGGAATTGCGCGGCAGCCTGGGCTGGCCCGCCGAGAACGGCGTGTTCACGATCTGGGTCGGGCACGTGACGCTGTGCATGGCGTTTGTGGCGGTCGTCATTCAGACCCGTATCCGCGACCTCGACCGTTCGCTGGAAGAGGCCGCGCTGGATCTGGGCGCCACCCCCATCACTGTGTTCTTCAAGATCACGCTGCCGCTGATTGCGCCAGCCCTGGCTTCGGCCTGGCTGCTGTCTTTCACGCTGTCACTGGACGACGTCGTTCTGGCGTCGTTCCTGTCCGGCCCCAGTTCCAGCACGCTGCCGATGGAAGTGTTCTCGCGGGTGCGCCTGGGGCTGAAACCCGAGATCAACGCGCTGGCCACCCTGTTCATCCTGGCGGTGGGCACGTGCGTGATCCTGGCCAACCGCCTGCAATGGCGCAAGGAGTCCGAATCCAAATGAAGCAAACCACTCTGTATGGGCTGACCAAGTGCAGCACCTGCGTCAAGGCGCGTGACTGGTTGTCCGAGCATGGCGTGGACCACGCGTTTGTGGATTACCGCGATCATCCCGTGCCTGCCGCCACGCTGAAATCCTGGTCGGAAAAAGTGGGCGGCTGGGAAAAGCTGGTCAACCGCACGTCGATGACGTGGCGCAACCTGGCCGAAGACCGCAAGTCGGCCCAAACCGACGCCGAATGGAGCCAGCTGATTGCCGAATTCCCGGCGCTGGTGCGCCGCCCGGTCACGGTCACGCCCGATGGCGAGGTCACCGTGGGCTTCAGCGAAAAGCGCTACGGCGAACGCTTCGCCTGACGTTGCGTTGCACGTGATGGCGTCCTCCATCCAGGCATCGCGCGGCGCCGGCAAGGCGTTGCCCGATGCCTTTTTTGACCGCGACGCCCGCGCGCTGGCGCGCGATCTGCTGGGCAAGGTCATCCGCCATCGTGTGGACGGGCTGTGGTTGTCGGCCCGCATCATCGAGACCGAAGCCTATTACCTGGAAGAAAAGGGCAGCCACGCGTCGCTGGGCTACACGCACAAGCGGCGCGCGCTGTTCATGGACGGCGGCGTTATCTATATGTATTACGCGCGCGGCGGTGATTCGCTGAATTTCAGCGCCGCAGGACCCGGCAACGCCGTGCTGATCAAATCGGCTCATCCCTGGACGGACGCGCTCTCCGGCCCGGATGCGCTGGCCCGCATGCAGCAGTTGAACCCGGATGCCCAAGGCCAGCCGCGTCCGCCATCGCGGTTGTGCGCCGGCCAGACGCTGCTTTGCCGTTCGCTGGGCTTGAGGGTGCCGGAATGGGACGCGCGCCGCTTCGATCCGGATGCGCTGTATGTCGAGGATGTGGGCGATTCACCCGAGGTGCTGATCTGCACGACGCGCCTGGGCATCCCGGCAGGGCGCGACGAGCATCTGCATTACCGCTATGTGGACCCGGCTTACGCGACGGTCTGCACGCGTAATCCGCTGCGGCGCGGGCAACGTGCCGGGCACGACTATGTGTGGGTGGACCGGCAGGGCGTGGTGCTGCCGGACGCGCCGTAGGCAGGGCGGCCAAGGTGGGGCCGCCGAGCCGGGGGCGCCGAGCCGGGGGCGCCGAGGTGGGGCCGCCGAGGTGGGCCGCTTCAGGCCTGACCTTGCCCGTGCCCCATCGCCCGGATTCGTGCTTCCAGCGACCGGCGCATTTTCTGGTACTTGCGCAACATGCGCCAGCGGTTCAGCCGCTTGCTCCACGCGTACAGCGGCACTAACGGCAGCACCCCGAAGCCGTCGATCAGGTACATGCCCGGCTTGCCGTCGGCGTTCTGGCCGCAGGCAATGTTGCTGGCCGACACGTCGTGCAGCACAACATGGGCATCGGCCAGGTCGTCGAAGAATTCGTCCAATTGTTCGAAAAACTTGGCGTCCACGCGGCCCTGCTTGGCCAGGTCAGTCACCGTGGGGGCGATGTTGCCGGCGGCATCGGTGATTTTCTCGACCAGCAGGCCCAGCCCCAACGAGGTTTGCGCCACGCCCACGATGCGCGCCATGGGCACCTGCCACACGCCAGACGGGCGGGTCGTCGTGGTGACGTATTCCGAGAGCTCGTTCAGATACACGCGATACGCGCTTTCGCGCTGAAACTGCTTGTACCAGCGCTTGAGCGGCCGCGCCTCTAGGTAGACGGCGCGCGCGCGCATGTCCATGACTTTGACCAGCAGGGAGGCGGCGTTGGGGTGTTGAAAAATGTGGCGGTCGCCGCCGATGGCGAGCGGAGCCTCGGCGTCGAGATCCAGTGGGCCGAAGACGGACTGGAACGACACCGAAGGCTGACAGGAAGGGAGGTCAGCAGGATTCAATGGGGTCGAGCGATCAGTTCAGAGTAGGGGGAGTTTAATCCTGTTGAGCGCCGGCAGCGGCCAGATCTGTGGCAATTTCATGTCGCTTGGTTACAGAGGCGGGGTGATGCGTCCTACAATTCCGGCTTTGGAGAGGCCACTTTTGAACGACATTCTGCTTTGGGTTGCCGCGGTTGGCGCGGTGTTGGCGTGTTTGGCGGCGTTGTTTGCGTGCTTGCGGCCGCCCGCCAGGGATGCGCGTCTGGACGCGCTGCTTGACGGCCTGGAACGCACCGAACGCGCCTTGCGCGCCGATATCGCGGAAAGCCAGCGCGGCCTGCGCAGCGAAATTGCGGAATCCACCCGGGCGGCGCGTGCGGAATCGGCCGAATCCCTGGCGCGGTTCGCCGCGGGCTTCGGTGAGCAGTTGCAGGGGCTTATCCAGATCAACGAGCGCCGCCTGATGGAAGTGCGCGCCACCGTCGACCAGCGCTTGCAGTCGCTACAAACTGAAAACAGCGCCAAGCTCGACGAAATGCGCCGTACCGTGGACGAAAAGCTCCATGCCACGCTTGAGCAGCGCCTGGGCGAGTCCTTCAAACTGGTGTCCGACCGGCTGGAAGCCGTGCACAAGGGGCTGGGCGAAATGCAGGCGCTGGCGGCCGGCGTGGGCGACCTGAAGCGCGTGCTGACCAACGTGAAGTCGCGCGGCACCTGGGGCGAAGTGCAACTGGCCCGCCTGATCGAAGACAACATGACGCCCGACCAGTACGCCAGCAACATCAAGCCGGTGCCGGGCAGCGATGCGGTCGTCGAATTCGCCATCCGCTTGCCGGGGCGCGGCGACGGGGGCGAACCCGTCTGGCTGCCGATCGACGCGAAATTCCCCAAGGAGGAATACGAACGCCTGATGGACGCGCAAGACGCCGCGGATGCCGAAGGCGTCAAGGCGGCGGGCGCGGCGCTGGGCCGGGCGGTGGAATTGCAGGCGCGCCTGATCGCCAGCAAGTATGTCGCGCCGCCGCACACCACCGATTTCGCCATCATGTTCCTGCCCACCGAAAGCCTGTATGCCGAAGTGCTGCGGCGCCCCGGCCTGCTCGACAAGCTGCATGACCTGCGCATCAACGTGGCCGGCCCCAGCAATCTGGCGGCGCTGCTCAATAGCTTGCAGATGGGGTTCCGCACCTTGGCCATTGAGCAGCGGTCGTCGGAAGTCTGGCAGGTGCTGCGCGCGGTCAAGACCGAATTCGGCAAATTCGGCGACGCCCTGGCCAGCGTGAAAAAGACCTTGGACACGGCCAGCAACAAGATCGGCCTGACCGAAGTGCGCACCCGCGCCATGCTGAAGAACCTGAAAAACGTCGAAGCCTTGCCGGAAGCAGATGCCCTAAGGCTATTGGGTGAGGCCGGCACTGCGGATGACGACAACGACCCGGATGACGACGCCGAGCCGCGCAACGTCTCGTCCACGGGCACGAACTGATCCGTTTGTCTTGACGTCGCGCGGCCACCCAGGGCCGCGCGTGCTTGTTGCCTACGCAGACTGTCGATATCCTGGCATGTGCGGCATTTCGCCGTCGAACCCTGGAGCATCGTAAGCATGAGCACCGCTGAACGCCATGATTCCTCTTCCCTCGACGCGACGGCGCTGGGCGCCGATATCGCACAAGGGGTCAYAACCGCCCGTGCTGCGATGCAGCAGGCGGTGGACCGGGTAGCGGCGCGCAATCCGTCGATCAACGCGGCCTGCGGCGTTGAAGCCGAAACGGGCCTGCGGCTGGCTCAGGCCCTGGACGACGAACTGGCGGCGCTGTCGCCGGAGCAGCGGCAGGCGCAATTGCAGCACCGGCCATTCCTGGGCGTGCCGACCTTGCTCAAGGACTTGGGCACCGCCGCGCTCGGCCTGCCCAGCGCGATGGGATCGGTGCTGTACGGCCATGTCGCCTGGGACGTCGACGCCGAGATCGTCAAACGATATCGCCATGCGGGCCTGATTCCGTTTGGCCGCACCACCAGCGCCGAGCTGGGCTTGAGCCCCACGACGGAATCCCCGGCCTATGGGCCTCCCACCCAAAACCCCTGGAAAGCCGGCCATAGCGCGGGCGGCTCCAGCGGGGGCGCCGGGGCGGCGCTGGCCAGCGGCATGGTGCGGATCGCGCACGGCAGCGACGGCGGTGGCTCCATTCGCATTCCGGCATCCTGCTGCGGGGTGCTGGGCCTGAAGCCGTCGCGCGGGCTGATGCCGCTGGGCCCGCTGAAGGGCGAAGGCTGGGGCGGCCTGGCGACCGAGCACATGATGACGATTTCGGTGCGCGACTGCGCCGCGTCCCTGGATATCAGCGCGGGCGCCGACGTGGGCGCGCCTTATGCGGCCCCGGCGCAGCCAGCGCAATCCTACCGGGCCGTGGTGGCGCGCGTGTCGGCCGATCCGCAAAGCGCCACGCGCCGCCGTATCGCTTTCATCAACACCACCTATGAAGGCGGTGTCATCCACCCGGAAGTGGCTGCCACCGTGGATGAGGCAGCGCGCTTTTTCGCCGCGCTGGGCCATGAACTGGTGCCGGCCTTGCCGCCGGTGGGGTCTGAAGAGGTGTTGTCGCCGATGCTGCCGCTGATTGCCAGCGCCGCGGCCAATGCCATCGACAGTTTCGTCGCGGCGCGCGGACGCCGCTTGGCCGCCGATGAATTGCAGCCCACGACGCTGGGCGCGCGCGAGTACGCCCGCGCGATCTCGGGTTCGCAATATGTGGCGTGCGTGGATACCTGCCACGAAATCACGCGCCGCATTGGCCGCTTCCTGCATCGCGATGGCGCGCACGGCTATGACCTGTTCCTGACGCCGGTGCTGGCGCAGCCGCCCGCGCCCATCGGCCGCTACGCCATGGACAACGCCGATTACCTGGCCTACCGTCTGGGCAAGAAGGGCGTGATCGGCTATTCGCCCTTTGCGCCCTTGGCCAACCTGACCGGCATGCCCGCGATTTCCATCCCCTTTGGCATGTCGTCTGACGGCTTGCCGATCGGCATCCAGGTGATGGGCCCGCTGGGCAGTGAAGCGCTGCTGCTGGAGCTGGCCGCGCAGGTCGAGGCCTTGCGGCCCTGGGCGTTGGTGGCGCCCATGGCCAGATAGATAGCCGAATGCTCCAGGGAGCCGCCATGTCTTCGTTTGCGACGCATACCGTGCAGAACCAGGCGCCCGCCCTGGAAGACTATTCCCTGTACGACACGGACCCGGCCTTGCGCGAGGCGGTGCGCCGCGAAGGGGCCGAAAGCTGGTCGGGCGATCTGGCCGCGCATGGGGCGTGGCTGGGCCGCGCGCAAACGCTGGCGGCTGGCGCCGAGGCCAACCGTTGCCCGCCCCGTTTGCTGAGCTATGACCGCAACGGCCACCGTATCGATCACGTTGAATTCCACCCCGCCTGGAACGTGCTGATGAGCGGCATCGTCGCGCGCGGCTTGCACAGCCGCGCCTGGGCGCAACCGGTGCCGGGCGCACAAGTGGCGCGGGCGGCGGCGTATCTGATGCAAGGGCAGGTTGAAGCCGGCACCTTGTGCCCCACCACCATGACGTTTGCTGCCGTGCCGTTGCTGCAACGTGAACCGGCGGGCGCCGTGGATTTTGCGGGGCAGTGGCTGCCTGCGTTGTACTCGCGCGAGTTCGACGCCGCCGACGCGCCGCTTGCCGCCAAGCGCAGCGCGCTTATCGGCATGGGGCTGACCGAAAAGCAGGGCGGTTCCGACTTGCGTGCGGTGACCACCCGCGCCACGCCCTTGGGCGCGCCGGGCCGGGGCAACGCCTACCAATTAGTGGGACACAAGTGGTTTTTCTCGGTGCCGCAAGCCGATGCGCATCTGGTGCTGGCGCAGACGGACGAGGGGCTGAGTTGCCTGTTCGTGCCGCGCTGGATTCCGGATGGCCCCCGCAACGCCGTGCGCGTGCGCCGCTTGAAAGACAAACTGGGCAACCGCAGCAACGCCAGCGCCGAGGTTGAATTCGAAGACGCCTGGGGCGTCATGGTGGGCGAACCCGGGCGCGGGCTGGCGGTGCTGCTGGAAATGGCGGCCACCACGCGGCTGGATTGCGTGCTGGGCAGTGCCGCGCTGCTGCGGCAGGCGCTGGTGCAATCCATCCATCATGCCCAGCATCGGCACGCGTTTGGCAAACCGCTGATTGCACAGCCGCTGATGCGCAATGTGTTGGCGGACCTGGCGTTGGAAAGCGAGGCGGCGATGGTGTTGGCGCTGCGGCTGGCGCGTGCGGTGGATGGGCGCGGAGGCGGACAACAAACCGGACAACAAAGCGGGCAAGAACGCGGGCAAGAACGCGGGCAGGGCGGCGCGCAGAACCGCGCGCTGGTGCGCGTAGGCACGCCGGCCGCCAAGCTCTGGATCTGCAAGCGGGCAATCAGTGCGGTGGCCGAATGCATGGAAGTGTGGGGCGGCAACGGGTATGTCGAAGAGGGGCCCATGCCCCGTATCTATCGTGAAACCCCTGTCAATTCCGTTTGGGAAGGGTCGGGCAACGTAATGGCGCTGGATGTGCTGCGCGCCCTGCAACGCGAGCCCGACGCCTTGCCCGCGCTGGAACAGGAATTCGCAGCCGCTGCCGGCCAGCACCGTGCGTTCGACCAGGCGCTGGCGCAATGGCGATCGATGCTGGCGGATACCAGCCAGGCGGAATTTCAGGCGCGGCGTATCGCTTGCGGGCTGGCGCGCTTGTGGCAGGCCGCTCTGTTGATCCAGCACGCGCCCCACGCGGTTGCGCAGGCGTTCGTCGCCAGCCGCCTGCGTGCCGATGGCGGCGTTTTCGGTGAACTCGCTGCTGGGGTGGATACGTCTGTCATCCTGTCGCGGGCCTGGCCCGCCGCCGCATGCTAAATTTCCTGGCTTAACCAACCTTCCCGCATTACTCCGCCATGCTCTCCCAGCAAGAACTCAAGCAGCAAGCCGCCGACGCCGCCCTGGAATTCGTTGAAGCCGTTGCCGGCCCGGACGCCATCATCGGCGTGGGCACCGGCTCCACCGCCGACCTGTTCATTGATGGCCTGGCGCGTTTCAAGGGCCGCATTGCCGGCACGGTCGCCAGTTCCGAGCGCAGCGCCGCCCGCTTGGCCGCCCACGGCTTGAAAGTGCTGGACTTGAACGACGTCTCGACGATGCCGATCTATGTAGATGGCGCGGACGAGATCGACGCGAATCTGTACATGATCAAGGGCGGCGGTGGCGCCCTGACGCGCGAGAAAATCGTTGCCTCGGTGGCTGAACGCTTCATCTGCATCGCCGACGAATCGAAGCTGGTCGACACTCTGGGCAAGTTCCCGCTGCCGCTGGAAGTGATTCCGATGGCGCGCGAATCGGTCGCGCGCGCGCTGACCATGCTGGGCGGCCAGCCGCGCCTGCGTGAGGGTTTCGTCACCGATAACGGCAACATCATCCTGGACGTGTCGGGTCTTTCGATCAAAGACGCGCTGGGGTTCGAGGCGCGCGTGAACAACCTGCCGGGGGTTGTCACCTGCGGCCTGTTCGCGTTGGCAGGCGCCGACGTGGCCTTGCTGGCCACCCAGAACGGCATTCGCCGCCTGGACCGCGTGGCGTAATTTCGGGCTCGCCACGCCCCTTTCCGCCTTCCTGCGCTGCCCGCGCATTGCCGCCGCCGCTCCGCCTTGCGGGCGGCGGAGGGCCGATTCATAATCCTGTCACACTTGGGTCATAACCTTGCCGGTTGTGCAGGCCCATCTCGTAACTCTCTTATTTCGGGGCAATGCAATGAGATCAACCACGCRGGGAGCCCGGATGACGGAGCATACAAACAAGCAGTTCGACGCCGATCTGGAAAGCGTCCGTTCGCAGTTCTTGCAAATGGGCGGCTTGGTGGAAGCCATGATCCAGGAAGCGATCGACGCGCTGGCCACCGGCGACCTGTCGCTGGTGGAAAAAGTCCGCGAGCGGGAAAAGGAAGTCAACCGCCACGAAGTCGAGATCGACGAAAGCATCAGCCGCATCCTGGCCAGGCACCAGCCCACCGCCATCGACCTGCGCATGCTGATGGCCGTGTCGAAGATGCTGACCGACATGGAGCGTTCTGGTGACGAGGCCGAGAAGGTCGCCACCGTTGCCCGCCGCATCCATGAAGCGGAAATGCGCCATATCCCCGTGATCGAACTGCGCCACATGGCCGCCAATGTGCGCACCATGCTGCACCAGGCGCTGGACGCGTTCGCACGCCTTGACCCGATTCTGGCCGCCGCCGTCGTGCGCAGCGACAAGGAAGTGGACAAGGAATGGAAGGGCGCGCTGCGTCACTTGATCACCTACATGATCGAAGACCCGCGCACCATCTCGCGCGCCATCGACATGATCTTCATCGCGCGCGCGCTGGAACGTATTGGCGACCACGCCAAGAACATGTCCGAACGCGTCATCTACATGGTCAAGGGCGCCGACGTGCGTCACACCGGCGTGAAGAACACCGAGCGCCTGGCGCGCGGTGAAGAAGAGTCGGAAGAGGACGACAAGTAAGCCTCTGCCGCCTCTGCGGCCCGTGCGGCTTGCACGGCCAATCAAAAACCCCAGCGCATCCGCCCTGGGGTTTTTTACTGCCGCACTGTATTTATAGCGGCAGGGTAGCGCCCACACAAAGGCGGGGATCAGGCACGCCGGGCTTGCCGGCATCGATGCGGCCAGCTAGGCGGCGTCCGAACGCCGGCATGGCGGGGGTGCTGATCTCCAGGTCGTACCACCCTTCGCACCCGGCGTACTTGAGCTCCAGCGCGCCGCCCGCCTGCACGTGCGCCATGGCGCGCCAGCCATCGCCCATGTGGGATTCCACCTTGAGGGGCTGCGGCATGTCGCTGTGGTTGACCAGACGCAGGCGCAGGCCCGACGTGACGGGCACCAGTTGCGTCTCTAGCAGGCCGGCATCGCGCGCATCACCGCGGAATTGCCGGTGAAATCCATCGGGCCCAAGCAGCCAGAGGTCGTACGCGCCGCCGTCACCCAAGCGCCACCCGTCATCCAGGCGGGCGCCCGCGCCCACGGTGTAGCGGCGGGGGGCGCGCGCCAGATCGTTGCGGTCGTACACATGCAGCACCGCGGCCACGGTGCCAGGGTTGCGCAAGGTCAGCCGGTAGTGCTCGCCATCGGCGGTGATGCGGCCCACGGCATCCAGCGCGTACGGCAGCGGACAGGCGTGGCGGTTGCTGTCGTGATGATGCGCGCCCCGGTCGCCCGCGAAGTCGAAGGCGGACGTCAGGTCCCCGGCCACGGCGCGGCGCCACGGGCTGATGTTGGGTTCTTCGACGCCGAAGCGGGCTTCAAGAAAGCGGATCACCGACGTGTGGTCAAACACCTGTGAATTGACCCAGCCGCCACGGCTCCACGGCGACACCACCAGCATCGGCACACGCGGCCCCAACCCGAAACCCCGGCCGTGCAGGCTGGCCGGGTCTTCGGCGGTGGCGGCGCTGCGGCCGTGCCGCGCGTCGTGGTATTCGCCGTCCAGTTCCACCGTAGACAGGCCGCCGGACTCGCCATCGGCGCCGCGGGCCGGCGGTGCGGGCGGCGGCATGTGGTCGAAGAAACAGTCGTTCTCGTCATAGGTGACGAGAAACACGCAGCGGCTCCAGGTGTCCGGGTTTGCCGTCAGGATGTCCAGCACCCGTTCCGTGTAAGCGCCGCCTTGCTGCGGCGACGAGACCTCGGGGTGCTCGGAGTCTGCGGTGGGCGCAATGATCCAGGATACTTGCGGCAGCGTGCCGGCAGCGGCGTCGCGGGCCAGATCATCCAGCGTGCAGGTGGACAGGCCGCGGTCGCGCAACGGGGCTTGCGCCGCGCCGCTCGCGTGTTCGCGGCGGTATTGCTGGAAACCGGCCAGCGGGTTGTCGTGAAAGTTGTCCGCCATGTCCTGATAGATGCGCCAGTCCACGCCGGCTTGCTGCAAGCGCTCGGGGTAGGTGGTCCAGGCGTAGCCTTCGCCGGCGGGGCCCAAGCGGTCAAAGTGATTGACCAGCGCGGGGCCGCCCGCCAGGCCAGCGGGGTCATTCGTGCCGGTCCACAAGAACAGGCGATTCGGATTGGTGCCGCCTTGCAGCGAACAGTGGTAGGCGTCACATACCGTGAAGGCGTTGGCCAGCGCGGTCTGGAAAGGCACGTCGGCGCTTGTGTAAGCGCCCATGCCCAAACGGCTCTTGGCGGACAGCCATTGGTCCATGCGGCCGTCGTTCCAGGCGCGTTGCGCGTCGTCCCAGGTGTGCGGCGTGATGTAGCCAACCGGCGTGTGGCTGGCGTATTCCGCTTGCAGCGCATAGGGGCGGCATTGCGTATCGCCGTCCATCTGCGTCAGCACATTGCCTGCCAACGTGGGCAAAGGATGCGGGTCGGCAAAGCCGCGCACGCCGGGCAGGGTGCCGAAGTAATGGTCGAACGACCGGTTTTCCTGCATCAGGATGACGACGTGCCGCACATCTTGCAGCGTGCCCGTCTTGCGATCAGGGGCAATCGCCACGGCGCGCTGGATGGACGACGGCGGGTCAGGAGGACAGGGCGAGTGCGATTCTTCTTTCATGACAGCCTTAATACGGCCTGAATTCTTGCAATCTTAAGGGCTGCGCGTTTGCGCGCCACGATAAAGCTTGGATACGCCGGAAAACACGAAGCCCCTCGCGGACGAGGGGCTTCGTGGGGGAGCCGCGCGTTGCCTGTTGGCATGGCGGCGTAGCCAGATCAGGCCGACGGCGGAACGTAGCCGTGGGCTTCGACGGTGCCGTCTTCGAACAGGAAACGTTCCATCTGTTCCTTGAGGTACTTGCGTGCGCGGGCGTCAGCCAGGTTCAGGCGGTTTTCGTTGACCAGACGGGTCTGGATCGCCTTCCATTCTTCCCAAGCTTCCTTGGAAATGCTCTGCCAGATCTTGGTGCCGAGCTCGCCGGGGTAGGGAGGAAAATCCAGCCCTTCGGCTTCACGCTTCAATTTCACACAGTTGACGATACGGGACATGGTTCGCTGCCGGAAAGATAGATAACGGCGTATTTTAGCGGGCTTGGCGTCCTGCGGGCGCCAAGCCCCTTCAAGCCCTGCGGTCTGGCCGCCGGGGCGGGGCCGCCCGGGCAGGCCGTCGCCGGCCGGTTACAGCTTCTTGATGAAGACGAGGCTGTTGCGCGAACGGTTGTAGTTGTTCTGCTTTTCGCGGGGCAGGTCGGTAATGCCCCCCTGCACGAAACCGCGCTTCATGAACCAGTGCGACGTGCGCGTGGTCAGCACGAACAGGCGCTTGGCGCCGGTGGCGCGCGCGCGCGATTCCATGTGGCGCAAGAGGATTTCGCCTTCGCCGGAGCCTTGCCATTCGGGGTGCACGATCAGGCAGGCCATTTCGGCCATCTGTTCGTCGGCAAACGTATGCAGCGCGGCGCAGCCGTAAATCACGCCGTCGTGCTCCAGCACCGTGAAGTTTTCCACGTCGCGTTCGATCACGCTGCGCGGGCGCGGCACCAGGGTGCCGTCGGCTTCGAGCGGTTCGATCAGGCTCAGAATGGCGCCCACGTCGTCGATGGTGGCGGCGCGCAGATCGTCCAGCGTGTCTTCCACCACCATGGTGCCCACGCCATCGTGGGTGAAGATTTCAAGCAGCACGCTGCCATCCAGCGCAAACGGCAGCAGGTGGGCGCGCGCCACGCCGCGCTTGACCGCCAGCGATGCGTATTGCAGGAAGGCGTGCGTTTCTTCATCCAGCTCGCCGCCCGCCAAGAGCGCGTCGGCGTCCACGCGGGCAAGTTCCGTGTCCAGCGTGCCGTCGTCGTTCAGCACGCCGTGCGAACTGGACAGGAAAATCAGCTTTTCCGCGCGCAGCGCTACGGCGACGCTGGTGGCCAGGTCTTCCATGGCCAGGTTGAAGGCGTCGCCCGTCGGCGAGAAGCCCAGCGGCGACAGCAGCACTACCGACGAGCCTTTCTCGATGGCGAACTTCAGCGCGTCGACGTCAATCTTGCGCACCTGGCCGGTGTGCTTGTAGTCCACGCCTTCCAGCACGCCGGTCGGGCGCGCGGTGACGAAGTTGCCAGAAATGACGCGGATGTGCGCGTGCGACATCGGCGTGTTGGGCAGCCCCTGGCTGAACGCGGCTTCGATATCCAGGCGGATTTCGCCTGCCGCTTCCTTGGCGCATTCCAGCGCGGCGGCGTCGGTGGGCGCCAGGCCGCGGTCAAATTGCTGCGTATAACCCTTCAGGCGCAACTGCTCGTTGACCTGCGGACGCGAGCCGTGCACCAGCACCAGGCGGATGCCCAGCGACGACAGCAACGACAAATCCTGCACCAGCGTATTCAGCGCGCCGGCCTGCACCAGTTCACCGCCGAACGCCACCACGAAGGTCTTGCCTCGGAATGCATGCACATAGGGCGCCACGTCTCGAAACCATCGGACAAACTGGGCGGGTGCGAATTCTGGGGCTTCAAGGGCGGAGACGGTGTCGGGTTCCAGGTCGGGCATGATGTGCGTTGCAAGGTCCTATGAGATCGCGGGACGGCGTGGCCTTGGGCCTGGCCGCTCGCGCCGCCAGGGGGCGGCGCTACGCGGAATTATATGGCCGCAAGGCTCCCCCACCGTTGCAACGCGTGACAGGATTTGTTGCGCGCCGCCCACGGCCGTCTTGGTGACGGGTCTGAGTGACGAGTCTGAGTGGCGGGTCTTAGTGTCCCGCCTTAGTGCCCCGTCTTGGTGTCCAGTCTTACTGTCCCGTCTCAGTGCCCCGGCAAGTGCCGGTGCTCCAGCCGGCTCAACAGGCGCACCACCGGCCACAGCAGGATCAGGTAAAACAGCGCGGCCAGCACAATCGGCGACGGGTTGTAGACCAGCGACTGGGCGTCGCGCGCCACCCGCAGCAGCTCGGGCAGCGCCACGGCGCTGGCCAGCGTGGTCAGCTTGACCACTTCAAGCGTGTTGCTGATCAGATCGGGCATGACATTGCGCGTGGCTTGCGGAATCTGCACATGCCAAAGCGTTTGCCAGCTGGACAGCCCGGTGGATCGGGCCGCTTCAATCTGGCCGCGCGGCACGCTCTCCAGGCCGGCTCGGAACACCTCGCCATAATAAGAAGAATTATTCAGCATGAAGCCGATGGCCACCGCAAGCAGCTTGGGCAGGTCCAGGCCCAGGAACGGCGCGCCGAAGTAGATGAAGATCAGCAGCACCAGCGGTGGCAGCGCACGGAAAAAATCGATGTAAACCGCCAGCAGCACCCGCGCCCAGCGCCGCTTGAGCGTGATCGACAGCACGCCGATCAAAAGGCCGGAGGCCAGCCCCACCGGAATCACCATCGCCGACAGCAGCAGCGTGCGCCCCAAGCCTTGCAGCAGGTAGGGCGCGACATTCTTGTAGATATTCAGATTGAAAAAGTTCTGCAGGATTTCATCCATGCCATTCCCCTTGGCGCGCGTGGCCGGTTTGATGCTGGCCCGCGACCTTGTGTTGTCTAACGTGGCGTGTGCGTGTGCGTGTGCGTGTGATGGTGCTTATTGGTGCGAGCCTGGGCCTGCCGCTCAGCGCATCCCTTAGTGCTTCCACTTGAAGCGGGTTTCGGTCCATCGTCCCAGAATCACCACGGGCAGAAAGATCAGCAGGCAGGCGATGGCCGCCAGCGTCAGCGGCGTGGCGTTGCCCGCGTTGCTGCTGGCCGACTGCGCGTTGTTGAGCACTTCGCTCAAGCCCACCACCGACCCCAGCGCCGTGCTCTTGGTGATGGCGATGACCCGGTTGGTCAGCGGCGCCACCGTCAGCCGCATCGCTTGCGGCATCACCACATACACCATGCTTTGCAGCCAGTTCAGGCCGGTGGAGCGGGCGGCTTCGGCCTGGCCGCGCGGCACCGACAGAATGCCGGCCCAGAAGATCTCTTCGGCAAACGCCGCCAGCACCAGCGACAGCGACAGCCAGCAGGCCATGAAGGCCGACATCGACAGGTTGATGTACGGGAACGCAAAGAACAGCAGCATGATGACCACCAGCGGCGGCAAGGCGCGCAGGATGTCGGCAAAGCAGATGATCAGGAAGTTCAGCGGCCGGATGCGCAGCGCGCGCACCACGGCCAGCACCAGGCCCAGCGCGACACCGGTGGCGGCTACCGCCACCCCCAGTTGCAGCGTGATCCACATGCCGGAGAGGATGTCCGGCAAATACCGCCAGGCGACTTCCGCGTTGAAGAAAGAAAACAGCAGGGCTTTCAGATCCATGGAATACGTACCAGCTGCGCGCTAGGCGGCATGTTCCGCCATGCGGGCAAGGAATGCCTGCGTGCGGGGTTGACGGGGGGCGCCAAAGACGTCCTGCGGCGGGCCTTGCTCGACAATCACGCCGCCGTCCATGAACACGACGCGGTCGGCCGCCGCTTTGGCGAATCCCATTTCGTGGCTGACCACCATCATCGTCATGCCGTCTTTCTTCAATTCGCGCATGACGTTCAGCACGCTGCCCACCAGCTCGGGGTCCAGCGCGCTGGTGGGCTCGTCAAACAGCACCACCTTGGGCCGCAGCGCGAGCGACCGCGCAATGCCCACGCGCTGCTGCTGGCCGCCAGACAGCTGATCCGGAAACGACGACGCCTTGTCGGCCAGGCCGACGCGGTCCAGCGCTTCCATGCCGCGCCGGTCCGCCTCGGCCCGCGCCAGCTTCTGCACCTTGCGCAACGCCAGCGTGATGTTGCCCAGCACCGACATGTGGCGGTACAGGTTGAAGTGCTGAAACACCATGCCGATGTTCTGGCGGATGCGGTTCAACGGGGCGGCGGGCGCGGTGATTTCATCGCCATCGACATGGATGCTGCCGGCCGTGGGCTCTTCCAGCCGGTTGCAGCAGCGCAAGAGGCTGCTTTTCCCCGAGCCGGACGGGCCGATCATGAAGACCAGCTCGCCCCGTTTGACTTCCAGGTCGATACCCTTGAGCACCGCGTTGTCGCCGTAGGACTTGTGCAGCCCGGCGATTTTTAGGATAGGCGTGTCCATCGTGTGGCTCCTGGTTGGCGGGCGCGGGCTCAGCTGCAACGCAGTTCGACGGGCGTGGCGTCGTAGCCGGGCAGGTCCGGCACGCCCTGGCCCGGAGTGACCGTCACCGCGGCCGCGCCTGCCGGGGGCGTGAAGCCGAACCACTTCTGCGCAAGCTTGGACACCGTGCCGTCCTGCTTCAGGCACTTCAGCGCGGACGACACGCGGTTGCGGCCTTCCTTGTCGTCCAGCCGGAACGCCAGCGCCCAGACCAGCCCCGTCTTGATGGTGTAGCTGGTGCGCACGGCCGGGTTCTGCTTGGCGGCCCAGGCTGCAACCGTATTGCCGGCCAGGTTGGCGTCGGCGCGGCCGGACTGCACTGCCTGCACGGCGTCGGCGTTGGACGCATAGACGTCGTACTTGAAGCCGTATTTGGCGGCATTGTCGCGCGCCCAGTTCTCGTAGGCCGAACCCTTGTTGACCGCCAGCTTGCGGCCCTTCAGGTCGTCCAGCCCCGAGATGTCCTTGCCGGACTTGGCGATCACGAACGTGTAGTCCGTGTTCAGGTAGCCCTCGGAAAACAGCAGCGCGCGGGCGCGTTCCTCAGTGGCCGTGGTGGGCGCCAGCACGAAGTCATACTTCTTGGCGTTCAGCCCCGGAATCAGCGCGGCGTACTCGGTGCCTTCGATGGTGATGGTGGTGCCCAGCTGCTTGGCCAGCGCCTGCCCCAGTTCGATGTTGAAGCCGTCCAGGCCGCCGCCCAGCTTGGGCATGGCGTGCGGCGCAAAGGTGGCGTCCACGCCTGTCGTCAGCGGTTGGGCGGCGTGCGCCAGGCCAGCGCCGGCCAGCAGCAGGGTCAGGCCACAGCGGCTGGCGAACGAGAAAATGCGGGAGTTGCGGTTCATGGCGGGTCCTTTAGGGAAGAGGCGTCTTGCCCAGCGCCGGCCCGGCTCCCACGCGCTCAAGAATCAAGCCATAGTGTTCCGGGCGCCGATGGGCGGCGAAGTTGAAGATGTGCTGCTTGAAGGTGTCTCCCAATGCCAGGTCAGCCTGGCAAAAAATCACCTCATCCTCCTCCCCCTGTGCCTGCGCCACGATCTCGCCCGTGGGCGCGACGATGGCTGATCCGGCGATCAGGTGGCTGCCGTCTTCCACGCCGGCCTTGCCTGCCGCCGCCACCCACACCGCGTTTTGATACGCGGCGGCCTGCAAACTGAGCAGGTGGTGGAACATGCGCAAGTGGACCGGTTCATTCCAGTGGATATTCAATGACGGCGTGTTGTATCCCAGCGCCACGACCTCGGCGCCTTGCAGCGCCAGCACGCGCCAGGCTTCCGTCCAGCGGCGGTCGTTGCACAGACACATGCCGATGCGTGTGCCCAGGGTTTCCCAAACGTTGAAGCCTTCGTTGCCGACTTCAAAGAATTTCTTTTCCAGATGCTGGAACGGCGCCTGCGGCTTGTGGTCGCTGTGCCCCGGCAGATGAATCTTGCGATAGCGCCCGACGATGCGCGCGTTCGTATCAACCAGGATGCTGGTATTGAACCGGCGCCCGTCGGATGCAACTTCGGCATAGCCCAGATAAAAACCAATACCCAGCTCGCGCGCGGTGTCGAACAGGATGCGGGTATCGGGGCCCGGCATTTCCTTTTCGAAGTAGCGGGCCACGGCCTCTTCTTCGGTCATCCAATAGCGCGGAAAGAACGTCGTCAGCGCCAGCTCCGGAAACACCACCAGCTTCGCGCCGCGCGCATGGGCCTCGCGCATCATGGCCAGCAGCCGGGCCACGGCCTGGCGCCGGGTTTCGTCAGGCTGCACCGGGCCCATCTGCGCGACCGCCAGGCCAAAGGGACGTTTGCTCATCAGGGGTTCCTTATTCGTTGGAGTTGGCGGGCGCGTTACGTGTTGGAAGGGGCGGCGCTGGGGCTGGCACTGCTGAAGTACTTGCGCACCAGCGCGTCCGGGTTGCCGTTCAAACGCTGGCGCAGCACAGGTTCCGGCGTGCCGCGCTTGATGAACTGGCCGCTGCCGCGCGCCACTTGCAGTTCGCCGTTTTCAACGGCAATGCGCCCGCGGCTGATCACCACTTCCGGCCAGCCGCGCACCGTCTTGCCTTCGTAGGGCGTGTAGCCCACGTTGTCGTGCAGCATGGCGGTGCCGATGGTGACCTCGCGTTCCGGGTTCCAGATTGCGATGTCGGCGTCGGCGCCCACCGCGATCGTGCCTTTCTTCGGGTACAGGCCGTAAGTGCGGGCGTGGTTGGTAGCGGTCAGCGCGACGAAGCGTTCGATGCTCAGGCGGCCGCCCAGCACGCCTTCGGAGAACAGCAGCGGCATGCGCACTTCCAGGCCGGGCACGCCATTGGCCACATCCTTGAACGTGGTGTCTTCCCCCTTGGGCAACTTGCCGCTGGCGTCGAACCGGTAGGGGGCGTGGTCCGACGAATACAATTGCAGCGTGCCGTTGATCAGCCCTTGCCAAACGGCTTCTTGCGATGCCGGATCGCGCGGCGGCGGGCTGCAGCAGAACTTGGCGCCTTCCAGCCCGGGCTGGTCGATGTCTTGCGCCGTCAGGAAAAGATATTGCGGGCAGCTTTCAGCATGGATGGGCAGCCCCAGCGCCTGCGACGAATGCACCACGCGCACCGCTTCCTGGCCCGCCACGTGCACGATCAGGATCGGCACGTCCATCATGCGCGCCAAGGTCACGGCGCGGTTGGTCGCTTCGCTTTCGGCCAGCGGCGTGTGGGCCACGGCATGGTATTTGGGCGCGGTCATGCCGCGTTCGGCCAGGCGGCGCGCCACCCAGCGGATCATGTCGTTGTTCTCGGCATGCACCATCACCAGCGCGCCTTCGCGGTCGGCCACTTCCAGCACGTCCAGCAGCTGGTAGTCGTCGAGCTTCAAGCGGTCATAGGTCATGAAGACCTTGAACGAGGTGATGCCGTTGCGGATCAGTTCGGGCAGGTCGTGTTGCAGCGCCTGTTCGGTCGGGTCCGACAGAATCAGGTGAAAGCCGTAGTCGATGACGGCCTTCTCGGCGGCGCGGCGGGCGTAGTCGGAAACGACGTCGGGCAAGAGGTTGCCGCGATGCTGGGCCGCGAACGGAATGATGGTGGTGGTGCCGCCGAACGCGGCCGACACGGTGGCGCTGTAGAAGTCGTCGGCGCACATGATGCCCATGCCGGACAGCTGTTCGACGTGGCAATGGCTGTCGATGCCACCGGGCAGCACCCAGCGGCCGGCCGCGTCGATGTCCCGCTTGCCGGGCGCCAGGCCCTGGCCCAGCGCCGCGATCACGCCATCGCGCACGCCGATGTCGGCGGTGAAGGTGTCGGTGGCCGTGCTGATGCGGCCGTTGCGGATGGTCAGGTCAAAGGGGGCGGTGTCGGTCATGGGGGGCTGCAAGGGTAAGAAGGAGTCAGAGCGTGCCGGGGTAGATGCCGCCATCCAGCACCAGGTTCTGCCCGGTCATGAAACCGGCGCGGGCGCCGCACAGGAATGCGCAGGCGTCGCCGAATTCGGCCGGGTCGCCGTAGCGGCCGGCAGGCACCGTGGCCAGTCTTGCCGCCAGCACGTCATCCACGGTTTTGCCGCCGTCGCGCGCGGCGCGCTCGGCGGTTTGGCGAAGACGGTCAGTCAGGAACGGGCCGGGCAGCAGGTTGTTGATGGTGACGTTGTGGCGCACCGTCTGGCGCGCCAGGCCCGCCACAAAACCCGTCAAGCCGGCGCGGGCGCCGTTGGACAGGCCAAGAATGTCGATGGGCATCTTCACGGCGGCCGACGTGATGTTGACGATGCGGCCGAACCGGCGCGCGATCATGCCGTCTACCGTGGCGCGGATCAGCGCAATCGGCGTCAGCATGTTGGCGTCCAGCGCCGCGATCCAGTCCTCGCGTGACCATTCGCGAAAATCTCCCGGCTTGGGGCCGCCGGCATTGGTGACAAGAATGTCGGGCTCGGGGCAGGCCGCCAGCAGCGCTTGCCTTCCTGCTTCGGTGGTGACGTCGGCAGCCACGGTGACGATGGTCGCGCCCGTATCCTTGCGTATGGCGTCGGCCGCCGCATCCAGCGTGGCCGCGGTGCGCGCGGCCATCACCACGTCGGCGCCTTCGCGCGCCAGCGACCACGCGCAGGCCAGGCCCAACCCTTTACTGGACGCGCACACCAGCGCACGCTTGCCCTTGATTCCCAAATCCATGTCGAACCCCTTTAGTCTTGAACGGCTTGGCGGCCGGTGGCGGCCAGCGACAGGCCCACACGCGCAACGGTGGCTTCAAGTTCAGCGGCGGTAACCGGGTCGATGCGCATGCCGGGCGCGCGCAAGGCGTAGCTTTTGATGGCGCCGCGGCGCTGGTACACATACTTGCGCAGCGCCAGGCCGATCTTGGGCTGGAATTCGTAGCGGATCAGCGGGCAATAGCGGTCGAAGATGGCGGCAGCGCCGGCCTTGTCACCGCGTGCGTAGCGCTCGTAGATGGCCACCAGGATTTCGGGAAACGCAAACCCCGTCATCGTGCCCACGGCGCCCCGTTGCAGCTCTTCCAGGAAGTACACGCCGCCCAGGCCGCCGAAGATTTTCATGGCTTCGTCAGGCACCAGTTCGCGGATGCGGCTGATCTTTTGCGCGACGGGTGGCTCTTCCATCTTGATCATGTGCACGCCGCCTTCGCGGCCCAGCCGCGCCACGACTTCGGGGCGGATCTCGGTGCCGAAGGAGTCCGGAAAGTCATGGATCACGACCGGAATCTTCACGGCGTCGGCAACCGCCTTGTAGTAGTCGAACAGCAGCGCGTCGTTGGCGTTGTCCAGCGGTGCGGCGAAGACGGCGGCGGCGCCCATGTCCTGGGCTTCCCGCGCCTGCTCGATGGCGCCTGCGATGCCGTGGGCGCGCACGCCTACCCACACCGGCACGCGGCCGTTGGTATGGTTGACGAAGGTCTCCAGCACCTGCCGGCGCTCTGCGTTGGACAGCTTGTGCAGCTCGCCCAGGAATCCCAGGATGGCCAGGCCAGTCACGCCCGTTTCCAACAGGAAATCGACCAGCGTGCGGATGCTGTCGGCATCCACCTTCAGGGCGTCGTCAAAGGGCGTGGGGCAAATGGTGAAGACGCCTTTGGCGTCGATGGAGTCAGCCATCATCTCTCCGTCAGGATGCGTGAAAACCGAAAGCGAAAACAGCGTTTCGGATGTCATCCTAATGCGGATGTTTTAGAACTCCACTTGCTTTTTTATTGCCTGGGTATAACACCCAGTTAAGTCAAGGTTTACCCTGGGCAGGGTTTGCCTGGACGGGATTCGAGAGCTCAAAACCCTGTTCTTGCAGCGTGTGCCGCAAGACATCCACGAAGGCTTGCGCCAGCTGAGACAAGGGTTCGAATCGCGATTGCACCAGGTTCGCCGTCAGGATCTTTGCCTGGTTGATCGGACGCACGACGAAGTCTCCCTGCGTGCGGCTCTTGACCGAAAATTCGTCCACGATGGCGATGCCGGCGCCGGCTTGCACGAGCGAACACGCGTTCTGCGGCGAGCTGACTTCCACCGCCAGCCGGCGGGTGTGTCCGGCCTCTTGGTACATCTGTTCAACCAGCATGCCAAAGGGCGTGTCGCCGCCGTACGAAATCAGCGGATACGGCAGCAGATCGGCGATGGACAAGAGCGAGCGGTGCGCCAGCGGATGGTTGTACGGGCAGATGCAGACCAGGCGCGCCTGGCCAATGGCTTGCGTGAGCAGGTTGGGGTGCTGGACAGGCAAAATCACTACGCCCAGCTCTGCGCGGTTATCCAGCAGCATCTGCGTCAGGGGCTGCTGGGTCAGCGGCTGGAACGTGATCTTCACATCGGGATGYGTTTCGCGAAAACGCGTGATGGACATCGGAATCAGCATGTGGCCGATGCTGGGGCTGGACACCAGATGCAAAATGCCGCTGCGGCGTTCAGCCAGTTCGGAGGCCAGCTCGCCCACGCGCCGCACGCCGGCATACACCGCTTCAACCTCACGGAACAACTGGCGCGATTCGGGCGTGGGGTAGAGCCTGCCCTTGATGCGCTCGAACAGGGCAAACCCCAATCGCTGTTCGGTGTGCGACAAGAGGCGGCTGACGGCGGGCTGCGAAACGAACAAGAGTTTGGCTGCTCCGCTGATTGTGCCGGTCGTCATGACCGCGCGGAATACCTCGATTTGTCGCAAGTTCAGTTGCATGGCGCACACGCTGGGGTGGGGTCGCAAAAGCATAACAAAGGGTTAAGGGCAGCGCACAAATTGACATTGGATGCTTATGCGGCGGCGCAGCTAGACTGACGCCGTATTTTGACCAATCCCTTGCCCAGTCGCTCGCCCAGGACGGATGGCACAGACCCTGATGGAAAAGCCCCTGATGGAACAGACCCTTTTTGTCATCAACCCGAATTCCACCCAGGCCGTCACGGACGCCTTCGATGCGGCGCTTGAACCCTTGCGGATGGAGGGCGGCCCCCGCATTCAATGCCTGACGCTGGCCGAAGGCCCGGCCGGCGTGCAGACGCAGATGGATGTGGAAAGCGTGACCTTGCCGCTGGCCCGGCGCGTGCGCGAACTGGACGCCGAGTATGGCGCGGCTGCGGCGGGCTACGTCATCGCCTGCTTCAGCGACCCGGGCCTGCACGCCGTGCGCGAAGTCACGGCCAAACCCGTGCTGGGCATCAGCGAATGCGGCATGCTGACCGCGCTGACGCTGGGCCAGCGCGTGGGCGTGATCGCCATCCTGCGCCAGTCGCTGCCGCGCCACGGCCGGCTGTTTGGCGCAGCCGGGCTGTCGGGGCGCGTGGCCGCCGAGTTGCCGTTGGACCTGGCCGTGGTGGAATTGTCGGACGTGGCCCGCACCCGCGAACGGCTGCTGCAAGTGGGCCGCCGCCTGCGCGACGAGCACCTGGCCGACGTGCTGGTGCTGGGCTGCGCCGGCATGGCCGACTACCGCGGCTGGCTGCAAGCCGAACTGGGGGTGCCCGTGGTCGAGCCGACGCAGGCGGCCGCCGCCATGGCCATCGGCCGCATCCGGCTCAATTGGCACGGCGCCTGAGGCCCCCATGCGCAACCCGGAATTGATCGAACGCTTATCGCATCTGGTGGGCGATAGCGGGCTGGTGCTGGATGCGGAAGGGCAGGCGCCTTACGTGCGGGATTGGCTGGGCAAATGGCAAGGCGGCACGCCCGTAGTGGTGCGCCCGCGCAACGCCACCGAGGTCTCGGCGGTGATGCGGTTGTGCCACCAGAGCCGTACGCCGGTGGTGCCGCAGGGCGGCAACACTGGCATGAGCGGCGGCGCAACGCCAGACGCCAGCGGCGCGCAGGTGATCCTGAGCCTGAATCGCATGAAGCGCATCCGCGAGGTGGACCCGGTCAACAACACGCTTTGCGCCGATGCCGGCGTGCTGCTGGCCGACATGCAGCAGGCCGCGCGCGGGGTGGGGCGGCTATTTCCGCTGAGCCTGGGTTCCGAAGGCAGCTGCACCATCGGCGGCAACCTGGCCACGAATGCCGGCGGCACGGCGGTGCTGCGTTACGGCAATACGCGCGATCTGACGCTGGGCCTGGAAGTGGTGTTGCCGGATGGCCGGGTCTGGAACGGTCTGCGCGGGCTGCGCAAGGACAACACCGGCTACGACCTGAAAAGCCTGTTCATCGGCTCGGAAGGCACGCTGGGCATCATCACGGGCGCCATGCTGAAGCTGTTTCCCGCGCCGGCCGGGCGCGCCACCGCGTGGGTCGGGGCGGACTCGCCCGAGCAGGTGGTCAGCCTGCTGACGCGTTTGCAGACGGCCTGTGGAGACCGGCTGACCGCGTTCGAAATGATGTCGGCGCGTTGCCTGGACTTGGTCGTGGCCCATGTCAGCGGCGCGGTCAATCCGCTGAGCGAGCGTCATCCGTACTATGCGTTGCTGGAACTGTCCGACACCGAGCCGTCCGGTCTGCCGGCCATGCTGGAATCCGCGCTGGGCGCGGCGCTTGAAGCCGGCGTGATTCAGGGTTGCGTGATTGCCACGAACGACACGCAGGCGCAATCGATGTGGCGATTGCGCGAAGGCACTTCGCAGGCGCAGGTTCGGGCGGGCAAGGCCGTCAAGCACGACATCGCCGTGCCCATTTCGCGGTTGGCGGCTTTTGTGGAAGAGGCCGACCTGGCGCTGATGTCTGAGTTTCCCCATCTGCCCATCGTGAATTTTGGCCATATCGGCGACGGCAATCTGCATTACAACGTGCTGTTGCCGCTGGACACCGCGCCCGCGGAACACGCCCGATTGACGGCCGCGCTGAACCGCCGCGTTCACGATCTGGTGGCGCAGCGCGGAGGCAGCATCAGCGCGGAACACGGGGTGGGGCAGTTGCGCCGCGACGAGCTGCGGCGCTACAAGTCGCCCGTAGAGATGGATCTGATGCTGATGATCAAACGGGCGCTGGACCCCAACCAGTTGATGAACCCGGGCAAGCTGCTGTAGCGGCGGCATTTGGGCACGGGCTGCGAGTGGCCGGATGGCCCAGGCGCGAAATCGCCAGAAATTTATAATGTCGGGCTAATTGGATAAATCCTACATGCCTGAATCCTCCAGCCCGCGGGCGCCCAGAACGCCGGCGCCGCAATCCGGGGGCCAGAAAGCGCCCCGGAACGAGTCCCGTGGCACGCCCCGGCCCGAGCGCCCCATCCCCGTGGTGACCTACCCCGAAGACCTGCCCGTCAGCGCACGGCGGCAGGAGATCGCGCGCGCCATCGCCGGCCACCAGGTCGTGATCGTCAGCGGGGAAACCGGCTCGGGCAAGACCACGCAGCTGCCCAAGATCTGCCTGGAGCTGGGCCGTGGCCGCCAGAAGATGATCGGCCATACCCAGCCGCGCCGCCTGGCGGCGACGTCGGTGGCCAAGCGTATCGCCGAAGAACTGAACTCGCCGATGGGCGAAGTGGTGGGCTATCAGGTGCGGTTCAACGACCGCACCGGTCCGAACGCGTCGATCAAGCTGATGACGGACGGCATTCTGCTGGCCGAGTCGCAGCGCGATCCGCTCTTGCGCCGCTACGACACCATCATCATCGACGAGGCGCACGAACGCAGCCTGAACATCGATTTCCTGCTGGGCTACCTGAAGCAGTTGCTGCCGCGCCGCCCGGACCTGAAGCTGATCATCACGTCGGCCACCATCGACGCCGAGCGCTTCGCCAAACACTTTGCGGCGTCCGAAGACAAGCCCGCGCCGGTGATCGAAGTGTCGGGCCGGCTGTACCCGGTCGAGGTCCGCTACCGCCCCGTGCGCGAGGAAATGGCCGAGGACGACACCGCGCCCGCCGCCAAGCCGGGCCGCGACCGTGACCGCGAGCGCATGTCGGGCGACGAGGAACGCGACCTGATCGACGCCATCGTCGACGCGGTGGACGAGTGCGCGCGCCATGGCCCGGGCGACGTGCTGGTGTTCCTGCCCGGCGAACGCGAAATCCGCGAATCCGCCGAAGCCTTGCGCAAGCGCCACCCCGCCGGCACCGAGGTGCTGCCGCTGTATGCGCGCTTGTCGCAGGCCGAGCAAGAGCAGATTTTTCACCCGCGTACCAACGCGCGGCGCATCGTGCTGGCCACCAACGTGGCGGAAACGTCGCTGACGGTGCCGGGCATCCGCTTCGTGGTCGATAGCGGCCTGGCGCGCATCAAGCGTTATTCCTGGCGCAACAAGGTCGAACAGCTGCGGATCGAACCGATCAGCCGCGCGTCGGCCAATCAGCGCGCCGGCCGTTGCGGCCGGGTGGGGCCAGGTCTGTGCATCCGGCTCTATGACGAGCTGGACTTCAATAACCGCGCCGCCTTCACCGACCCCGAAGTGCTGCGTTCGTCGCTGGCGTCCGTCATCCTGCGGATGAAGGCGCTGAAGCTGGACGACATCGAGCAGTTCCCGTTTGTGGAAGCGCCGCCTGGGCGCGCCGTGGCCGACGGCTACCACTTGCTGCAAGAGCTGGGCGCGATTGAGCTGGCGTCGGCGGCGGACGACGACGCGGATACCACGCGCACTGGCGCGTCTTTCGTGCTGACCGAAACCGGCCACGAATTGGCCAAGCTGCCGGTGGACCCGCGCATCGGCCGCATGATTCTGGCCGCGCRCGAACACCAGTGCCTGTCGGAAATGCTGATCATTGCGTCGGCGCTGTCGGTGCAGGACGCGCGCGACCGCCCCATGCAGGAGCGCGAAGCGGCCGAGGCCGCACACGCCAAGTTCGCCGATGACAAGTCGGAGTTCATTTCCTTCCTGAAACTGTGGCGCTGGTACGGCGAGCAGGTGCAGCACAAGGCGTCGCAGCGCAAACTCGTGAATCTGTTGCGCCAGAATTTCCTGTCGCCGATCCGTTTGCGTGAATGGCACGACGTGCACACGCAGCTGTCTGCCTTGGTGGGCGAGCAGGGCTGGCGCGTCAATCAGGCGGAAGCGACGTACGAACAATTGCATCTGGCGCTGTTGTCCGGCTTGCTGGGCAATATCGGTTTCAAGAGCGACGAGGGCGGCCACTACCAAGGCGCCCGCGAGATCCGCTTTCATATTCACCCCGGCTCGCGCCTGGTGAAGAAGGCCGGGCGCTGGATCATGGCGGCTGAACTCGTCGAAACGACGCGCCTGTATGCGCGCTGCGTGGCGCGGATCGACCCGGTGTGGCTGGAAAAGGTGGGCGCCCATCTGATCCGCAAAAACTGGTCAGACCCGCGTTGGGAAAAGAAGGCCGGGCAGGTGGTGGCCAATGAGCGCGCCACGCTGTATGGGCTGACGATCTACACGGGCCGTCGCATCCATTACGGCCGGGTCAACCCGACGCAGGCGCGTGAGCTCTTTATTCGTCAGGCGCTGGTGCCGGGCGAGATCGACACGCGGCTGCCGTTTGTGGCGCACAACCGCAAGCTGATTGCCGGCATCGAAAAGCTCGAGCATCAGACGCGCCGCCCCGACATTCTGGTGGACGACGAACTGATCTTCGCCTTCTACGACCGCCAACTGCCCGCCGATATCTCGCAGACGACGTCGCTGGAAAAGTGGGTGTCCAGCCTGGACAAGGCGGCGGCAGCGAAGCTGATGCTGACCCGCGACGAGCTGATGCGCCACGAAGCCGCCGGCGTCACGACCGATGTGTTCCCCAAGAAGGTGGAATGGCAGGGCGTGTCGATGGCGCTGGACTACCACTTCGAACCGGGCTCGCCGCGTGACGGCGTGACCTTGTCGGTGCCGCTGTTCGCGTTGAACCAGATTGACCCGGCCCGCTGCGAGTGGCTGGTGCCGGGCATGCTGAAGGAAAAGGTTCATCTGCTGCTGAAGTCGCTGCCGCAAAAGCTGCGCCGCCATTGCGTGCCGCTGCCCGATTACGCCGCCGGTTTCTATGACCGCTGGTTTGAGCGGCAGGCGGACCCGCAGCAAGGTCTGGTCGACGCGATCATTGCGGATATGTGGGACCAGGTGCAGGTGCGCCCGGCCGTGGGCGACTTCAAGCTAGAGACGTTGCCGGCTCACTTGTTCATGAACTTCCGCGTGGTCGACGAGCACGGCCGCATGCTGGCGGCAGGCCGAAATCTGGCGCAGCTGCGCGCGGAATTCGGCAAGCAGGCGCAGGCGACGTTCCAGCAACTGGCGGCCAGCGATACGCAAGTCGCCCAGGCGCTGGCGCATGAAAACCTGACGACGTGGTCGTTCGGGCCGTTGCCCGAGATCATGGAGATCAAGCGGCGCGGCCAGTCCGTCATCGGTTATCCGGCGCTGGTGGACCGTGGCGCGCATTGCGATCTGGATGTGTTCGACGACCCGGACGAGGCGCGCAAGCACCATCGCGCCGGTTTGTTGAAGCTGTTCCGGCTGGGCTTGCGCGAGCAGGTGAAATTCCTGGAAAAGAACCTGGCGGACCTTACCAAGATCAGCATGCTGTACATGACGCTGGGCACGCAGGAAGAACTGCGCGACCAGATCATCGATTGCGCGCTGGGGCAGGCCTGCCTGGCGGAACCGTGGCCGGTGAACGAGCAGCAGTTCGAGGCCCGCCGCACGGAAGGCAAGGGCCGTCTGGGGTTGTTGGCGCAAGAGGTGGCCAGGCTGGCTGGGGCGGTGCTGACTGAATACGCAGCGCTGCAACGCAAGCTGCCACAAGCCAAGCCGCACGCTTCGGCATACGCGGATCTGCAGCAGCAGATTGGCGCGTTGATGCCAAAGATGTTCATCCGCGATACGCCGTATGCGCAGCTGTCGCACTATCCGCGCTATCTGAAGGCAGCGGTGGCGCGCATCGACAAGCTGCGCGCAGACCCGGGTCGCGACGCGAAGCTGGTTGCCGAAATGGCGCCGCTGGTGACGCAGTATCAACGGGCTCGGTCGGCACTGAAGGGGGCGCCTGATCCTCGATTGGATGAGTTTCGGTGGCTGCTGGAGGAACTGAGAGTGGCGTTGTTTGCGCAGGAGCTGCGGACGCCGATGCCGGTGTCGGTGAAGCGGTTGATGAAAAGTTGGGAGTCGTTGAAGCGGTGAGATTTTTGGGGCGGCTGTGGGTGTTCTTATGTCTTCGTGCGGGTTCGTAGATTTTGTAGCGCTTCATAGGTCTTCCTGCGGCTTCGTGGATTTTTGTGAAGCTTGATAGATCTTCGTAGGTCGCCCGTCGTCGCAGTGGCCCTGACGGCGCGCGCCCACGATTGCGGTCCGGAGCCTTCGCTCCGGACTGCCCCGTCCTCATCCTCGTCCGCCTTCGGCTCCCTTGTATCTTGAGCCCTGGAATGGTTAGCTACCATTCCACG
>NZ_JBFTRX010000027.1:0-25183 GCF_056399725.1 Achromobacter sp. 01N37
GCGGGATCAGACGCCGGCATGGCATCCGTGATGCCTCCATCCAAACACGCCCCCACCGTGATCAAGCGCAGTTGCCGCGAACGTTCATCGGTATCGGAATAATCCATCGCCACGATGCGCTTCCACGCCGCGCTGCCGATCACCTGCGCCCAATCCTTGCCATACGCATCGATGTCGTGTTCAAACCGCTTGATGTCCCGGTCGTACCGCGCCTGAAAACTTGCCCGGCCGTGGCGGCGCGGTTCGGTGGGCGGATTCGTTTCCCAATAGCGTTCYTTYAATCGTTCCACGCGATCGRTGATCTTGTCTTGCACACGCTCTTGCCGTTCACGTGCGGGGTCCCAGAACACGGGTGGCGTGCCGGACTCGCTGGGCATGATGTCGAGCAAGGGTGTGGGGCTATCCAAGGTCTCGGCGTCGGCCTGAACGGCGTACAGCTGCTGAATCGCCAGCAGGCATTGCGAGGTCAGATACGCGTAGCGGCGCTCCGGTTCTTCAGACCACAATCGTTTCTGCGTGTACGCGGCGAGCCGGACGTTATTGAGTTCTTCGGCCATGCCGACAGGGTCAGGCAGGATCAGCCCGCTCACGCCTTGCGGCAAGCGGTGTTGCCGTTCCATCAACGTCAGGTAATTGCGCATGCCTGCGGCTTGCGCCGAACGTGATGACCAGCCGTGAACGCTGCCGAAGTCGTCGACGCCGCTGGCATACTCCGCTACGTGTTCGTGCAACAGATGCGTATGTTCCAAGCCCAGCGCGGTGCCGCCGGCCGAGGGGTCGTCCCGCAGCTTCGGCAAGTCGACGACGACAAACCGCTGGGGGTAATCGGCATTCAAACCCTTGCCCGACTTGTACGCATCCAGCACTGACGTCGGCCAAGGGTCTTGCGAATACGCGATCCAGGCGACCTTGTATTTATCAATGTCGATACCGATGAAGGACGCAGGAAGATTGTGCGCCGCCTGGACGCAGCGCTCGGCCAATGGCGCAGGCTCGGCGCGCGGCATTTCATAAGGATTGAAATGCCGCAGATGCCCTGCGTCGGTCACTTGATAGGCGTGCCAGACCCTGCGATCCAGCAGCACATACACATAACCCATGCGCAAGATGCGCAGCGATTCTTGCAGACCGGGATGCGACAGCGCACCGCGCGCGCGCAAGAACGAGTTTTTAGCTACCACCGCCGGACGCAGCAGCAGGATCGGCACGCCGTTGCGTTCACAGGCGTTGCAGCTGCCGGGCGGCAGCGGCATGGTTTCTTCGACGATGTCGATGAGCTGTTGGCTGAGTGTCATGTGACAACTCGAACGCCAGGGCGCTTGCCGACAATGCAGAACGTAGCGGGGGTAAGCATGACGGGCTCCGTCGTCGTAGTGCCGGCCGTGGCGGCCGGGATGCTTCCTGTAGGAAGCGCTACCCGCACTCATGCAACATCCATGCCAAGCGCGTCGCCGTATCAATAACCCCCATGGAATCAATGGCTTGCCGCGCAACTAAGACGCTTACGACGGAATGCTCTGATTCACATCCCCGCGAAACCCCCGCTTTTCGCTAGAAACCGGGCCACTTCTGACCCGATTAAAAAATATCGCTATTGAATCAATGCCTTGTAGCGGGTCAAAATTGGCCCGATCGGGTCAAATCTGGCCCGAGGGGGTCATATCTGGCTCTTGCCTAGACGAATGACCGCACGCCCCACTTCCCTAAGGATGCGCACCATGGCTCTTGATCTGTCTTCGCACTATGTCTTGCTGGACGCTTCCGGCGCCGCGTCAACGGTGAATGGCGGCGATGCGTTCTGGTCGCAGTCGCCTGACGAGCTCGACAAGTTTGGCCGTGGCTGGCTGGTGTCGGAATACACGTTCGCGTCCGATTGGCCGCAATGGGAGATGCATCCGGAAGCGGACGAGATTGTGCGCTTGATGGCGGGCGCCGCCGAGCTGCATCTGGAATGGCCAACGGGCAATCAGGTGGTGAAGATGCTGGCCGGCGACGGGTATGTGATTCCGAAGGGCGTGTGGCATACGGTGAAGGTGATGGAGCCCTGTCGCATGCTGCACATCACGATGGGCGCCGGGACGCAGCATCGGGCGGCGTAGCGGCCTCAGCCCCCCACCCGCACGGGGCGGACGCGCGTGATCTCGCGGTCGTCGATGGGCCAATGCAGCACGGCGGACAAGATGCCGAGCGCCATCGCGCCCAGCCAGATCAAGTCATAGGAATGCGTGGCTTCGAACACCACGCCGCCCAGCCACACGCCCAGGAATGATCCCAGCTGATGGCCGAAGAAGACGAAGCCGAACAGCGTGGTCAGGTAACGCACGCCGAACACCTGCGCGATCAGGCCGTTGGTCAGCGGTACGGTGCCCAGCCAGACAAAGCCCATGATGGCGGCGAACGCGTAGACGGTCCATGTGGATAGCGGCAGCAGCAGGAACAGCGCGATGGCCGCGGTGCGCAGCAGGTAGATGCCGGCCAGCAGGTATTTGCGGCGATGGCGCGCGCCCAGGACGCCGCAGGCATAGGTGCCCATGACGTTCGTTAGCGCGATGATGGCCAGCGCGGCCACGGCGTCTGACGCGCGCAGGCCCTTGTCCATCAGATACGCGGGCAGATGCGTGCCGATGAACGCCAGCTGGAAGCCGCAAGCCAGAAAGCCCAGGTTCAGAAGCCAGAAGCCCGGCTGCCGGAACGCTTCGCCAATGGCGGCGCGCATCGACAGGCTGGCGTCTGGTGCGGACGGGTCCAGCGTGGGCGTGACGGGTTCGCGCAGGGGACGCGCCAAGGGCAGCACGATGGCCAGCAACACGGCAAACACCAGTAGAGCGCTGACCCAGCCCCACCCACCAATCAGCCACTGCGCCGCAGGCACCATGATGAATTGGCCCAATCCGCCGACCGCGCCCGCGACCCCCAGCGCCCAGCCCCGGCGTTCGGGCGGCACCAGCCGGCTCAACGCGCCGTAGATGGCGGCGAATGCCGTGCCCGACAGCGCGATGCCGATGCACACGCCCGCCGTCAGCATGAATGCCGCAGGCGTGGCGGCGTGCGCCATGCCCGCGAGCCCCAGCGCGTAGAAAACCAGGCCGCCCGCGATGACTTTGGCCGATCCGTAGCGGTCGGCAATCATGCCGGTGAAGGGTTGCACGATGCCCCAGGTGAGGTTCTGCACGGCCATCGCCATGGCGAATGTCTCGCGGCTCCAGCCCCGGTCCATCGACACGGGCAGCAGGAACAAGCCCTGCACATGGCGCACGCCCAGCGCCAGGCCCATGACGACGCCACCGGCCAACACCAGCAACCACAACCGCGAAACATCAGGGGAAGACGGGGACGACATGGTGAACCCTCCGGACAGGCGCAGCGCTTCAATCAAGGCAGCAACACGCCTGTATTACAGAGGCGCCGGGCGTGCGCTTCAACTGATTATTTTTTGTCCGCTACATGCCTGGCAAGAATGTGATCCGGGCGGAGAGTCGTGTCCTCAAATCGTGTCCCCAAATCGGAACTCCTAATCGTGTCCCAAATCGGGGCTGCAAATCGGAGCCCCAAATCGGAGCCCCAAATCGTGGCCCCATTAACGCTTGGTTTTCTATCGTTACATTTCCCGTTTCATTGTCTGCTACTGCTAGTTACAGTGCTGCCTTCCCCATTTTCTGATGCAGGCACCCGACCATGTGGCACGTTCGGCTTGGCTCCTCTTTTCCCGCGGCTCGCGCCCGCGCCCGCACGCAATGAGGACCGCTTTGAAGCCCCTGACGCTGGCCTTGATGCTGGCGCTGCCCGCCCTGCCCGGTGCGGCGCACGCGGATTCCTGGTTGGATCAATGCACCACCAGCTACTACGGCCAGGGCGCAGACACGTCTTGCCATCAAGCCTTCAGCGAAGGCCTGGCGGCGGTGCTGACCGGATCGCGCAGCGACAACGCGGGCGCGTGGGGATACATCGACAAGCAAGGCCGCATGGCCATCGCGCCCGCCTACGCGGAAGCGACGCCGTTTCAGAACGGCTTGGCCGCCGTCCGCCAAGGCGGCCTGTGGGGCTATATCGACACCAAGGGGCAATGGGTCATCAAGCCGCGGTTCGCCAACGCCACCGGCTTTAACGCCGAAGGCACGGCGCTGGCCGAAGACAACGAACACGATGTGCTGATCGACCGGCAGGGCAAGGTGGTGAAGACCTTCCCCTTGGGTACCCGTACCTGGGGCTTCATGCCCGGGCAGAAGCTGGCATCGATGGAAGTGCCGACGCCGCCGCGCCTGATCAACACCGCCACCGGCACCGCCGCGAACCTGCCCGACGGCGTGATGATGCTGGCCGCGCCCACAGCGGGCTTTCTGCCCGCGCAAGTGCGCGGATCGCGCTACTCCGGTTGGTGGGGTCTGTTGGACGCGCATGGCCAATGGGCGGTTGCGCCGGACGTGCTGCGCTCGCGTGAAGCGCCGATGCGCGACGGCAATATCGTGGCGGTGCGCCGCGACGAGAAATGGCTGTTCGTGAACCCGCGCGGGGAAGCGCTTGCACAAACCACGTATGACCGCGTGCAGTGGGCCGCGCCCGGCCTGTGGCTGGTCGTGGCCGATGATGGCAAGACGACGTTGCTGGACAGCAAGCTCAAGCCCGTGCACACGTTCTCGATGTCTCACCTGGGCGTGCAGCAACGCGAAGGGTGGCGGTACCTGGCGGATGCGTCAATGACGCTGCTGATCAGCCCCAACGGCACCGTGCAAAAGCTGGCGGTGCGCGAAGGGCGCGTCGACATTGAGCAAGGGCAGGCCTGGGTTTACGGCGTGCCTGCGTCGTCGGTACCGCCGGCGCTGAATCAAGCGATGGATGCCGCGGGCGACGCCATGGATGCGGCAGATGCCGCCATGCAGGGCGGCACGCATGCCACCACGGAAGGCTTGAGCGACGCGGCGAAAGCCGCGTCCGACGCCCCCGTTGCAGTCGAAGCATCGGATGGCGCCGTCGACATTGCCGAAGAAGCCCACCCGTCGGCCGCCGTGGCAGACGCTGCGGCCACTTACACGACCGACGCGGTCACGCCCGCCACCGATGCCGTTCCCAACGCCGATGGCTCCGCCGCGGACACCGAAGTGGCCGACGTTGCCGCCATCGGCGACGTTGCGCAACCGGCCGCTGATGCCGCCGCTGATGCCGCCGCTTACGCCGCCGCCTCTGCCGACGCGACGGGCGAAGGCGTGCTGGTCCAGATTTACAACCGTGACGGCCGCGCCCTGCTCGACACCAACACGGCCGCACAATTGCGCGCCTACGAACTCAGCGCGTTCTCGCCCAGCCGAAGGGCGCTGCGCGGCAATGACAACAGCACCCGCATTCCCGGCCTGCCGCTGGCGCTGTTGCGGCCCCATGACTCCGCCCAGCCGCTGGCCATTCTGACGGCCGACGGCAAGATCGTCTCGAACCCGGAATGGGAAAACATCGACACCTATGACGTGACGATGCCGCTTGTGGTGCAGGCCAAGAAGAGCAAGCTCGGCGCCATCGACGCCCAAGGCGCTTGGGCCGTGAAGCCCGAGTACGACCAGATCCGCCCCTTCAACGGCGCTTACACCTGGGCGCGCACGCGCGACATGCAGCAACGCGACGCCCTGCTGATCGACGCACACGGCAAGCCTATGCTTCTGCCAGACAACGTGGATACCGGTGCTTCCAAACTGGACGGCGACCTGCTGTTCTACCAATCGCCGAACGAAAACCGTGAACGCCGCTATGGCCTGTGGAACATCCGCCGTGGCGCGCCGGCGCTGAAGCCGGAATTCGAGAGCATTGAAGACTTCGAAGATGACTGGGTCCGCGTGCAGCACAAGGGCCACTGGGGCGCCGTCAACCGCGAAGGTCAATGGGTAATCCCCGCCACGCATGACAGCGCCTACGACATGGACTACCTGGGCAACGGCTTCATGCTGGTCAAGGACCCCGAAGGCAAGGGCAAGGCGGGCCGCTATAGCGACAGCCCCTACAAGATGGTCAACTTGCGCACGGGAAAAAGCAGCGACACCATCTACGGCAAACCGGACAAGCTTCAAGACGGGCGCTACATCGGGGCACTGGCCGACGGCAGCGCCGTGCTGTTTGACGCGCAAGGCAAGGCTACGCGCATCTCAGACGGCCAGCCGGAAAGCAAAGAGCAGCATGGCGACTGGCTCATCGTGCGGCAAGACGAACGCGAAGGCGCGATTGATGCGCGCGGCAACATGAAGGTGCCCGCCTTGTATGGCGAGTTCAACCCCTTCTTCGCGCAGCCAGAAGGCCTGGCGCGCGTGAATTTGGGATCGGGCTACCGCGTCATCGACCAAAGCGGCAAGACCGTGCAGGAAGCACGCGGCGATGGTTTCCCGCTGGCATCCATGCAACGCATTTTGTTCACCGATGACAGCTCGTCCACGGCGGTGATGACCGACCTGCAAGGCCGCGAAGTGGCGCGTCTGTCGGGCAAGTATCCGGTGGAATACCGCAAGGCCAGCGAAGGCGTCGTGCCGTACAGCGAAAACTATGGCAAGTACGGCTTCCTGAACGCGGCGGGCAAACGCGTGGTGGGCGCGCACTTTACCGAGCTGGGTCCGTTGAAGAACGGCTTGGCGAAAGCGCGCCGCGTGGACCGCACCGGCAAGCTTTACGGCTACATCGACCTGAGCGGCCGCTACGCCATCGCGCCCGCCTTCAAGTGGGCGGATGACTTCCATGACGGACGCGCCATGGTGATGCACGACTACCTGGTCGAGTTCATCAATACCCAAGGCAAGACCACCACCACATTCGGCGTGCTGTGCGACCAGATCGTGATCTTTGACGCAGAGGAAAACCAAAGCTGGCCGCGCGAAGCGCTGACCTGCTCTGACGCGACGCGCATTGATCCCCCCGCCCTAGACACCGCCAAAGCAGAATAACCATGACGTCACGCGTGATTCGCACTACCCGCCTTGCCTGCGCGCTGGCCGCCTTGGGCGCCTCGTTGTCCGCACACGCCCAAACCGGCCATGTGTACTGCGTGGACGAAGCCACCTTCCGCAACGTGGCCGCTGCCGACGACATTGCCGCGCATAGCCCCTACGCCAACGGTTGCATCCGCGATCTGGCCGATGGACGCGCCGCCGTGCTGTTGCCGTCCGCGCTGGAACCCATCAGCCGCGTGCCCGCGAACCAATCCTTGCGCCGCCATGCCTGGGGCTTTCTGGACCAGAATGGCCGGCTGGCGATTCGCCCCATCTTCGAAGACGTGCGCGACTTTCGCCACGGCCTGGCCGCCGTGCAATGGCAAGGCAAGTGGGGCTTCATCAATGTGAACGGACGCATGGCGGTGCCGCCGCGCTACGACAGCGTGGGCGACTTTGCCGAGATCGGCCTGGCCGTGGTGACCGTCGACGGACGTCAGCAATTGATCAACCGCAACGGCGAATCCGTGGGCGATCCCTTGGATGCCGGTATCCAAAACCTGGACCTGAACGACGGGGTGCCCGCGCAGGCCTCGGTGCAATACAAGCAGGAATACCGCTCGCCCACCGGCGAACGCCGCTTTGCAAAACCCGGCATCACCGTCACGCAGGCGTATGGCAATGGCTTGTACATCGCCATGAATGACGAGCACCAGTACGGCGTGTTGGACCGCGATTGGAACTGGCTGATCGAACCCGTATTCCAAGATGTCTCGAACCCGCGCGACGGCATGCTGGCCGTGGCTTATGGGCGTGACGGCGTGATGCTGCTGGGCGCAGATGGCAAGCTGATCGGCGAAGACCAGCACTATGAAGATCTGAACGCCGTGGGCCGCAAGTTCTGGAGCGCGAACCTGGGCCGCGGCAAGGGCTACGCGATTCTGGATGCGGCGGGCACGCTCATCGTCACGATGACGCCGGACGAAGCACAGGCCTCGCAGCGCTTCACGGACACCATCGTCTACCCCTCCAACAACACGCTGATGGCGCTGGTGCCGGGCCAGGCCAAACCCGTAACGTTGGGCCAATCGATATTGCCCGCCAACGACGAAAACGGATTCGTGCTGTTCCGAAACGAAGCAGGCGAAGGCGCGGGGTTGCTCACCCCCAAGGGCGCGTGGCTGCACGGCGCGTCGGCGCCTGCGTGGCTGGCCGAGGCGGGCTCGTTCGAAGTGCGTCAGGGCCGGCTGTGGATCATGAAGCGCGAACGCGGTTTGCTCAACATCGTGGACGCTGACGGCCAGGTGCTGCTCAAGCCCGAGGCTGTCGAAGCCGTGCAGAGCATGACACTGAAAGCGCTGCCGCTGAACGTGCCGGGCGCGCCGCTTGGCACCTTGGGGCAAAGCCATTGCCAATGCGGACCCAATGGCGCCAGCCTGTTGCTGGCCGATGGCAGCATCGTGACCGATCCGAAGTGGACGGACGTGGTCCCGCTGGATGGCGATCCCGACAGCAACTACGGCGACGAGCCGGTGTCGCCCGACACGCTCAAGCCCGAACAGCTGCGCTACGCGGCCGAAACGGCCGACGGCATGCAGCTGCTGAATGCGCAGGGCCGTCCGATGAAGCTGCCGCTGCAGCAGCACATTGGCAGGTTCCACCAGGGCTACGCGCTGGTTTATGCGGATGGCGTCAACCGCATGATCGACCGCGACGGCAAGGTCTACGCATTGCCCGCCGACGTGTTCGATTCACACGTCGTCGCGCCCGGCGTGATCCGCTACGTGAAGACCGCCAGCGATGATGCGCCGTGGGGCCTGTACGACGTTGTGGCCGGCAAGGAATTGGCCGCGCCCGCGTTCCGGGGCATCGGCGAGTTTCAGCATGGCCAGGCCGTCGCCACGCTGGGCGAGGGCCGCGAGGGTGTGATCGATCTGCAAGGCAAGTGGACGGTGCCCGCCCGCCATCAACGTGTCGAACGCATCAACGACAAGCTGTGGAAGGTGATGCAGGCGGGGGGGCAGGAAGACGATTACGGCCGTGCCGCAGCGGTATTCAACGACCAGGGCCGCGCGCTGACGCCGTTCGTGAAGCGCTTGCAATTGAGCCAGACGCCTGATGGCTCCATCACGGTTGATAGCGAGCAGCGCCGATGGGTCTTCTCGGCCGATGGCGCGGCGGCGTTGGACCTGGAAGACGCCACCTACACGCGCTTGGGCGAATGGCTGGAGATTCGCCGCGCCACACGCTATGGCTATCTGGACGCGCAAGGCAAATGGCAGATTGCCCCCAGCGCGGCGGTGGGCTCGGTGTTTCATGGGTCGCCCGCCCGTGCGCTGGTCACGGACGAGAACGCCACGCGCCTGATCGATGCGCAAGGCAAGACGGTGGCCACGCTGCCGGAAGGCGATTGGCGCTGGCCGCAAGGGTCATCGACGTTGCTCCGGCACGTCAGTACCCGCGGGCGCATTCAGACCGACTATGTCGACATGAACGGCAAGACGACGCTGCAGGTCGAGGGTATGGCGTCGGCGTATTCCGAAGGCCGCGCGGTGACGATACTGGCGACCCGCGCCGTGCGCGCCGTGGATGCCAAGGGAGCGCTCACCGGACCCGCGTTCGATGCGCTGGGCACGATGCGCGATGGCCTGGCTCCGGCGCTTTCCGACTACACCTTCGGCTACGTGAACCGCGAAGGCACGTTCGTGATTCCACAGCAATACAGCGCGGTGACGCCGTTCGCCAATCAGCGCGCGGTGGTGTCGACGATGGAAGCCTCGGAACTGATCGACCCTGCCGGCCAAGCGCTCGCCCGCGTCGAAATGGTGTGTGGCGTACGCACGTTGTACGGCAGCGCCGGCCAGCGCCTGTGGCCGAACACGATGCCGGCGCGCTGCGAGCATCGCCCTAAGTAGGCCCGCCAAGCCGAGCTCGGCGCACCCGGCTGGGTGCCCCGGTTCGGCGGCGCCCCGGTTCGGCGCCCCCCCCTCCTCCCCGCGCTGGACGCCTATTGCGCGTCCAGCGCCAGATAGCGCTGCGTCTGCACGATGGCTTCGCGTTCCTTGAAGCTCGTCAGCCGCTTGGCCAGCGCGCTGCTGTCGCCCGTCTGCTTGATGGCGGCCAGCGTCGCCTGCATGGCGTGGATGGCGGCGCGCTGCAAGTCCGACGGGATGATGGCCAGCCGATAGCCCATCGCGGCAAGTTCCGGCAGCGGCACGAGCGGCGTCTTGCCGCCGTAGAACATGTTGATCAGCTTCAGGCCCGGCAAGCGGTCGGCGATGGCGCGAATCTGCTCCAGCGTTTCGGGCGCTTCCACAAAAATCATGTCAGCCCCCGCCTTCACGTAGCGCTCCGCCCGTGCGATGGCGGCGTCGAACCCTTCCACTGCAATCGCGTCGGTGCGCGCGATGACAAGCGTGTCGGCATCGCTTAGCGTCTGGCGCGCAATGTGCACCTTGCGGCACATTTCGTCGGCGTCCACCAGGCTCTTGTCGTCCAGATGGCCGCAGCGTTTGGGAAACGACTGGTCTTCAATGTGAAAGGCCGCCACGCCCGCGCGCTCCATGATGCGCACGGTGCGCTCGACGTTGGCGGAACCGCCGAATCCCGTGTCCGCATCGGCCACGACCGGCAAGCCACTGGCGTCGACAATCTTCTCCACCCGGTCCATCACTTCGGTAAAGCTCAACAGGCCGATATCGGGGTAGCCGGCCGCGCGCGCTATCGCGCCGCCGCTGGCGTAGACGGCGTTGAAGCCTGCGGCGGCGACCAGCCGCGCTGACAGGCCGTCGTATGCACCCGGCGCAACCACGATGTCACGGGCCAGATGCTGGCGCAGCAAGGCGCCGGGAGAAAGGGTTGCGGTCATGGGAATTCCTTGGCGGATTAAATCGATACGCCAATGATCGTCCTGACGAAATAGAATGTCCAATATATGGAAAATTGATAATCAGTACTTATTAGGTATCAATATGGAACTGCGCCATCTGCGCTATTTCGTGGTGACCGCCGAGGCGCAGCACTTCACGCGCGCGGCAGAACTGTTGGGCATGGCGCAGCCGCCGCTTAGCCAGCAGATACGTCAGCTGGAGCAGGAAGTGGGAACGCCGCTGTTTGACCGCACCGGACTCGGCGTGGTGTTGAACGATGCGGGGCACGCGTTTCTGGCCTGCGCGCAAGACATCCTGCAACGCACGCAAGCGGCCGTGGAAACGGCACAACGTGCGGCGCGTGGCGAGGTCGGAGAGTTGACGCTTGGCTTCACGGAATCGGCGTCATTCAATGGCGTGGTGACGGAGCTGATCCGCCAGTACCGCCAGCAATATCCCGATGTGGAGATGACGCTGTCGCAAGGGGATAGCGAATCGCTCATCGCGCAATTGCGTGAAGGCGCGATTGATGCCGCCTTCGTGCGCCCCCCGTTCGCGCTGGACGGCGGGCTGGCCTTTCCGCAGTTGGCCTCCAAGCAGTTGGCCTCCAAGCAGTTGGCCTCTACGCAGTTGGCCTCTACGCAGTTGTCCTTTACGCAGCTGGCCGAAGAGCCGCTGGTGGTGGCCTTGCCGCTGGGCCACGCGCTGGCGCGCCGCAAGCGGCTGGCGCCGAAGGACCTGACGCAAGAGCGCTTCATCCTCTATTCACGCAAGTCAGGCTATGGCCTAAGCGCGGACATCATGGCGGCATGCCGGCAGCATGGATTGAACCCGCTGATCGGTCAGCGCGCGCCGCAATTGTCGTCGGCGGTGAACCTGGTTGCCGCCGGCATGGGCGTGGCGGTGGTGCCCGCATCCCTGCGCCACCTGCGGCCCGACGGCGTGGTGTATCGCCCCTTTGCGCTGGATTGGCCCCGCGCGGTGCTGGGGCTGGCGGTACGAGGGAACGCGCCGGGCGGCAGGGTGGAAAATCTGCTGCGCTTGGCGAAGGGCGCGTCGCGGTAGGCGCGGTAGGTGCGATAGGCGCGTGAGGCGATCAATGCGTAACGTTGAAGCGCAGCGCGTCAATCGTCGTGCGCTTCATGCACCGCCACGGCGCCGCGCTTCCAATAGCTGGCGGCGCGGATGCGGCTCTTGTCGATGCCGTGCTGCGACACCATGATTTCGCGCACGGCCTTGGCCACAGCGGATTCGGCCGCGACCCACACGTAGCCCTCACCCGACGGCAGTTGCAATTCGCGCGCTGCTTCCAGCAGCAGCGTGCTGTAGCCCGGCGCGATGCCGTCACGATGCAGCCAGCGCACGGTGGTCGTGGCGGCGGAGTCCAAAGAAATTTCGTTCGCGGCGGACGGCACTTCGATCAGCACCAGCGCCTGCGCAGCGGCGGGCAATTCTTCCAGGCGGCGGGCGATGGCGGGCAGCGCGGTTTCGTCGCCGATCAACACATGCCAGTCAAACCCCTTGGGCACCACGAAGGAACCGCGCGGGCCGCCGATGCCCAGCTTCTGACCCGGTTCGGCCTGCTCGGCCCACGTGCATGCCGGGCCGTCGCCGTGCAGCACGAATTCAATGTCGAGCTCGCGTGCGGCGGCGTCAAAGCGGCGCGGCGTGTAATCACGCGCGGCCGGCTTGGGCGCGCCTTCGGGAAATTTGACGCCATCGGGGCCTACCGTGGGCAAAGCCGGCGGTTGTGACGGATCGGCGGGGAAGAACAGCTTCACGTGGTCGTCGAACGAGGCGGACACAAAGTCCTGCAAGTCCTCGCCGGTGAACGTGATGCGAGCCAGCAGGCCGGCGATGCGTTCAATACGCACGACGGTCAGCTCGCGCATTTTCAGGTTGTGGCGCACGCGCTCCACATTCAGGTCGCTACGAGTCATTAACACTCCAGTATTTGGGGGGACGAAATCAAGGACAGGGCTTGGCGTTGATCTCGTCGGTGGCACGCGCCAGGATGGCGGCAATGCGGCGTTGTTCTGCGGGGGACGCGTCGGTGCGCTCGAGCAGCGCGCGGCGGATGGCTTGGCGCGCTTCCACAAATTCCGGCAGCCAGCCAGTGCGCGCGTCTTCGCCTTCCGGCCCCACGTCACGCGGCGCACCGCTCCAGGCCTGACGCATCCAATCCATTTTTTTGGCGATGTGTTTGAAGCGGTTGAACATCAGCGCCAGGCGTTCGCGGTGGGCGTCCAGATGCGCGCGGCCGGCGTCCGCCAGGTGGTAGCGCTTCTTCGTGCCGTCGGGCTCGACGGTGGCGTAACCCAGCTCTTCCAGATAGGTCAGCGCGGGGTAGACCATGCCGGGGCTGGGCGTGTAGAAGCCGTTGCTAAGGGTGCCCAGCGCTTTGATGAGTTCATAGCCGTGGCTGGGGTTGTGTTCCAGCAGGCCCAACAGCATCAGTTGCAGGTCGTCGGCAGAGACACGGCGGCCACGCGTGAACCCGCGCCCGTCGCCGCCGAAGCCGTCGGCATCGCCCCGGCCGCCTCCGTCCGGGGGACCGGAAAACCAATCCCCACCCGCGCTGGCGTGGTGGGGATGATGACCGTGATGGCCGTGGTGATGGTGGTGATGGTGTTGGCCGTGATGGGCGTGGTGGCCGTGTTGGCCGTGATGGGCGTGTTGACCGTGATGGGCGTGTTGGCCGTGATGGGCGTGATGGCCGCGGTGGCCGTGGTGATGGATGTCGGTATGGCGCATTGGATGGCTCTTACGATGTATCTTAAGATATAGATCTTACGATACACCCGCCAAATTCCCGGCGTCAAGCGCGGCGTTTCGCGCCCTCTGCCTGCTACGCCGTCACCGCATCCGCCTGCGCAGGCGTTTGCACCCAGCGCGCGAAATCTTCCGCGCAGGGTTCATCTGGCGCCGGCGCATAGACCACCAGCCGCAGATGACGGCTCTCGTCCACGGTCAGCGTGGCGTGTTCGAAAGCGATGTCGCCCAGCGATGCCACGTGCAATTTGCGCTGGCCCATGCAGGCGCCATGCACATCGTGTTCGCGCCACCATGTCTTGAAATCCGGCGATACCGCTTCCAGTTCATCGACCAGTTCTGCAATGTCTGGCACGCCCGACGCGCTGGCGAAATCGCGCCGGAAGGTCGACAGCATGGCGGGCGCCTGCGCAGGCCAATCCACAAAGACCTGCCGCATCGCCGGCACGACAAACAGCATCCACAGCAGATTGCGGCGGCCTGGCGGTTGATCCGAAAAATTGAACACGCGGTCTGCTGCGGCATTCCACACCACGACGTCCCAACGCAGGTTCAGGATGTACGCCGGGCGCGCGGGCAGGTCGTCCATCAAGCGGCGCACCTGCGGCGGCACCGTGCACCAGGTGCGGCCGGGTTCGGCAGGCGGGCGCTGGTGGGCCAGCAGATACAGGTGACGGCGTTCGGCGGCGTCCAGCTTCAGCACGCGCGCCAGGTTCTCCAGAAAGCCGGCCGACACGCTGATGTTGCGGCCCTGTTCGAACCATGTGTACCAAGCGAGGCCCACGCCGGCCAGCGCGGCGACTTCCTCGCGCCGCAACCCCGGCGTGCGGCGGCGGCCGCCAGCAGGCAAACCCAAATCGGTGGGGCTAAGACGTTCGCGGCGCAGACGCAGGAATTCAGACAAGTCCGCGCGCGTGCGGTCCAGGCGTTGGGGAGTGGGGGATGCGGTCATGGATAGGGCCTTGAGCGGCAGGCGATTACAGCCAGGGGCGATGTGGCGGGAAGCGAGTATTACGGGCAGAGGCGATGGGCAAGGTTCAGCGAGCAGGGGCCGTGGCAAGCCGGGACGATTGCAAGCAAGGACTATTGCAAGCCAGGACTATGGCAAGCCGGGACGATTGCAAGCGAGGACTACGGCAAGCCAGGACTACGGTAAGTCAGGACTACTGCAATCCAGGACTATTGCATGCAGTAATAGCATAAGCAGCTAAATTGTATAAGGCTGCAAGGCCGCCCAGAATAGCGCCGATTCTGTTTCTGAAGGCGCTGATATGTCGTCCCCCCCCCTGCCCTCCCGCTGCGCCGACCCCGCGCCCGACACCGCGTCGCTCAGCCCGCTCGGCCTTGCCGTGCTGCTGTCAGGCGGCTTCATCACCATCTTCGACCTGTTCGTGGTGAACGTCGCCATTCCCAGCATGCAGAGCACGCTGTCGGCCAGCTTCGCGCAGATCAACTTCATCATCGTTGCGTACGAGCTGGCCTATGGCGTGCTGCTGATTGCCGGCAGCCGCCTGGGCGATCGCCATGGCCGCCGCCGCTTGTTCATGCTGGGCATGGCGGGCTTCGCGATGGCGTCCGCGTTGTGCGGACTGGCGCCGACCGCCAACACGCTGATCGCCGCGCGCATCCTGCAAGGCGCGGCCGCCGCGATGCTGTTTCCGCAGGTCTATGCGATGATCCGCGTCAGCTACCACGGCCACGCGCGACAGCGCGCGTTCGGGCTGATGGGCATGACGCTGGGCTTGGCCGCCATTGCGGGCCAGGTATTGGGCGGGTGGATCGTGCACGCCGACCTGTTCGGCCTGGCGTGGCGCACCATCTTTCTGATTAATGTGCCGCTGGGCCTGCTGGCCTGCCGTTTGGCGCGCCACATTCCGGAATCCCGCGAGCCGTCGAGCGCGGCGATGGATTGGCCCGGCGCGGTACAAGTGGGCGCGGGGCTGGCCTTGCTGCTGTTGGCGTTGATCGAAGGCCCCGCGCGGCACTGGCCGGCGTGGACGCTGGCGTGCGGCGCGGCGTCCGTGGTGTTGCTTGCCGCGTTCGTGCGCATGCAGCGCCGGGTGAAAGCGCAAGGCGGCGTGCCGCTGGTCGACATGGGCTTGCTGGCGCAACCGCGCTTTGCGGCAGGCTGCCTGTTGGTGATGCTGGTGTTCTCCACCGCCAGCGCCATGTTTCTTTGCTATGCGCTGCTGGTGCAGACCGGCTTCGGGCTGGACGCGCTGACGGCAGGCTTGATCTTCGCGCCCGCAAGCGTTGGCTTTGTGGCGGGGTCGATGGTGGCGCCTCGTCTGGTGGCACGCTTCGGCACGGCCGCCATCGCGGTCGCCGCCTTGCTGTATGGCGGCGCCACCGCCGCGTTGATGCTGCATGTGGGCATGGCGGGCGCGGCGCTATCGCCCTGGTCGCTGGTGCCTGCGCTGGTGTGGCTGGGCGCGGCGCAAGGCGCGGTCAACACGCCGCTGGTGAATCTGGCGATGGGTCTGGTCGAAGACCGCCACGCCGGCATGGCGGCGGGGGTGGTGTCGACGTTGCAGCAAGTGGGCGCGGCGCTGGGCGTGTCGGCAGCGGGCATGTTGTACAGCGGCGCATTGCAGGCGCACGCCGACGCCAGCGCGCCCGAACGCTACGCGCAGGCCTTCGCCGCAGCCATGCAATTCAACGTGGCGGCGATTGCGGCGTCGGTGCTGCTGTTGGCGGGGTTGGGGTGGCTGGGGCGCCGGCGCTGAAGGCGCGGCCCCCGTGCGCCGGGTTCAACCCGCCGACAATTCCCGCGCGCGCTGTTCCGCTTTGTGCACCGCTTGCGTGATGGCATCGGCCACGCCCGCTTCGCGCATGTGCGACAGCGCGGCATAGGTGGTGCCGCCCTTGGACGTGACGCGTTCCTGCAGCTCGGTCAATGGCACGTCTTCGCTGGCCGCCAGCCCTGCCGCGCCACGGAACACAGACACGGCCAAGCGGCGCGCGTCATCCTTGGCAAAGCCCAATTCCAACGCGCCCTTTTCCAACGCGGCCATGAAGTGAAACACGTAGCCCGGGCCGCTGCCCGTCACCGCCGTCACGGCGTCGATCATGGCTTCGGACTCCGTCCAGATGCGTTCGCCGACGGCGGCAAACAAGGCGTCGACCTGTTCGCGTTCGGCCGCCGAGCAGGCGGGCGTGGCGTACAGGCCCGTCATGCCCAAGCCCACCTTGGCCGGCGTGTTGGGCATGGCGCGCACGATACGCGCGTGGCCGCCCAGCCATGCCGACAACGACGCCAGCTCCACGCCCGCCGCAATGCTGACCACGGTGGCGGCGGCCGGCAGGTGTTGATGAATCTGTCCGCAGGCTTCTTGCAGCACTTGCGGCTTGGTGGCCAGCACGCACAGCACCGCGTCGCCGATATCGGCGCCGACGCTTTCCCGGCACGTGAGCCCGCGCGCCAGCAGCGCGTCGCGCGTGGGCGCGTAGGGTTCGATCACCAGGAAGTCAGCCAGTTCGCGGCCCTGCTTGAGCAGGCCATCAATGATGGCGGAGGCCATGTTGCCGCCCCCGACGAAAACAATCTTTTCACGCATGTTGCTTTGATTCCCAAAGGTGGTCTTGCAGAAGGTGGGCTTGCAAGAGTGAGGTTCGCAAAAGAAGGCCTGACAAGAGATAGGCTGCGCCACGCGTCAACGTTTGCGCACGGCATCCGAGTCCAACGCGCCGATGCGGTTGCGGCCAAGCAGTCGCAGGGTATTTTCCAATTCGGTGCGCAATATCGCCAGCACCTCGTGCGCGCCGGCCGGGCCTCGGCCCGCCAGGCCGTACAGCGGCGCGCGGCCCAGCAGCACGGCGCGTGCGCCCAGCGCCACCGCCTTGGCGATGTCGCTGCCGCGTCTGATCCCGCCGTCGACCAGCACTTCCAGCTGCGAACCCAATTCCGACGCCACGTCGGGCAGCACGTCGAGCGGACACGGTGCGCCTTCCAGTTGCCGGCCGCCGTGGTTGGACAGCACGATGCCATCCACGCCGTGCGCCTGCGCGCGGCGCGCATCGGCCAGCCCTTGAATGCCCTTGATCACGATGCGGCCGCGCCAATGGCGGCGCAGCCAGGCGACGTCATTCCAGCTAAGCGCCAAGTCCATCTGCCGGCTGAGCGCGGAGGCCTGCTCGGTGATGTTTTCACGCGCATTTGAACTGACGGCCAGATTCTTCAACTGCGGCCCGCCGTGGCGCAGCATGCGCCAGCACCAGCCGGGGTGTGCGGCCAGATCCAGCATCAGCCGAGGCGACGGGCGCAGCGGCAGCTTGAAGCCGTTGCGCTTGTCGTGGTCGCGGTTGCCGTGCACCGGCACGTCCACGGTCAGGAACAGCACCGTGTAGCCGTTCTGCCAGGCGCGGTCCATCAGGTGTTCGGCGATGCGGCGGTCGCGCTGCACATACAGTTGCAGCCAGAGCTCGCCGGCCGTGGCCGCGCGCACGTCTTCCAAGAGCGAGGTGGATGCGGTGGACAGCACGAAGGGCAACCCCGCCTGATGCGCCGCGCGCGCCAGATGCACGTCGGCGTCGGGCCAGAACAAGCCGTTCAAACCGGTCGGGCCGACGATGGCGGGCATGGCGGCCGACGCGCCCAGCACGGTCGTATCGAGCTGGCAATCGGTGACGTCAACCAGCACATCGGGGCGGAACTCAATATCGGCGTAGGCCGCCGCATTGCGCGCCAGCGTACGGCCGTCTTCGGCGCCGCCTTCCAGGTAATCAAATGCCAGCCGGGGCAACCGCCTTTGCGCCTGCCGCCGGTACTCCATCACGCTGGGAAGCATGTCCCTTCCTTGATTTGCAGAGTCCACATAGAATTGCATATCGCACGATATGATTGTATTTCGATCACTTCTGGAATCGCAATCCGGAACAGCGATCCCTAGGACATACCCTAGATTCAATTGAAATACGATTAATCAAATCGAAAAGCGATTTAAGTAATCGTATGCTGTGCCTCAATGCGCTCGGGGTTCCGTCGATCTCCGAGCCCCATTCGGGACCACAGACATGACCAACGGCACCACTCTGCTAGACGCGTTGACCCAGGCCCTGGGCGCGGACGCCATCCTTCATTCCGAGGCCGATACCGCTGGCTACACCGAAGACTGGCGCGGCCGGTACAAGGGGCCGGCGCTGTGCGTCGCCCTGCCCGGCAACACGCAGCAGGTGGCCGACATCGTGCGCCTGTGCAACGCGCATGCCACACCGGTTTTGCCGCAGGGCGGCAACACCAGCTTGTGCGGCGGCGCGGTGCCTGCCGCCGACGGCACGCCGCCGGTCATCGTGAACCTGGCGCGCATGCGCCGCGTGCGCCGGGTCGACGCCGCCAACAACTCCATGGAAGTCGAAGCGGGTTGCGTGCTGGCCACGGTGCAGGAAGCGGCCGCCGCCGAAGGCCGCCTGTACCCGATCAGCCTGGGCGCCGAAGGCTCGTGCCAGATTGGCGGCACCATCGCCACCAACGCGGGCGGCACGGGCGTGCTGCGCTACGGCAATACGCGCGACAACATCCTGGGCCTGGAAGTGGTGCTGCCCGATGGCGCCATCTGGAACGGCCTGACGGCGCTGCGCAAGAACAATACCGGCTTCGACTTGAAGCATCTGTTCATCGGCGCGGAAGGCACGATGGGCATCGTCACCGCCGCCGTGCTGAAGCTGCATCCGCTGCCCACCAGCCACGCCGTGGCGTGGATTGCGCCCGACAGCCCGCAAGCCGCGCTCGACATCCTGGGCCTGTTCCAACGCGCCTGCGGTTCGCGCTTGTCGGCGTTTGAAATGATCGACAGCAACCAGCTGGACATCGTCTTGGCGCACGTGCCGGGCCGCAAGAATCCGCTGGCGGGCGCGCATCCCTGGCATGTGCTGGTGGAATTGTCTGACACCGGCAGCGGTGCTGAACTGCAAGACCTGCTGCAACAGATTCTGGAACAAGCCTCCGAACTCGGCTTGCTGCACGACGCCGTCATCGCCAGCAACGACACGCAGCGCGCCGCGCTGTGGGAAGTGCGCCACAGCGTGTCCGAGGGCAATAAGAAAGCGGGCGTGGGCCTGACGACCGACAGCGCCGTCCCGGTCTCCAGCGTGCCGCGCTTCATCGAAGACGCCACCGCCGCCGTGCGCCGTCTGGTGTCTGACCTGCCCGTGCTGATCGTGGCCCATCTGGGCGACGGCAACGTGCACTTCATTCCGTTCTTCACGTTCGACGCCTGGAACGCCCTGCCCGACCGCGACACGATGGCCGCCAATATCCGCCGCACCGTCAACGATGTGGCCGATGCGCTGGGCGGCACGTTCAGCGCCGAGCACGGCGTGGGCCGCACGTCGCTGGCCGAGATGGCGCACTACAAATCGCCCGTCGAACTGGCCATGATGCGCGCGCTGAAATCCACCTTCGATCCCGCCAACCTATTCAACCCCGGCCGCTTGCTGCCTTGAGCCGCCGGGGTTGATCCGCACGCTTTGATCCGCAATCCCAGATTCGTAGCACTTGATCCGCAGCCCTTGATCCGCCGTCCCTGACCCGACCCGCAGGAGTCTTCCATGAAATCGATCCCCCATAACGCTTCGCGCCGCACCGCGCTGAAAACCGTTGCCGCCGGCGCCGCCGCGCTGGCCATGCCCATGATCTGGACGCCATCGCGTGCGGCGTCCAAGCGCATCGTGGTGCGCGATGACGGCGGCATCTACAGCAAGGCGTATGGCGCCGTGTTCTACAAGCCGTTCACGGAAGCCACCGGCATTCAGGTGGTGGGTGTGCAGGCCAACGCCGAACCCACCGCGCAGATTCGCAGCATGGTCGACACCGGCAACTACACCTGGGACATGGCCAAGATCAGCCAGCCCGCCATCCTGATGCTGACCGAAGGCGGCAAGGTGTACCTGGAAAAGCACGGCCTGGAATCCGACCCGGTCGTGGCCACGATTCCCAAGCAATACATGTCGCCGTACGGCGTGGGCAACAACGTCTACACGACCGTGCTGGCGTATCGCACCGACGCCTTCAAGGGCCGCCGCGCGCCGGCCTCGTGGGCCGACTTCTGGAACGTGAAAGACATCCCCGGCCGCCGCGGCCTGCGCAAGCATCCGTTCGACACCATCGAAGAAGCCCTGATGGCCGACGGCGTGCCGACCGACAAGGTCTACCCCTGCGACATCGACCGCGCGCTGGCCAGCCTGGACAAGGTGAAGCCGTCGGTAGACGTGTGGTGGAACACGGGCGCGCAGGTTGAGCAGATGCTCGGATCGGGCGAAGTCGACATGATCGCCACCTGGGTCTCGCGCGCGCAATCGGCAATTGCCAACGGCGCACCGGTGCAGATCGTGTGGGATCAAAACATCTGGGGCTGCGACAACTGGTCCATCTTGAARGGCACGCCCAACGCCGMCGCYTGCCGCGAGTTCATCAAGTTTGCATCCGACCCCAAGCGYCAGGCGGCGCTGGTCGAATACTTTGCCGCGGGCGTGACGCAACCCGCCGCCTTTGACTACATCAAGGCCGACGTGGCGCGCAACTGCCCGACCCACCCCGACAACATCAAGAGCGGCCTGCACATCAACGCGGCCTACTGGCTGGACAAGCAGCGCGATGTGCTCGAGCGCTTCAACGGCTGGGTCCTGAAGTAATTCTTTCCTGAATGAACACCATGTCTTCTTCCAATCTGCAAATCTCGGGTCTGGGCAAACGCTATGGCGATTTCGTCGCGCTGGCGCCCACGCACCTGGACGTCGCCCGCGGCGAATTCCTGACGCTGCTGGGTCCGTCCGGCTCCGGCAAGACCACTCTCTTGAGCCTGATCGCCGGCCTGGCGCAGCCCGACGAGGGCCGCGTGCTGATCGACGGCGCCGACGTCACGTATGGCGCGCCGTATGAACGGGATATCGGCATGGTGTTCCAGAACTACGCGCTGTTTCCGCACATGAGCATCGAGGAGAACATTGCGTTCCCCTTGAAGATGCGCAAGGTGCCGGCGGCCGAAGCGCGCCGCCGTGCGCACGAAGCGCTGGAAATGGTGCGGCTGCCGCACGTGGCGTCGCGCCTGCCGCGTGAGCTGTCTGGCGGCCAGCAGCAGCGCATTGCGCTTGCGCGCTGCATGGTCTATCGCCCCGCCATCATCCTGATGGACGAACCGCTGGGCGCGCTGGACAAGAAGCTGCGCGACCAGATGCAGCTGGAGATCAAGCGCATCCACCGCGAGCTGGGCACCACCATCGTGTACGTGACGCACGACCAGGAAGAGGCCATGACCATGTCTGACCGCATCTGCCTGATGAACGGCGGCGCGATCGAACAGCTGGGCACGCCGGCCGACCTGTACTTCCGCCCGCGCACGCTGTTCGTGGCGGACTTCCTGGGCGAATCGAACCTGCTGCAAGGCGAGGTCACCGCAGTTGATGGCGACACGCTGACGGTCAAGCTGGCGCATCAGGGCGTGACGGGGCAGGCGCTGTCCAACGGCTCGCCCATCAAGGCGGGGCAGAAGGTCACGGTGATGTTGCGCCCGCAGAACCTGCGCGTGTCCGCGAGCGGCCCCGGCCTGACCGGCAAGCTGCTTGATGTGATGGTGACGGGCAGCCTCACGAAGCTGTACCTGGATTCGGGCGTGCCAGACGCCGCACCGATCGTTGTGGCCTACCCGACCCAGCGCGAAGCCGAGCAATACGCCATCGGCCAGCCGCTCTCGGTCAGCTGGCAAGCCGCCGACGCGGTGGCCATTGCGGAGTAAACGCATGACAACCCTTGCTACTCCTCGCAAGCGCATGAGCGCCGGCCGCCGACATTTCCTGATGGCGGCCCCGCTGGTCGTGCTGCTGCTGGTGCTGCTCATCTACCCCGTGGGCCAGCTGCTGCTGCTGAGCGTTGTCGGCGACCAGGGCTTCACGTTGTCGCAGTATCACCGGCTGTTTGAATCGTCGGTCTATGTGAACGTGCTGCTGATCACGTTGAAGATTTCGTTGTGGACGACGTTCTTCGCCGTGGTCGCGGGCTACCCCGTGGCCTACCTGATATCCAGCCTGTCGGCCAAGCGCAAGACGTCGCTGCTGTTCTGGGTGCTGCTGTCGTTCTGGACGAGCTTCCTGGTGCGCACCTTTGCATGGGTGGTGCTGCTGGGCCGCAACGGTGTCGTCAATCAGCTGCTGCAAGCGCTGGGCATTCTGGATGCGCCCGCCAACCTGCTCTACAACTTCGGCAGCGTGCTGGTGGGCATGGTGCATGCGCTGATGCCGCTGGCGGTGCTGACGATGCTGTCCGTGATGGAGAACATCGACCGCAACCTGCCGCGCGCGGCATCGACGTTGGGCGCACGGCCAGGCACAGCGTTCTGGAAGATCTATTTCCCGCTGTCGATGCCGGGCGTTGCGGCGGCCGCCATCATGGTGTTCGTGACCGCGATCGGCTTTTTCATCACGCCCGCGCTGTTGGGCGGACGCAAGGAAACGATGATCACGCAGATCATCATTGACCAGGTCCAGCAGACCATGAACTGGGAGTTCGCCGGCGCGGTGTCGGTGTTGCTGCTGGTGGTGGTGCTGGTGGTCTTTGCGATCTACGACAAGGTGCTGGGCCTGTCGACGATGACGGGCGGCGCGTCCACCCGCGTGCGCGCATCGGGCAAGGAAAGCCTGTCGCGCCGGGCGGGCGATGCGGTGCTGACGGTGCTGGCGAACGTGTCTGATGCGATGTTTGCGTTGCTGCCCAAGCGCGTGCGCCGGTCGGTGTCTGGCACCGGCCAGTCGCGCACGTTGTGGTGGATAGTGCTGGGCGTGCTGGCGTTCCTGAGCGCGCCGGCGTTTCTGATGATTCCGCTGTCGTTCGATTCCGGCTCGGGCCTGACGTGGCCGCCCAAGGGCTTTTCGCTRCAATGGTACGAGCAGATGTTCACGTCGCCCGTGTGGATGCAGGCGATCACGCGGTCGTTGATCGTGGGCGTGGGCACGGGATTTCTGGCAATGCTGATCGGCACGCCCGCCGCCTTCCTGCTGGTGCGCGCGAACATGCGTGGCAAGTCGGCGATGCTGGCGTTTGTGCTGTCCCCGATTGTTGTGCCGCGCATGATCATCGCGGTGGGCATGTTCTATTTCTTTGCGCGTGTGGGCTTGGTGGGCTCGACCATCGGCCTGATTCTGGCGCACACGGTGGTGGCGGTGCCGTATGTGGTGATCACCATGATGGCGGTGCTACGCAACTACGACACGCGTCTGGATCTGGCGGCGCAGAGCCTGGGCGCAGGCCCGTGGGCAACGCTGCGGTTTGTGACGTTCCCGATTCTGAGCGCGGGGCTGATGTCGTCATTCCTGTTCGCCTTCGCAACGTCGTTCGATGAACTGACGATTGCGCTGTTCGCCTCCGGCGGGTTGAACGCCACGCTGCCCAAGCAATTCTGGGACGAAGTGACGCTGCAAATTTCCCCGGTGATCGCAGCGGTCTCGACGTGCCTGTTCATTTTCATTGCCGCGCTGATCTGGCTGGCCGACCGTCTGCGCCGGCGCAGCCTGGCCAACTGATCTCCGCGCGTTTGATTGTTTTTTTAGGATACGCAACATGCTGAATGCCCAACACTTGCGCGGAGTTTTTCCCGCAATTCCGACGCCGGTCAACGCCGACGACACCATCAATGTGCCGGCCACCAAAGCGCTGATCGGCTATCTGCTCAAGCAAGGCATCGACGGCTTGGTGCCGTTGGGCGGCACGGGCGAATACGGCGCCCTGTCCCGCGAAGAACGCGTGCGCATGTGCCGGCTGACGGTAGAAACCGTTGAAGGCCGCGTGCCGGTGATTCCGGGCGTGCTGGACCCCGGCTATTACGACGCGATCCAAGCCGGCCGTGAGTTCGCGAAGACCGGCGCTGACGCGCTGATGGTGTTGACGCCCTACTACACGACGCCAACGCAAGCCGGCATCCGGGATTACTTCATGCGCTACGCGGACGAGTCGCCGCTGCCGATCATGATTTACGAAATCCCGTACCGCACGCGCATCGCGATTGCACCGGAAGTACTGCACGAGCTGTCACGGCATCCGAACATCATCGGCATGAAGGCATGCAATACCGACATGTACCATTTCCTGCGCACGGTGGCGGGCGTGGATGATTCGTTCGCGGTGTTCAGCGGTGAAGACACGCTGCTGCCGGTTCATCTGGCGGCGGGTGCGCGTGGCGGGATCGTGGTGACGGCAAGTTTGCTGCCGACTGCATGGCGCAAGGTTTATACGCTGGCGGCGGAGGGGCGCACGAAGGAGTCGATGGAATTGCATCGCCGTTTGATTCCGATGATGAATCTGGCGTTTGCGGAAACGAATCCGGGGCCGATGAAGTCGGTGATGGATTTGATCGGCGTGAACGCACCGGAAGTGCTGGACCCGTTGGTATCGCCGGCGGACAGCTTGCAGACGGCTTTGCGGGCGGAAGTTACGGCGTTGTTGAAGGAGTTTGAGGGGGTGGGGGTTTAGTTGTTGTTTTGATGGGCGGGGGTGGTGTTGTTCGGTGGGGTGGTGAGTTCTTTAGACGCCCGTGGTGTCGGGGGCCTGGGGTGCGCGGGGCAACGATTGCGGTCCGGAGCCTTCGCTCCGGACTGCCCCGTCGTCATCTTCGTCCAGGCCTTCGGCCTTCCCTTCAGATTCCCTCGGGCTTATCGACGCCC
>NZ_JBFTRX010000028.1:0-23885 GCF_056399725.1 Achromobacter sp. 01N37
CAAGACGGTATCCAAGACGGTATCTTCGGATTCCGTCGGGCGCATCGAGGTTGCGCGCCGTCAGGGCCACCGCGCCGACGGGCTGCCGCCGTCTTGGATCGGTACGCTGCTAGGGGGTGCCTTAGTGACGAGTGCTGCGGGGCCCGCCGAGTGCCGGCCGCGCGGGCGGCCTTACTCGGCATACGCATTGGCGGTCGATCGGGGTGGTGGTCGCTTTCGCGAATTTGTAGAGCCACACGCGAAGCGGCCACCGCAACGACGCAAGACAACGCGTAAGCCCCCCAAGGCCGCCCGCGCGGCCGGCCGGGGGCGGGCCCCGCAAGATCTTCCACCACCCAAAACTTCGTGGTGAGAACCCTAAGAAAGCCGGTCTCCCCCGCTGACGTCAGATTGCAACTTCCTGAGCCCGTGGTGTCGGGGGCCTGGGGTGCGCGGGGCGTCGATAAGCCCGAGGGAATCTGAAGGGAAGGCCGAAGGCCTGGACGAAGATGACGACGGGGAAGTCCGGAGCGAAGGCTCCGGACCGCAATCGTTGCCCCGCGCACCCCAGGCCCCCGACACCGCGGGCGTCACAAGAACCCTCCTCGTCCCAACAACCCTCCCCAAAAAAAACCACAACCCCCCAATTCAGACCCCCGTCATCTCGTTATGCTCCAATTCGCTGGCCCCTCTCACCGCGCCCTGGAACATCCCCAACATGTTCGAGTTATTCACCCCCCGGACTCGTTCGAAGCCCGGCTCCCGTTCCACCCCGAATCGCTGGGACTGGGCGCTCTTACCCCTGGTGTTGGGCGTGCTGGCCGTCATGGCTTACGGGGCGTCTCAGATGAGCCGTCCCTTCGCCCTCGGTGAAGAACTGCCTATCTCGCTGGACCCGGTCTATCTTCCGTATTACCTCCTGCGCACCATCCTCCGGATGTTCACCGCGCTGGGCTTCTCCCTGTTGTTCAGCTTTGTCTTCGCCGCCATCGCCGCCAAGTACCGCACGGCCGAGAAAGCGATGATTCCCATGCTGGACATCTTGCAGTCCGTTCCCATCCTGGGATTCCAGGCCATCGCCATCGCGCCGTTCATCGCGTTGTTTCCCGGCAATCTGCTGGGTGTTGAATGCGCCGCCATCTTCGCCATCTTTACGTCCCAAGCCTGGAACATGGCGTTCAGCCTGTATCAATCCATGCGGACGGTACCGGCTGAACTGCACGAAGCCGCGCGGATATTCCGGCTGTCCGGATGGCAGCGGTTCTGGCGCCTGGAGCTGCCCTACGCCACGCCGGGGCTGCTGTGGAACATGATGATGTCCATGTCGGGCGGCTGGTTCTTCCTGGTCGCGGCCGAAGCCATTTCGGTGGCGGGGCAAGACATCAAGTTGCCCGGCATCGGGTCGTACATCGCTGTCGCCATCCAGGCCGAAGACGGCCACGCCATCGCCTGGGCCATCGGCGCGATGATGGCGGGCATCCTGCTATACGACCAACTCTTCTTCCGCCCGCTGCTGGCCTGGGCCGACAAATTCCGGTTCGAGGAATCGCAGGGCGACGCCGCGCAGCAGTCGTGGCTATTGGACTGGACGCGGCGCAGCCGCTGGATGCAAGCGGTGTCGAACGCTTTCTGGGCCGCCATGCGGCGTGCGCTGGGCTGGTTCAGCGTGTCTTACGACGGCACCTCCATCCGCGCTCGCGCCAAAGCGCCCGATCCGCGCTGGACCCGCGTGTGGGATGCCTTGCTCGCGGCCGCCGCCTTGCTCGCGACCTACAAGCTCGTGGTGTTCGTACACGAAGACGTGGGTTGGGGCGAAGTGCTGCATGTGCTGGGGCTGGGCGGCATTACGCTTGTGCGCGTCATGCTGCTGATTGGGCTGGCGTCGCTGGTCTGGGTGCCGGTGGCCGTCTGGATMGGGTTGCGTCCCCGGTATTCGCAGCGCGTCCAGGCGGTGGCGCAGTTTCTGGCCGCGTTTCCGGTCAACCTGCTGTTTCCGGCCGTGGTGTACGTCATGGTGGCCTGGCAGTTGAACCCCAACATCTGGCTCAGCCCGCTGATCATCTTCGGCACCCAGTGGTACATCCTCTTTAACGTCGTCGCCGGCGCGTCCACCATCCCCAACGAATTGCGGCTGGCGGCGGACAACCTCGGGTTGAAAGGGTGGCTGCGCTGGCGCCGGGTCTACCTGCCCGCCGTCTTTCCCAGCTTCATCACCGGCGCCATCACCGCCAGCGGCGGGTCGTGGAACGCCAGCATCGTGGCCGAATACGTGTCGTGGGGCAAAACCTCGCTGGTTGCCGACGGCCTGGGCAGCTACATCAAGCAGATGACCGAGCAGGGCGACTTTCACCGCATCGCGCTGGGCATTGGCGTGATGTGCGTCTTCGTGATGCTGTTGAATCGATTTTTCTGGCGCAAGCTGTATCTGCTGGCCGAAGACCGCGGCCGCTAGGAGTTGTCATGAATCCCAACGTCCTGATCGAACTGCACGACGTCGGCAAGTCTTTCCGCGCCGCCGATGGCACCGCGCGCCATGTGCTCGAACACGTGGATTTCACCTTGAAGGAAGGCGAGATCGTGGCCTTGCTGGGCAAGTCCGGGTCGGGCAAGTCCACCTTGCTGCGCATCATGGCCGGGCTGGTCAACGCCGACCAAGGCACGGTCACGTACCGCGGCCAGCCGGTGTACGGGCCGGCCGCGGGCATTTCGATGGTGTTCCAGTCGTTCGCCTTGTTCCCGTGGCTGACCGCGCAGCAGAACGTCGAGCTGGGGCTGGAAGCCCAGGGCGTGCCAGCAGCCGAGCGCGCGAAGCGGGCTGACGCCGTGCTGGACTTGATCGGCCTGGGCGGTTTTGGCGGCGCCTTGCCGCGCGAACTGTCGGGCGGCATGCGCCAGCGCGTGGGCATCGCGCGTGCGCTGGTCATGAACCCCGACGTGCTGTTGATGGACGAAGCGTTCTCGGCGCTGGACGTGCTGACCGGCGAAACCCTGCGTGACGACATGCTGGAGCTCTGGGACGAAAGCCGTATTTCGACCAAGGGCATCCTGATCGTGTCGCACAACATCGAAGAAGCCGTGATGATGGCCGACCGCATCATCGTGTTCGACAGCGACCCAGGCCGGGTACGCAGCCAGATCATGATCGGATTGCCGCGTCCGCGGGACGCTGATTCGCCGCAGGTGCGCGCGCTGATCGACGAGGTCTACGCGCTGATGACGATGCGTCCGGCGCACGGCGTGCCCACGCCGCGTCAGCAAGGTCTGGGCTATCGCTTTCCGCAAACGGAAGTCGACCGCATGGAGGGCGTGCTGGATGTGTTGGCGGAGGCGCCGTTCAATGGCCGCGCCGACTTGCCCAAGCTGGCCGAAGAAGCCGAGATTGCGGATGACGACTTGCTGCCCGCCTGCGAAGCGCTGGGCCTGTTCGGCCTGGCGCAGATTGATCGGGGCGACATCTTCCTGACGCCGCTGGGCCAACGCTACGTGCAGGCGGATCAAAGCCAGAAGCAGGCCATCTTCGGGCGCCAATTGCTGGCGCACGTGCCGCTGGCCGCGCACATTCGCCACAGCCTGGAACAAGAACCTACGGGCGCCTTGCCCGAAAAGGACTTCCTGAATTCGCTGGAAGAATTCTTGAAGCCCGACGAAGCCGAGCGGGTCATGAAGATTGCGGTGGAGTGGGGCCGGTACGGCGAAATCTACGGGTACGACTACCACACCGGCCTGTTGACGCTGCCGGAGCGCGAGCCGGTTTGAGATCAGGAAAAAAGAAAGCGGCCCCGCGCAGGGGGCCGCTTTTTGGGGCGAGATGAAGGCCGAAGTCTGCTGGTTTACAACGCGATGAAGCCGAGGATAACCAGCGCGATCAAGCCGAACTTGGTGGCTTTGTAAACGGTGCGGTTCCAGGTCTTGAAGGCCTTGCGCTTCTGGTCGATGACGTAATGCGCGTGCGTCAGCTTGTTGATGGCGCCGGTCTGGTCGTTGCCGTCGTTGGGCGAACTGGCGGCCGACATGACGACGCGTCCGAACCAGCGGTTGAAGGCTTCGGCCCAGCGCCACTTCAGCGGGCGTTCCACGTCGCAGAACAGGATGATGCGGTTCTGGTCGGTGTGGTTATAGGCTTCGTGCACGTAGGTTTCGTCGAACACCACGCTTTCGCCATCGCGCCAGCTATAGGATTCGCCGTCGACGATGATGTGGCAGCGGTTGTCGTTCGGCGTGACCAAGCCCAGGTGGTAGCGCAATGAGCCCGCGAACGGGTCGCGGTGCGGGTTCAGCTGGCCGCCGGGGGGCAGCTCGGCGAACATCGCGGCCTTGACCTTGGGCAGCGTCTTCAGAATGGCGACAGTCTTGGGGCAGAGTTCTTCGGCTGACGGGTGGCGGGCGTCATACCACTTCAGGTAGAAGCGCTTCCAGCCGTACTTGAAGAAGGAATTGAAACCAATGTCGTTGTGGGAGTCGGCCGCCTTGATGCGGCGCAGCTCGGCCATTCGCACGGCTTCTTCGCGGATCGTTTCCCAGTTGTCGTCCAGCACCTTGAGTTCGGCGATTTCGCTCGTTGTCAGGTAGGGCGTAGAGGGCACGCGCGAGGTCAACACCATGAAGGCGTTGATCGGGGCCAGCAGTACCGAGTGGTCCAACATTTGCCGGCCCAGCGGCAGTTTGACTCGGCCTCGGAAGTGGGCGAACAGGATGGCGGCCAGCCAGATCCCGGGGATTAACCATTTCATAACGTATTCGTTGTCCTGCGACAGAAGGGTCAGGTCTACCTAGTATTGTTACACAAGGTCCGTGGTGCGCCCTTTGCGGAATCTCAGACGCATCCGCTTGGACCGTGATCCCTAGGTACAATTCCCGCTATGTCCGAAGCCGTAACAAATCCGCCCCCCTTTGTGCATCTGCGCGTTCACTCCGAGTTTTCGGTTGTGGACGGCATTGTGCGCATTTCCGACCTTATCAAGCGCGTCGCCAAGCTGGGCCAGCCCGCCGTGGCGCTGACCGATCTGTCGAACCTTTTTGGCCTGATCAAGTTCTATAAAGGCGCGCGCGGCGCGGGGGTCAAGCCCATCGCGGGTTGCGATGTCTGGCTGACCAATGACGACGATCCCGCCAAGCCTTTCCGCTTGCTCTTGCTGGTGCGCAACCACCAGGGCTACCTGAACCTGTGCGAACTGCTGTCCAAGGCCTTCCTGACAAACCAGGGCAAGGGCCGCGCGGAGATCCGCCGCGAATGGCTGCAAGGGCAAGAGGGCCTGATCGCCCTGTCGGGCGGGCGCATGGGCGACGTGGGCCAGGCGCTGGACGCCGGCAACGCCGTCTCCGCGCTGGCGCTGGCGCGCCAATGGGCGCACCTGTTTCCGGGCAGCTACTACATTGAGCTGCAACGCGCCGGCATGGACGGCGACGAGGCCTATACCCAAGCCGCCATGCGGCTGGCGGGCGAAGCCGGCCTGCCGGTGGTGGCCACGCACCCGGTGCAGTTCCTGGACGAATATGAATTCCAGGCGCACGAGGCCCGCGTCTGCATCGCCGAAGGCGAAATACTGGCCAACCCGCGCCGCGTGCGCCGGTTCACCAAAGAGCAATACCTGCTCAGCTCCGAAGAAATGGCCCGGCGTTTCGCCGACGTGCCCTCGGCGCTGGCCAACACGGTTGAAATTGCCAAGCGCTGCAACCTGAGCCTGGTGCTGGGCAAGCCGCGCCTGCCCAACTTCCCCACGCCCGAAGGCGTGACGCTGGACGACTATCTGGTCCAGCTGTCGGAAGAGGGCCTGGAAAAGCGCATGGCGTTCCTGTTCCCCGACGAGGCCGAACGCGAGTCCAAGCGCGAGCAGTACTACGAACGCCTGCGCTGGGAATGCAAGACCATCATCCAGATGGGCTTTCCGGGTTACTTCCTGATCGTTCAAGACTTCATCAACTGGGGTAAGAACAACGGCGTGCCGGTGGGGCCGGGACGGGGCTCGGGCGCGGGTTCGCTCGTGGCGTACGCGCTGGGCATTACCGACCTGGACCCGATTCGCTATGACTTGCTGTTCGAGCGCTTCCTGAACCCCGAACGGGTTTCCATGCCCGACTTCGATATCGACTTCTGTCAGGACAACCGCGAACGCGTCATCGACTACGTCAAGGAAAAATACGGCCGCGCCGCCGTGAGCCAGATCGCCACGTTCGGCACGCTGGGCGCGAAAGCCGTGGTCCGCGACGCCGGCCGCGTGCTGGACATGCCCTATATGTTCTGCGACGGCCTGTCCAAGCTGATCCCGTTCAACCCGATGGACCCCTGGTCGCTGGAACGCACCCTGAAGGACGAACCCGCCTTCAAGGACCGCTACGAACAGGAAGAAGAAGTGCGCGCGCTGGTCGACCTGGCCAAGCCGCTGGAAGGCCTGACCCGCAACATCGGCATGCACGCAGGCGGCGTGCTGATTGCGCCCGGCAAGCTCACCGACTTCTGCCCGCTGTATTGCCAGCCGGGCCAAGAGAACAGCGCGGTGTCGCAGTTCGACAAGGACGACGTCGAAGCCGCCGGCCTGGTGAAGTTCGACTTCCTGGGCCTGCGCAACTTGACCATCCTGGACTGGGCCGTGCGCTACGTGCGCCAGTTCAACGCCGACAAGCGCGACTTCGACGTCATGGCGCTCGAACTCGACGACCCGGCCGCCTACAAGATTCTGTGCGACGCCAACACCACGGCCGTGTTCCAGCTGGAATCGCGCGGCATGAAGGAACTGCTGAAGAAGCTGCGGCCGAACACGTTCGAAGACATCATCGCCATGCTGGCCCTGTATCGTCCGGGGCCGCTGGAATCGGGCATGGTGGACGACTTCGTCAACCGCAAGCACGGCCGCGCCGCGGTGGACTACTTCCACAACGACCTGGAAGGCACCCTGAAGAGCACCTACGGGGTCATCGTCTACCAGGAACAGGTGATGCTGATCTCGCAGATCATCGGGGGCTACTCGCTGGGCGGCGCCGACCTGCTGCGCCGCGCCATGGGCAAGAAAAAGCCTGAGGAAATGGCCAAGCACCGCGAGCTCTTCGAGCAAGGCGCCAAGGAAAAGGGCCACGACCCGGACCTGGCCGTCAAGCTGTTCGACCTGATGGAAAAGTTTGCGGGCTACGGCTTCAACAAGTCGCACTCGGCCGCTTACGCGCTGATTTCCTACCAGACCGCCTGGCTCAAGGCCTATCACCCGACCGAATTCCTGGCCGCCACCATGTCGTCCGATATGGACGACACCGACAAGGTCCAGATCTTCTGCCGCGACGCCCAGGACAACGGCGTGGAAGTGCTGCCGCCGGACGTCAACTTCTCGGGCTACCGCTTCGAACCGGTGGCCGACAAGCACACCGAAAAGGGCAAACCGCCGCGCACCATGCGCTACGGCCTGGGCGCCGTCAAAGGCACGGGGCAGGGCGCTGTCGAAGACATCCTGCGTGCGCGCAAGGAAGGCGGCCCGTTCCTGAACCTGTTCGACTTCTGCCGCCGCGTCAGCAAGAACGCCGTCAACCGCCGCACGATCGAAGCGCTGATCAAGGCCGGCGCGTTCGACACCATCGAGCCGAACCGCGCCGCGATGCTGGCCTCGGTGCCAACCGCCATGGAAGCCGCCGAACAAGCGGCCCGCAGCGCCAACCAGGCGTCGCTGTTCGGTGACGACAGCAGCGATGTGGTGGCTGGCGAATTGGCCAAGGTTGCCCCGTGGGACCTGCACAAAAAGCTGACCGAAGAAAAGTCGGCGCTGGGTTATTACTACAGCGGCCACTTGTTTGACGCGTGGCGCGACGAAGTGCGCCGCATCGTGCCAATGCAGCTGGCGCGCGTGGAACCGCAACGCGACCTGCAATGGATGTGCGGCGTGCTGGCCAGCGTGCGCGTCATGATGACCCGCCGCGGCAAGATGGTGTTTGCCGTGCTGGACGACGGCACCGCGCAGGTGGAAATCTCGGTGTTCAACGAACTCTACGAGAAGCACCGCAACCGCTTGCGCGAAGACCAGTTGGTCATCGTCCAGGGCAAGGTCAGCAACGATGACTACTCGGGCGGCATGCGCATCGTGGCCGAACAGCTGTACGACCTGCAACTGGCTCGCGAAGCGCGCGCCAAGTCGCTGCGCGTCACGCTCAACGGCTCGGCCGACGCCGCGCGTTTGCGCCAGATGCTGAATCCATTCCGGGCTGAACCCGAGAACGGCATCCCCGGCGTGCCGGTCGATATTGTCTACACCAAGAATAATTTTCTGTGCACGGTCCGGCTGGGCGAAGAGTGGCGCGTTCGCATGGCCGACACCCTGCTCGACAATCTGAACGCCTGGACCAAACCCAATGGGGTTGAGGTGACCTATTGATGCAACAACTGCGTATCGTGCATTCTGAAGCGGCCACCAGCTTTGGCGGTCAGGAAGGGCGGATCTTCAAGGAAATGACGGCCATGCGTGCGCGCGGCCATCATGTTGAAGCCATCTGCCAATCCCGGGCCATGCTGGTCGAACGGCTGTCAGACGCGGGGTTTACCGTGCACAAAGTCGACATGGACGGACCCGTCAACTACCTGAAGGGCGTGGCCGCCGTGCGCGGCATCCTGAAGGAAGGGCGCTTTGATGTGCTCAATACGCACAGCCGGCGCGACACGGTCATTGCGGCGATGGCCGGCCGGCTGGCCGGTACGCCCCTCATCGTCCGCACGCGCCACCTGTCCAACAAGGTGGGGTCGATGTGGTCCTACACGTGGCTGCCGCACCGGGTCACTACGGTCAGCGACCACGTGCGCCACTACCTGATCGAGCGTGGTGTGCCGGCAAACCGGGTGGCGACCGTGTATTCGCCCATCGTGTTGCCGGCGCCGGTCGAACACTCGACCCTGCGCGATGAACTCGGGCTGGCCGATGACGACATCGTCGTGGGCTGCGTGGCCGTCATGCGCGCCACCAAAGGCCACAAGGATCTGATCGACGCGATGGTTCCGCTGATGACCAGCCGGCCCAAGCTGCACCTGGTGTTCATCGGGGGCGGTTCACCCGTCTTCGAGCAAACGCAGGATTACATCGCCCAACTGGGCTTGCAGCATCGCATCCATCTGATGGGGATGCGCCGTGATGTGCCTAACCTGTTGGCCGGATTCGACGTGTTTGCGCTGGCCACGCAGCAGGAAGCGTCGGGCACCGTGTACGTCGAAGCCCAGGCCAGCGGTCTGCCGGTGGTGGGCACCAATGTGGGCGGCGTATCGGAAATGTTCCGCGACGGCGTTACGGGCATTCTGGTGCCGCCGAAGAATCCTGAAGCCTTGACCAACGCCTTGCAACGGCTGATTGACGACCCGGACCTGCGCCATCGCATGGGCGAGGCCGGCCGCAAGATGGTTTGGGAAGAGGCCGTGTTTTCGCCCGCCCGGCTGGCCGAATCGACGGAAGCGGTGTACCTGAAATGGCTGGCGGAGCGCGGCGCATGAATGCGCCCAACGTTCCTGTGCTGATGTACCACCATGTCACCCCCGCGGGCGGCATGATTGCGGCAACGCCGGACGTCTTCGAGGCTCAGGTCTCGCGTCTGGCGCAGGCAGGTTATCAATCGTTGTCCGCGGCTCAGTTCGCCGCTTATCTGGCAGGCGGCGCAGCGCCCGAGCGTTCGGTGCTGATCACGTTCGATGATGGCTATCTGAATAACTGGGTGCACGCGCATCCCATCCTGGCGCGCCATGGCATGCGCGCGGTGTTGTTCACCATCACGGGTTGGATCGGCGACGGCCCCGTGCGGCCGCATGCGGGGCAGGGCGGCGCCTTGCCCGCCACGCCCGATCACGACGCCTGTAAACAATTGGTGGCCGCGGGCCGCACCGACGAGGCCATGCTGCGTTGGAGCGAGATCGAAGCCATGCAGGCGGCCGGCACGTTCGAATTCCATTCCCATACGCACACCCACACGCGCTGGGACAAAGTCTGCGGCGCCGATGTCAACGCCAAGCGCGCCCATATCGCACAAGAACTGCACGACTCGCGCGACACCCTTGTGCGCCGCCTGGGGGCCGTCAGTGATCACCTGTGCTGGCCGCAAGGCTATTTCGACGCGGACTATGTGGACGCGGCGCGCCAGGCCGGTTTCGCGCACTTGTACACTACCGACCCTTTTGGCYAGAACACGCCCGGCGCGGACCCCGAACACATCTATCGTTTCGCGGTGCGCAATCAAGGCGGAACCTGGTTGAACCGGCGCATCTGGCTGTCGCGCGACCCGTTCTGGGGGCCGCGCTATCACGCCTGGAAAGCCTGGAAAAAGCGTCTTAGGAATCGCGGATGAAGCTATCAGTCATCATCATCACCAAGAACGAAGCGGCGAATATTGCCGCTTGCCTCAAGTCCGTGGCCTTCGCCGACGAATTCATCGTGGTGGATTCGGGCAGTACCGATGGCACGGTCGAACTGGCGCAGGCGCTGGGCGCGCGTGTCGAGATCACGCCTGACTGGCCCGGCTTCGGTCCGCAGAAAAATCGCGCGCTGGACTTGGCCACTGGCGATTGGGTGCTGTCCATTGACGCCGACGAACGCGTCACGCCCGAGCTGGCCCGCGAGATCCAGGACGTGCTGGCGAACCCGCGCGCCGACGCCTACGAGATTGCGCGCCTGTCCAACTTTTGCGGAAAAGACATCCGCCATAGCGGCTGGTGGCCCGACTACGTCTTGCGCTTGTTCAAGCGCGGCACGGCGCGGTTTACGGATGCCGCCGTGCATGAACGCGTGGTGCCGGCCAACGGCCAGCCCCTGAAAATGCAGGGCTATTTCAATCACTACCCCTACGACAACCTGGACGCGCTGATCAACAAGGTCAACCGTTATTCGTCGGACGCCGCTGCGATGATGTACGCCAAAGGGCGTCGCACCTCGGTCTTTGGCGCGCTGGGCCATGGCTTCTGGACGTTCGTGCGCATCTACCTAATCCGTCGCGGCTTCCTGGATGGCCGGCACGGTCTGGTGCTGGCGGTGACGGCAGCGGCGGGCAGCTTCTTCCGCTATTCCAAGCTGATGTTCCTGGCCGAGAAGCAGAAGTGAAAATCCTGTACACGAACTTCCACGCCAACAACGGCGGGGGGCACGTCACCTACATCATCAACCTGGCGAAGGCGCTGGCGCGCAGTCACGAGATCACCGTGGCCGCGCCGCCCACGAGCCGCCTGTACCGCTACGCTCGCGCCATTCCCGGCGTGACCGTCGTAGACATGCTGTACACCACGCGCCCGTCGTCCTGGTTCAAGGACCGCGCGAAGCTGCGCCGCCTGATCAAGACGGGGCGTTTCGACATCATTCACGCCAACGGTTCGGCCGACCACAAGCAGGTCATGCTGGCCACGCTGGGCATGGCGCGCCGCCCGCGCATCGTCTTCACCAAGCACAACGACCACCCGCTTGCCAGCTTCGGCCACAAGCTGCGTGTGGCGCTGGCGACTGACCACAGTATTGCGGTCAGTGACTACGTGCAGGGGCTGATGCAGCAGTCGCCCTACCGCAAGCGTCCCATCACGACCATCCGCCACGGCATCGACACGAATTTCTTCGCGCCGCCGCCGCCCGAAAGCCTGGACAAGTTGCGCGCGCTGATCTTCGGCCCCGACTGGCAGGGCAAGCTGTTGCTGGGGAGCGCGGGCGGTACCGATTACGACAAGGGGTGGCTGGACCTGGTAGCGGCAGTTGCCGCCTTGCCCCCCGCGGACAAGGCCCGCGTGTTGCTGATGGTGGCGGGCGACCCGCCGTCGGAAGCCAAGCTGGCGCGCGTGCGCGAACTGGGCATGATCGACCAGGTGCGTTTTCCGGGCCTGCTGGACGATGTGCGCGCCGCGCTGGCGTCCTGCCACGCTGGCTTCGTATTGTCGTACCGCGAAGCGCTGTCGTTCGCCTGCCGCGAGATCATGGCGCTGGGTTTGCCCGCGCTGGTGAGCAACGCGGGCGGCCTGCCTGAAAACGTCACCGACGGCGTTGACGGCTGGATCGTGCCGGTGCGTGATGTGGCTGCCATGACGGACAAGTTGCGCTTCATGCTGGACCATCCCGACACGGTGCGCGCGATGGGTGCGAAGGCCCGCGAGACCGCCTTGCGCGACTTCAACCTTGATCGTTTCGCCTCCGCCACAGTCGAGGTCTACCAGCGTACGCTGGATGGACGCCCGGGCCTATAATCCGGCCTATGTCTATCCCCATTCTTATGTACCACCAGATCGGCGAGCCTAATCCCAAAGGCACGCCGTTTCGTGGGCTGACCGTGCACCCCGACAGCTTCGCGCGCCAAATGCGCTGGATGCGCCGCCTGGGGTATCGCGGTTTGTCGATGCGCGATGTCATGCCCTATGTGCGCGGCGAGCGTCAGGGCAAGGTGTTCGGCATTACGTTCGATGACGGCTATCGCAACGTGCACCACAACGCGATGCCCGTGCTGACCGAACTCGGTTTTACCGCCACCAACTATTTCGTGGCGCGCCAGTTCGACGGCGGCAACGTCTGGGATTTGCAAAAGGGCATTCCCTTTTCGGCGCTGATGACCGTGGGCGAAATGCGTGAATGGGCCCAGGCCGGCAACGAGGTTGGCTCGCATACGCTGGACCACGTGCACTTGCCCGAAATGTCGCCCGACGAGGCGCGGCGCCAGATCGTCGAATCCAAGGACGAACTGGAACAGGCGCTGGGCGCGCCCGTGACGGCCTTCTGCTATCCCTACGGCGATCACGGCCCCGAACATCGCGCCATGGCGCGCGAGGCCGGCTACGACAACGCCACGCTGACCCAGCGCGGCCTGGCTGCGGCATCCGACGATCCGTTCGGTCTGCCTCGGGTGACGGTGGCGCGTTCCACCAACATCATCCGCTTCCTTCAGAAGTGCCTCACCCGGTATGAAGACACCCGCCGGCGCCGCTGAGCGGCGGCTTCGCATCGCGCTGTTGGTCGACCGCTTCGGCAACCGCTTCGGAGGCGCCGAGGCCTATGGCGTGGAGCTGATGCGGGTGTTGGGCCAGCGGCACGATGTGTCCATCGTCGCGCGCGATTTCGACAGCGACCTGCCGTTTCCGTTTCTGCCCGTCCGTTTTCCGGGTTGGCTGCCCAGCTGGATGCGCGTGCTGTATTTTGCGTGGCGCGCCGACCGCCTCACGCGCGGCCGCTTCGACATCGTGCACTCGCATATGAACGGCTGGGCCGGAGAAATCCAGGTCATGCACGTGACGCCGGTTCGCTACAACCGCGTCACCCGCGTCAAGCCGCTCAAGCGCGTCACCGCCTGGCTAAGCCCGCGTCTGGCGACCTATCTGCTGCTTGAAAAGCTGCGCGTGCGCCGTGCGTCCGGCCGGCGCGTGGTGGCGGTGTCGGGCTTGATCATGGACCAGTTGCACCGCAGCTACGGCCAGGAGCTGCCCGTGGATATCATCGCGCCCGGGGTCAAGCTGCCGTCGGATGATATGGCGGCGGGACGCGAGGCAACCCGCGCCCGTCTGGGCTGGGATGCCGGCACGGTTGGCTGCCTGCTGGTGGCGCGCAACCCCTTGCGCAAAGGTCTGCCCGCCTTGCTGGATGCGCTGGCGCAGTTGCCGTCGCATTACAAGCTGCTGGTCGTGGGGGCCGATGCGCCGACCCGGGATCGGGTTCGTGCGGCCAACGGTATCGCGCACCGCGTCACGCTGGTTGATCCCACTCCTGAAGTTGCCCAGTATTTCAGCGCGGCGGACATTTATGCGCACCCCACGCTGAACGACAGCTACGGCATGGCGCCGCTTGAGGCAATGTCGCATGGGCTGCCGGTTGTGGTCAGTTCACCGGCGTACTGCGGCTTTGCGCAGTACCTGTCGGCGGGCAAGGACGCGTTGATCCTGCAAGATCCGCGAGACGGCGCGCAACTGGCGCAGGCGTTGGAACGGCTGGGTTCGGAACCGGCGCTGCGGGCGGCGTTGACCGAACGCGGCCTGGAGATCGCGCGGGATCAGAGCTGGGAAACGGTGGCTGCGCGGTACGAGGCGCTGTACGACAAGGTGCTGGACGCGCGCAAGCAGGCGTGACGCAAGGAAGGCGACGCAAGCTAGGGTGACGCAAGGAAGGTGAACCAAGCAAGGGGTGATCCAAGCAAGGTGACCCAAGCAAGGGTGATCCAAGCAAGGGAGACCCAAGTAAGGGTGACCCAAGCAAGGGTGACCCAAGTAAGGGTGACCCAAGCAAGCGTGAAGCAAAGACGGGCGGCGCAGAAACGCGTGGCTTCAGCGCCCCGGCGCCGTCGCTCTTTCCAGATCCCCTAACCACAAAATGGCGTGTTCGCGGGTCGGGCCGCACATCTCGTGTTGCGGCTGTAGCCCGCCGCAGAAATCTGGCCGGCCAGGCTGGCCGAAGATCGCGCAGCGCATGTCCGGCAGCAACTGAATACAGGGCACGCCTGCCGGCTTGCCTTCCGGCATGCCCGGAATCGGCCGGGTGATCGACGGCGCGATGCAACAGGCGCCGCATCCCGCCCGGCATTCCAGGGCGGCCGCCGTCAGGCTCATACCCATCCGCGCAACCAATAGACGAACAGGCCCGCGTATTCCTTGATGATGGAGCGGCTGGCGTCGAACGTGCGCTGGTCAGGCACCCACAGCGACAACGACCCATCCGCAGGCGCGACGATTTGCGGCGGAGCCGGGGCGGCGATGGCTTCCACGCCCTGCTTGGAAAATGCCGCCATGGCGCGCGGCATATGCAATGCGGACGTCACGAGCAGCACCTTTTCGATACCGCGCGACTTGAGCGCGTCCTCGGTCAAGGCGGCGTTTTCATACGTGGTGCGGCTGGAGTTTTCCAGGATCAGGGCCGACTCGGGCACGCCTTGCTGGCGGATGGCATGCGCCATGCCACGCGCTTCGCTGACATCGCCTTCCAGCGCGCCGCCGGACAGCAGCACCTTGGGCGCGCGGCCGGCCAGATACAACTGGGCAGCGGTGTCCACGCGGACCACGGCCGTGTCCTTGTCATAGGGCAGGAACCAGTTGGCGCGCCCGTTGGCGGTGTTGCCGCCCAGCACGACGATGGCGTCGGCGGTGGGGGACTCGGTAGGAGGCAGGTGCGGATAGCGGCTTTCCAGCGCGCCGCCCAGCCATAGCGAGGTGGCCGGCAGCGACCAGGCCAGCGCCCAGAGTAAGCCGGCGGCGATGATGGCCCCGCCGGTCTTGCGTAGCCGGAACCAGCCCAGCACCAAGCCGACGATGACCAACGTCACGCACAAGTTGTAGGGAATGATCAGATTTGCAAGGTAGCTGGAAAGGGGCATGTGAAAACTATCCTGATTACTTCGTCTCGCCCAGCAGGGTCATCGCCTGCTGTTGAACTGCTTCGACGGACGGCCAAGCTTCTTCCGACCCGACGCAAACCGCACGCGGCGACCACGGGCCCGTTCGTCCCGGGCGGGTCACGCCAAACAGCGCGAGCTCCCGGGCGGAGGCCGCCGCGGCGACGTGCGAGACGCCAGAATCGTTACAAATCACCAGCGATGCCCGAGCCGTCAATGCGGCAAAGGCGCCCAGCGACAAGGGAGGCAGCAATTGCGCCGTCGGTGCATTGCGCCGCGCCTCGTCGGTTTCGGCCGGAGGGGGGCACATTACCACGGTATGGCCCTGGGCTTGTAAGGCGCGCGTCAGTGTATCGAATCCGGGCCAGACCTTGATCTTGCCCTTGTGCAGGCCGGTGGCGGTGGGAGCGATCAGCACGAAGCGTTGCGCAACCAGGCCGGCTGCCGCCAACGCCTGGTCGGCCACCTGTTGGTGCGCCGGCGTCAAAGGCAGGTCCAGCGTCGGGCCTGGCTGGGCGGGGCCGGCGGGCAGCCCCCAGCGGGTGAGCGCCTGGCGGGTCAGGTAATGCCAGGACTGCACGGCATGCAGCGAGTCATCGGGTTTGGCCACGGGCCAGCGCAGCAGAAAGCTGCGGCCATCGTCCCGATAACCCGCGGACGGCAGGCCCGCCAGCCGGAACACCAGCGCGCTGGATAGCGAGTCGGGCAGCAGCAGGCCCCGGGCGCGGCGCCCCAGGGCGCCCAAGCTGCGCCGATGGGCGCTGACGGCGGCGCGGTCGGGGCCGACCTTGCCGCGCATGGGAATGAAGTCCTGCTTGGCCACGCCATCAAGCAGGTCGCGGGCCCAGGGGCGCGCGCAGATCACTAGCGGCAAGCCGCTGGCGTGCAGCGCATGCAGGCTGGGCAGGCTCATGCAGACGTCGCCCACCCAATTGGGCAACCGGACGTATAAACAACTGATATCGGACATGGGTGGGCGTGTGGCTATTTAGGCTGAAATGGGGTGGGGCGGCAGAGCGCGTTGGCGCGTAGCCAGTACAATCCTGGGCACAATTGTATAAAAGCGAGTGCTCCCTTTGAATTCTGCCGCACGCAACACCCCCGCGGATTCCCACCCCGTCAAAGCTGAACTCTGGAGCCGGATCTACAGCCGCGTGGGTTCCTACTGGAAGGGCTTGTTGCTGGCCGTCCTGTTGATGGCGGGCGCAGCGGCCACGCAGCCGGTGCTGGCCGTCATTATGAAGCCCTTGCTGGACGGCGGCTTCTCCGGGTCCAAACCTTATTACGTCTGGGCCTTGCCGCTGGCCGTCGTCGGCCTGATCCTGTTGCGCGGCATCTGCAACTTCTTCAGCGATTATTTGCTGGCCTGGGTGGCCAACAATGTGCTGCTGGGCATGCGCCGCGACATGTTCGAGCGCCTGCTGGGCCTGCCGGATGCCGACTTCAAGCGCGGCGACACCGGCCGCCTGCTCAACCGCTTCACCATCGACGCCGGCAACGTCACGGGCTACGCCACCGACGTCATTACGGTGCTGGTGCGCGAAACCCTGGTCGTGATCGCGCTGATCTGCGTGCTGCTTTACATGTCGTGGGTGCTGACGCTGATCATCCTGGTCATGCTGCCCGTGTCGGTCCTGATCTCGCGCTTCTTCATCAAGCGCCTGCGCCGCATCAACCGCGACACCGTCAACATGAATGCCGAACTGACTCGGGTGGTCGGCGAGGGCATCGACGGCCAGCGCGTCATCAAGCTGTTCGACGGTTTTGAAGTCGAGCGCGGCCGTTTCGATTTCGTCAGCCGCCGCCTGCGCCGCTACGCCATGCGCACCGCCACGGCGGATGCCGCCCTGACGCCGCTGACGCAGGTCTGCATTTCAATTTCCGTGGGCGCCGTCATCGCGGTGGCGCTCAGCCAGGCCAACAGCGGTTCGCTGACGGTGGGCAGCTTTGCCTCGTTCATGGCCGCGCTGGCGCAGATTTTCGACCCCATCAAGCGCCTGACGAACGTTGCCGCCCGCATGCAGAAGATGCTTGTATCGGCCGAAAGCGTATTCACGCTGATCGACCAGACGCCCGAAAAAGACACCGGCACCAAAGAACTGCCCGAACCCGTGCGCGGCAAGGTTGAGTTCCGCCACGTCAAGCATCGCTTCCCCGATGCCGAGCGCGACACCGTCAACGACATCTCGTTCATCGTTGAACCCGGCCAGACCGTGGCCTTGGTGGGCCGGTCAGGCAGCGGCAAGACCACGCTGGTCAATATGCTGCCGCGCTTCGTGCTGCCCGACAGCGGTTCGATTCTGGTGGACGACACCCCCGTTGACGAACTGACGCTGCGCAGCCTGCGTTCGCATCTGTCTCTGGTCAGCCAGGACGTGGTGCTGTTCGATGACACCATCGCCGCCAACGTCGGCTACGGCGCGTTGGGCAAGTCCAGCGAGCAAAAGGTGCGCGACGCCCTGGCGGCCGCCAACCTGCTGGAATTCGTGGAAGGCCTGCCGCAGGGCATCAACACGCCGGTCGGCGAAAATGCGGCCCGTTTGTCGGGCGGCCAGCGCCAGCGTCTGGCGATTGCCCGCGCGCTGATCAAGAACGCGCCCATCCTGATCCTCGACGAAGCCACCTCGGCGCTGGACAACGAGTCCGAACGCCAGGTTCAGGCCTCGCTGGAACGGCTGATGAAGGGGCGCACCACGCTGGTCATTGCCCACCGCCTGTCCACGGTGCAGAACGCCGACCGCATCATCGTGCTGGACGCTGGCAAGATCGTCGAACAAGGCCCCCACGCCGAGCTCCTGGCCGCCAACGGCCTGTATGCCTCGCTCTACAAGATGCAATTCCGCGACGACTGATCGCGAAATCCGCCACTCCCCAACCGCCGCGTCCTGATCGCGGCGGTTTTTTTTATCGTCCCGCCCGGCCTGCCGCCGCTGGGGATTGCCAATTTCCTGATTGCCAATCCCCCGGTTTGCCGGAAAATGGGGCAAGCCCGCCTGCGGCGCTTTCGGCGCCCTGGGCCTGCGTGCAAACCAGGAGCGCCTTATGGCTCTGCCTATCGAAGGCAATCAACTCGTCAACGTCGTCGTCCTGCTGGGCGCGGCGGTCATTGCCGTCCCTTTGTTCAAGCGTCTTGGGCTGGGCTCCGTACTGGGCTATCTGGCGGCGGGTCTTGCCATCGGCCCGTTCGGCATTGGCTTCTTTTCCGATCCCAAATCCATCTTGCACGTCGCCGAACTGGGCGTCGTGATGTTCCTGTTCATCATCGGGCTGGAAATGCAGCCGTCGCGGCTCTGGAAGCTCAGAGGCGAAATCTTCGGCCTGGGCGTGGCCCAGGTGCTGGCCTGTGGCGGCCTGCTGACGGTAGTGGGCTTGTTGGCCGGCCTGTCCGGCCCGGCAGCGTTCATGGCGGCGATGGGCTTTGTGCTGTCATCCACGGCCATCGTCATGCAGATTTTGGGCGAGCGCGACGAGAGCACCAGCGCGCAGGGCCAGCGCATTGTCTCCATTTTGTTGCTGGAAGATCTGGCCATCGTGCCCTTGCTGGCGTTGGTGGCCTTGCTGGCGCCGGCCGGCACCACCGACCACGGCGACCCCTGGACGCAATCCGCCATTGCAGTGGGCTGCATTCTGGCGCTGCTGGCCGCGGGCCGGTGGCTGCTGAATCCGTTGTTCCGCTTGTTGGCTGCGGCGCATGCGCGCGAGGTCATGACCGCCGCCGCGCTGCTCGTCGTGCTGGGGGCGGCGCTGTTGATGGAGTTGGGTGGCTTGTCCATGGCCATGGGGGCGTTCCTGGCTGGGGTGCTGCTGTCCGAATCCACCTTCCGTCACCAATTGGAAGCCGAAGTCGAACCCTTCCGGGGAATTTTGCTGGGCCTGTTCTTCCTGGGCGTGGGCATGTCGCTGGACTTGTCCGCCGTGGCGCGCGAATGGCCGCTCATTCTGGCGGCTGTCATCGTCTTCATGCTGGTGAAATCCGTGGGCGTGTATGCCGTGGCGCGTTTGCTGCGCGCGTCGCATGCCGAAGCGGTGACGCGGGCGGCGCTGTTGGCTCAGGGCGGCGAGTTCGCTTTCGTGCTGTACGGCGCGGCGGCCGCAGCCGGCATTTTCGATGCGCACACGGGCGCGGTCCTGACCGCCGTTGTCATCATTTCCATGGCGCTGACCCCCTTATGCGTGTTGTCGTTGCGCTGGTTGTTGCCCAAACCGGTTCCGTCGATGGAAGGCGTGGACGTCGCCCGGGATTTGGACGGCTGCGCGCTGATCGTCGGTTTCGGCCGTTTCGGCCAGATCGTCACCCAGGCGATGCTGGCTCGCGACTTGAAAGTGTCCATTCTCGACATCGACACGGACGCGATCCGGGCTGCTGCCAAGTGGGGCGTCAAGGTCTATTACGGGGACGGAACCCGCATCGACATGCTGCGCACCGCGGGCGGCGAGCACGCCTGCGCCATTCTGATCTGCATCGACAACCCGCAGGCCGTGAACCACATGGTCAAGCTGATCAAATCGGAATTCCCGTTGGTGCGGGTCGTGGTGCGCGCCTATGACCGCATCCATTCCCTGGCCTTGGCCAAGGAAGGGGTGGATTACCAGGTGCGCGAAACCCTGGAATCCGCGCTGGTGTTCGGCGAGGCTGCGCTGCGCGCCATCGGCGTGCCGGCGGACGAGGCCGCAGAAGTGGTCGAAGACGTCCGCCGCCGTGACACCGAACGTTTTGACCTGGAAGTGGCAGGCGGGCTGTTTGCTGGCCGGTCGTTGCTGTACGGAAACATGACCGGCCCCGCCGATGGCAGGAATGACAAGCCTGATCGCGAGGCCGCCGGCGAGGCGCTGGTTAACCCGGTCAATCCGCCGGCCTGAGCGCACTATTTCCGGTCCTTTGCATTACTTTACGAATCATTTCACGCGCAAGTCAGACAGACTGCGGTAGATTGGTTCGCACTGACTCTTCATTGATGAAGAGCATTTGCCAAGGGGGCTGCCATGCTGCAATCAGACCGGAGTTTCACGACGCCGCACGCTGTCGGTGTTGAGCTTGCCCGACGCCAGGCCTTGGCGTTGCAGTGCGGATTTTCGGCGGGCGCGATGCGCCAGCTGATGTCGCTGACAGGCGGAGCGGGTACCGCCTGGGCGATCAATGCGCACCGCGAGACGGACAAGGCACGTGGCGTTCGCGCCTTCCCCTTCCGCATCGCTGCGACCGCGGTGTCGTAAGGGAACCTCCGGGCGCGGCGCGTCCGGAGTTCAGGCGGCGGGTAGGGCGTCGCTCGACGGCTTGTCATCAGCTCGACGCCTTGTCATCAGCTCGACGCCTGATGATCATCATCTTTCACCGATACGTGTTCTTGCGCCCCTGATTTTTCGGCGCGCGGTGTTGATCGCGCCGGTCACGCTGGCGTTGTTCCAGTCCGTGATGGCGCAGATCGTGCTGTCACCAAAAGGGCGACGAACTGTTGAAGAAGCTGGCGTTGGCTTTGAAGAACAAAGCGCGCCGGCCTCGTGATCTGGCGGCGCACTATGGGGGCGAAGAGTTTGTGATGCTGCTGCCGCACACGACGCTTCAGCGCGCGGTGGCCATCGCCGAGAGCATACGGCGCGCCGTTGCAGATTGGCGCGTTCCGCACGAAGACAGTGAGGGCGGTATCGTTACCGTCAGCATCGGCGCCGCCACCGCGATACCCGGGCAGGGCGATGCGGCGGCGAGTCTTGTTGTAGCGGCCGATGCCGCCGTCTACCGGGCCAAGGCGGCGGGGCGCAACCGCGTCGAGGCCGCTTGATGGGGTTTAACGGCCCAGCATCAGCGCCTGCATGCGCGTGTGCGCCTGTTGCAGGTTTTTCGCTTGTGCGTTCAGGTCTTGCAGCATCTGGTTCAGCTCGGCTTGCACGGCCGGGTCCTGCACCTTGACGATTGCACCCGAGATTTCGATTTGCGCTTTGTGCGCCTCGACGTAATCGGCAATCTTCAGGCTGCTGTCGAACGTCGCGTTCAGTTGCGGCAGCACATCGCGGAACGTGTCCGCCGGCAGGCTGACGGTTTTTTCGTAGGCCTTGTCGTACACGGCCTTCAGGTCATCGGGCTGTTTGAGCTGCGCGCGGGCAGCATCTGCGCGGGCTTGCTGCTCTTTCAACGCCGCACCCATGTCGTTCAGCGAAGCTTGCACCGCTTTCAGGTCGTCGCGCCGCGTCACGATGTCATTCAGCGAACGCACGGCGCCTTTCTGCATGATGCCCGTCAGCGGCTTGACCGAGGTTTCCATGCTTGTATTGAAATCCGTGATCACCGCGTAGTGCGAGGCATAGTCGCCGATAGACTTCTGTTCCTCATCCGTCAGTTTGGGCACGCGCACGCCGGGCTTGTCGACGATGCGGGTTTGCAGGAACTGCGTGAACGCGGCCCGCTGCTCGGGTTCCTTGTCGCCGCAGCCAGCCAGAAGCAGCGGCAGCGCTGCAACCAGCACCAGGAACGGACGGAATAGGGACTTCATTGCATTAACCTCCGAAAGCAAAAGAAAAGGCGCTTCAAAGGGTTCGACCCTGCGAAGCGCCCGCGAGCTTATCGGCTACGACATCCCACCGCCATCCGTTTCAAACTTCATTGCAATCGAATCGTTAAGACACACAATCCGAACATATCGAATTGAACAGACCCCGGCAATCTGCTATCGCGCGAGGCGCGGCAGTTGGCGTTGCTGGCTGCGGTTATACGAGGATGATGTCGTACTTTTCCTGAGAGTACGTGCTCTCGACTTCCAGCGACACGCGCTTGCCGACGAAGTCGCCCAGCATCGCCAAGTGCTGGCTTTCTTCTTCCAGGAACAGATCAACGACGTCTTGAGACGCAAGGATGCGGAATTCCTTGGGATTGAACTGCCGGGCTTCGCGCAGAATCTCTCGCAGGATTTCATAGCAGACCGTACGCGGCGTACGCACATTGCCGCGCGATTCGCACATGGGGCAGGGCTCGCACAGCTGATGCGCCAGCGAATCGCGCGTGCGCTTACGCGTCATTTCCACCAGGCCCAGCTGCGTGAAGCCATTGACCGTCATGCGTGTGCGGTCGCGCGAAAGCGCTTTCTTCAGTTCAGCCAGCACGGTGTCGCGGTGTTCCTGTTCTTCCATGTCGATGAAGTCCAGGATGACAATGCCGCCCAAATTGCGCAGCCGCAACTGGCGGGCAATGGCTTGCGCCGCTTCCAGGTTGGTCTTGAATATGGTGTCGTCGAAATTGCGTCCGCCGACGAAGCCGCCGGTGTTCACGTCAACCGTGGTCAGCGCTTCAGTTTGGTCAATGATCAGATAGCCGCCCGATTTCAGATCCACGCGGCGCGAGAGCGCCCGGGCAATCTCGTCATCCACATTCGCCGTGTCAAACAACGGCCGCTCGCCGCTGTAGTGCTGAATGCGGCCAACGACAGAAGGCGTATACACGCGCGCCCATTCCAGCATGGCCGCACTGGTAGTGCGCGAGTCCACCAGAATCGTGCCCGTACCAGGCCCCACCATGTCGCGCAGCACGCGCTGGGCCAGCGTCAGATCCTGGTGAAGCAGGGCGGGGGCGGCCTGCGTGCGCGCCGACGCTTGAACGCTGGTCCACAGCTTGCGCAGATATTCCAGATCCGCCGTCAGCTCATCGTCATTGGCGCCTTCCGCCTGAGTGCGCACGATGAATCCGCCTTTCTCCTCGGCCGGCATCAGCGCTTGAAGCCGTTCGCGCAGCTGAATGCGCTCGGACTCAGAGTCAATTTTCTGGGAAATGCCGATGTGCGGATCGTGCGGCAGATACACCAGCATCCGCCCGGCAATGCTGATCTGGGTCGACAACCGTGCGCCCTTGGTGCCCAAAGGGTCCTTCACGACCTGGACCATGATGGTCTGTCCCTCGAAAAGCAGCTTTTCGATGGGGGTGGGCGTCAGTCCCTGCGTGCGTTCGCCGCGGTTTTCGCGCAAGTCAGCAATATGGATGAACGCGGCGCGCTCCAATCCAATATCAATAAAGGCGCTCTGCATGCCCGGCAGCACACGGACCACCCGCCCCAGATAGATATTGCCGACATGGCCCCGCTGGATGCTGCGTTCCACGTGCAGCTCCTGTACCGACCCCTGTTCCACCAGCGCAACGCGGGTTTCGAAGGGGGTAACGTTGATCAGGATATCTTCGCTCAGGGCGATGGCTGGGGGCATAGCGTGTTCGTCTCCAATTAGGTACGGCGTACAGGCGAATAGTAAACGTACCCCAACGGGAGGCAAGCTGGCCAAGGCAACTATCTATATATAGAGGGCAGGAAGGCGAGCTATGGAATGCGCTCTATATATAGAGCGCGGGCTTCGTCGCGCCCCGAGTCTTGAGATTCGAACAAATTTATTGCTTGCCACGGAAGACAAGCCAAAAACTTGTGCTATAGTCTCGCTCCTTCGCAGTTCAGACAGTTTTGAACCGCGAAGCCAAGGCAAGCGCAACAGGCCGAACGAGGGTCTCCAAAAGGGGAAACGAGCCAGGTCTGCCGCGAAGCGATCAGAAATGAGAGCCAAGCGGTTATTGCAAGGATTGCAGCAAATTAGGCAAAAGCCAGTTGCACAATCTGCAAAAATCGTGCTATAGTCTTGGGCTTGGCTGGTGATGT
>NZ_JBFTRX010000029.1:0-23501 GCF_056399725.1 Achromobacter sp. 01N37
CGTCCCCAGTTCTACTTCCGCACGACGGACGTGACGGGCACGATCGAGCTGCCGGCCGACAAGGAAATGGTTCTGCCGGGCGACAACGTGGCCATGACGGTCAAGCTGTTGGCTCCGATCGCCATGGAAGAAGGTCTGCGTTTCGCCATCCGTGAAGGCGGTCGTACCGTCGGCGCCGGCGTCGTCGCCAAGATCCTGAAGTAAGCAATACCCAAGTGGGTAGAGAGGACGAAAAGTCCCTCTACCCATTTTTGCCGTAAAAGTGGTATGATGTTTGGCTCCGTAACCTTTCGCAGTGAACAGCGCTAGAAGCTGATCATGTGAAGGCCCGGAAAGCCAGTGAATGTAGTGCAAGCCAGTAGTGTTTTAGGGGCATAGCTCAATTGGCAGAGCGTCGGTCTCCAAAACCGAAGGTTGTAGGTTCGATTCCTACTGCCCCTGCCACCGCCAGGATAAACCCGCGGGAGATCATCGCGAGTTACGCATTCACGGCGGCTCGCGTCGCAATATGTCTAATACCAGCGTAGAAACCGTAACCAGTACCGCCGACCGGCTCAAGCTCGGGCTGGCGGTTCTCGTCGTTATTGCTGGCATCGTCGGGTTTTCCGTGCTTAGCGCACAGCCGATGCCTGCTCGTATCGGCGTGTTTGTCGGTGGCCTCGTCATCGCAGCCGTCATTGCCTGGTTCAGCGAACCCGGCCGCCGCACCTTGAGCTTTGCCAGCGAGTCCTACAACGAAGTCAAGCGTGTCGCATGGCCCACCCGCAAGGAAACGACCCAGATGACGGGTATCGTTTTTGCGTTCGTGGCTGTCATGGGCATTTTCATGTGGGTGCTCGACAAGGGCATCGAATGGATTCTTTACGGCCTGTTGTTGGGCTGGAAATAAGGACGGCGAATGAGTAAGCGTTGGTATGTCGTCCATGTGTACTCCGGCATGGAAAAGAGCGTTCACAAGGCCCTAGTCGAGCGCATCGAGCGCGCGGCCTTGCAAACCTCTTTTGGCCGAATCCTTGTGCCCTCCGAAGAAGTCGTCGAGGTCAAGGGTGGACAGAAGTCGATCACCGAACGCCGCATTTTCCCCGGTTATGTCCTGGTTGAAATGGACCTGACCGACGAAACGTGGCATTTGGTCAAAAATACGAACCGCGTCACCGGCTTTTTGGGTGGCTCGGGTAACCGTCCGACCCCGATTTCCGAGAAGGAAGTCGAGAAGATCCTCTCCCAGATGGAAGAGGGTGTCGAGAAACCCCGCCCCAAGATTCTGTTCGAAGTGGGCGAGATGGTTCGGGTCAAGGAAGGTCCGTTTGCAGACTTCAACGGCAACGTCGAAGAAGTCAATTACGAAAAGAGCAAGGTGCGCGTGTCGGTCACCATTTTTGGTCGCGCCACACCCGTCGAACTCGATTTCAGCCAGGTCGAAAAGACCTGATTTCAACCCCGGGGAGCCCAGGCCAGTAAGGCCGGGGCGTTATAACCCGCAAGGAGCAAAGCATGGCGAAGAAAATCGTCGGCTTTATCAAGCTGCAAGTACCGGCTGGTAAGGCTAACCCCTCCCCCCCGATTGGCCCGGCACTGGGTCAACGTGGCCTGAACATCATGGAATTCTGCAAGGCGTTCAACGCCAAGACCCAAGGCATGGAGCCTGGTCTGCCGATTCCGGTGGTGATCACCGCTTTCGCGGACAAGAGCTTCACCTTCATCATGAAGACCCCGCCCGCGACGGTCCTCATCAAGAAGGCTGCTGGCGTGCAAAAGGGTTCGCCCAAGCCGCATACCGACAAGGTCGGTACGCTGACGCGCGCTCAAGCTGAAGAAATCGCGAAGGCCAAGGGCCCCGATCTGACCGCCGCTGATCTGGACGCCGCTGTGCGCACGATCGCTGGCAGCGCCCGCAGCATGGGCATCACGGTTGAGGGGATCTAATCATGGCAAAACTGTCCAAGCGCGCCGCCGCTATTGCACAAAAGATCGACCGTACGAAGCTGTACCCGGTCGCTGACGCCCTGACCCTGGTCAAGGAAACGGCTGTCGCCAAGTTCAACGAATCGATCGACGTTGCTGTGCAGCTCGGCATCGACCCGAAGAAGTCGGACCAACTGGTTCGCGGTTCGGTCGTTCTGCCCGCCGGCACCGGCAAGTCGGTCCGCGTGGCCGTGTTCGCCCAAGGCGAAAAGGCTGAAGCTGCCAAGGCTGCTGGCGCCGACATCGTTGGCCTGGACGACCTGGCTGACCAGATCAAGGCCGGTCAAATGGACTTTGACGTGGTCATCGCTTCGCCCGACACGATGCGTGTCGTGGGTGCCCTGGGTCAAATCCTGGGTCCCCGTGGCCTGATGCCGAACCCGAAGGTCGGCACCGTGACCCCGGACGTCGCTACCGCTGTGAAGAACGCTAAGGCCGGTCAGGTTCAGTACCGTACCGACAAGGCTGGCATCATCCACGCAACGATCGGCCGCGCGTCGTTCGAAGTGGCTCAGCTGCAATCCAACCTGGCTGCTCTGGTCGACGCCCTGCAAAAGGCCCGTCCCGCAGCTGCCAAGGGCATTTACCTGCGCAAGCTGGCCGTCTCGTCCACGATGGGCGGCGGTGCTCGCGTTGAAATTGCCTCGCTGTCGGCTTCCAACTAAGCCAACAGCAGTAAACGTACTTTGGGCTGCATCCGGATTCCTCCGGATGTTGCTGTCAAAGACCGCTGGAGCAAGGGTAGTGGAAGGGTTCTCCCTTCTGTACAGAAAGCAGCATCCCCGCTGCCCTGCTTAATCCCGAAGCTCATCTAGTTCGGATCCAGCGTAGACGGCGTCCCCAGGAAGATTTCTTTACAAGAAGAACTCGACCAGGCGCCGCATTCGGTTGACGCGCAAGGCTCAGGCCCCAGGCGTCTTTTGATGGAGTGTTCAAACCGTGAGTCTCAATCGTCAAGAGAAAGCGGTGGTAATCGAGGAAGTCTCGGCTGAAGTCGCCAAGGCCCAATCGATTGTTATCGCTGAGTACCGTGGTCTGGACGTCGCCTCTGTCACCGTACTGCGCAAAACTGCGCGTGAATCGGGCGTGTATCTGCGTGTTCTGAAGAACTCGCTGGCCCGTCGTGCTGTTGCCGGCACGGCTTTCGAGCCGTTGGCTGAGCAACTGACCGGTCCGCTGATCTATGGCATCAGCACTGATCCGGTTTCGGCGGCCAAGGTCATCGCAGGTTTCGCGAAAAGCAACGACAAGCTGGTCATCAAGGCGGGCGCATTGCCCAATAACTTGCTGACCGAAGAGGGTGTGAAGGCCTTGGCCACCATGCCGTCCCGCGAAGAGTTGCTGTCGAAACTGCTTGGCACCATGCAAGCCCCCATCGCGCAATTCGTGCGTACGCTCAACGAAGTTCCGACCAAGTTCGCCCGTGGCCTCGCGGCTGTGCGCGACCAAAAGGCAGCGGCCTAATCGCCCTGCTTGTCCGGAATTCGCTGAACGACGAAGCGACACCCAAACCCTGGCATTACCAAAATATTTGGAGTTCTGAAAAATGGCACTTAACAAAGCTGAAATCCTTGACGCCATCGCTGGCATGACCGTGCTCGAGCTGTCCGAGCTGATCAAGGAAATGGAAGAGAAGTTCGGCGTGTCGGCTGCTGCCGCTGCTGTCGCTGTTGCTGCTCCCGCCGCTGGTGGCGCTGCCGCCGCTGCTGAAGAGCAAACCGAGTTCAACGTCGTCCTGCTGGAAGCCGGCGCGAACAAGGTTAGCGTCATCAAGGCCGTGCGCGAGCTGACCGGTCTGGGTCTGAAGGAAGCCAAGGACCTGGTTGACGGCGCTCCGAAGCCCGTCAAGGAAGCTGTGGCCAAGGCTGACGCCGAAGCCGCCAAGAAGAAGCTGGAAGAAGCTGGCGCCAAGGTCGAAGTCAAGTAAGACCTGCGTCAACTGCCCGGGGACAGCACAGTTTGCAGTCCCCGGGCTTTTGCGTTTCCAGGAAACCCCTACTGGGGTCATGCCCTTTCAGAGGGGTTTCCTGGAGTCGTATCACCTAGGGCCGTGGTTGACGGCCCATGCAACCTCGAGTCGGAGTGCTCATGCCTTACTCGTACACCGAAAAAAAGCGCATCCGCAAAAGCTTCGCCAAGCGTGAAGACGTTCAAAACGTTCCTTTCCTTTTGGCGACACAGCTTCAATCCTACCTAACTTTCCTGCAGGCGGATACCGCCCCGTCCGATCGCGTAGCCGACGGTTTGCAGGCGGCGTTCTCGTCGATTTTCCCGATCGTTAGTCACAACGGTATGGCGCGCTTGGAGTTCGTGAGCTACGTGCTCGGCGAACCGGTGTTCGATGTCAAGGAATGTCAGCAACGTGGTCTGACCTATGCCTCGCCCCTGCGAGCCAAGGTCCGCCTGGTGCTGCTTGACCGCGAAGTCAGCAAGCCGACCGTGAAGGAAGTGAAGGAACAGGAAGTCTACATGGGCGAAATTCCGCTCATGACGGGCACGGGTTCCTTTGTCATCAATGGCACCGAGCGTGTCATCGTGTCGCAGCTGCACCGTTCGCCTGGCGTGTTCTTCGAACACGACCGCGGCAAAACGCACAGCTCCGGCAAGCTCCTGTTCTCGGCCCGCGTGATTCCTTACCGCGGTTCGTGGCTGGACTTCGAATTCGACCCGAAGGACGTCCTGTTCTTCCGCGTCGACCGTCGTCGCAAGATGCCTGTCACGATCCTGTGCAAGGCCATCGGCATGACGCCGGAATCCATCCTGGCCAACTTCTTCGACTTCGATAACTTCGAACTGAAGAGCGAAGGCGCGATGATGGAATTCGTGCCCGAGCGTTGGAAGGGCGAAATGGCCCGCTTCGACATCTCGGATCGCGATGGCAAGGTCATCGTCGAAAAAGACAAGCGCATCAATGCCAAGCATTTGCGCGACCTGGCTGCCGGTGGCATCCAGCGCATCTCCGTGCCGGAAGACTTCCTGTACGGCCGCGTGCTGGCCAAGAACATCGTTGACGAAGATACCGGCGAAGTCATCGCCAACGCCAACGACGAAATCACGGAAAGCGTGCTGGGCGCTCTGCGCGCAGCCAACGTCTACGACATCCAGGCGCTCTACACGAACGATCTGGACCGTGGTCCGTACATTTCGCAAACGCTGCGCACCGATGAAACCGCCGACCAGATGGCCGCGCGTGTTGCCATCTACCGCATGATGCGTCCTGGCGAGCCCCCCACCGAAGAAGCGGTGGAAGCGCTGTTCCAGCGTCTGTTCTATAGCGAAGAGACGTACGACCTGTCGCGCGTTGGCCGCATGAAGGTCAACAGCCGTCTGGGCCGTGGTGAAGACATCACCGGCCCGATGACGCTGACCAACGAAGACATCCTTGAAACCATCAAGGTGCTGGTTGAGCTGCGTAACGGCCGTGGCCAGATCGATGACATCGATCACYTGGGTAATCGTCGCGTGCGTTGCGTSGGCGAACTRGCCGAAAACCAGTTCCGCGCTGGTCTCGTGCGTGTCGAGCGCGCCGTCAAGGAACGTCTGGGCCAAGCCGAGACCGAAAACCTGATGCCGCACGACCTGATCAACTCCAAGCCGATCTCGGCAGCCATCAAGGAGTTCTTCGGTTCGAGCCAGCTGTCGCAGTTCATGGACCAAACCAACCCGCTGTCGGAAATCACGCACAAGCGTCGTGTTTCCGCACTGGGCCCGGGCGGTCTGACCCGCGAGCGCGCCGGTTTTGAAGTCCGTGACGTGCACCCGACCCACTACGGCCGCGTCTGCCCGATCGAAACGCCGGAAGGCCCGAACATCGGTCTGATCAACTCCATGGCGCTGTACGCTCGTTTGAACGAGTACGGCTTCCTGGAAACGCCTTACCGCAAGATTATCGACGGCCGCGTCAGCGAGCAGATCGATTACCTGTCGGCCATCGAAGAAAGCCACTACGTCATCGCGCAGGCTAACGCCGCGCTGGACGAGGAAGGCGCTTTCGTTGACGACCTGGTCGCTTGCCGTGAAGCAGGCGAAACGATGTTGACCTCGCCGGCCAACGTGCACTACATGGACGTTGCCCCGTCGCAGATCGTGTCGGTTGCTGCTTCGCTGATTCCGTTCCTGGAACACGACGACGCGAACCGCGCACTGATGGGCGCCAACATGCAACGTCAGGCCGTGCCTTGCCTGCGTCCGGAAAAGCCGGTCGTGGGTACGGGTATCGAGCGCACCGTGGCCGTTGACTCGGGCACCACCGTGCAGGCACTGCGTGGCGGTTTGGTCGATCACGTTGACGCCGAGCGCGTCGTGATTCGCGTGAACGACGAAGAAAACGTCGCCGGCGAAGTCGGTGTCGATATCTACAACCTGATCAAGTACACGCGTTCCAACCAGAACACGAACATCAACCAGCGTCCTATCGTCAAGCGTGGCGACAAGGTTGCCAAGGGTGACGTGCTGGCCGACGGCGCATCGACCGACCTGGGCGAACTCGCCCTGGGTCAGAACATGCTGATCGCGTTCATGCCGTGGAACGGCTACAACTTCGAAGACTCGATCTTGATCTCCGAAAAGGTTGTGGCTGATGACCGCTACACCTCGGTGCACATCGAGGAACTGACGGTTGTTGCTCGCGACACGAAGCTGGGTCCGGAAGAAATCACGCGCGACATCAGCAACCTGGCTGAGACGCAACTGAACCGTCTGGACGATTCGGGCATCACGTACATTGGCGCCGAAGTCAGCGCCGACGACGTGCTGGTCGGCAAGGTCACGCCGAAGGGCGAAACCCAGCTGACGCCGGAAGAAAAGCTGCTGCGCGCCATCTTCGGTGAAAAGGCGTCCGACGTTAAGGACACCTCGCTGCGCGTGCCTTCGGGCATGACCGGCACCGTGATCGACGTGCAAGTGTTCACGCGTGAAGGCATCGTGCGCGACAAGCGCGCCCAGTCCATCATTGACGATGAATTGCGCCGCTATCGCCAAGACCTGAACGACCAGCTGCGCATCGTTGAAAACGACCAGTTCGACCGTATCGAAAAGATGCTGGTCAACAAGACCGTCAACGGCGGCCCGCGCAAGCTGGCCAAGGGCGCCACGATCACCAAGGCTTACCTGGCTGATCTGGACCGCTGGCAGTGGTTCGACATCCGTCTGGCCGATGAGCCGCACGCTGTCGTGCTGGAGCAAGCCAAGGAATCGCTGGAGCAGAAGCGTCACCAGTTTGATCTGGCCTTCGAAGAGAAGCGCAAGAAGCTGACGCAGGGCGACGAGCTGCCCCCGGGCGTGCTGAAGATGATCAAGGTCTACCTGGCCGTGAAGCGTCGTCTGCAGCCGGGTGACAAGATGGCAGGCCGTCACGGTAACAAGGGTGTGGTCTCGCGCATCACCCCGGTGGAAGACATGCCGCACATGGCTGACGGCACGCCGGCCGACATCGTTCTGAACCCGCTGGGCGTGCCCTCGCGGATGAACGTGGGCCAGGTGCTGGAAGTGCACTTGGGCTGGGCTGCCAAGGGCGTGGGCCACCGCATTGCCGATCTGCTGCGCGACGAGCGCACGGCGCAGGTCAAGAACGTCCGTGCTTACCTGGACAAGGTCTACAACACGACCGGTTCCGGCGCCCGCATCGACGAGCTGACCGACGAAGAAGTCATGGAAATGGCCCAGAACCTCAAGAACGGCGTGCCGTTCGCGACGCCCGTCTTTGACGGCGCGACCGAAGAGGAAATCACCACGATGCTGGAGCTGGCCTATCCGGACGACGTCGCCGAGCGCATGGCACTGACGCCTTCGCGTACGCAGGCATGGCTGTTTGACGGCCGCACGGGCGAGAAATTCGAGCGCCCCGTGACCGTCGGCTACATGCACTACCTGAAGCTGCACCACTTGGTCGACGACAAGATGCACGCGCGTTCGACGGGTCCGTACTCGCTGGTCACGCAGCAGCCGCTGGGTGGTAAGGCGCAGTTCGGTGGTCAGCGTTTCGGGGAAATGGAAGTGTGGGCGCTGGAAGCATACGGCGCCGCGTACACCCTGCAAGAAATGCTGACGGTGAAGTCGGACGACATCACTGGCCGTACGAAGGTATACGAAAACATCGTCAAGGGCGACCACGTCATCGACGCCGGCATGCCGGAATCGTTCAACGTGCTGGTGAAGGAAATCCGCTCGTTGGCCCTGGACATGGATTTGGAGCGTAACTAATGAAAGCGCTACTCGACCTATTTAAGCAAGTCTCGCAAGACGAGCAATTCGATGCCATCAAGATCGGCATCGCCTCGCCCGAGAAGATCCGTTCGTGGTCTTACGGCGAAGTTCGCAAGCCCGAGACCATCAACTACCGCACGTTCAAGCCTGAGCGTGACGGTTTGTTCTGCTCCAAGATCTTTGGCCCGATCAAAGACTACGAGTGCTTGTGCGGCAAGTACAAGCGCTTGAAGCATCGTGGCGTGATCTGCGAAAAGTGCGGCGTTGAAGTTACCGTCGCCAAGGTTCGCCGTGAACGCATGGGCCACATCGAGCTGGCCAGCCCTGTCGCGCACATCTGGTTCCTGAAGAGCCTGCCGTCGCGTCTGGGCATGGTGCTCGACATGACCCTGCGCGACATCGAACGCGTTCTGTACTTCGAAGCCTGGTGCGTGATCGAACCTGGCATGACGCCGCTCAAGCGCGGTCAGATCATGTCGGATGACGATTTCCTCGCCAAGACCGAAGAGTACGGCGACGACTTCCGTGCCCTGATGGGCGCGGAAGCCGTGCGCGAACTGCTGCGCACCATCGACATCGACCGCGAAGTGGAAACGCTGCGCGGCGAACTGAAGGCCACCAGCTCGGAAGCCAAGATCAAGAAGATTTCCAAGCGCCTGAAGGTGCTGGAAGGCTTCCAGAAGTCGGGCATCAAGGCCGAGTGGATGGTCATGGAAGTGCTGCCCGTGCTGCCGCCGGACCTGCGTCCGCTGGTGCCGCTGGACGGCGGCCGCTTCGCGACCTCCGACCTGAACGACCTGTACCGCCGCGTCATCAACCGCAACAACCGCTTGAAGCGCCTGCTGGAGCTCAAGGCGCCGGAAATCATCCTGCGCAACGAAAAGCGGATGCTGCAGGAAGCCGTTGACTCGCTGCTGGACAACGGCCGCCGTGGCAAGGCCATGACGGGCGCCAACAAGCGCCAGCTGAAGTCCTTGGCCGACATGATCAAGGGCAAGAGCGGTCGTTTCCGTCAGAACTTGCTGGGCAAGCGCGTCGACTACTCGGGCCGTTCGGTCATCGTGGTGGGCCCGCAGCTGAAGCTGCACCAGTGCGGTCTGCCCAAGCTGATGGCCCTGGAACTGTTCAAGCCGTTCATCTTCAATCGTCTGGAGATGATGGGCCTGGCCACGACCATCAAGGCTGCCAAGAAGCTGGTGGAAAGCCAGGAACCGGTGGTTTGGGACATCCTGGAAGAAGTCATCCGTGAACACCCGGTCATGCTGAACCGTGCGCCTACGCTGCACCGTTTGGGCATCCAGGCGTTCGAGCCGGTCCTGATCGAAGGCAAGGCCATCCAGCTGCACCCGCTGGTTTGCGCGGCGTTCAACGCCGACTTCGACGGTGACCAGATGGCTGTTCACGTGCCGCTGTCGCTGGAAGCCCAGCTGGAAGCGCGCACGCTGATGCTGGCGTCGAACAACGTGCTGTTCCCGGCCAACGGCGAACCGTCGATCGTGCCGTCCCAAGACATCGTGTTGGGTCTGTACTACACGACGCGTGAGCGCATCAACGGCCGTGGCGAAGGCATCTTCTTCACCGACGTCGCTGAAGTGCAACGCGCCTACGACAACGGCGAAGTCGAGCTGCAATCCCGCGTGACCGTGCGTCTGAAAGAGCACGAGCGCGACGAGGCTGGCGAATGGCAACCGGTTATCCGCCGTCACGAGACGACGGTTGGCCGCGCGCTGCTGTCCGAAATTCTGCCGAAGGGCCTGCCCTTCACGGTGCTGAACAAGGCACTGAAGAAGAAGGAAATCTCGCGCCTGATCAACCAGTCGTTCCGCCGTTGCGGCCTGCGCGACACGGTGATCTTCGCCGACAAGCTGATGCAGTCCGGCTTCAAGCTGGCCACGCGCGGCGGTATCTCGATCGCCATGGGCGACATGCTGATCCCGACCGCCAAGGAAGGCATCCTGGCTGAAGCCAGCCGCGAAGTGAAGGAAATCGACAAGCAGTACTCGTCGGGTCTGGTCACGTCCCAAGAGCGCTACAACAACGTTGTGGACATCTGGGGCAAGGCTGGCGACAAGGTCGGCAAGGCGATGATGGAACAACTGGCTACCGAGCCGGTTGTGAACCGTCACGGCGAAGAAGTTCGCCAGGAATCGTTCAACTCAATCTACATGATGGCTGACTCGGGCGCCCGCGGTTCGGCCGCCCAGATCCGCCAGCTGGCCGGTATGCGCGGCTTGATGGCCAAGCCGGACGGCTCGATTATCGAAACGCCCATTACCGCGAACTTCCGTGAAGGTCTGAACGTGCTTCAGTACTTCATCTCGACTCACGGCGCGCGTAAGGGTCTGGCTGATACGGCACTGAAGACCGCAAACTCGGGTTACCTGACTCGTCGTCTGGTCGACGTGACGCAAGACTTGGTGATTACCGAGGACGATTGCGGTACGTCGCTGGGCTACAACATGAAGGCCCTGGTGGAAGGTGGTGAAGTCATCGAACCGCTGCGCGACCGCATCCTGGGTCGTGTTGCCGCCGTGGACATCATCAATCCGGACACGCAGGAAACGGCCATCGTCGCCGGCACCCTGCTGGACGAAGATCTGGTCGACACCATCGACCGCATCGGCGTGGACGAAGTCAAGGTCCGCACCCCGCTGACGTGCGAAACGCGTCACGGTCTGTGCGCACACTGCTACGGCCGCGATCTGGGTCGCGGTTCGCCGGTCAACCAGGGCGAAGCAGTTGGCGTTATCGCTGCTCAGTCCATCGGTGAACCGGGCACGCAGCTCACGATGCGTACGTTCCACATCGGTGGCGCGGCGTCGCGTTCGGCCCTGGCCAGCGCGGTGGAAACCAAGTCCAGCGGTCTGGTCGGTTTTGCCAGCACGATGCGCTATGTCACGAACGCCAAGGGCGAACGTGTGGCGATTTCGCGCTCGGGCGAACTGGCGATCTTCGACGACAACGGCCGCGAACGCGAACGCCACAAGATCCCGTACGGCGCGACCGTGCTGGTGGGCGATGGCGAAGCCGTGAAGGCTGGCGCACGTCTGGCGACGTGGGACCCGCTGACCCGTCCGATCGTGTCGGAATACGGTGGCGCCGTCCGCTTCGAGAACATCGAAGAAGGCGTGACCGTTGCCAAGCAGGTGGACGAAGTCACCGGCCTGTCGACGCTCGTCGTCATCACGCCGAAGACCCGTGGCGGCAAGATCGTCATGCGTCCGCAGATCAAGCTGGTCAACGAGAACGGCGAAGACGTCAAGATCGCCGGCACCGATCACTCGGTGAACATCTCGTTCCCGGTGGGCGCGCTGATTACCGTGCGCGACGGCCAGCAGGTTGCCGTGGGTGAAGTTCTGGCGCGTATTCCGCAAGAATCGCAAAAGACCCGCGACATTACCGGCGGTCTGCCGCGTGTGGCCGAACTGTTCGAAGCCCGTTCGCCGAAGGACGCCGGCATGCTCGCCGACGTCACCGGTACGGTCTCGTTCGGTAAGGACACGAAGGGCAAGCAGCGTCTGGTCATCACCGACCTGGAAGGCGTGAGCCACGAGTTCCTGATYMCSAAGGAAAAGCARGTYCTGGTGCACGAYGGCCARGTGGTGAACAAGGGCGAAATGATYGTGGACGGCCCGGCCGATCCCCACGACATTCTGCGCCTGCAAGGCATCGAGAAGCTGGCGACGTACATCGTCGACGAAGTGCAGGACGTGTACCGTCTGCAGGGCGTGAAGATCAACGACAAGCACATCGAAGTGATTGTTCGTCAGATGCTGCGCCGTGTGAACATCGTTGATGCTGGCGATACCGAGTTCATCCCGGGCGAGCAAGTCGAGCGCTCTGAACTGCTGAACGCCAACGACCGTATGACTGCCGAAGAGCGTATCCCGGCTACGTACGACAACGTGCTGCTGGGTATCACGAAGGCCTCGCTGTCGACCGACTCGTTCATCTCGGCCGCATCGTTCCAGGAAACCACTCGTGTCCTGACCGAAGCCGCCATCATGGGCAAGCGCGACGACCTGCGTGGCTTGAAGGAAAACGTCATCGTCGGCCGCCTCATCCCGGCGGGTACCGGCCTGGCTTACCACCATGCACGCCGCGACAAGGAAGAGCTGGAGGCAGCGGAACGCGAAGCCGCTCGCCAGCAGGCCAACCCGTTCGAAGACGCACCGGTTACGGTGGGTGCGGACGAGCAAGCCCCGGCTGCCGACCTTGGCACCGAGGACTCCGCCGAATAAGCGGAATTCCGGACCCTTACCGATCCCCGCGCGCCGTACCGGCGTGGGGACGGTAAACAAAAAGGCCGCTGATGCGAATCAGCGGCCTTTTTTTTGCCCGATTTTTGGGCGAGTGTCGCGCGCGTGGACTACTTCGCGGTTTGCGCCCGGGCGCGCTGAAAGGCGGGGCCCCAGGACGGATGGCCCGCTTCGTTCGGCGCAAGTTCAAATGAGGAGTCCAACGTCAGAATGCGCACGAAGCTGTCTTCGCACAACTGCGCGTAGCGGGTGACGCAATAGCTGAACGCTTGCAGCTTGTACGCTTCGATACGCACCGCTTTGGTGGACGTTGCCAAGGTGTCCGAGGTGGCGACAGTGCGAATGACCTCGCCGTAACGCCCGGCGCCGTAGGTGTCGCGGACTTGTTGCAATTGCGCCAATGCTTCGGGCGTGGCGGGGGTTTCCGGTTGCTGTTGGACGCCGGCGCAGCCCGCCAGGACCATCGACGCGCCGAGCAGACTGCTCAGAAGGCGAATTTTCATAGCTTATTAGGGGAAATAGGGGGGTGGGCGATGCGCTATCGTGCCACAGCCTGATGCGCTCGGACATTTTCGGCAATGTCCTGGTGTTGCGGATTGGATAATATTCAACCTATTCAACCTTTGCACGATTTTCGCGCATGAGCGCAATTCCGATCATGTCCTCCCCCACCGGCCTGCTGACGCCGCGTGGCCCCTTCTCAGGAGCCGCGCCGTTAGCGCTGCGTCCATTGAGCGCGATCGCCGCCAGCACGGCGGGCGGCGTGCCGGAAACGCGCATCAAGCGGCTGCTGTCCGATTTGCTGCCGTCGCTGATCGCCTTGCATGCACAGGGTGAGATCTGTGGGGATATTTCGCTGGATACGGTGGGTATGGATGAGGGCGCTCGCGCCCACCTGCTGCCCGAGCTGGTCGTTGCGCGGTCGCGGCGCTCCAGCCGCAGCCCGACGCCCGGTTTCGCGCCGTTCGAGCTGTATACCGATTCCATTGATTGGCCGCGCGGCCCCTGGAGTGACATCTACGCGCTGTGCGCCGTGATGCACGCACTGGTGACCGGGCACCGCCCGCCGCCCGCGCCCGAACGCCGCGCCACCGATACCTACGAGCCCTTAACATCGCTGGGCTTGTCCAAGTACAGCCCGGAGTTCTTGCGCGTCATCGATGCGGGCCTGGTCATGACGCCGGCCGACCGGCCGCAAACGCTGGCCGAACTGGCTGCCTTGTTGGGCGTTGCCGCCTATATCGAGCCTGCACCCACCGAAGCGGATAATGCCGCTGGCGGCGCCTATGCCGCCCCGGCCGCCTCTGCACCGGTACGCAGACCCGTTCGACGAAGTCGTCCCCTGTTGGCGCTACTGGGCTTGGTGGCGTTGATCGGCATCGGCACGTATGGGTGGTTTCAGTGGGGTGTGCATACGCCCAACGCACTGATCACCCGATCTGAGGTCGTGACGCCAAATCCACCGGCGGACCATCCTCTTGCGCCACCCGCCGTCACGACGCCACCGCCTGCTGCGCCGCCTGTCGTTGCCGCGACCTCGTCGTTGCCAACCGCGCAGTGGCAACCTCCGGCGTCACCTGCGGCGCAGGGTGAGTCTTCGTCGTCGACGCAGTTGGCGGCGCAAAATGGCCTTGGCGCGTCTGCCGACCCGTCGGCGTTGCGCAGCGAGCCGGCAGCGCCTGCCGTGCAAGAGCCCGCGATTCCCGTCGCGCCCACGGAGGAAGTCGCCAAACCCAAACCCTTGGCTGTGCCGGTCACGGTGCGGTTGGACATTCGCCCTTGGGGTGAGGTCTGGGTAAACGGCATTGCGCGCGGCATCAGCCCGCCCGTCAAGGAATTGCGGCTGATCCCGGGCAAGTACCAGGTGGTGCTGCGCAACGCGGATTTGCCGCCGTATCGAGGCACGCTGGAGATCAAGGCGGGCAAGCCCGCGGTGATCTCTCACGTCTTCCAGTAGGCATCCAAAGCGAAGCAAGGATAGGCAGGCGCGGCGTCAGCCCGCTTGCGCGGCTTCCTGCGGGTCTTGCGATTCCGGCGCGATGGGCAGGCACAAGGTGAAGACCGAGCCCGCGCCTAGTTCACTTTGCACTTCCACTGATCCGCCATGGCGTTCGGCCACCGTGCGCACAAACGCCAGGCCGAGCCCCGCCCCGCCCACGTCGCCCTTGGTTTCAACCGCGACTCGGGCGAAGGGCTCGAACAACTGCGCCAGATCGGCATCGGCAATACCCTGACCCTGGTCTCGGATGCTGACGCACCAGAAGCCGGCCGCGTCCTCGATGCCGCATTCGATACGCGTGTGTGCGGGGCTGTATTTGATGGCGTTGTCGATCAGGTTGCACAACGCGCGCATCAGCAAGGTCTGATCTCCGCGCGAGTAAGCCGCGGGCAGCGGCATCCGCAAGCCGAGCGTGATATCGCGCTTGTGGGCCGACGCCCAGAATTCGTCCACACCGTCTTGCAGCAGGCTGCCCAGATCCAGCTCGACCGCGCTGATCGTCATGGATTCCGCGCGCGTCAAATGCACGAAGTCATCGACCAGATGCAGCGTGCGGTTGGCCAGCATGGCAATGCGCGACAGCGTCTCGCTCTGGCCATCCGGCGCGCCGCTTTCCTGCTTCATTTCCACCAGCGCAAGAATGGAGCTTTGCGGCGCGCGCATGTCGTGCGAGATGAAGCGCAGGGTCTCTTCGCGCTGGCGCTCGGCTTGCCGGATGCGGGAGATATCGGTCAGGGTCGCGACGGTGCCTGCGAACCGGCCTTCGGCGGTATGGATGGGGGCGCACTTCAGGATCAGGTCGCGGCCCGCGTAGTCACGCACTTCCAGGTCAGCGGTCCAGGGAGACGAGTCCTCCGTCGAACGCTGGCCATTTAGTGCTTCGGCCACGCGCTGCCGCGTCAGGTCGTCAGAGATGGTTTTTTCCAGCAAATGGGTGGCCGGGTGGCCGACGCGCGGCGGCCGCATGCCCAGGCGCTGGAAATACATCACCGCGGCCTGGTTGCGGAATTGCATGCGGCCGTCTTGATCGAAGACGAGCGTGGCGTCGGGCATGCCGTCCAATCCATCGGCCAGGAAGCGGCGCAGGTTGCGTACGCGTTCCAGCGCACGCTGCAATTCGCCGACCCGGCTTTCCAGCGATGCGCTCGGCCCGGTTTGCTGTGCGCGTGCTTCGTTCAGCACCGGCGGATATTCCCGTTGAAGGCGCCGCAGTTCGTGATCCATGTAGCGCAGCGCGGCCTCTTGGCTACGCCAGCTCCAAAGCGGGTAGCAGAGGGCGACTCCCACTAAGGCCGAGGTCGGCGCAAACCACAAATAGGCGTAAGCCAGCAGCAGCCACGACACGAGCAGGATGCAGGCAAACAGCGCAATGCTGACAAGCAGCGCGCGCTTGGGCGACAAGCGCCACAGCGCCAGGCAGGCCAGCAGCACGGGCAGGGCGGAGAACAGCGCGTTCCAAGGCGCGGCGGGGCGCTGGTATGAAATGTCGTCGCGCGCCGCTTGCAACAGGTTGGCGATGATCTCCACACCGGACATGCCGCTGAGATCATGCGATACCGGCGTCGGGTAGGCATCGCCCAGTCCCGTCGCCCAGGCGCCGACCAGCACGTATTTGCCCCGCAGCTCGTCGGGCGAGACCTCGCCGCGCAGCACCGACAGATACGAAACCGTGCGCATGTGCGCGGTGGACCCGGAGTAGGGTATGAGGATGGTGCCGTCGGGGCCTGCTCGTTGCAGCAGCCGTTGCGCTTGTTCGCTCTGGCCGCCGACCTCCAGCATGGAGATAGCCAGATGATATTGGCGGTCACTGGCGTAGTGCGTCATCAGCGTGGCTTCGCGGACGACGCCATCCGGGTCGATTCGCGCATTGATGAAGCCGCTGCCCGCCGCGGCATTGGCCAGGCCGGGGATGGGCGCACCGATCGCCGAGGGATGATTGAGCCGGTCCAGCACGATCGGCAAAACGGTTTTCCCGTTGCGCCGGATGCTATTGGCAAGGATCAGGTCGTCGTTGGGATTGACCGTATCGCTTTCCGCGAAGATCAGGTCCAGCCCAACCGCGCGGGCGCCTTGCAGCCGGTCCAGTATCGCTGCGTGGATGGCGCGGCGCCACGGCCACCGTCCCAGCGTGTCGATACTGGTGTCGTCGATGGCGACGATCAGAATGTCGGGGTCGGCGGGGCGCCCGGTCAGGGTCACGGCGCGATCGTAAAGAATCTGATCGACCCGGCCCAGTCCATTGAACGAGCCCAGCACGGCCGCCAGCACTGCCAGCATCACCGTCAGCCACAGCCCTGAGCGCGAGGTCCGGTCAAGGGCGTCGGTGGCGTCGGCCATGAGGCGGTCTCTAGTACTCGGTCAACGTAATGAGTCCGCCCGTGCCGCTGGCGACTGCCAGGCCGAATGAGGTCATCAGCTGGTTCGCGCCCTCAAACGTGGCGACGGCGTCCTGGCCGCTCAAGCCCAGGTCGTCGATGGCGCGCACCGACACGTAGTAGGTGCCGGGGCCGGGGGCGGTGAAGCGGATGGCATTCGTGGGAAAACTCACGGACGAAACGGGCAGGGCGCCCTCGGCGTCGCGCGATACACGCACCACATAACTTTGCGCACCAGCAACGGGGGCGAAGGCGCTGGTCCATGCGCCGCCGCCCGAGCGTTCGGGCGTGCCCAGTTGCGGCGCGGCCAGCAGCTCGCGCACGCCTGCCACGCTGCCGTCATTGTGGACCGCTGCGCCATAGCCGCGCGCGACGGCAACCGGTTTGGCGGGGGCGGTGCCTGGCGCGTGAGCCTGCAGGCGCACACTGCCTTCCAGCACTTCGCTATGCACGCCGCCCGCACCGCTTTGCACACGGAAGCGGGTGCCGCGCACGCCGGTCACCGCGACCGGTGTGCGCACTTCAAAGCGGCCCACGCCTTGCCCGGTGGGCGCGACCGTGGATTCAACGCTGCCGCGTTGCACGTGAATGACGGAGTCGGTCAGCTCGGTGCCTTCAAACTGGCGCAGGCGCGTCAATTCGACGGAGCCGCCGGCGGGCAGGGTGAGCTTCGATCCGTCGGCCAATTCCAGCGTCACAAAGCCGTTGTGCGACGTCACCACGGTGCTGCCTTCGGCCAGGTTCGCGCCCGCTTGCAAGGCCTTTCCATCGGTGTTGGCCTGGCCGCTGACGTGAACCACGCGCGCCTGCGCGGCGCGTTCGGGAATCATCGACAGCGGGATGCGCAGTTCCAGCCCGATCGGCAAGCGTTCCGGCGTAACCACCTTGTTCAACGTTTGCAATGACGCCCAGTTGGCCTGGTTGCGCGTGTACTGCGTGGCCAGGTTGATCAGCGTGTCGCCTTGGCGGACGCGATAGATGAAGTCTTCACCCAGTGCGCCAGCGGGCTGGCTGAGCGCGGGCACGGAAAGCAGTGCGCAAGACAGCAGGACAGGCAAAGAAAGCGCGCGACAGCGGCTCATAACGATCGGTTCTCCAGAGGGGGGCGCGCGTCGTGTTCAGGACGGGCTGTCTTCGGTGGCGCTGATCAGCTCAAGCCGATATCCAAGGGCATAGGACGAACTCAGGCGCACGCCGTTTTCGGGACGCAGTTGCAGCTTCTGGCGAATGTTCGACAAGTGCGTATCCAGCGTGCGGGAGGTAGCGGGAATTTCCCGGTTCCACACGCATTCGGCCAACACATCGCGCGACATCAAGCGGCCCAGATTGCGGAAGAACAGCAGCGCCAGTTCGAATTCTTTTGGCGCGAGCGTGACCGCATTTCCATCAAGCGAGATCGTGCGTGCCGCAGGTTCGATGCGGTAGCGCGCAATGTCGAAGGCATCGTTGGCCGGTTCGGCGATCTGGCTGCGGCGCAGCAGCGCCGCGACGCGCGCCAGCAACTCCAGGGGGCGCAGCGGCTTGACGATGTAGTCGTCGGCGCCAGCGCGCAGGCCTTCCACCAGATCGTCCTCGCTTGCGCGATTGGTCAGAAAGATCACGGGAATGCGGGGCCCGATATTGGCGCGCAACCAGCGCACCACATCGTCGCCATCAATATCGGGCAGATGCCAGTCCAGCAGCACGAGATCGAAGCTCTCAGTGCGCAACGCGGCCAGCAGGTCACGGCTCTGGTGATAACTGGTGCAGGTGTATCCCGCGGCGGTCAGCACTTGCTGGATGCGCCGGGCTTGATCAAGGTCGTCTTCCAGCGACGCGATTTTCATCAGACGTGTTCTCGCGAAGGCTTGCTACGCAAGCGCGCCCTGTGGCGCCCTACTGCAAGAGGGGTGAGCGAAATTGTGTAAACGAATGATAACTCGCAGAAAGGCAACGCTGGCAACGTTATGGCAAGAACTGTCAAACATTGCAAAGTTAACGAATCTTGACTGGAGTTGTTGCGTAACAACGCGCCACACTGTCTCAACTGTCCTGCCCGCTGATGTCACAAATTGGCGACGCGGTGCAGTTTCGGGTTAGAGGTGGAAATAGCTATGAATCAATTGCGCATACTTATGATGTCGCCGGACGAAGTGGTTCGAAACGCCGCTGTGTCCGCCCTGTTGCAAGCAGGGATCTCCGCTCGGGGCTGTTCGACATCGCTGGAGCTGTTCGGATTGCTCAATAGCGGCACCTACGATGCCGTGGTCCTGGATGTGGGGACGTTGGGCGAAATTGGTTATGCGCTGGTCGCGCGGCTGCACGGCTCGTCCTCTATGGGAATTGTGGTGACGGGCCGCTCCATGACCGTGGACAGCCGTCTGCGTTGCCTGCAAAGCGGCGCGGACGCTTGTTTGACTGAACCGCAGGACCCGCGTGAATTGGCGTGCATTCTGCTGGCCCTGGCGCGGCGCCTGCCCGCCGGCCAGGACGCGCCGATTCCCGAAGAAGCCATCAGTGGCCAATGGGAATTGCGGGATCAGGGCTGGACGCTCGTCGCGCCGTCGGGAGCGACCATCTCACTGTCGGCCAATGAACGGCTGATCGTGCGTTCCCTGCTGGAAGTGGCCGGACGCGCCGTCGGGCGTTCGGAATTGGGCGACGAACTGCGGGTGGAGGGGGGCGGCGTGCGCTCCAGCGGTTCGCGCAGCATTGATGTGATCGTCAGCCGCCTGCGCCGCAAGGCCGAACTGGCGGGCGTGATGTTGCCGATCCGCACGGTGTACGGCAGCGGTTACTTATTCGCTGACCAATAGCCGGGCCGCGCGCGTAAAATTCCGCGGGTGCGCCTCCAGCACGCCTTGCGCAATCCGCCAGGGATTACCCGGGCCGGCGCCCTGAATGCCGCCTTGGCAGGTTTCCGGATCTGCACGGATACGTGGCCCCATTTTTCACGACCCGCGCCTAATTGCCCGCTTTCTGCCGGCAACGCGCGGCGTCGTGGGGCTTACAAATTTCTTTGACAGTGCGCCCAGATCTCAGTTATGCTAAAGGGCTTACTGCTTTATTTCGCGCGCAAAATCTGTACGCTAAAAGGTAAACAGTTCAAGACCTGTCCAGGGCCTGGAACCAAGGTGCGTCACGAGCCTTTGTTTTTGGGTCCATCTTTCCCGATATGTCCTGACTGCCCCGGCCGCATCCAGTTTTGTGCGTTTGTCATAGTTTGTTGGCAAGCCCGCTCTTTTACGTATATGAACGTTTGAGGCGGTTTTGCGCGAACTGCCTTCTCCGAAAGATCACTGCTTGAGGAGACGAGTACGTAAGTACTTACCAGTGGTACGTAAAAGGGATTTCAAAGGTCATGCCTACCATTAGCCAACTCGTGCGCAAGCCGCGCGAAGTCAGCATCATCAAAAGCAAGAGCCCCGCGCTCGAAAACTGCCCGCAACGCCGCGGCGTGTGCACTCGCGTGTACACCACCACCCCCAAGAAGCCGAACTCCGCTCTGCGTAAGGTYGCCAARGTSCGTCTGRCCAACGGYTACGAAGYCRTTTSSTACATCSSCGGYGAAGGCCACAACCTGCAAGAGCACTCGGTGGTTCTGGTGCGTGGCGGTCGTGTGAAGGACTTGCCCGGTGTGCGTTATCACATCGTGCGCGGTTCCCTCGACCTGCAAGGCGTCAAGGATCGTAAGCAAGCCCGCTCGAAGTACGGCGCCAAGCGCCCGAAGAAGGCTTAATAACGAGTCAGCAGTACCCCCGCGTGGCGGAAGTCCGTCACTAGGGAAGTGCGACCGCGCCCTCCGTTTTCTGGGATGGAGCGCGGCACGTAAGGGGTCGTCCCAATGGGCGGCCATGGCCGTGTAATGAAACACGGTTCAACTGAACAGACACAAGGAAGCAACAATGCCCCGTCGTCGCGAAGTACCCAAGCGCGAGATTCTGCCCGATCCCAAGTTCGGCAGCGTCGAACTCGCCAAGTTCATGAACGTCGTCATGCTGGACGGCAAGAAGGCCGTCGCCGAGCGCATCGTTTACGGCGCCCTCGAGCAAGTGCAAACCAAGACCGGCAAAGAGCCGATCGAAGTTTTCAGCCTGGCGATCAACAACATCAAGCCGATCGTCGAAGTCAAGAGCCGCCGCGTTGGCGGTGCCAACTACCAAGTGCCGGTTGAAGTGCGCCCCGTGCGCCGCCTGGCCCTGGCTATGCGTTGGCTCCGTGAAGCCGCTAAGAAGCGTGGCGAAAAGTCGATGGATCTGCGTCTTGCTGGCGAACTGATCGACGCCGCTGAAGGTCGTGGCGCCGCGATGAAGAAGCGCGAAGACACGCACAAGATGGCAGAGGCCAACAAGGCCTTCAGCCATTTCCGCTGGTAATTTAAGGACTAATCCACCATGGCCCGCAAAACCCCGATCGAGCGCTATCGCAACATTGGTATCTCTGCGCACATCGATGCAGGGAAAACCACCACGACCGAACGTATCCTGTTCTACACCGGCGTCAATCACAAGATTGGCGAAGTGCATGATGGCGCAGCCACCATGGACTGGATGGAACAAGAGCAAGAGCGTGGCATCACCATTACGTCGGCAGCTACGACGGCGTTTTGGCGTGGCATGGCGAAGAACTATCCCGAACACCGCATCAACATCATCGACACCCCGGGTCACGTGGACTTCACCATTGAGGTGGAACGTTCCATGCGCGTCCTGGACGGTGCTTGCATGGTTTACTGCGCGGTGGGTGGTGTTCAGCCCCAGTCCGAAACCGTGTGGCGCCAAGCCAACAAGTACGGCGTGCCGCGTCTGGCCTTCGTCAACAAGATGGACCGCACCGGCGCCAACTTCTTCAAGGTCTATGACCAGCTGAAGAACCGCCTGCGCGCCAATCCCGTGCCGATCGTGATCCCGATCGGTGCCGAAGACACGTTCCAAGGCGTGGTCGACCTGGTCAAGATGAAGGCGATCATTTGGGACGAAGCCAGCCAAGGCATCAAGTTCGACTACCACGAGATTCCCGCTGAGCTGGAAGGTCTGGCCAACGAATGGCGTGAGAAGCTGGTTGAAGCCGCCGCTGAGTCGTCGGAAGAGCTGATGAACAAGTACCTGGAAACGGGTTCCTTGGACGAAGCCGAAATCAACCTGGCCATCCGTCAACGCACCATCGCTGGCGAAATCCAGCCGATGCTGTGCGGCACCGCCTTCAAGAACAAGGGCGTGCAGCGCATGCTGGACGCGGTCATCGACTACCTGCCTTCGCCCGTGGACATTCCCGCGGTTGATGGCCAGGACGACGATGGCAATCCCGTCACGCGTGAAGCCAACGACGACGAGAAGTTCTCGGCGCTGGCATTCAAGCTGATGAGCGATCCGTTCGTGGGTCAATTGACCTTCGTGCGCGTTTACTCGGGCGTTCTGAAGTCGGGCGATACGGTCTACAACCCCATCAAGGGCAAGAAGGAACGTATCGGCCGCATTCTGCAGATGCACGCGAACAACCGCGAAGAAATCAAGGAAGTGTTGGCAGGCGACATCGCCGCTGTGGTGGGTCTGAAAGACGTGACCACCGGCGAAACGCTGTGCGACATCGACTCCCACATCTTGCTCGAACGCATGATTTTCCCCGAGCCCGTGATTTCGCAGGCCGTGGAACCGAAGTCGAAGGCTGACCAGGAAAAGATGGGTCTGGCGCTGTCGCGTCTGGCTCAGGAAGATCCGTCGTTCCGCGTGCGCAGCGACGAAGAATCCGGCCAAACCATCATTTCCGGTATGGGCGAGCTTCACCTGGAAATTCTGGTCGACCGCATGAAGCGTGAGTTCGGCGTTGAAGCCAACGTCGGCAAGCCGCAAGTGGCCTACCGTGAAACCATCCGCAAGACCTGCGAAGAAGTTGAAGGCAAGTTCGTCAAGCAGTCGGGCGGCCGTGGCCAGTACGGTCACGTGGTGCTGAAGGTCGAGCCGTTGGCTCCTGGCGGTGGCTACGAATTCGTGGACGCCATCAAGGGCGGTGTGGTTCCTCGCGAATACATCCCCGCGGTGGACAAGGGCATCCAGGAAACGCTGCCTTCGGGCGTGTTGGCTGGCTACCCGATCGTCGACGTCAAATGCACGCTGTTCTTCGGTTCGTACCACGATGTGGACTCGAACGAAAACGCGTTCAAGATGGCCGGCTCCATGGCATTCAAGGAAGGTCTGCGCAAGGCCAGCCCCGTGCTGCTGGAACCGATGATGGCCGTTGAAGTCGAAACGCCGGAAGACTACGCTGGTACCGTGATGGGCGATCTGTCCTCGCGTCGCGGCATGGTCCAAGGTATGGATGACATGGTTGGTGGCGGCAAGACCATCAAGGCTGAAGTGCCCCTGGCCGAGATGTTCGGTTACGCCACGAACCTGCGTTCGCTGACGCAAGGTCGTGCCACGTACACGATGGAATTCAAGCATTACTCCGAGGCCCCCAAGAACGTCGCTGACGAAGTCATCGCCGCTCGGGCCAAGTAAATAACCCTAGCCAGGTCCGCTCATCCGGGCGGCCTGGCAGATTCAAGTTTCCTTGAAAGTTAAAGGATAGAGATCATGGCAAAAGGCAAGTTTGAACGTACCAAGCCGCACGTGAACGTGGGTACGATTGGTCACGTTGACCACGGCAAAACGACGTTGACGGCAGCTATCACGACCGTTCTGTCGAACAAGTTCGGTGGCGAAGCCAAGGGCTACGACCAGA
>NZ_JBFTRX010000030.1:0-22488 GCF_056399725.1 Achromobacter sp. 01N37
TATCGAGAACTTCTACAACACCCGGCGGCTGCACTCTACGCTGGGCTATCTGACGCCGGCTGCCTATGAAGCCAGCCAGCGTCCAAAAAACACCTATCGACGTGTCCACTAAAACTTGACCACCACAGGCCGCGCGGGCGGCCTTGTGGGGCTTACGCGGTGTCTTGCGTCGGGGTGGTGTCGCTTCGCGAGGCCGATGCGTGCCGCGCGTAACCCATCAACCCTTGTCCCGTGACTTCATCATGCAATTTTCCCCCGCCATTCCCATCCTTCGCATTTTCTCCGTCGACAAGGCGCGCGAGTTCTATCTGGACTTTCTTGGCTTTGAATGGGATTGGGAACATCGCTTTGAAGCGGGCTTCCCGTTGTACGCGCAGGTGCATCGCGGCGATTTGATTTTGCATCTGTCCGAACATCACGGCGATGCCACGCCCGGGTCCGCTGTGTTTGTGCGGATGCAAGGCGTGGACGCGTATCACGCGGAAGTCTCGGCCAAACAATACGGGTATATGCGGCCGGGCGTCGAAGACTTGCCATGGGGGCGGGTGATGGCGGTTACCGATCCGTTTGGCAACCGCCTGAGCTTTTGCGAAAGTCAGGACTAGACCCTCGCCTTTCTTTGCGCACTACATCTTTGCGCGCTACATCTTGCAGTCGGCGGCGTGCACGTCGGTGTGGTCGCGGGCCAGCACTTTCAGGTTTTTGTACACGAGCTTGCCGTCTGGGCCGGCTTCGATGTGCAGCAGGTACCAGTCCTGAATGGGATGGTTGTTGGGGCCGAATTTGAATTTGCCGCGGACGCTGGCGAAGTCGGCTTTGCGTAGCGCAGCGCGGAAGTCGTCGGGGCGGCCGGTGATGTCGCCGTTGACGGCTTTCAGGGCTGAGGCGATCAGGTTGGCGGTGTCGTAGGCCTGGGCGGCGTAGGCGGTGGGCGGGCGCTTGTAGGCTTGCGTGAAGGCGTCGACGAAGTGTTTGTTTTGCGCGTTGTCCAGGTCGGCGCTCCACAGTGAACTCAGGTAGAAGCCTTTGCTTGCCGTACCGGTTGCGGCGAGCATGCGGTCGTCCATGGAGTAGATCGGGGTGATCATTTTGATCTTGTCCGACAGGCCGGAATTGGCGAATTGCTTGGTCAGGTTGATGCCCGCGCCGCCCGGATGGAACTGGAAGATGGCGTCGGGGTTCAGCGAGCGGATGCGGGCGAGTTCTACCGAGAAGTCGGATTGGTCGAGCTTGGTGTAGATCTCTTCGGCAATGTCGCCTTTGTAGGCGCGCTTGAAGCCGGCGACGGCGTCGCGGCCGGCCTGGTAGTTGGGCGCCATGACGACGACGCGTTTGACGCCCAGTTCGTTGGCGGCGATGCCGGCGGTGTCGGCGTAGGAGTCGTTCTGGAAGGCGACGGCGAAGTAGTTCGGGTTGCAGGCCTTGCCGGCGTAGTTGGAGGGGCCGGCGTTCAGGCTGACGTAGAAGCCGCCTGCGTTCAGCACCGTGGGGCCAACGGCCGCCATGACGTTCGAAAAGTTGACGCCTGTGAACAGCCGCACGCCATCCTGCACCATCTTGTCGGCGGTCTGCTTGGCGTTGGCGGGCTTGAGCGCGTCGTCTTCAACGCGCACGTTGACCGGTACGCCACCCAGCTTTCCGCCGCCTTCCTTCACGGCCAGCATGAAAGCATCGCGCTCGTCTTCGCCGATGTAGCCGGCGGGCGTGGAGAGCGTGCCGATGAAGCCGATGTCCAGCGGTTTCGCCTGCGCGCCGGCCACGGATGCCACGAGCGCGAGCGCGATGGCGGCGGTGCCGCGTAAGGTGATGCTTGTCATGGTTGTCTCCTCATTTGCGCTTGTTTAGTGCGCTTGTTTAGTGCGCTTTTTTAGCGTGCGGTTCGTTGCGCCTGTTCCGTGCGCTTGTTCCGGGCGCTTGTCTTCTGCGCTGTTATGGTGCCGCGAGGCAGTGCTCTACCTTCCAGCCGTACAGCCACTGCAATGCGTCGTAAAACTGGGACTGGCTGCGGCCCGTCCACAGCATGTTGCGCACGGTGCGTTCAACGCCTCGTGCGTGATAGAGCCTGCCCATTTCGCGTGTTGACCACACCACGCGCGCGCTGCGCGGAATGCGCACCGATTCATACAGTCGGAACGCGGCTTCTAGATCGTGTTCGCATTGGCGGACGGCTTCGCCCAGCGTGACGGCGTCTTCCAGCGCCATGCAGGCGCCTTGGGCCATGTATTGCGTCATCGGATGCGCGGCGTCGCCCAGCAGAGTGACGCGGCCTTCGCCCCAGTGGTCGACGGGTTCGCGGTCGGCGGTGGCCCAGCGTTTCCACGAGGTCGGGCGGTCCAGCATTTGATGCGGGCGCGGGTGTATGCCTTCGAAGTACGACAGCACTTCTTCCTTGCTGCCTTCGCGCACGCCCCATTCTTCTTGTTCGCGGCTGTGGAAGGTGACGACCAAGTTGTATTGCTGGCCGCCGCGCAAGGGGTAATGCACCAGGTGGCAGTGCGGGCCGGCCCACAGCACGGGGGCGTTGATGCGCAGTTCGTCGGGCATGTTGTCGCGTTCGACGACGGCGCGGTAGACCACGTGGCCGGTCACGCGCGCGGGGTCGCCCACGGTGCGTTCGCGGATCACGGATTTGACGCCATCCGCGCCCACCACGGCGTCCGCGCGGTAGCGGTTGCCGTCGGTGTCCACCACTTCCACGCCGTGCGCGTCCTGCGACATGCTGGCGATCTGGGTCGACGTGCGAAAGCGGATCAGCGGGTTCTGCTGCACGGCTTCCAGAATGGACAGGTGGATGTCGGCGCGGTGAATCACGGCATACGGCCCGCCAAAGCGCGTGCGGAACGCGTCGCCCGTGTCGATGCGCACGACTTCTTTGGCGTCCACCGCGTCCATCATGATGATGTGGTCGGTGAAGACGGCACGCGTGCGCGCCGTCTGGCCCACGCCCAGCGCGTCCAACGCCGCAAATGCGTTGGGCCCCAGTTGAATGCCGGCGCCGATTTCGCCGATGTGCGCGGCTTGCTCTAGCAGTTGCACGGCGATGCCTTGTCTTGTCAGCGCCAGCGCGGCGGCCAGCCCGCCGATGCCGCCGCCCACCACGATGACGGATCGCGCCGCCTGCGTTGCCGTTGTTGATGTGTTCATGTTTGCTTCCTGCATGCCATCAGCCTTGCCCGCCCAGGAAGGCGCCTTGTGCTGTCAGCTGCGCCTGCAAGGCGGCAATGGAAATGTCGGCCGGTGCGAGACCTGCGCGCAACGCCATCGCCGCCGCCGTGCCGGCCGCCTCGCCCATGACAAAGCAGCTGCCGCTGACGCGCGCGGCCGATTGGCCTTCGTGCGTCATGGACGCGCAGCGGCCCGCCACCAGCACGTTGCTGGCGACACCCGGCCCGCGCTTGGGCACCATCATGCGAAAGGGCAGCTGGTTGTAGCCGCGCGATTCGGGAATGGGCGGCCACATCCATTGCACGTCGCCCGCCGTGTGCATTTCCAGCGGCCAGCCGTTCACGCCGATGCTGTCGTCGAAGTTGGCGCAGCCCAATACGTCTTCCTTGGTCAGCACCGCTTCGCCCACGATGCGGCGCGTTTCGCGTATGCCCAGTTGCGGCGCGATGTCCAGCACATAGGCGTTTTCAAAGCCCGGCACCTTGGCGCGCAAGAAGCTCAAGTACTGCACGATTTGGCGGCGGCCTTCGAGTTCGCCCGCGGACAGCGAACCGGCATCGGTGCCGTCCGCCGCGCTGCCGTCGGCATTGGCCAGCTGCGTAACGTTGACGCGCCATTCGTAGTCGTGCTTTTGCGGACGCACGATGGCGCCCCGGCGCGGAAACGTGAACTCGCCGCTGGCGGCGGCTTCGTCCATCAATAGCGGGATGGTCTTCCAGGCTTCCTGCGCGCGCGCGCCGTCCACGTTGCCGACTTTGAACATCAGCGTGGGGTAGAGCATGTGGCCGTGTTCGTCGCCTTTTTCAAACGGCAGGCCGCCCCATTGCGCGATGTCGGCGTCGCCCGAGCAGTCGATGAAGACCTTTGCGCGCACGGCGCAGCGCCCGGATTTCGTTTCCAGGAACAAGGCGTCGACGCGGCCTTCGGCGTCGCGTGTCAGGCCGGTCGCCAGGGCGTGGAACAGGACGTGTGCGCCGCTGTCTTGCACCAGGCCGTCGGCGGCGCATTTGAACGCCGAGATGTCGTAGGCCTGTGCGTGGATCTTGCCCAGTATCAGGTGCGGATCGTTCAGCCCGTCCATGGCGCGCATGCGGTCCAGCAGATCGTTGGTCATCCCGTGCACCACTTGCTGGATGCTGCCGTGGATGTTGGCGTGCAGCCCGCAGAAGTTGGACACGCCCGCGGCGGTGCCCATGCCGCCCAGGAAGCCGTAGCGCTCCACGAGCAGCACGCGCGCGCCGTTGCGGGCGGCGCTGGTGGCGGCCAGGATGCCGGCGGGGCCGCCGCCCAGCACCACAACGTCATATTCCCCGTACAGCGGGACTTGGCGGGCGGGTTCGGTAATGACCATCAGATTCTCCTTGCGTGTGATGCGTGTCACTGGCCCTTGATGCCCAGCTTCTTGATCAGGGGTTCCCAGCGCGTGAGCTCGTCATCCATATAGGTGCGGAATTCGGCAGGCGTGCTGGCCACCGGGTCCATGAACTGCGCTTGCAGACGCTTGGCCACTTCCGGGTCGCGTATCGCCTGGATCAGCGCATCGGACAGCTTCTTTTGAATATCGGCCGGCACCTTCGACGACACCACGAAACCGATCCACGCCGAGCCTTCAATGCCCGGCACGCCCACTTCAGCCAAGGTCGGAATCTGGGGCAGCAGCGCCGAACGCTTGGACGACGTGACGGCCAGCGCCTTCAGGCGGCCATCCTTCACCATCGGCATGACGGCAATGGGCGGCAGCGCGGCGAATTGGGTGTCGCCCGACAGCAGTGACGTCAGCGCGGCGGGTGACGACGGATACGGCACATGCGTTGCGCGCGCGCCAATCTGTTGCAGCAGCAGCTCCACCGCCAGATGCGACACGGTGCCCGCGCCCGGTGACGGGAAGTTGTACTTGTCCGGATTCTTCTTCAGCGCTTCCAGCAGTTGGCCCACGTTGTCGATACCGGCCGAAGCGGGCACAACCAGCACGTTGGGCTGATGCACGGCCAGCGTCAGTGGCGACAGATCGGTGGCGGGCGCATAGGGCAGCTTGTCGAACAGCAGCGTGTTGTTCACCAGTGGGCCGGTGATGGACACGCCAAACGTGTAGCCGTCGGGCTTAGCGTTGGCGATGGCGAAGGTGCCGATGTTGCCGCTTGCGCCCGGCTTGTTTTCGATGACGATGGTCTGGCCCAGGATGGCGCCGGCCTTCTCGCCAACGATGCGCGCGACCTGATCGGGGCTGGAGCCGGGGCCAAAAGGCACGATGGCTTTGAGCGGTTGCGCGGGCCAGGTGTCGGCGGCCTGCGCTGCCGTCCAGGGCGTCAGTGCAGCCAGCCCCAGCAGCATGGCGGCAGCCATGGCGGGCGCGATGCGAAAGTGCGTCGGCGGCAAAAACTTAAGCATGCGTGTCTCCCACATCTTTCATGGTGTCGAAATAGGTTTGCTCATTGGCGATGAAGGCGGCGACCATTGCGCGGTAGGTGGCGTCCACCACCTGTTCCAGGTTCGCAAAGCCGGCGTTGTGGCGCGTGGCCAGCGCGCGGGCCTTGTCGAACACCTGCGCCTGGCGCGCGGGTGCACTTACCTGGAATGCATCGCGCTTGAAGCGCGCGGCGTCCTTCACATACATGGCGCGTTCAGCGATCAGGCGCACGATCTCGTCGTCGAGCCGGTCGATGTTGGCGCGTACGTCAGCCAGGTTGGCGCACAAGGGGCGATAGGCGGGGTCGGTGTATGCGCGCAGCGGCGCGCCGTGGGTGTCGGGCTCTTGCGGGGGAGTCGGCGTCGTCATGAGGTGTAGTCGGGTTGTTGCGCGGGCGCGGCCTGCTGGAACGCGGGCTGCGCATTGCAGTGTTCAAAAATGCGCAGGATGCGCGGGTAGGCGGACACATCGCAGCCCATGCGCTGCGCGTTGGCCACTTGCGGCACCAGGCAGCAATCAGCCAGCGTGGGCGCGTCGCCAAAGCAGTACGCGCCGTGTCCGTGCCGAGCCAGCAACGCTTCAACGGCCGTCAGCCCTTCCTTGATCCAGTGGTGATACCAGGCATTTTTTTGTTCATCGCTTGCGCCCAGCACGTCTTGCAGATAGCGCAGGATGCGCATGTTGTTAACGGGGTGGATGTCGCAGGAGATGGCGTCCGACAGTTCCAGCACGCGTGCGCGCGCCAACGTGTCAGCGGGAATCAGGCGCGGTTCGGGGTGCGTTGCGTCCAGGTAGTCGATGATGGCAAGCGACTGCGACAGCTGCACGCCGTCATCAATCAGCAGCGGTACGCCCGCCGACGGATTCTTCGCCACATAATCGGCCGCGCGTTGTTCCTGCTTGCGCAGATTCACCGGCAGATAGTCGTAAGACAAGCCCTTGAGCGCCAGCGCGATGCGCACGCGATACGACGTCGAGCTGTTGAAGAAGCTATGAAGTTGCATGGGGGCTTCCTGTAAGGGTCAAACCATCTGCACGTTGAGGGTGCCCAGGCCGTCGACGCCGCCTGTCATCTTGTCGCCGCGCACCACGGGGCCCACGCCTTCGGGCGTGCCGGTGTAGATCAGGTCGCCCGCTTCCAGACGGAAGTATTTGGACAGGTAGGCGATGGTTTCGGAGACGGACCAGATCAGCTTGCCGATGTCGCTGCGCTGTTTGTCGGCGCCGTTGACTTGCAGCCAGATGGCGGCCTGGTTGATGTTGCGCACGGCTTCGGCAGGATGCAGCGGGCCGATGGGCGCACTTTGGTCGAAGGCTTTGCCCAGTTCCCACGGGCGGCCCGCTTCGCGCATCTTCATCTGCAAGTCGCGCCGCGTCATGTCCAGGCCGACGGCGTAGCCCCACACGTGTTGCAGCGCGTCGCCCACTGCGATGTTGGCGCCGCCTTTGCCGATGGCCGCGACCAGTTCAATTTCGTAATGCAGGTTGGCGGTCTCGGGCGGGTAGGGCAGTTCCAGCGTGTGGCCATCGGCAACCGGCACGACGGCGTCGGCGGGCTTGCAGAAAAAGAACGGCGGTTCGCGGTCAGGGTCGAAGCCCATCTCGCGCGCATGCGCGGCGTAGTTGCGGCCCACGCAGTACACGCGGCGCACCGGGAAGACGTCCTGGCTGCCGGCAACAGGCACGGCGACAGGGGCGGGGGGAGCAAACACAAAAGACATGGATCACCCTTGGAGGGAAACTGCGGGAAGCAATGAGGAAAGCGCGGAGGAAAGCAATGAGGAAAGCAATGAGGAAAGCAATGAGGAAAGCGCGGAGGAAAGCGCAGCGGTAAGCGAACGGGGCAGCGTGGATCAGCCGACGCGTTCTTCGCGCCACACGCCCAGTGCGTCTTGCACGGGGCGGTCGGAATAGCTGAACAGGGTGACGTCATCCAGCGCGGCCAATTGCACGGGCAGCCACGACGGCGCCACGAAGACGTCGCGCGGGCCGAAGTGGAATTCCTGGTCGCCGATGCGGGCGGTGCCGCGGCCTTCCACCACGCTGTAAACCGTGGAGTCGGTGCTGCGGTACGTCTTGCCTTGAAAGCCCGCTGGCAGCAGCTGCATGAAGGTCGCCATCGTGGGCATGGGGTACCCTCCCGTGGCCGGGTTCAGGTAGCGCAGTTTCACGCCGTCCCAGGGGTCGAGTTCGCCGTGGCGGTACAGCGCGTCCAGCGCTTCGCGGCTGCGTTCGTAGGGGTAGTTGAAGATGGGCGACGTGCCGCTGCTGGTCTGGTGACGCACGGGCGCCATGTTGTTGCCGTAGCGCGCCATGCTGTCGCCTTCGGGGCGGGTGACGGGTTGGGTCGCGTGCGGATAGTTTTCGGCGAAGCCGGCATCCAGGAAGCGCAACAGCGGGATGTCCAGCCCATCCAGCCAGACGACGGGCTCGCCGCCTTCGGTGGTTTCGGCGTTGCCGTGGTCGTGCCACGTCCAGGACGGCGTGATGATGAAGTCGCCCGGATGCATGGTGGTGCGTTCGCCGTTGACGGCGGTGTACGCGCCGCGGCCTTCCACGATGAAGCGCAACGCCGATTGTGTGTGGCGGTGGCTGGGCGCGATTTCGCCGGGCAGGATCAGTTGCAGTCCGGCATACAGGCTTTGCGTGATGCTGGCTTGTCCGGGCAGGCCGGGGTTTTCCAGGATCAGCACGCGGCGCACGGCTTCTTCGGCGGTGATAAGCGAGCCAGACGCCATGACGTCGTCGCGCACGTCGTCGTACTTCCAGAGCGCGGGCACGCAGCGCGGGGCGGGCTGGCGGGGAACCAGGTTGTGCAGGGACTCCCACAGGGGAGCCATGTTTTTCTTGGCGATGCGGGCGTAGTAGGCGGCGCGATCGGCGCTGCGATCCGATGGGCGGTCGGACGCTTGATGGGCGGCGGGGGCGGCGGCAGGAATGGCTGCGCTATCCGCGCGGCCGCTGTGGCTGTCGGGCATGGTTGTCTCCAGTATGTCCGGCTGATGCCGGCTTCTACGGGTGGCCGCCGCGTGGTTCGCGGCTGGTCTCGATATGGAGACGATTATGCGCAGAGCAGCTATGTGTTTTGAAATGAAATTATCTTATTATCCATACGAATAACGATATACATACGAGACAAATCCCCCCAAGACGAGGGCCTGCATGGACTGGACCCACCGCCTGCGGCTGCGCAATCTGAAGATGCTGTTGAGTCTGGCGCAGACCCGCAACATCAGCCATTCCGCCGCAATGCTCAATACGACGCAGCCCGGCTTGTCGAAGTGGCTGAAAGACCTGGAAGACGACATCGGGCTGCCGCTCTTCGAACGCCACGCGCGCGGGCTGCGGCCCACGCCGCATGGCGATGTGTTGATTGCGCATGCGCAGCGCATGGAGGCGCAGCTGGATCGCGCCAGCGCCGACATGGCTGCGCTGCGCGAAGGCGGCGGCGGGCGTGTAGTGATCGGCGCGTCTGGTGCGTCGGCGTCCGACACGGTGCCGTTGGCGGTGATGAAGCTGCTGGAACGCATGCCGCAAGCGCGCGTGAAGCTGGTGGAAGGCACGACGGACCGCTTGCTGGCGCAGTTGGCGCAGGGCGACCTGGACATCGTGGTGGGCCGTTCGGCGCCCGAGCATCACGACCCCGCCATCCGCTTTGAAGCCTTGTATCTGGAACCGATTCATCTGGTGGCGCGTCCGCGTCATCCGCTGTTTTCCATTGAGCAACCCAGTTGGCAGGATCTGTTGTCGTACCGATGGATTCTGTGGCCCAAGGGCACGCCGATCCGTAACGCGGTGGACGCGGCGCTGGCGGCGGCGGGGCAGTCGCCGCCCGTGGATCACGTGGAGTCGAATTCGGTGACGATCAACCTTACGCTGATCAACAACAGCGACATGATCGGCGTGGCGTCGCATCGCGCGGCGTTGCGGTTTTCGCAGATGCGGGCGATGCAGATCATTCCGGTGCGGCTGTCAGGCTTCGGGTCCGTGGCGATGTATTGGCGTGAAGACGCGTTCCGGCCGATGGCGGTGCAAGAGGCCATGGCGGCGTTGCGCAATACCGTGGCGGAACATGCGCCGGGTGTGACGAGGTTGTGATGCCATCTTCCCGCTCCGGCCTGAATGCGTTGATTGCGCAGTGCCGCAGGGTGGAGGCTGCGCTGGCGGAAGGCAAGCGCCCGGCAGAGTCCGCGGCCATGCATCGGTTCGTGGCGGAAATGGATGCGCGCGATACGCCGCCGGGGATGTGGTCGCCGCTGGCGTTGTCGGTGCTGGTGATGACGGGCGGGCTGGGAGTGGGGATTGAAGTGCTGAGCCTGCTGCTGCGGGTTGCCGGGTCGGCATGGGCGGCGTTTGCGCTGGTGGCGGTGTGCGCGGGAACGGCGCTGGCGTTGTCGATTGGAGTCGTAATGCTGATGGCGGGACGGTCAGCGGGGTTGGTTGTGGTGAAGCGGCTGGCGATTGGGTTGGTGACGGTGGGCGCGTTGGGGGTGATCGCGTGGACGCWGGGCGATGTGAGGGCGGTGGGGCCGGTGGTGGCGTTGCTGGGCGGGTTGGGGGCGTGGTTGGTGGCGAATAGTTCGGGGTTTTATGTGTTTGTGGGGTATCGGGTGGCGCGGAGGTGGTTGGAGGGGGGGAGGTAGGGGGCGGGTATGGCTGTGGGTGTGGCTGTGGTTGCGGCTGAGGTTGCGGTTGCGGTTGCGGTTGCGTGTGGGGGTGGGTGTGCTAGTGACGCCCGTTGCGTCGGCGGCCTGCGGGGCGCGGGGCAACGATTGCGGTCCGGAGCCTTCGCTCCGGACTTGCCTAGGCGGCCCCCCCCATCGTCATCGTCGTTGTCGCCTTCGGCGACTGCCTTCCGATTCCCTCGGGCTTATCGACGCCCCGCGCCCCGCAGGCCGCCGACGCAACGGACTCGGTCAGTTGCAATCTCATAGCAGCGGGGGCGAACGGGTTTCTTAGGGTGCTCACCACGGGGGGTGGGTGATGGAAGATCTTGCGGGGCCCGCTCCATGCCGGCCGCGCAGGCGGCCTTGTGGAGCTTACGCGTGGGGGTGCGGCGTGAGGGTGTGCGCTTCGCGTGTGGATGCGCTGCTTGGAGGGAGAAGTCAGACTGCGAATTTTATTTTGGAGTCAGACTGCATTTCTTTGGTGGCCACCGTTTCGTAATTCTGGTGTCAGACTGCAATTTCGTGCTGCTGGAGTCTGCTGCTGGAATCAGACTGCAATTTCAAAAATGCAGTCTGACTCCAGCACAATCAGCACACTACTCCAACACACGCTATCAACGCACCGGTCCTACTTGGCGGCTACCGTTTCGGGCGGGACGGGGTTTTCCCAGCCGCCGCCGATGGCGCGGATCAGTTCTACGGCTGATCTTGCTTGCTCGCCGCTCAATTGCACGGCTACGCGTTGTTGCAAGAGGACGCTGCGGTCGGCTTCGATGACGTCCAGGTAGCTGATCGAACCTTCGCGATACTGCGTGTGGGACAGCTTGGCGGCGCGGGCCGAGGCGTCGACGGCGGCGTCTTGGGCCTTGGTCTGATCGGACAGGATGCGCAGGTTGGCCAGGTTGTCTTCGACTTCGCGGAACGCGTTCAGGACGGTTTGGCGGTAGACGGCGACGTCTTCTTCGTAGACGGCGCGGGCGCGGTCCAGGCCGGCTTGGCGGCGGCCGCCGTCGAAGATGGGCATCGACAGCGCGGCGCCGACGAGCGGGCCGAGCAGGAACGTGCGGCTGGACCACTGGAACAGGTTGCCCAGGTCAGACGACTCGTAGCCGAAGGCGCCGGTGATGTCCAGGCGTGGGAAGAACGCGGACTTGGCGGCGCCGACCCGGGCGTTGGCGGCGGCCATGGCGCGTTCGGCGGCGGCGATGTCGGGGCGGCGTTCCAGCAAGGTCGACGGCAAGCCGGCGGGGATCGACAAGGCGACCTTCTGGATGGGCTGCGGCGGCATCGTGAAGTCGGACGGGGCGCGGCCCAGCAGCACGGCCAGCGCGTGTTCAGACGCGGCGCGGCGGCGGTCGATGCCTAGGGCTTCCGATTGCGCGGATGCGAGTTCAGCCTTGGCGCGCGCCAGGTCCAGTTCGCTGATGTCGCCGGCGTCGTAGCGACGCTGGATCAGTTGCAAGGTGTCGGTGCGCAGCTTGACTGTTTGGCGGTAGAGCTGCGATTCGGCGTCTTGTTCGCGGACCAGGAAGTACGTGGTGGCCACGTCTGCCTGCAAGGCCAGCAGCACCGAACGGTACAGCGCTTCGCTTTGCTGGGCGTCAGCGGTGGCGGCGTCTGCGGTGGAGGCCACGCGGCCGAACAGGTCGGCTTCATACGACACCGCGCCTTGCGCGCGCCACGTCGTGACCGGCGAGGTGGAGGTGCCGTCGGGCAGCCCTTGCGATACGGCCGACGGGCGTTGGCGGTTGGGGCCGAAGGCGGCGTCCAGCGTGGGGAAGAAGCCGGCGCGGGCTTCGCGTTGCAGCGCGCGGGATTGCGCCAGGCGGGCGGCGGCGGCTTGCAGGTTCTGGTTGGCCTGTTGCGCTTCGTCTTCCAGCTGGTTCAGGCCCTCGTCGCCGAACACCTTCCACCAGGCGCCGCGCAGCGCGTCTTCCGACGGCTCGGCGGGCTTCCAGGTGCCGGCTTCAGCGGCGGGTAGCGCGGCTTCCTTGAATGCCGCGGGCGCGGCGGCAGACGGCTTTTCGTAGGTGGGGCCCACCGCGCAGCCGGCCAGCACGAGCAGGACGGCAAGCAGGGCGGAACCGCGGGTCAGTCTTTGGATCATGATGAATTCTCTTTGGCGCGCGTCCCGCCGGGTGGGGCGGGACGCGCTGGCTTCTCTTTTTTTCTGCCGGCTTTATGCGTGAGTCTGCGTGGCGGGCGGCGCGTTCGTGTCGATGTGCGGGGCGCACTCCGGCGCTTCATGCGGGGCCGCCGAGTGCAGCGGCTTGCCGCCCAGCGAACGCAGCAGCACGTAGAACACCGGCGTCAGGAACAGGCCGAACAAGGTCACGCCCAGCATCCCGAAGAACACGGCAACCCCCATCGCGTGGCGCATTTCCGAACCGGCGCCAGACGACAGCACCAGCGGCACCACGCCCATGATGAACGCGATGGACGTCATCAAGATCGGGCGCAGACGCAGGCGGCTGGCTTCGATGGCGGCTTCCAGCGGCGTGCGGCCGCTCATCTCCAGCTCTCTTGCGAACTCCACGATCAGAATCGCGTTCTTCGCCGACAAGCCCACCAGCACCATCAAGCCGATCTGCGTGAAGATGTTGTTGTCGTTGCCCGTCAGGTAGACGCCCGTCAGGGCGGCCAGGATGCTCATCGGCACGATCAGGATCACGGCCAACGGCAGGGTCAGGCTTTCGTACAACGCGGCCAGCACCAGGAACACCAGCAGCACGCTGATCGGGAACACCCACAAGCCGGCATTGCCCGCCAGAATTTGCTGATACGTCAGGTCAGTCCATTCGAACTTCACGCCACGCGGCAGCGTTTCGGCGGCGACGCGTTCGGCTGCGGCTTGCGCCTGGTCAGACGAGTAGCCGGGCGCCGGGCCGCCGTTGATGTCGGCGGCGGTGTAGCCGTTGTAGCGCACCACCATTTCGGGGCCGAACGTTTGCTTCACCGTCACCAGCGACGACAACGGCACCATGTCGCCCGCGGCGTTGCGGGTCTTCAGTTGCAGGATGTCGTCGGCGTGGGCGCGGAACGGCGCATCGGCTTGGGCGCGCACCTGGAACACGCGGCCAAAGCGGTTGAAGTCGTTCACGTACATTGAGCCCAGATAGATCTGCATGGTGTCGAACACTTCCGTCACCGGCACACCCAGCTGCTTGGCCTTCACGCGGTCCAGGTCCACATCCAGCTGCGGCACGTTGATTTCGTAGCTGGAGAACGCGGGGCCGAGCTCAGGCGTTTGGCGCGCCTTTTCCAGGAAGGCCTGCTTGGCCTTGTCCAGTTCGGCGTAGCCCAGCGCGGCGCGGTCTTCCAGTTGCAGCTTGAAGCCGCCGAGCGTGCCCAAACCCATCACAGGCGGGGGCGGGAACACGGCAATGAACGACTCCGGGATGGCCGCAAACTTCTGGTTCAGCGATGCGGCAATGGCGTTGCCCGACAGTTCAGCGCCCTTGCGTTCTTCAAAGGGCTTGAGCGTCACGAACACGATGCCGGCGCTGGAGCTGTTGGTAAAGCCGTTGATCGACAGGCCGGGGAAGGCGATGGCGGATTGCACGCCGGGTTCCTTCAGGGCGATGTCGCTCATGCGGCGGATCACGGCTTCCGTGCGGTCCAGCGACGCGCCGTTGGGCAACTGCGTGAAGCCGATCAGGTACTGCTTGTCTTGCGCCGGCACAAAGCCGCCTGGCACCAGGTACGACACGCCGATGGTGGCGGCCACCAGCACCGCGTACACGCCCATCGCGCCGGCCTTGCGGCGGATCACGCCGGACACGCCCGTGCCATAGGACTCGGACGCGCGGCCAAACATGTTGTTGAACCAGTTGAAGAAGCGGCCGAAGACACGGTTCATGCCACGGGTCAGCCAGTCTTGCTTGTCGTGATGGCTTTTCAGCAGCAGGGCCGACAGCGCGGGCGACAGGGTCAGCGAGTTAAAGGCCGAGATCACCGTCGAGATGGCGATGGTCATGGCGAACTGCTTGTAGAACTGGCCGGTCAGGCCCGTCATGAACGCCAGCGGGACGAACACGGCGCACAAGGTCAGCGCAATAGCGATGATGGGGCCGCTGACTTCGCGCATGGCGCGGTAGGTGGCGTCGCGTGGACTTAAGCCCGCCGCGATATTGCGTTCGACGTTTTCCACCACCACGATGGCGTCGTCCACCACAATCCCGATGGCAAGCACCATCCCGAACAGCGACAAGGCGTTGATCGAATAGCCAAACACCAGCAGCAGCGCGAACGTGCCCACGATGGAGACCGGCACGGCCAAGAGCGGGATGATCGACGCGCGCCACGTTTGCAGGAACAGAATCACCACCAGCACGACCAGCGCGATGGCTTCCAGCAGCGTGTGCACCACGGCTTCGATACTGGAACGCACGAATTGCGTGGGGTCGTATTCGATGCGGTATTCCACGCCCGGCGGGAAGTCTTGCGCCAGCTCGGTCATGGCGGCGCGCACCTTGGACGACACGTCCAACGCGTTTGCGCCCGGCGATTGCATGATGCCCATGCCGACTGCCTGCTTGTTGTCCAGCAGCGAACGCAGGCCGTATTCCTGTGCATCCAATTCCACGCGGGCAACGTCGGACAAGTGCGTCACGGCGCCGTCGGGCGAGGTCTTCAGGATGATGTCGCGGAATTCCTCTTCGCTTTGCAGACGGCCGCGAGCGTTCACGTTCAGCTGCAACGGCACATCGCCTTGCGTGGGCGACGCGCCGATCACGCCGGCGGCCACTTGCACGTTCTGTTCGCGGATGGCGGCGACCACTTCAGACGCGGTCATGCCGCGCTGCGCCACCTTTTGCGGGTCAAGCCACACGCGCATCGAGTAGTTGCCCGACCCCCACACCGTTACTTCGCCCACGCCGGTGATGCGGGCCAGACGATCCTTGACGTTCAGGATGGCGTAGTTGCGCAGGTAGGTGATGTCGTAGCGGTCGTTCGGCGAGATCAAGTGCACGACCAGCGTCAGCGTGGGCGAGCTTTTTGCCGTGGTCACGCCCAGGCGCTGCACGTCCGGCGGCAGGCGCGGCAGCGCTTGCGACACGCGGTTCTGCACCAGCTGCTGCGCCTTGTCCGGGTCCACGCCCAGCTTGAAGTTGACCGTCAGCGTCAGGTTGCCGTCGCTGTTGGCCTGCGACTGCATGTACAGCATGTCTTCGACGCCGTTGATGGATTCTTCCAGCGGCGACGCGACGGTCTCGGCGATGACCTTGGGGTTGGCGCCCGGGTACTGCGCGCGCACCACCACCGATGGCGGCACGACTTCCGGGTATTCGGAAATGGGCAGCTGGAACATGGCCAGAAGGCCGGCCAGCAGCACCAGGATGGACAGCACGCCGGCAAAAATCGGCCGGTCGATGAAGAACTTTGAGATATTCATGAACGTTCTCTGTAGACGCGCGGGCCTTACTTCAGTTGGGCCGCGGCGGTCTGGACCGGGGCGCTCTTGGCGGCGACCATGGGGACGACGGTCGGGGCGACGGCGTCGCCGGGGCGGATGCGTTGCAGGCCGTTGACGACGATGCGTTCACCGGCGGCCAGTCCGGAATCCACGACGCGCAGGCCTTCCTGGTTGGCGCCCAGCTTCACTTGGCGATAGACGGCGTGGTTCTTGTCGTCCAGCACCAGCACGTAGCGCTTGTCCTGGTCGGTGCCGATGGCTTTTTCATCGATCAGCACGGCAGAACGCGGGTCGCTGCCGCCCAGGCGGACGCGGGCGTACAGGCCGGGCAAGAGCGAGCCGTCGGCGTTGTCGAACTCGGCGCGCACGCGGATCGTGCCGGACGTTGCATCCAGGCGGTTGTCCACCGATTGCACGAAGCCCGTGCGCGAGTAGCCGTCTTCGTTCGCCAGACCCAGCTCAACGGGCACCGAGCCAGCCTTGCCATTGCGGGCGGGGTTCACGTAGCGCAGGAAGGTTTGTTCGTCCACGTCGAACGATGCGTACATCTTCGACACCGACACCAGCGTCGTCAGCGGCACCGAACCGGCGCCGGCTGCGACGACGTTGCCCACGGTGACTTCAGCGCGCGAGACGCGGCCGGCCACCGGCGCTTCGATGCGGGTGTAGCCCAGGTTCAGCTTCGCGTAGTCCAGCGCGGCTTGCGCGCCTTGCAGGTTGGCGGCGGCTTCGCGCGCGGCGTTCTGCTTTTCTTCGAAGTCGCGGCGGGCGATGGCGTTGTCCGTGAGCAGGCGCTGGCCGCGGGCCAGGTCCGCGGCGGTGTACGACGCGCGGGCCTTGGCTGCCGTCAGGGCGGCCGCGGCGCGGTCGACTTCGGCCGCGTAGGGGCGCGGGTCGATGGTGAAGAGCACGTCGCCCTTCTTGACGATGGTGCCGTCCTGGAAGTGCACTTGCGTCAGCGTGCCAGAGACCAGCGGGCGGATGTCGACGCGGTCAATCGCTTCCAGGCGGCCGGAATAGCGCTGCCAATCCACGATGGTCTTGGTGACGACTTCGGCCACTTCGACGGGCGTGGCGGCCGGGGCGCCCTGGGCCATGGCGACATTGCCGCCGGCCGGGCCGCGGGTGAGGGCGTAGCCGCCTCCGGCCGCGAGCACGGCGGCAAAGACGACGAACATAGCAATACGATTACGCGAAACCATGATGTTTCCTTGAGGGGTATAGGAGCGAAAGCGCGCTTGTTTGGGCCTGGGGCGGAGGCGGCTGCGGCGGTCCGTGGCATGGCAGTCCTTAGCGTCCGTTTGCATATGCTTATGCTGCGGTGCAACATCAAGCGGAGTTGCGAGTCCTGGTCAGAGCGCTTTGGCGAAGCGGCTCTGCGGGGACGGAAGCTGAGGGTTGACATGCCCTGTGGGGTCGCCGGGAGGCAAGGGCACTTCAAGATGGTTTGCATTCTGAGTGTTTTGTGGGGCCGGATAAACCTGTCTATTCCGGCAACACTGTTCGGCGGGAATGACTAATCAGCGCCGAAATCGGGTTATGCTCCGTTCACCCCGACTTTTTTGCCTAAAGGACACCGCCGCCATGGACCGTTTTCAGGCTATGCAGGTGTTTGTGCGCGTCGTGGACGCCAATAGCTTCACCCGGGCGGCCGACAGCCTCTCGCTTCCGCGCACCACCGTCACCACCATCATTCAGAACCTCGAACGCCTGCTGGGCGTGCGCCTGCTCAATCGCACCACGCGCCGTATCGGCCTGACGCCCGACGGCGCGGGCTATTACCAGCACTGCGTGCGCATTCTTGCCGACGTCGAGGAAACCGAGGCCTGCTTCCAGGAAGCGGCCCTGCGCTTGAAGGGCCGGCTGCGCATCGACGTGCCGACCTGCATCGGGCGCCTGATCCTGATTCCTTCATTGTGTGATTTCCACGACAAATACCCCGACGTCGAGCTGGTGCTGGGCTTGGGCGACCGCCCTGTGGATATGGTGCAAGAGGCCGTCGACTGCGTCATCCGCGGGGGTGAGCTGGAAGATTCCAGCCTGGTCGCGCGCCGAATTGGCACCCTGCAAACCGTGACCTGCGCGTCGCCCACGTATGTGGCGCGCTACGGCATGCCGCAAACCATCGAGTCGTTGCGCGACCACCACGCCGTGCATTACTTCATGAGCCGCACAGGCCGCAACTGCGCCTGGGACTTCAAGGTGGATGGCAAGCACCAGGAAGTGGACATGAAGGGCACGGTCGCCGTGAACGAGGCCGGCGCGTATCTGGATTGCGGGTTGAAGGGCTTTGGCCTGATCCAGGTGGCGCGCTATATGGCATTGCCGCATCTGCAATCGGGCGAGCTGATCGAAATTCTGCCGCAGTGGAAACCCAGTTCAACGCCGATTTCGGTGCTGTACCCGCAAAGCCGGCAGTTGTCGCCCAAGGTGCGTGCGTTTACGGACTGGGTGGCGGAATTGTTCGCCGGTTGCCCGCTGCTGAGCGGCCGCGACGAAACCGATCCGTCGGCGGCAAGCTGCGGCGTGTACCAGCGCCAGCTGGGCATGCCCAGCGCGATGACGATGGCGCAACCGCAACCCGAACCCGCCCTGATCCAGACCGCGCCCCAGCGCCGCCGCAGCCCGCGTGAAGAGGCGGCGGAGTACGCGCTGTAAGAATCGCGCGTGGCGCGTGGCGGGCCTGCGCGTCCGCCACGCCGTCAAAACACGGGAAACCCCGTAGTAAATACAGGGCTTGCGTCCCTCGTATTTTATGAAACGTCTGTATAGTCCGACAGTCAAAGCCTACAACGCCCTTACTGTCGATCCGCTCTATGCAGCCTGTTCTACCCGCTTACCTGATCGCCCGTTGGCTGCTGCTGCTTGTCTTGTTGGCAGGGGTTTACTTCCTTAGCGGCTTCCTCGTTCCCGCCCTGGCGGCGCTCATTATTGGTCTGGCCAGCTGGCCCTTGTACCAGCGCCTGGTCGTGCGCTGCGGCGGCCGCACCGCAATTGCGGCGTCGTTGGCGCTGCTGATGGTCATCGTCGTACTGATCGTGCCGCTCACGCTGGCGCTGTCTTACGCCATCAAGGAAGCCAGCACCTTCTTCGCCTGGGCCATCGCGGCCAACCGCCACGGCGTGGCGGTGCCGAACTGGATCACGTCCATGCCCGCCGTGGGCGAACGGCTGGGGCAGTACTGGGAATCCTATATAGGCCAGCCCCATGCCTTGGGCGCGCTGGTCGAAGCCGTCAGCGGTGAACATCTGGGCAACATCTACCGCATGGTGCTGGCGGCCACGGGCAATGTGTTCCAGCTGCTGCTGACCGTGCTGTTCATGCTGATCACGCTGTTCTTTGTCTATAAGGACGGCATCCGCATGGTGGCTCAGCTGGACGTGCTGGGCGAACGCATTCTGCCGGCGCGCTGGCAGCGCTTTTCGCGCGTGGTGCCGGCCACCATCAATTCCACCGTAACCGGTATGGGCCTGATCGCGCTGGGCGAAGGCTTTGTGCTGGGTGTCGCGTACTGGGTGGCGGGCGTGCCGTCGCCCGTGCTGCTGGGCGTGGTCACGGGTTTCATGGCGCTGATCCCCGGCGGCGCGCCGCTGTCATTCACGCTGGTGTCGCTGTACCTGGTGGGTTCCGGCCATGTGGTTGCTGGTATCGCGCTGATGGTGTGGGGCAGCGTTGAACTCTTTATCGTCGACAAGACCCTGCGCCCGCGCTTGGTGGGAGGCCCTGTCAAACTGCCTTTCCTGCCGACCTTCTTCGGCTTGGTGGGCGGCGTGAAAACCATGGGGATCGTCGGCTTGTTCGTGGGCCCGGTGCTGATGGCGTTGCTGGTGGCGGTGTGGCGCGAATGGGTGCACCACGAAGTGACGGAGCGCGATGCGGCGCGCTTGCATCCGCCCGTGCCGGTTCCCGTGCCTGCGCCCATAGAAAAAACACCCTCCGCCTGACGCGGCCACGCCCGGCGCAGACGATGCTTTTGGTAATCTAGCCATCCCCGCGTATACCGGCGCCTGACCGGTACGCGCCTGCCCCGCACGCAGACGCTTCGCAACCGCCGCGGGGTGTGAGGATTGAGATGTCCGGGTTACTGCCTGATGATCAGATAGCGGTCCTGCGCGAGCAGGGGTTTGTGGTGGCGCGCCAGTTCGTGCCCGCAGAACAAGTCGCCGCGCTGCGCGCGCTGGCCGAGCGCCACTTGCAAGAGCATGTGGCGCCCATTGAATACGAAGCCGACCTGCGCTACCCCGGCGCACCCGAGTCCCGCACCGCTGAAGGCGGCCTGACGGTACGCCGCCTGCTAAGCGCCTACGCCCGCGACCCGCTGTTTGCGCAATGGGCAACCGACCCGCGCATTGCCCAATGGCTGGCCCGCTACTTCGGCGAACCCGCGGTGCTGTCCACCGTGCACCACAACTGCGTGATGACCAAGCACCCCGCCTATGGCAGCCTGACGGGCTGGCACCAGGACATCCGCTACTGGTCGTTTTCAGACACGGATCTGGTGTCCTGTTGGCTGGCCTTGGGGCCGGAAACCCGCAACAACGGCGGCCTGTCGTTCATTCCGGGCTCGCACGCGGCAGCCTTCACGCCCGACCAATTCGACGACAAGAAATTCTTTCGCGACGACGCGCCGCAAAACGCCGAGTGGATTGCCCGCGCGGTCTGCCCTGACCTTGAGGCGGGCGACGTGGTGTTCTTCCATTGCCGCACGCTGCACGCCGCGCAAGGCAACCGCAGCGACCGCGTGAAATTGTCGGTCGTGCACACGTATCACCCGCAGTCCTGCCACCCGATTCCCGATACGCGTTCGGCATCGCAACCCGGGGTGCCATTGGCATAAAGTCATTGTTATTCGATATTAATAATTGAATTACAATTAAATTAAGCGCAATACGCGAGGCCGGGCCGGCAAATCCCGCCTCGCGTTGATTCTTGCGTGGCATCCCTAGAACTCAATAGGCTGGTCTCTGTGCGCAAAACAACTATCGACGACACGGAAAAACCGCAGGCGACGACCGGGACCCGGTCGTCGCTGTTTGTCGGTTCCACTGAAAAAGCCTTTCAGGTGCTGCACGCGTTCGACGGTTCGAAACGCCACATGACGCTGGCCGATATCGCACGCGCCTCGGGCCTGGACCGCAGCGCCACGCAACGCCTGGTCTACACGCTGGAAACGCTGGGCTATCTGCGCCGCATCCCCGACACGCGCAACTACGGCCTGACGCCGAAGGTGCTGCAATTCTCGTACAACTATGTGCGCGCGAATGAGCTGATCGACAAGGCGTCGCCGTATCTGCTGGACATCAGCCGGACGTTGGGTGAGACGACCAATCTGCAAGAACTGGACGGCCACGAGATCGTGTTCGTGGCGCGCTTTCCGGGCCACCATCTGGTGAACGTGGACATCGCGGTAGGCAGCCGCCTGCCGGCGTTCTTCACGGCATCGGGTACGGCGATTCTGTCCCGCCTGTCTGACGAACACCGCCGCGAGATCCTGGCGCAGACGCGCCTGGAAGCGATTACGCCGTACACGGAAGTGAACCCGGAGAAGCTGCTGGACCGCGTGCAACGCGTGGCGGAAAAGGGCTACGCGATCATCGTGAACGAAACGGTGCTGGGGGATATTTCGGTGGCGGCGCCGGTCACGGATCATCGCGGTTTTGCGGTGGCGGCGATCAATATTTCTGTGCCGACGACGCGGTGGACGGTGGCTAAGGTGGAAGCAGAACTGGCGCCGCATGTGCAGGTGGCAGCCACGTCGATTTCCAAGTCGAAGTTTTCGGGGTATTCGAGGTAGGGGACTGGGGGGCGTTCGGCTTCGGGGGGCGTTCGGCTTCGGGGGGCGGTTGATGGTCTTCGAGGGCGGTCGTTGAACTTTGTAGGTCGCCCGTCGTCGCAGTGGCCCTGACTGCGCGCGCCCACGATTGCGGTCCGGAGCCTTCGCTCCGGACTGCCCCGTTGTCATCTTCGTCCAGGCCTTTGGCCTTCCCTTCAGATTCCCTCGGGCGCATCGAGGTTGCGCGCAGTCAGGGCCACCGCGCCGACGGGCTGCTGCCGTCTTGGGCCGTTGCGCTGCTAGGGTGTGCCTTAGTCACGAGTGCTGCGGGGCCCGCCGAGTGGCGGCCGCGCGGGCGGCCTTACTCGGCATACGCATTGGTGGGCGTTTGCGCGGTAGTCGCTTTCGCGAATGTGCAGAGCGGTTTTCTGATGCTCGCGCCGCAGGTTTTTTGGGGGGTAAAGGGTGGCGCGCAGCGCGCACTGTCTTGCGCATGCCAACTCGTTGCGCGCCACGCACCGGGGTTTAAGTGGCGGTCATCATGCGACGGACGATGAGGGGTGTTGTGTAGCGTGCATCGGTGCTCGCGCAGAGCGTCACTCACGTCAGCCATCCTACGAAGCGCTGGCGATGTTCGCATTAATGCAGTCAGACTGCATTTCCTAAAAAGAACCAGCGCACTGTTGCAATTAAAAATGCAGTCTGACTGCATTTTTAAGGGCTTCAAGTCACGAAGAAGAGCTCGAACATCGCTGCCACACGCGAAGCGAACAGCGCGACGACGTACCACTACGCGTAAGCTCCAAAAGGCCGCCCGCGCGGCCGGCCTGGAGCGGGCCCCGCAAGATCTTCCACCACCAAAAATTCGTGGCGAGAACCCTACGAAAACGATTCGTCCCAGCTGACGTGAGATTGCAACTTCCAGAGCCCGTGGGGTCGGGGGCCTGGGGTGCGCGGGGCGTCGATAAGCCCGAGGGAATCTGAAGGGAAGGCCGAAGGCCTGGACGAAGATGACGACGGGGCAGTCCGGAGCGAAGGCTCCGGACCGCAATCGTTGCCC
>NZ_JBFTRX010000031.1:0-3453 GCF_056399725.1 Achromobacter sp. 01N37
CGAGAAAAGCCATCGGCTGATTCACGGCGACCGCATCTACATCCACGGCGAAATCGCCGGCGGCCCGGTCGTATACGTGCCGCTTGCAGGCGGCGACCCGGCTCAGCCCGCGCTGCATCGTTTCACCTATACCGAGCAGCTGCGCACCGCCCGCCAGACCCAGCGCGACTACACCTACACGCACCCGCAGTACGAACAAGAACACACGCACRTCGCGTCAGACYTKCAACACCAAGACCGCCGCTACGAACGCTAYGACTACCCCGGCCGCTACAAGCGCGACGAAGCCGGCAAGCCCTTCACACAAAGCCGSYTGCTGGGMCTGCGCCGCGATGCGCGCATGGCGCAAGTRGAAGGCGACGATGCGCGCTTGATACCCGGCGTGGCGTTTGACCTGACCGGRCAYCCGCGTGACGACTGGAACCACGGCTGGCGGCCCGTGCGCATGCGYCATCACGGCGTGCAGCACACCAGCCAGGAAGAAGACGGCGCGGGCGCGGAACACGGCACGCGCTATCACTACACGGCCGATATCGTGCCCGACAAAGTCGATTGGAAGCCCGAACCCAGCTATAAGCCGCTAGTCGACGGCCCCCAGATCGCCAGCGTGGTCGGGCCGCCCAACGAAGAGATCTACTGCGACGCCTACGGCCGCGTCAAAGTGCAATTCCCGTGGGACCGCCTGGGCCAGCACAACGAACACAGCTCCTGCTGGATACGCGTCTCGCAGAACTGGGCGGGCGCGGGCTGGGGCCACATGGCCATTCCGCGTATCGGGCAAGAAGTCATCGTCAGCTTTCTGGATGGCGATAGTTCGCAGCCGATCATCACGGGCCGCACGCACCGCTCGATCAACCCACCGCCGTATGAACTGCCGCGCCACAAAACGCGCATGACGATCAAAAGCCAGACGCATAAAGGCGATGGCTATAACGAGCTGCGTTTTGAAGACGAACGAGATCAGGAAGAGATCTACGTGCATGCGCAGAAAGACCAGAACATCCATGTGAACCACAACGAAACCACCTTCGTCGGCCATGACCGCAGCGAACAGGTGGAGCACGACGAGACCATCGTGATCGGCCACGACCGCAAGGAAACCGTGGGCAACGATGAACAAGTAAACATCGGGCACGACCGGCGTCACGACATCGGCCAGGATGATTTTCTGACGATCGGGCGTAATCACACGGTGATGACGGGCAAGGACCGGACTGAAGACGTCGGCAACAACCGGCGCGACAAGACCGCGGCGAACCACTGGATTGAAACCGGCGGGAATGTGGAACACATGGTGCAGGGGCATCATCAGTTGCACGCGGGTCAGCGGATTGCGCGTAAGACGGTGGTGTATGAATTGCAGTCTGCCGAGCACGCTGTCATCAAGGGGCCGGGCGGGACGATCACGATTGATGGCGGCGGCATCACCTTTGAAGGCGTGGCAATCAACTTGAAGGGCCCCATCTCGCAATCGGGCGGGGCTGGCAACTCGGTTTCCATGGCGGGCCAGGCAGTTGAAGGCCTGTTGGCGGATTGCCAGGAACGTTCGTGATGACCGCCTCTGTCATCGCGGAACGAATCGCCGCGCACAGAGCGCCGGAAGATTCTGTTTATCTGCTCGTCGATCCGTTGGCGGGTTGTGCGCCGGATCATCCACTAAGCCCGTCATCGCTGGCCGCTGCCTTGGGGGATGACGCGCTTGTCAGCGTCCCCAGGCCGGACCTGGCGCATACGGTTGGGGCGTGTCCGATTCTGGTTCGATTCGCCGGGCCGGGGCTCGCGCCTGCCGCGGATCTTCTGGCTCTTACGGAACGGCTTGCTTTGACCGAGACCGGCTATCGCAAGCGATATGGCTGCGGGTGTTTGCTGAGCGCGCTGTCCGCCGACGCCTTGGCCGAGCACATCGCGGCGCGATGTTTAACGTTTTCCGCCAGCGCCTCGGGCGGCGTGTCGCCGTGGTTCGAACCGTTGCGCCTGGAGCTGCTGGCGGCATCGATGGCGGATTCGCTGGGCAGTGCGCTGTGGCCGATCCGTGCATGGTTGCTGCCGACCAGCTGGGGCGAAATCGCCATGGTGAGCGGTGCGCCGGGCGAGGCGTGTGACGTCCCGCCGATTGCGCGCGATGCGCAGAGGGAGGCCACGCTTATTGCGTTGCTGCTGGCGGCATGGCGCCGAACATTGCAAGCGCCGTTGCCGTTCGCGCCACGACGATGGCAAGGCAAGACGCTGCTACCGCCGCAGGCCGCCGCATTGGCATTCCGCCTGATACGGCAGGCGCGTCAACGCGGCGTCACGGATAGCAATGACCTCCTCGCGCTCGCCCTGCATCAAGAGACGATTCATCCGCAATTGCTGAGGTTTGAACCGTTGCGTGACGCATTGGTTCGCGCGACGCCCGGACACGCAGCCGGCGTACTGGTCGCATACGGCGACGTGGCATGGAGCCGCATTGCCGCCTACCTGAACGAAACGGGGGAAAGCGCATGACGCTCAGCCAACAGCTTATCGACATCGTCGAAGAAACCATGCCCTTGCCGCCGGGCAGCTGCAACGCCTGCGAACGCAACGGCGTGCCGATCCTGCTGCTGCGCCCGGCGGTGGTGTCTAAAAGTCCGTTCTTACGCGCCCGCCGTGCCCTGTCGCATTCCGGTCTGCAAGAATCGCTGCGCATCATGCGCAAGGGCTATGTGTATGTGCTGCTGGATCGCAGGGTGTGGCACGCCTATCAAGTGACTGATGCGGGCCATATGCGGCACTTCAATCCTTATGAAATGCCCCGCGCCGAGCCCGCGCCATTGGCCGAGCGCTGCGTCCAGGCGGCGCACAATCTTCCCGCGTCCTTCATCGGTATCGACATTGATGAATACAAGGTCGCCTGGATCGCGTATTCCCAAGACCCTTGGCCGACGGCCGTGTTGGACGCGTACAAGTCGGGCAAGGGCTTAAATGCCGATTACCCCCAGCGGTTTGTCATCGTCGACTTGCCGAAGCTGCGGGACGATCCCACGGCCGGCGGCACGGCGCTGGCCTTGGAACATGCGCATCTGTTGAACGAGCACGTGGCGGAATATGCCAGCGGCGTCGACGACTTCGGCAGCGTTCATGGCTGGTCATCGCGCGTGGCGCAAGCCGCAGGCATGCATAACTACTTGACGTTGATGGAACGGCAACACCGCTTGCCGCAAGGCGTGAGCGGGCTGATCCTGCCTGATCCTGTCGGACTGGCCGAAGAACTCAATAACGTCCGGCTCGCCGCCTACACGCAGAAACGATTGTGGTCCGAAGAGCCGGAGCGCCGTTACGCGTATTTGACCTCGCAATGCCTGCTGGCGATTCAGCAGCTGTACGCCGTTCAGGCCGACGCCGAGACCCTGGATAGCTCCACACCCTTGCTCGACATCATGCCCAGCGAGTCCGGCACGCCACCCGTGTTCTGGGACCCCGCACGTGAAC
>NZ_JBFTRX010000032.1:0-3088 GCF_056399725.1 Achromobacter sp. 01N37
GTGAATAACCTCAGACTGCTTTGAAACTTATGAACGGCACAAACGCTAATACTCAGGTCCTATAGCCTACAGCGTTATAGGATCAAGCGACTAAGTGCATATGGTGGATGCCTTGGCGATCACAGGCGATGAAGGACGTAGTAGCCTGCGAAAAGCTACGGGGAGCTGGCAAACAAGCTTTGATCCGTAGATGTCCGAATGGGGAAACCCACTGCAGCAATGCAGTATCCCTAGCTGAATACATAGGCTAGTGGAAGCGAACCGGGTGAACTGAAACATCTCAGTAGCTCGAGGAAAAGAAATCAACCGAGATTCCGAAAGTAGTGGCGAGCGAAATCGGAAGAGCCTTTACGTTTTAGCACGCAAGATAGTCGAACGGAATGGAAAGTCCGGCCGTAGCAGGTGATAGCCCTGTAGGCGAAATCTTGTGTGTGGAACTAAGCGTAAGACAAGTAGGGCGGGACACGTGAAATCCTGTTTGAAGATGGGGGGACCATCCTCCAAGGCTAAATACTCGTGATCGACCGATAGTGAACCAGTACCGTGAGGGAAAGGCGAAAAGAACCCCGGAAGGGGAGTGAAATAGATCCTGAAACCGTATGCATACAAACAGTAGGAGCCTCCTTGTGGGGTGACTGCGTACCTTTTGTATAATGGGTCAGCGACTTACATTCAGTGGCAAGGTTAACCGAATAGGGAAGCCGTAGCGAAAGCGAGTCCGAATAGGGCGATTCAGTCGCTGGGTGTAGACCCGAAACCAGATGATCTATCCATGGCCAGGTTGAAGGCACGGTAACACGTGCTGGAGGACCGAACCCACTAATGTTGAAAAATTAGGGGATGAGCTGTGGATAGGGGTGAAAGGCTAAACAAATCTGGAAATAGCTGGTTCTCTCCGAAAACTATTTAGGTAGTGCCTCAAGTATTACTGCGGGGGGTAGAGCACTGTTATAGCTAGGGGGTCATGGCGACTTACCAAACTATGGCAAACTCCGAATACCCGCAAGTACAGCTTGGGAGACAGAGCACCGGGTGCTAACGTCCGGACTCAAGAGGGAAACAACCCAGACCGCCAGCTAAGGTCCCGAATTATCGCTAAGTGGGAAACGAAGTGGGAAGGCATAGACAGTCAGGAGGTTGGCTTAGAAGCAGCCATCCTTTAAAGAAAGCGTAATAGCTCACTGATCGAGTCGTCCTGCGCGGAAGATGTAACGGGGCTAAGCGATAAACCGAAGCTGCGGGTGTGCACTTTTAGTGCACGCGGTAGGAGAGCGTTCTGTAAGCCTGCGAAGGTGGCTTGTAAAGGCTGCTGGAGGTATCAGAAGTGCGAATGCTGACATGAGTAGCGATAAAGGGGGTGAAAAGCCCCCTCGCCGTAAGTCCAAGGTTTCCTGCGCAACGTTCATCGGCGCAGGGTGAGTCGGCCCCTAAGGCGAGGCAGAGATGCGTAGCTGATGGGAAACTGGTTAATATTCCAGTACCGTCGTACAGTGCGATGGGGGGACGGATCGCGGAAGATCATCAGGGTGTTGGATGTCCCTGTTGCTGTATCGAAGATGGCGCTTAGGCAAATCCGGGCGCGTAAATCAAGGGTATGGCACGAGCGAGCATTGCTTGCGAAGTGATTGGAAGTGGTTCCAAGAAAAGCCTCTAAGCTTCAGCTGTACGAGACCGTACCGCAAACCGACACAGGTGGACGGGATGAATATTCCAAGGCGCTTGAGAGAACTCAGGAGAAGGAACTCGGCAAATTGATACCGTAACTTCGGGAGAAGGTATACCCCGGTAGTGTGAAGCGCCTGCGCGCTTAGCATGATGGGGTCGCAGAGAATCGGTGGCTGCGACTGTTTATTAAAAACACAGCACTCTGCAAAGACGAAAGTCGACGTATAGGGTGTGACGCCTGCCCGGTGCCGGAAGGTTAAGTGATGGGGTGCAAGCTCTTGATCGAAGCCCCGGTAAACGGCGGCCGTAACTATAACGGTCCTAAGGTAGCGAAATTCCTTGTCGGGTAAGTTCCGACCTGCACGAATGGCGTAACGATGGCCACACTGTCTCCTCCTGAGACTCAGCGAAGTTGAAGTGTTTGTGATGATGCAATCTACCCGCGGCTAGACGGAAAGACCCCATGAACCTTTACTGTAGCTTTGCATTGATCTGTGAACCGGCCTGTGTAGGATAGGTGGGAGGCTTTGAAGCGTGGTCGCTAGATCACGTGGAGCCATCCTTGAAATACCACCCTGGTTTGTTTGCGGTTCTAACCTTGGTCCGTTATCCGGATCGGGGACAGTGCATGGTRGGCAGTTTGACTGGGGCGGTCTCCTCCCAAAGTGTAACGGAGGAGTTCGAAGGTACGCTAGGTACGGTCGGAAATCGTGCTGATAGTGCAATGGCATAAGCGTGCTTGACTGYGAGACYGACAAGTCGARCAGGTGCGAAAGCAGGACATAGTGATCCGGTGGTTCTGAATGGAAGGGCCATCGCTCAACGGATAAAAGGTACTCTGGGGATAACAGGCTGATACCGCCCAAGAGTTCATATCGACGGCGGTGTTTGGCACCTCGATGTCGGCTCATCTCATCCTGGGGCTGTAGCCGGTCCCAAGGGTATGGCTGTTCGCCATTTAAAGAGGTACGTGAGCTGGGTTTAAAACGTCGTGAGACAGTTTGGTCCCTATCTGCCGTGGGCGTTGGAGGTCGGGTGTGGAAGCGCAGTAATGCGTTAAGCTAACCGATACTAATTGCTCGTGAGGCTTGATCCTATAACACTGATGGTTATTGACCTGGTGATATAGCGTTCCAAGTGTCGTTCAATACAAAATCTGGCTGCACCGTCGGCAGCCAGCCAACACCAATTACATACCCCTTGTGCGTGATCATCGAGCTAGCCTCTGATCACCCACACGTTGTGTTTCTTCCAAGATTGGAGCGGTTGCGTTAACACGCAGCGGCTCAACCAGTTACGCCTGACGACCATAGCAAGGTGGTACCACTCCTTCCCATCCCGAACAGGACAGTGAAACGCCTTCGCGCCGATGATAGTGGACGGACGTCTGTGAAAGTAGGTCATCGTCAGGCTTTTATTCCGC
>NZ_JBFTRX010000033.1:0-2500 GCF_056399725.1 Achromobacter sp. 01N37
GGATTGTGTTGCTTAGTTAGGTGTTTTGTTTGGGGTTTTTGGTTGCTGCTGGTGTGGGTGGGCGGGGTTTTATTGCTTGTAGCTGCTGTCGCGGCTGTACGTAGTTGGCCGTTTTCGCACACGGAGGTGTCACTTTTCTTTACTCGTAAAGAAAAGTAACCAAAAGAAAGCGATCCTTGCAGGAGGCTGGCGTGTCRGGGTTGCGTAGCCCAATGGTTTCGTCGTCAGGCCCCGGGTTCTAACAGACTCGTGCCGTTACCGATTCAGAGCACCACGACCCGGCCAATGCCCAGGGATTCGTGGTGGTGCCCCCGGTAGCGGAATTCCAGCCCATTCGCCCATCTGCCGTTACCGGCGCGAATCGTCACGACACATCACGTCGTGATGGTTTCGTGGTGGAGTGGGCGCGGTGGTGAGGTCATCGGCTTATCAATTCGGTGCCACCGCGCCCACGACKAAGCTTGAGACGCYKGCAACTTCGTTGCCGTWTCCTCTGMGAGCGCCACGAAGTTGCAGGYSCCCCGTTTTYGTCGTGGGCGCGGTGGCACGGGAWTGCTAGGACCAGGACCTTCTTCACCGCGCCCACCCCACCACGAAACCRTYACGGCGTGATGKRTCGTGATGCTCCGWGCCGGTACCGGCAGATGGGCGAATGGGCAGGGAGCCGCTACCGGGGGCCTCACTACGGAACCAGCGCCATTGGCAGGATCGTGGYCATTCAAACCGGTAACGGCATGAGGCTATTARAACCCGGGGCCTGACRACGAAWCCAATGGGCTGCGCAASCCCGACACGCCAGCCTCCTGCAAGGATCGCTTTCTTTTGGTTACTTTTCTTTACGAGCGGCGTGTGTCAAGGTAGTTGTCGCCTCAGCCGTTACGCTGCTTGCTTGTAATTCTCTGCGTTTTTCTGCGCTCGCTCCGGGTTCAGGTACACCGCATCTGGGAGTTCCCAGTTGCGGATGCCCGCGCTCCAACGCTGCGGATTCCGGGCGCGCGCGGCTTCATACAGCGCCGTTCTCTGCGCCAACAGTGCGGTAGCTTTGCCCTGATGCCGCTGGTTTGGCGTGACGTATTTCAGGCCGCTGTGTCGGTGCTCGTCGTTGTACCAGCGCACGAAGCGCAACACCCAGTCACGCGCTTGTTCCAGGCTATCGAACGGGCGCTCCGGCCACATCGGGCAGTACTTCGCCGTACGGAACAACGCTTCGGCATAGGCGTTGTCGTTGCTCACCCTAGGCCGGCTATAGGACGGCACCACGCCTAGGTCATACATCGCTGCCAGCATGGTGGCCCCTTTCATGGCCTTGCCGTTGTCCGAATGCAGTACCAGCGGACGACCTGCCGTTTGCTCCCGCAAACAGCCGTGCATCAGCAGGCGGCTGGCGTGCTCAGCCGTCTGGCTCTCATGCACCTCGTTGGCTACCAGCTTGCGGCTGTAGATGTCCTTCATCATGTACCAGTAGAAGAACTTGCCCTTGACCGTGGTCGGCAGCCAGGTGATGTCCCAACACCACACCTGGTTCGGACCCGTGGCCCGATGCGTCGTCGGCGGGCGCGTGCACGGGGCCTTGCTGCGGCCACGCCGACGGCTTTGTCCCGCTTCATGCAGCACCCGGTAGATCGTCGATACCGATCCCACGTAGATGCCCTCATCCGCCAGCTTTGGCACGATCTGGTGCGGCGTCAGGCTCGCGTAACTTGGCTGGTTCGCCGCCCTCAGCACCGCCTGCCGTTCTGCTTCGCTGAACTTGTTAGCCGGTGCCTCGCGACACGCTTCCAGCCGCCCGTCGGCGGGGGCGTGCCGCCAGCGCTGCAAGGTCCGCTCGGTCAAACCAAGCGCCTCGCAGGCCTTCTCCTGCCGGGCCCCGGCACTCACCGCTTCATCGATCAACTCTATGGCTTCCAAGCGATCCGGGGTGCTGATCAGTCTTCCTCGTCCCGTCCCCAGATCGCTGCGGCTTTTTTTTGCAAGACCAGCAGTGCCGCCGTCTCCGCAAGCGCCGCATTCTTGCGCTTGAGCTCGCGTTCCAGCTCACGCACTCGCCTGCGCGCCGCTTCGTCGTCCCGCCGCTGCGCCAGCGTTCGCTTGACGGGCGTAGCCGCATTGGCCTGCTCGCACGCCTCACGCCATTGCTGAATCTGCTCCGCCTGGATGCCCTTTGCGCGGCAGTACTCCGACAACTCCGCTTCGCTTAGCGGCGCTGTCTCCAACACAACGCGAAACTTGTCCGCGCTGGACCATTGATCACTCTGCTTTCCGTCACCCGGCACAATTCTTCCTGCTTCTCTCGCCATCCTGCGCCAAGTCCGCAAGGTCACTGTCGTGATCCCTGTGGCCTTGGCCAACTCCACTATCGACCGGTTCAGCGGCGGCATCATCTGCTCAACCACCCATTCCCGATGCTCGGTTGCATATCGTGTCATCACCTATTCGCACACCGCCCTCCATTTTGCTTCACTAAGGAAACGGAGGCGACAAGTATCCTGACATGGAGGGC
>NZ_JBFTRX010000034.1:0-2353 GCF_056399725.1 Achromobacter sp. 01N37
AATATGGGATGTAGTAAAGGTGTCGTGAGCGTTGATGAGACGCTGAAGTACAACACGATACCGGGTTGTGATTGTATCAACCAAAATGTATTTAAGTGATCGAAAGATGACTTGGAATACGGCACAAATGCGAGAACTCATCCTGTAGCGAGCACGGCTTGAACGCAAGTTTGAGACACACTCGTTATAGGGTCAAGCGAACAAGTGCATGTGGTGGATGCCTTGGCGRTCASAGGCGATGAAGGACGYGGTAGCCTGCGAAAAGCTTCGGGGAGCTGGCAAACAAGCTTTGATCCGGAGATGTCCGAATGGGGAAACCCGGCCYGAATGGGTCATCCCTGACTGAATACATAGGTCAGGGAAGCGAACGCGGCGAACTGAAACATCTAAGTAGCTGCAGGAACAGAAATCAACCGAGATTCCCARAGTAGTGGCGAACGAAATGGGAAGAGCCTTGTACTCTTTAGCAGCATTGTTAGCAGAACGGGATGGAAAGCCCGGCCATAGCAGGTGATAGCCCTGTATGCGAAAACAGCGTTGTGGAACTAGGTGTACGACAAGTAGGGCGGGACACGTGAAATCCTGTCTGAAKATGGGGGGACCATCCTCCAAGGCTAAATACTCGTGATCGACCGATAGTGAACCAGTACCGTGAGGGAAAGGCGAAAAGAACCCCGGGAGGGGAGTGAAATAGATCCTGAAACCGCATGCATACAAACAGTCGGAGCCTGGAAACGGGTGACGGCGTACCTTTTGTATAATGGGTCAGCGACTTACATTCAGTGGCAAGCTTAACCGATTAGGGAAGGCGTAGCGAAAGCGAGTCCGAAYAGGGCGTTCAGTCGCTGGGTGTAGACCCGAAACCAGACGATCTATCCATGGCCAGGTTGAAGGTGCGGTAACACGTACTGGAGGACCGAACCCACTAACGTTGAAAAGTTAGGGGATGAGCTGTGGATAGGGGTGAAAGGCTAAACAAGTCTGGAAATAGCTGGTTCTCTCCGAAAACTATTTAGGTAGTGCCTCGTGTCTCACCTTCGGGGGTAGAGCACTGTCATGGTTGGGGGGTCTATTGCTGATTACCCCGCCATAGCAAACTCCGAATACCGAAGAGTGCAATCACGGGAGACAGACATCGGGTGCTAACGTCCGGTGTCAAGAGGGAAACAACCCAGACCGCCAGCTAAGGTCCCTAAGATTGGCTAAGTGGGAAACGAAGTGGGAAGGCTAAAACAGTCAGGAGGTTGGCTTAGAAGCAGCCATCCTTTAAAGAAAGCGTAATAGCTCACTGATCGAGTCGTCCTGCGCGGAAGATGTAACGGGGCTAAGCCAGTCACCGAAGCTGCGGATGCACGTAAGTGCATGGTAGGAGAGCGTTCTGTAAGCCTGTGAAGGTGTCTTGTAAAGGATGCTGGAGGTATCAGAAGTGCGAATGCTGACATGAGTAGCGATAAAGGGGGTGAAAAGCCCCCTCGCCGTAAGCCCAAGGTTTCCTACGCAACGTTCATCGGCGTAGGGTGAGTCGGCCCCTAAGGCGAGGCAGAGATGCGTAGCTGATGGGAAGCAGGTTAATATTCCTGCACCGTCGTATGATGCGATGGGGGGACGGATCGCGGAAGGTTGTCCGGGTGTTGGAAGTCCCGGTCCCTGTATTGGAGAAGGCGCTTAGGCAAATCCGGGCGCGGAATTCAAGGATRTGGGGCGAGCGGCCTAGAGCTGCGAAGCAATTGGAAGTGGTTCCAAGAAAAGCCTCTAAGCTTCAGTCATACGAGACCGTACCGCAAACCGACACAGGTGGGCGAGATGAGTATTCTAAGGCGCTTGAGAGAACTCGGGAGAAGGAACTCGGCAAATTGGTACCGTAACTTCGGGATAAGGTACGCCCTTGTAGCTTGACTGGCCTGCGCCAGGAGGGTGAAGGGGTTGCAATAAAATGGTGGCTGCGACTGTTTAWYAAAAACACAGCACTCTGCAAACACGAAAGTGGACGTATAGGGTGTGACGCCTGCCCGGTGCCGGAAGATTAAATGATGGGGTGCAAGCTCTTGATTGAAGTCCCGGTAAACGGCGGCCGTAACTATAACGGTCCTAAGGTAGCGAAATTCCTTGTCGGGTAAGTTCCGACCTGCACGAATGGCGTAACGATGGCCACACTGTCTCCTCCCGAGACTCAGCGAAGTTGAAGTGTTTGTGATGATGCAATCTCCCCGCGGCTAGACGGAAAGACCCCATGAACCTTTACTGTAGCTTTGCATTGGACTTTGAACCGATCTGTGTAGGATAGGTGGGAGGYTTTGAAGCGTGGACGCTAGTCTGCGTGGAGCCGTCCTTGAAATACCACCCTGGTTTGTTT
>NZ_JBFTRX010000035.1:0-2334 GCF_056399725.1 Achromobacter sp. 01N37
CCCTGGACACCAGAAATGGAAAGGCCCCGCGAGTGTTGGACGCACTCCGAGGCCGTGACCGGTTGGATATCCCATTAACGTTGCGAGTCAAAGGAAACCGGCATGCACAGCATACCAAATCGCCTGGGCTCTCGCACCTTTCCGGTGTGAGGGCATGACGGCAAAAACTTTCAAGTCACCCCCCCCTGGAACCCTGTCGGCTGGCCGCGCACGCGCGCGCAAGGATGAGCACGCGGGAGCGGCCGACCTGGTCGCCCTTGGTAGTAATGCGAAATATTCTGCCGCTCACCCAGATGTGGACCCGGAAACCGGCGAAATCCTAGGCGTAGCAAGGGATGCGGCGGGATCTAGGTTCGAGCGCTTTGCCCTCCAGGCGGCGGCTCGGCGCCTCCTCCCGGAGTCCAGGACGGCCAAGTGCCTGCGCCTGCGGGCGAAGGGTCGGGAGATCCAGGTCCTGAAGTCCAGGGAGCACAAGAGCTGCAGCTACAAGGGTCTGCAGACCTGCGGGTCGGTCTGGGGCTGCCCGGTCTGTGCGGCCAAGATCAGCGAGCGCCGGCGGGTCGAGCTGCAGGCGGCTATCGCTTTGCACCAGGCGCAGGGCGGCCACGTGTTGCTTGCTACCTACACCACCCCCCACTACCTGGGTGATGACCTGGCGTTAGTCCTGGCGGGTCAGGCCAAGGCGCTGAACTACCTCAACACGGACCGGGCATCGCGGAAGGTCTTCGATGATATGGCCTGCATCGGCCAGGTGCGGGCGCTCGAGGTCACGCACGGGCGTAAGCGTGCGATCAACAACGGTTGGCACCCGCACTATCACGTCCTGCTCTTCGTGGCCTCTGGGCTCGATCTGGCGGCCCTCCAGGTGCGTTTGTTTGACCGGTGGGTGTCTGCTTGCCTGAAGGCCGGTTTGAAGGCTCCTAGCGCCGCTCATGGCGTTCGCCTGGACGATGGCAGTAAGGCAGCAGCCTATGCCTCCAAGTGGGGTCTCGAATCGGAAATGACGAAGGGCCACATCAAGAAAGCGCGGGATGGTGAGACGCCTTTCGACTTCCTGCGGGCCTACCTGGCCGATGGTGACAAACAGGCCGGGGCACTCTTTGCGGAGTTCGCCAAGGTCTTCAAAGGCAAGCGCCAATTGCACTGGTCAGCGGGCCTCAAAAAACGGTTCGCGATCGGGGAGATGACGGATGAAGAGCTGGCCAACAAACAAGACGATCAGGCTGTGCTCCTGGGCTCGATTTCTCTGGAACAGTGGCGGGCAATACTTCGGCACGAAGGGCGCGCAATTGTTCTGGAGCTTGCGGAAAAACAGGGGTGGGAAGTTGCTACGGGGTATATCGAATCAATCTCTCTGAGGGGCCATGATGACGAAACATGCGGTGTGGTGTCAGTTGGAAATCGAGACGAAGAAAATCGTCAAGCTGTACGGCAATGTGCCGGTCTGGGGCGTGACGAAATTGGGCAAAGAGGTGAAGCTCCTGAAGCCCTTTATGCACAGACTGCCAAAGCTTTGCAGGACGTGGCCAGCGGGCACGATTGGGACGCTGTACGCGATCCAGACTTCCGAGGGTGGCGCGGTCGCAGATGTCTTGCTGCCGCAGGACGGGCGACAGGTTCACTACGAGATTCCGTTTGATGACCTGGTGCCGGTGGACTGGCCGAAACAGTAGGAGATGACAGATGGAAACAGTAACTGTTCAGCTCGAGCTGGTAGATGCTCAAGCGATGGCGTTGGCGCAGTTCGTCAAGCGCGTGACCTGGTCGGATTTCCGGGCCTGCGCGGTGGATGATGAGGAGGCGTACATGATCCGGGCCGCGGTCGACCAGGTGGCGCGGGCGCTGGCCGATAAGGGCTATGCACCACGGTAAATGGTTGCGGGGTATGGGGGCGCTTTAGCCCCCATGCAAGCCTAGGATGGGCGATCACCAGGGGCGGGGCTTTGCGGCTACCGCCCTTTTCTCTTTGTCGGCCTCCCTCGCGCTCTGCAAGCCGCCTTTTTTGGGCCTTAGTTGACCTCATGGCTGTTATGTCAACGAGCCTTTGAATTGCCGTAACAAGTAACGCGAAATACAACTTTCTTGCGCAGGAGTGTCATATCCGGCATAGTTTGCGCAGGTCAGATGTTTTGTTTCTGGTTCGGTCGCTGGTGCGTGAGTGTGTGTGGATGCCTGACTCGCGCGCCCCTGGACACCAGAAATGGAAAGGCCCCGCGAGTGTTGGACGCACTCCGAGGCCGTGACCGGTTGGATATCCCATTAACGTTGCGAGTCAAAGGAAACCGGCATGCACAGCATACCAAATCGCCTGGGCTCTCGCACCTTTCCGGTGTG
>NZ_JBFTRX010000036.1:0-2047 GCF_056399725.1 Achromobacter sp. 01N37
ATCAAGATCAAGAGCTCTACGTTCGTGCGCACGGGCGGCAACACGACGGTGTCGCGCGGGCGCAGCGAAAACGTGACCTTCAAACAGTACATCGAACGCAAGATACCGTTCCGCCCCGTGATCAGCACGGTCTGCCAGTGGGCGTTGAAGTCGCCATTGACAGTACCAAGAAGAATCCGCAAGAAGATCCCCGGCGACGTCATTGAAACCACGATTGATATCGCGTTAAAGCAGACCACCGCGTCATTGGTGTTTGAAGCCGTGGACGATTTGCTGGCCTGGCAAAGTCCGCTGAAGGCGGAGCCGAATTACAACGGCACGTCGTTTGCCGCCATGCTGGGTGAGCCATCCACGCGGCCAAAACGGATCAGCAAATATTTTCCTTTTTGGCCCCGCCCGAAAGGAAGCCTGGCGCCGGATCTGGTGATTGTGGAGTATCGCCAGCAGCCGTTTGAAGTTGAAAACGTATTTGCAGCGGTCGAGATCAAGTTTCCGAACGATTGGGTCAAGAAAAAGCAGATAGAAGACTACGTACTGTTGATGAGCCGCGACAGCCAAAAGGTGGCGCTTTTGCGGGTGCCGGAAGACTGCACGGGCTATCACCCATCTTCAACAGAAAATGACAAGCAAGGCGGACGACATGGCAGGAGAGGAAGATGAGCGCGAGCAACCCGTTGATTGATGACGATGATCTTGCTGGCATGATCGAAGACCTGAAGAAATGGCCGAATACCGCCAGTCACAACGGTTCCTTCGAATTGGCGGTCACGCCTTTCCTGACGTTCTACTTCAACTACCCGCCTGATCATGTCCTGCAGACCACGCTGGAGATGATCGATATCCACGAGGACTTTGAAAAGTGCTTGGGCTATCCCTACACCATCGCTACGCACCCGGATTCGGAACGCCCTCACCCTTATGGTTCAGCGCGACTAGGTGATGTGCGGAATTGGGCTCGAAAAACGCCAGTTCACAGGTCCTTTACCGTCGAGTTCACTGACGAAAAGAACCATCAAAGCTCTCCCACCCACGCCGCCTATCTATGGCGAAAGTCCGACAGGGGCAACGAAGAGCAGGACTACTCAAGCATCCAGTTCTACTACCGTTGGCAATGGTGGTTGGATAACAAGGATGCTTGGCGGCGATTTGTCCTGCACACCATTGGCCGGCTGAAACCCGCCCAGGTTTATAGCGGGTTCGCCATGGGTAACCCGCTGGAATTTGGAATGCGTTCCGAAACGGCGGTCTGGGATCGCGCGCTTGCGCCGCATTTCTACGGATTGGACACAGATTATCCATTTGGAATGGCCTTTACGCCCGGACTGCCCTCAGGCATTCGCCCCCCCACCTGGGGCTTCTTCCTGTCCGACATCTGGCGCGAAAAGCTCTCGGTCTCGCGCGAAGACGTTATCGCTCATCTCAACGACCCACGCATCCGCATCGACACGCTCAGCTGCGGGCAATGGATTGAACTGGGTCCGCAAGCTGAGCTGTATCCCGTTGAACTCGGCGTGCCTGAACTTCCCGTTCTGCTCAACCGTCTGCTCCGGCGTATCCGGCATCCGCAACTGGAACTGACTGGCTTTGGTGAATGGGATGGCGACCCGAACGAATATTTCGACCGCATCGACACCCAGCGCTGGCTGGCGCGCTTCGATGACGATAGCGATTGGCCAACGCCGGAGATTCGCGGCCTGACCCCGGGCGACCCACCCGTCGAGCCTACGGCCACCCACGTCGTCGTGGGGGAGCCGATTCCCTCGGAAGGCTGGTGGTACACGCTCGCCAAGACCCATTCCCGCCGTTACTTCAAGGCCGGAGAGTTCGCACCGCCGGTCTCGCAAAACGCCTCTCGAGGCCGCGTTATCTGGCAGCGCGACATTGATCAACGCGCACCCGAACCGGAACCGGCGCGGCAGGCAAAGACCGGCCAACCCGCTCCACGCGCCGGCCGATGGCGCGCCGACGAGAAAGGATCGATCTTGTGCACCGTCGCTAAGGATGAACCGCTGCCGGCTTATCAAGGCCAGCCGGTGACGTGGCATTG
>NZ_JBFTRX010000037.1:0-2044 GCF_056399725.1 Achromobacter sp. 01N37
ATCAAGAGCTCTACGTTCGTGCGCACGGGCGGCAACACGACGGTGTCGCGCGGGCGCAGCGAAAACGTGACCTTCAAACAGTACATCGAACGCAAGATACCGTTCCGCCCCGTGATCAGCACGGTCTGCCAGTGGGCGTTGAAGTCGCCTTTGACAGTACCAAGAAGAATCCGCAAGAAGATCCCCGGCGACGTCATCGAAACCACGATTGATATCGCGTTAAAGCAAACCACCGCGTCACTGGTGTTTGAAGCCGTGGACGATTTGCTGGGCTGGCAAAGTCCGCTGAAGGCGGAGCCGAATTACAACGGCACGTCGTTTGCCGCCATGCTCGGCGAGCCATCCACGCGGCCAAAACGGATCAGCGAGTACTTCCCTTTCTGGCCACGTCCAAAGGGCAGCTTGGCGCCGGATCTGGTGATTGTGGAGTATCGCCAGCAGCCGTTTGAAGTTGAAAACGTGTTCGCGGCGGTTGAGATCAAGTTTCCGAACGATTGGGTCAAACAGAATCAGATGAAAAGCTACGTGAGGCTGATGCACGGCAATACGCAGAAGGTCGCGCTTCTACGCGTTCCGGAAGACTGCACGGGTTATTCCCCCACCTCAGAGAAAGGCGACCAAAGCGAACCACGCAGGAGGAGAAGAGGATGAACGCGAGCAGCCGCTTGATTGAGGATGATGACCTCGTGGGCATGATCGATGACCTGAAAAAATGGCCGAGCATCGCCATTGACAATGGATCGTTCGAGCTCTCAAGCACCCCATTCCTGACCTTCTACTTCCACTACGAACCTGATCATTTCCTACGGACCACGCTGGACATGATTGATATTCACGAGGACTTTGAAAAGTGCTTGGGCGCTCCCTACACAATAGCCACCCACCCTGATTCGGAACGGCCCCACCCTTACGGCTCGAAGCGTTTGGGAGATCTACGTGAGTGGGTACGAAGGACGCCGCTCGAGAAAGCGTTCTCCGTCAACTTCACTGATGAAAAGAACCATCAGAGCTCGCCCACCCACGCCGCGTACTTGTGGCGTGAACCCACGCTTGGAGACAACTTCCAGTACTACTCATCGATCCAGTTTTACTATCGCTGGCAATGGTGGTTGGATAACAAGGACGCTTGGCGGAAATTTGTCTTGGACACGATCGGCCGCCTGAAGCCGGCGCAAGTCTACAGCGGCTTCTCAATGGGCAATCCTCTGGAGTTCGGCATGCGATCCGAAATCGCTGCCTGGGACCGAGCTCTTGCTCCCCATTTTTACGGACTGGACACTGACTATCCATTTGGTATGGACGGCCCCGCCCAGCTCCCCTCAGGCATCCGCCCCCCCACCTGGGGCTTCTTCCTGTCGGACATCTGGCGCGAAAAGCTCTCGGTCTCGCGCGAAGACGTTATCGCTCATCTCAACGACCCACGCATCCGCATCGACACGCTCAGCTGCGGGCAATGGATTGAACTGGGTCCGCAACCCGAGCTGTATCCCGTTGAACTCGGCGTGCCTGAACTTCCCGTTCTGCTCAACCGTCTGCTCAGACGCATCCGACATCCGCAACTGGAACTGACTGGCTTTGGCGAATGGGATGGCGACCCGAACGAATATTTCGACCACATCGACACCCAGCGCTGGCTGGCGCGCTTCGATGACGATAGTGATTGGCCAACGCCCGAGATTCGCGGCCTGACCCCGGGCGACCCACCCGTCGAGCCTACGGCCACCCACGTCGTCGTGGGGGAGCCGATTCCTTCGGACGGCTGGTGGTACACGCTCGCCAAGACCGATTCCCGCCGTTACTTCAAGGCCGGAGAGTTCGCACCGCCGGTCTCGCAAAACGCCTCTCGAGGCCGCGTCATCTGGCAGCGCGACATTGATCAACGCGCACCCGAACCTGAACCGGCGCGGCAGGCAAAGACCGGCCAACCCGCTCCACGCGCCGGCCGATGGCGCGCCGACGAGAAAGGATCGATCTTGTGCACCGTCGCTAAGGATGAACCGCTGCCGGCTTATCAAGGCCAGCCGGTGACGTGGCATTGGATGCA
>NZ_JBFTRX010000038.1:0-1994 GCF_056399725.1 Achromobacter sp. 01N37
GGCCACGGCGGGATCGTCGACAAGGCGGTCACGGTCACCATCAACGGCACGGATGACGGCGCGACCATCAATCCGGCTCAACCCGGCGATGACAAGGGTTCGGTCACCGAAGACGGTACGCTCACGACCGGCGGCAAGCTGGAAGTGACTGATCCGGACGCTGGCCAGGCGGTCTTCCAAACGCAGACCAATGCCGCCGGTCAGCACGGCACCTTCTCCATCGATGCCGATGGCAAGTGGAACTACACCCTGACCAATAACGACCCGGCCGTTCAAGGCTTGGGCGCGGGCAAGACGCTGACCGAGACCTTCACCGTCACGACGGCGGATGGCACCACCGGTCAAGTGGTCGTCACGATCGTTGGCACCAACGACACTCCGGTGTTGACCGGTAAGGCTGACGGCGCGGTCACCGAAGACGGCAGCTTGGTTGCCACCGGCAAGATCGATGTCACTGACGTTGACACGACCGATACCCATACCTGGACCGTCAACAATGATGGCAAGGGCACCTACGGTTCATTCTCCGTCGACGGCTCCGGCAACTGGACGTACAACCTCGACAACGCCAACAAGACCGTTCAAGGTCTGAAGTCGGGCGAATCGATCACCGAAACCTTCACTGTGACGGTGAACGACGGCAACGGCGGAATCGTCGACAAGGCGGTCACGGTCACCATCAACGGCACGGATGACGGCGCGACCATCAATCCGGCTCAACCGGGCGATGACAAAGGCTCGGTCACCGAAGACGGTACGCTCACGACCGGCGGCAAGCTCGAGGTGACCGATCCGGATGCCGGTCAAGCGGTCTTCCAAACGCAGACCAATGCAGCCGGCCAGCACGGCACGTTCTCCATCGACGCCGATGGCAAGTGGAACTACACCCTGACCAACAATGACCCGGCAGTTCAAGGCCTGGGCGCTGGCAAGACGCTGACGGAGACCTTTACGGTTACGACGGCGGATGGCACGACAGGTCAAGTGGTCGTCACGATCGTTGGCACCAACGACATCCCCGTTCTGACCGGCAAGGCTGACGGTGCGGTTACCGAAGACGGCACGCTCGTTGCCACCGGCAAGATCGACGTCACTGACATTGACACGACCGATACCCATACCTGGACCGTCAACAATGATGGCAAGGGTACGTATGGTTCGTTCTCGGTCGATGGATCGGGCAACTGGACCTACAACCTCGACAACGCCAACAAGGCTGTTCAAGGCCTGAAGTCCGGCGAGACCTTTACCGAAACGTTTACCGTGACCGTCAACGACGGCAACGGCGGAATCGTCGACAAGGCGATCACGGTCACCATCAATGGCACCGATGACGGCGCCATCATCAACCCGGTTCAACCGGGTGATGACAAAGGTTCGGTCACCGAAGACGGCACGCTCACGACAGGCGGCAAGCTGGAAGTGACGGACCCGGACGCTGGCCAAGCGGTCTTCCAAACGCAGACCAACGCAGCCGGTCAGCACGGCACCTTCTCCATCGACGCCGATGGCAAGTGGAACTACACCTTGACCAACAACGACCCGGCCGTTCAAGGCTTGGGCGCGGGCAAGACCCTGACCGAGACCTTTACCGTTACGACGGCGGATGGCACGACGGGCCAGGTCGTGGTCACGATCGTCGGTACGAATGACATCCCGGTTCTGACGGGTAAGGCTGACGGCGCGGTTACCGAAGACGGCACGCTCGTTGCCACCGGCAAGATTGATGTTGCTGATGTTGATACCACCGACACGCACACTTGGACCGTCAACAATGACGGCAAGGGTACGTATGGTTCGTTCTCGGTTGATGGTTCGGGCAACTGGACCTACAACCTCGACAACGCCAACAAGACCGTTCAGGGTCTGAAATCTGGCGAATCGATCACCGAAACGTTCACCGTGACCGTCAACGACGGCCACGGCGGGATCGTCGACAAGGCGGTCACGGTCACCATCAACGGCACGGATGACGGCGCGACCATCAATCCGGC
>NZ_JBFTRX010000040.1:0-1808 GCF_056399725.1 Achromobacter sp. 01N37
GGGCATGGCGGATACGGGCTTCGTTTATGTGCCGAGTTCATGCGCTCAGGGAGCACCGTGCAAAGTCCACGTGGCATTCCATGGGTGCAAGCAGTCCGAAGCCGTGGTCGGCAATGATTTCTATGCGAAGACGAACTACAACTATTGGGCGGACACAAACAACATCCTTGTGCTGTATCCGCAAGTGAATGCGTCTACGGTTCCATTTAATCCGCAAGGCTGCTGGGACTGGTTCGGTTATACCGGATCTGATTACGCGCTGAAATCGGGGGCGCAATTGAGCGCTGTCAACGCCATGGTCGGCCGGCTGCTATCCAAGCCGTGATGTAGGGCGGCCGCTAACTCGCCAGGAAATCCTGCTCGTGTTCTCGGCCAATGCCGGCTTCTCGTTGGCGCCAGAGCCTAACGAGCCTCCCAAGCCCATGGATGCGCCCGGCGTTCGCGAAGAAACTACTACTTTTGGTTATGAAAGATCTGTTTGTTATTTTGGTTCATCCGACTTTCGTGTGGGTCAGCGCAGCTGGATGTAGGTTGAGACCACCGCAGTGGAAGTAGACGGCGATCTTAAAGTGGTCCGGATTGCGATAGCCGCAGGCTCGCTTCTGCACAGTGGCGATCTTGGAATTCAACCCCTCGGCAACGGCATTGGTGATGCGATGTTTGAAGTAGGTCAGCACATTCGGCAAGTGGCGGGCGATCAGCCGGGCGGCGTCAATCATCGGCGCCAGCCGGCTATGGGTCGCCCAGAAGTACCAGCGCCTCCAGAAGCGTGTGGCCCAGCCGGTGGTGCGGTAATTCCACAGCCCCCGCAGCGCCTCCTTCAAGGCCCAGGCTCGAGCTGTTTTCAGCTCCATCGTCCTCAGTGCATTGAAGCGTTCCCTGGTCGGCTCCAGCATGTTCTCCGGGTTGGTCAGCCACAGGTATTTGCTGCGGGCGAGGGTGTCGTCTCCGGCTTTCAGCAACGCCTTGTGCTCCTGCTTTCTGACTTTGTCCACCGCCTCAATGACATGGCGCATGATGTGGAAGCGGTCAAAGACCATCTTCTCGTCTGCGCCAGGCACATTGGCCTGGCAGGCGTTGATGTAGGCCGGCCACATGTCCAGGCTGATAGCGTCAATGGCCTCCCGATACGCCACCGGGAAAGCCTCGAAGTAAGCGGCCAAGCTGGCCTGCTTGCGCTCTTCTCCGATGTATTCCACCGTCGCTTCTTCCAGATCGCACACCAGCGTCATATAGCGATGTCCCTTGGCGATTGCCTTTTCATCCACGCCCATCAGCCGGGGCATCTCGTTGGCTTTCGCCGCCCGCCCCCTCAATACAGCTCTTTCCATCACGTGCCAGGCTTCGTCCCACGTAATGCGCAAGATCTCCGCGGCTCGCTTGACATTCGTTGCCAGCAATATGTCGATTGCCAGCGCTTCAAACAGATGCGTAAACCGACTCCCAGCCTCCGCCCACGGCATCCTCACTTGCCTCACGCCATGCTCCGGACACGACACTCGCGGAGGCCGCGCGTGCAGATACGTCAGGAACTGGCAGCTATCCAGGTGTCGCCACACCCGTTCTCCAAGGTGGTCATAGACCGCCAATTCCTTCCCGCACTCGGGGCACGAAAAACGCTGTCCCTCCAAGTGCCCTACATGCACTTCGACATGCTGCCGCGCCACGTCCAGGTCGACACGCTCCACCGTCCATGGCGCAGTCACGCCAAGCAGCTGCCGGTACAGTTCCACGCTGTCCATCGCACACCTCCTTACCAAGCCATGCGCGAAAGCGTACTACCTACCCACACGAAAGTCTGAAGAACC
>NZ_JBFTRX010000041.1:0-1673 GCF_056399725.1 Achromobacter sp. 01N37
CTTTACCGAAACCTTCACCGTGACCGTCAACGACGGCAACGGCGGAATCGTCGACAAACAAGTCACGGTCACCATCAACGGCACGGACGACGGCGCGACCATCAATCCGGCTCAACCCGGCGATGACAAGGGTTCGGTCACCGAAGACGGTACGCTCACGACCGGCGGCAAGCTGGAAGTGACCGATCCGGATGCAGGCCAAGCTGAATTCAAGGAAGGCAACACGCCTGGCGATCATGGCACGTTCACCATTGGCAAGGATGGGACGTGGACCTACACCCTGAATAATGAAGATCCCAAGATCCAAGCCCTGGCCGTCGGCGAAAAACTGACCGAGACCTTCGTCGTCACGACAGCAGACGGCACCACCGGCCAGGTTGTTGTCACCATCAACGGCACCAACGACGCTCCCGTCATCGCGGGCGAAGCCGCCGGTTCCGTTACCGAAAGCACCTCGCTGAGCACCACCGGCCAGTTGACGCAAACCGACGTCGACACCTCCGATACGCACACTTGGTCCGTAGACAACAATGGCAAGGGCGAGTACGGGAACTTCTCGGTCGACAACTCCGGCAAGTGGACCTACAACCTGGATAGCACCAACCCCGACGTCAAGGCGTTGAAGGCTGGAGAAACTGCCACCGAAACCTTCACTGTCACGGTCGACGACGGCCACGGCGGCGTGACGCAGCAACAAGTCACGGTGACGATCAACGGCACCGACGACGGCGCCGTCATCACCCCCGCTCAACCGGGCGATGACAAGGGCACCGTTACAGAAGACGTGACGTCGTCTGTTGGCGGCAAGCTGGATGTCACTGATCCGGACGCGGGCGAAGCCGTGTTCCAAGTCCAAACGAATGCAGCCGGTCAGCACGGCATGTTCTCCATCGACGCCGATGGCAAGTGGAACTACACCCTGACCAATAACGACCCGGCTGTTCAAGGCTTGGGCGCTGGCAAGACGCTGACCGAGACCTTTACGGTCACGACGGCTGATGGCACCACCGGTCAGGTGGTTGTCACCATCGTTGGTACGAATGACGTCCCGGTGTTGACCGGCAAGGCTGACGGCGCGGTCACGGAAGACGGCACGCTCGTCGCCACCGGCAAGATCGACGTCGCTGACATCGACACGACCGATACGCACACCTGGACCGTCAACAATGATGGCAAGGGTACGTATGGCTCGTTCTCGGTCGATGGTTCGGGCAACTGGACCTACAACCTGGACAACGCCAACAAGGCGGTCCAAGGGCTGAAGTCCGGCGAGACCTTTACCGAAACGTTTACCGTGACCGTCAACGACGGCAACGGCGGAATCGTCGACAAACAAGTTACGGTCACCATCAACGGCACCGATGACGGCGCCGTCATCAACCCGGCTCAGCCGGGCGATGACAAGGGCTCGGTCACCGAAGACGGTACGCTTACGACCGGCGGCAAGCTGGAAGTCACCGATCCGGATGCCGGTCAAGCGGTCTTCCAAACGCAGACCAACGCAGCCGGTCAGCACGGCACCTTCTCCATCGACGCCGATGGCAAGTGGAACTACACCCTGACCAACAACGACCCGGCCGTTCAAGGCCTGGGCGCTGGCAAGACCCTGACGGAGACGTTCACCGTTACGACGGCGGATGGCACGACAGGTCAAGTGGTCGTCACGATCGTTG
>NZ_JBFTRX010000042.1:0-1654 GCF_056399725.1 Achromobacter sp. 01N37
GAAGTCGTCGTGCAATTCCTGAATGGCGATCCAGACCAGCCGCTGATCACCTCGCGGGCATACCGCGCGACCAACCTTCCGCCGTATGAACTGCCCCGTCACAACATCCTGCACACCATCAAGAGCAAGGAACACAAGGGCAACCGGGCCAATGAACTGAGGCTGGATGACACGTCGGCGCAGATCAGCGCGGCGTTAATGAGTGAACACGGGGCGTCTGAACTGCATCTGGGCTATCTGACGCACCCAAGGCCAGCGGGCGGTGAACCTCGCGGTGAGGGGTTTGAGTTGCGGACGGATGATTACGGGGCGTTGCGCGCGGCGAAGGGGTTGCTGCTGACGACCGAGGCGCAACTGCGTTCCAAGGGTGGCCAGCTGGATCGTTCGGAGATTGTTGGGGTGCTGAATGCGGCGCTGGAACTGGCGCGCGAACTGGGAGCGTACGCGGGCCGTCACGAAGGCGTCGCACACGATGCCTTGGCGCAGCAGTCGCTGACCGAAGCGGTGAGAAATCTTGGTCACGGCGCTAACGATCAAACAGACGGCGCAGGCCAAGGCGACCACGCCGCGCTGGCGCTCAGCGCCCCTGGCGGCATCGCCGCCGCCACACCCGCCAGCCTGACGCTCAGCGCAGGCGAACACCTCGACAGCATCGCCCAGCACAATCAGCAAATCAGCGCAGGCGAGAAAGTCGTTGTCAACGCAGGCGGCGACATCAGCCTGTTCTCTCAAGGCGGCTCAATGCGCCACATCGCCCACCAAGGCGAAATGATCCTGCAAGCGCAGCACAACGCCATCCGCATTCAGGCAGACCAAAGCGCAGAGCTCACGTCCAGCAAACAACACGTGCTGATCGCCGCCGATAAGCACATCACGCTGCTTTGCGGCGGGGCGTATATCAAGATGGCCGATGGGAATGTTGAATTGGGCATGCCGGGCACTTTTTCGGTCAAGGCGGCACAGCACAACTTTTCGGGGCCGACCGGGCGCAGCGCCGAACTGCCTGCCTTCACCTCACCCGACGTCACATCCGGCGACTATACCGGCCGGTTCCACATGCGCAAGACAGACGAACGCGCGTTCGAGCGCTACCGATATCGGATCATGGCGGGCGCCACGCTCCTGCAAGAGGGCATGACCGACCACAACGGAGAAACCGGAACCATCGATACCCCTCGCGCACGCAGTGTCCACACGTACAAGACCGTCATGCGAGAGGATCAACGGCTATCCGAAGACCCCGAGCATCTGGTGGGCGAACTGGATGGCTCACGCGAGCACTTTCCTGAACACGGCCCCAGAGAAGAAGGCTTCCTGGATTTGCATAGCGAAGGAGACACCTGATGGCCGCCCCTGTCGTCGCAGCCCTCGTCTGGGGATACCGCGCCTATCGCGCCTACGCCGCCTATGAAACCGCGCAAACCGCCATTGAAACGGCCGAAACCCTGGCACAGATCAGCCAGCGCAAAAAGGAAGTGCAAACCATCCTGAAAGACGTCATCAAAGGGATGAAAGAAGAGATCGACATCAAGAGCTCTACGTTCGTGCGCACGGGCGGCAACACGACGGTGTCGCGCGGGCGCAGCGAAAACGTGACCTTCAAACAGTACATCGAACGCAAGATACCGTTCCGCCCCGTGATCAGCACGGTCTG
>NZ_JBFTRX010000043.1:0-2047 GCF_056399725.1 Achromobacter sp. 01N37
CGGTTAGGCTAACTACTTCTGGTAAAACCCACTCCCATGGTGTGACGGGCGGTGTGTACAAGACCCGGGAACGTATTCACCGCGACATGCTGATCCGCGATTACTAGCGATTCCGACTTCACGCAGTCGAGTTGCAGACTGCGATCCGGACTACGATCGGGTTTCTGGGATTGGCTCCCCCTCGCGGGTTGGCGACCCTCTGTCCCGACCATTGTATGACGTGTGAAGCCCTACCCATAAGGGCCATGAGGACTTGACGTCATCCCCACCTTCCTCCGGTTTGTCACCGGCAGTCTCATTAGAGTGCCCTTTCGTAGCAACTAATGACAAGGGTTGCGCTCGTTGCGGGACTTAACCCAACATCTCACGACACGAGCTGACGACAGCCATGCAGCACCTGTGTTCCGGTTCTCTTGCGAGCACTTCCRAATCTCTTCRGAATTCCAGACATGTCAAGGGTAGGTAAGGTTTTTCGCGTTGCATCGAATTAATCCACATCATCCACCGCTTGTGCGGGTCCCCGTCAATTCCTTTGAGTTTTAATCTTGCGACCGTACTCCCCAGGCGGTCAACTTCACGCGTTAGCTGCGCTACCAAGGCCCGAAGGCCCCAACAGCTAGTTGACATCGTTTAGGGCGTGGACTACCAGGGTATCTAATCCTGTTTGCTCCCCACGCTTTCGTGCATGAGCGTCAGTGTTATCCCAGGAGGCTGCCTTCGCCATCGGTGTTCCTCCGCATATCTACGCATTTCACTGCTACACGCGGAATTCCACCTCCCTCTGACACACTCTAGCTCGGTAGTTAAAAATGCAGTTCCAAAGTTAAGCTCTGGGATTTCACATCTTTCTTTCCGAACCGCCTGCGCACGCTTTACGCCCAGTAATTCCGATTAACGCTTGCACCCTACGTATTACCGCGGCTGCTGGCACGTAGTTAGCCGGTGCTTATTCTGCAGGTACCGTCAGTTTCACGGGGTATTAGCCCATGACGTTTCTTTCCTGCCAAAAGTGCTTTACAACCCGAAGGCCTTCATCGCACACGCGGGATGGCTGGATCAGGGTTTCCCCCATTGTCCAAAATTCCCCACTGCTGCCTCCCGTAGGAGTCTGGGCCGTGTCTCAGTCCCAGTGTGGCTGGTCGTCCTCTCAAACCAGCTACGGATCGTCGCCTTGGTGAGCCGTTACCCCACCAACTAGCTAATCCGATATCGGCCGCTCTAATAGTGCAAGGTCTTGCGATCCCCTGCTTTCCCCCGTAGGGCGTATGCGGTATTAGCTACGCTTTCGCGTAGTTATCCCCCGCTACTAGGCACGTTCCGATACATTACTCACCCGTTCGCCACTCGCCACCAGACCGAAGTCCGTGCTGCCGTTCGACTTGCATGTGTAAGGCATCCCGCTAGCGTTCAATCTGAGCCAGGATCAAACTCTTCAGTTTAATCTCTGTATTTGTTTCGTATTCTTGGTCTAAAGAGCGGTACTGCTAAATTCTTTACTGCTACTTGCTGAACCCGCCAGCGTCGCTGCGGCTTTTGCCTTRCGTCGCTTGCTGTTTTCAGCAGCAGAGAAGCGAGATTATGAAGGAGTTTTTATCGCTTGTCAAATCAGTGTCGTATTTGTTTGCGCTTTCGCGCTGCAACCACTTCACTGCCTGACTTGCTTGCCCTTCAGAACTCACCGGCACTCCCGCACCAGCTTCTTCTCTTCCTAGCAGCTATCGAAACATCGGGGTAAACCCTGAATTTTCGGTAGCAGCCAAGCCAGAAACTATAACATCATTTTTGCGGATCATGCAACCGGCTTTTGCCTAACTTGCATCCTATCCTGCAACGCTGCCTGTTCGCTGGATCTCTCCATCTTCACAACAGCTGAGAAGTATAGGTTCTCACTAATATATAAAGACAAAACCCCACAGGGTTACCTGTGGGGTTTTGCGGAATAAAAGCCTGACGATGACCTACTTTCACAGACGTCCGTCCACTATCATCGGCGCGAAGGCGTTTCACTGTCCTGTTCGGGATGGGAAGGAGTGGTACCACCTTGCTA
>NZ_JBFTRX010000044.1:0-2343 GCF_056399725.1 Achromobacter sp. 01N37
GTGTAAGGGCGGTCGGGCACGTGCTGTGCCTGTCACGAATGAGCGTCAGCGGGCTGTGCTTGCGCGTGCGGTTGCGCTCTCTGGAAGCGGCTCCATGATCCCCAAGCATCTCAAGTACATCGACCAGCTCCACCGCTATATCTGGGCTGTTGAGAAGGCTGGCATGTCGAAGCTACATGGTCTTCGGCATCAGTATGCCCAGCAGCGCTATCACCAGCTCACCGGCTGGCTTGCTCCCGCCGCAGGTGGACCAGTGTCGGCACAGCTCACGCCGCAGCAGCGTGCCGTGGATCGTGCAGCACGACTGCGGGTGTCAGCCGAGCTGGGCCACAATCGTGAGGAAATTACGGCAGTTTATCTGGGCCGCTAGCGCATTGTCTCGGCCTTGTTTGACGCCATTTACTAAGTCGCGGCAGCCCATTTGTTTGGAAAGCAGCGTTGTGTCGTGCCTGTTGTACAACCCTGTCCTTTTACGAAAGAGAGTGACACCTTGTCAGATCTATTGGAACATCAATTCATTCACTTGCTTGAGCGCGGCGCGGTGGGATTCGTCGAGCTGGTGCCGGCGCCGGATTGCTGGTATGTGCGCATCAATGGTTGGCAGTGGTTGCGCTCGCCTCGCGAGTGCCCATACCGATTCTTCCCGTTGGAAAGGACCTTGGCGTACCTGCGCGACCTGGGGTGCGGGCGAGTGATGGTGGATCTGAGCACCTGGCCAGACACGCCATAGTCCTGATTTCCCTCGGTCGTGTCCCCTTTTGTCGAGGGATGGATCATTGAGCCAAGGGGGCAGCGAAGCGAGCGAAGATAGGCGATGATTTGTAATAGCCTAGACTAAATCTGACAGTGGTTGGTTATCCATGCCGCCGCACATCGGTGCGAAGGGCGTAGCCCAGAGTGCCAGTGTGCGGCGGAATCCACAAGGAGTCCGCCATGACTCAGGAACAGAAAGTCATCCGTGCCAAGGTCGAATCCACAAGGAGTCCGCCATGACTCAGGAACAGAAAGTCATCCGTGCCAAGGTCGGCATACTGGAACTGGCCCGGCAACTGGGCAACGTGAGCCAGGCCTGCCGCGTCATGGGCTATTCGCGCGATAGCTTCTACCGCTTCAAGGAGTTGTACGAGCGAGGCGGCGAAGCCGCGTTGCAGGAGATTTCGCGACGCCGGCCACTGCTCAAGAATCGCGTCGATCCCGAGGTCGAAACCGCCGTGGTAGCCCTGGCGCTCGAATTGCCCGCCTATGGCCAGATCCGCATTGCCAACGAGGTCCTCAAACGCCATGCCCTGCACGTGTCGCCGCAGGGCGTGCGCAGCATCTGGCTGCGTCACGACCTGGAGACCATGAACAAGCGCCTGAAGGCGCTGGAAGCCAAATCCGCGCAGGAAGGGCTGGTCCTGACCGAGTCGCAACTGGCCGCGCTGGAGCGCGCCAAGCTGGAAAAGGAAACCCACGGGGAATTCGAATCCGAGTGCCCCGGCTATTGCGGCGCCCAGGACACCTTCTATGTCGGCACCCTCAAGGGCGTGGGCCGCGTCTACCAGCAGACCTTCGTCGACACCTACTCTAAGGTGGCCTTTGCCAAGCTCTACGATCGCAAGACCCCGTTGCCAGCCGCCGACCTGCTCAACGACCGCGTTGTGCCGTTCTTTGACAGCTATGGCATCCCGCTGTCGCGCGTGCTGACCGACCGCGGCACCGAGTACTGCGGCAACCCTGAGCATCACGAATACGAGCTCTATCTGGCCGTGGAAAACATCGACCATACCCGGACGCGGGCCAGGTCGCCCCAGACCAACGGCATCGTCGAACGGCTGCACAAAACCATGCTCAACGAGTTCTATCGCATCGCCTTTCGCAAGAAGGTCTACGACTCGATCGGCACATTGCAGCTCGATCTCGATGCCTGGCTTGACCAGTACAACAACCAGCGAGAACATCAGGGGCGATGGTGTTACGGCAAAACGCCCATGCGCACCTTCCTCGACTCGCTGGAACTCGCCAAGGAGAAACTGATCCCGCATTGAGTCGCGCTTCTCGATTCAACAGCCCGACTATCTGTCAGATCGAGTCCCAGCTAATACATGATTCGCTTGTGCTTGATTTCGTCGCCCCCTCTCGAACTAGGTCATGGCAGTGCCCCGAGGCCACCGCTTTGGTGTCGGCCAACCACTCGGTAGCGCTTTTTCCCAACCTTGCCGCTTGGGCGGCGCGCTTGCGCTATCGCTCCAGCCGCAACTGGCAAATCGCCGCCTCTTCCTGGCCCGGCGCGAGCCAGCGCAACCCCATGCCGTGGTGGATAGCATTTGGCAGGCCGAGCCAGGGCTCTACGCAGTAGTAGTC
>NZ_JBFTRX010000045.1:0-1433 GCF_056399725.1 Achromobacter sp. 01N37
TACTCCGCTACTGGCCTGCCGCCCGGCCTGACGATTGATCCGGCTACCGGCATCATCACCGGCACGCTGGACCGTTCGGCCTCGCAAGGTGGTACGGACGGTGTCTACTCCGTCACGATTACGGCTACCGACAAGAGCGGTGCTTCGGTCACTCAAGACTTCTCGTGGGACGTGAAGAACCCGGCACCGACCGCGGTCAACGACGAAGGCGATACGGAGCAGGGCGCATCGTTGTCTGTCGACGCCGCCAACGGCGTACTGACCAACGATACCGATCCGGATGGCGATACCCTGACCGTCTCGCAAGTCAACGGCAACGCCGCCAACGTCGGCACCGCCATCACCGGTTCCAACGGCGGCACGTTCATGCTGAACGCCGACGGCTCCTACACGTTCAACCCGGGTTCCGCGTTCAATTCCCTGGGCGTTGATCAAACCGCGACGTCGTCGATCACCTACACCGTCTCCGACGGCGAAGGCGGCACGTCGACCGCGACCTTGACGGTCACGATCACCGGCACCAACGACACGCCGACGCTGACCCCGGGCGTGACGCTGGACGACCAGAACAGCAACGACGGCCAGGCCATCACCCCGGTCGACATCTCCGGCCAGTTCACGGATGTGGATACCGGCGACGTACTGATGTACTCGGCCAGCGGCTTGCCGCCCGGCCTGACGATCGACCCGGCGACCGGCATCATCACCGGCACGCTGGACCGCTCGGCCTCGCAAGGTGGTACGGACGGCGTGTACACCGTCACCATCACCGCCACTGACAAGGCTGGCGCTTCGGTCACGCAAGACTTCTCGTGGGACGTCAAGAACCCGGCTCCGACCGCCGTCAACGACGAAGGCGATACGAACCAAGGTGCATCGCTGAACGTCGACGCCGCCAACGGCGTATTGACCAACGACACCGATCCTGACGGCGATACCCTGACGGTCTCGCAAGTCAATGGCAACGCCGCCAACGTCGGCACCGCCATCACGGGTTCCAACGGCGGCACGTTCACGCTGAACGCCGACGGCTCCTACACGTTCAACCCGGGTTCCGCGTTCAACTCGCTGGGCGTTGATCAAACCGCGACGTCGTCGATTACCTACACCGTCTCCGACGGCGAAGGTGGCACCTCGACCGCGACCTTGACGGTCACGATCACCGGTACGAACGACACGCCGACGCTGACCCCGGGCGTCACCCTTGACGATCAAAACAGCAACGACGGCCAGGCCATCACCCCGGTCGATATCTCCGGCCAGTTCACCGACGTGGACACCGGCGACGTGCTGACGTACTCCGCTACTGGCCTGCCGCCCGGCCTGACGATTGATCCGGCTACCGGCATCATCACCGGCACGCTGGACCGTTCGGCCTCGCAAGGTGGTACGGACGGTGTCTACTCCGTCACGATTACGGCTACCGACAAGAG
>NZ_JBFTRX010000046.1:0-1433 GCF_056399725.1 Achromobacter sp. 01N37
ACGGTGAACGTTTCGGTGATCGATTCGCCGGACTTCAGGCCTTGAACGGTCTTGTTGGCGTTGTCGAGGTTGTACGTCCAGTTGCCGGAGCCGTCGACGGAGAACGAACCATACGTACCCTTGCCGTCGTTGTTGACGGTCCAGGTATGGGTATCGGTCGTGTCGACGTCAGCGACGTCGATTTTGCCGGTAGCAACCAAGGTGCCGTCTTCCGTGACAGCGCCATCGGCCTTACCGGTCAGAACGGGGATGTCGTTGGTGCCGACGATCGTGACGACCACTTGACCTGTCGTGCCATCCGCCGTCGTAACGGTGAACGTCTCCGTCAGGGTCTTGCCAGCGCCCAGGCCTTGAACGGCCGGGTCGTTGTTGGTCAGGGTGTAGTTCCACTTGCCATCGGCGTCGATGGAGAACGTGCCGTGCTGACCGGCTGCATTCGTTTGCGTTTGGAAGACCGCTTGACCAGCGTCGGGATCGGAGACTTCGAGCTTGCCGCCGGTCGTGAGCGTCCCGTCTTCGGTGACCGAACCCTTGTCATCGCCGGGTTGAGCCGGGTTGATGATGGCGCCGTCATCGGTGCCATTGATGGTGACCGTGACTTGTTTGTCGACGATTCCGCCGTTGCCATCGTTGACGGTCACGGTAAACGTTTCGGTAAAGGTCTCGCCGGACTTCAGGCCCTGAACAGCCTTGTTGGCGTTGTCGAGGTTGTASGTCCAGTTGCCCGACCCATCGACCGAGAACGAGCCATACGTACCCTTGCCGTCATTGTTGACGGTCCAGGTATGGGTATCGGTGGTATCAACATCAGCAACATCAATCTTGCCGGTAGCAACCAGCGTGCCGTCTTCCGTAACCGCGCCGTCAGCCTTACCGGTCAACACCGGAGTGTCGTTGGTGCCAACGATCGTGACGACCACTTGACCTGTCGTGCCATCCGCCGTCGTAACGGTGAACGTCTCCGTCAGGGTCTTGCCAGCGCCCAGGCCTTGAACRGCCGGGTCGTTRTTGGTCAGGGTGTAGTTCCACTTGCCATCGGCGTCGATGGAGAACGTGCCGTGCTGACCGGCTGCGTTGGTCTGCGTTTGGAAGACCGCTTGACCTGCATCCAGATCGGTCACTTCCAGCTTGCCGCCGGTCGTAAGCGTCCCGTCTTCGGTAACCGAACCCTTGTCATCGCCGGGTTGAGCCGGGTTGATAATGGCGCCGTCATCGGTGCCGTTGATGGTGACCGTGACTTGCTTGTCGACGATTCCGCCGTTGCCGTCGTTCACCGTCACAGTAAAGGTTTCGGTGATCGATTCGCCGGACTTCAGGCCTTGAACGGTCTTGTTGGCGTTGTCGAGGTTGTACGTCCAGTTGCCGGAGCCATCGACGGAGAACGAACCATACGTACCCTTGCCATCATTGTTGACTGTCCAGGTGTGCGTGTC
>NZ_JBFTRX010000047.1:0-1393 GCF_056399725.1 Achromobacter sp. 01N37
CGTCTTCGGTGACCGAACCCTTGTCATCGCCGGGTTGAGCCGGATTGATGGTCGCGCCGTCGTCCGTGCCGTTGATGGTGACCGTGACTTGCTTGTCGACGATTCCGCCGTTGCCGTCGTTGACGGTCACGGTGAAGGTTTCGGTAAAGGTCTCGCCGGACTTCAGGCCYTGAACAGCCTTGTTGGCGTTGTCCAGGTTGTAGGTCCAGTTGCCGGAGCCATCGACCGAGAACGAACCATAAGCACCCTTGCCGTCGTTGTTGACGGTCCAGGTATGGGTATCGGTCGTGTCAATGTCAGCGACGTCGATCTTGCCGGTGGCAACCAGCGTGCCGTCTTCGGTGACAGCGCCATCGGCCTTACCGGTCAGGACCGGGATGTCGTTGGTGCCAACGATGGTGACCACGACCTGGCCGGTGTTGCCATCAGCCGTCGTAACGGTGAAGGTCTCGGTCAGGGTCTTGCCCGCGCCCAGGCCTTGAACGGCCGGGTCGTTGTTGGTCAGTGTGTAGTTCCACTTGCCATCGGCGTCGATGGAGAAGGTGCCGTGCTGGCCGGCTGCGTTGGTTTGCGTTTGGAAGACCGCTTGGCCAGCGTCGGGATCGGTGACTTCGAGCTTGCCGCCGGTCGTAAGCGTCACGTCTTCGGTGACTGAACCCTTGTCATCACCCGGTTGAGCCGGGTTGATGGTCGCGCCGTCGTCCGTGCCGTTGATGGTGACCGTGACTTGTTTGTCGACGATTCCGCCGTTGCCGTCGTTCACCGTCACAGTGAAGGTTTCGGTGATCGATTCGCCCGACTTCAGACCTTGAACGGTCTTGTTGGCGTTGTCGAGGTTGTACGTCCAGTTGCCGGAGCCATCGACTGAGAACGAGCCATACGTACCCTTGCCATCATTGTTGACKGTCCAGGTGTGCGTRTCGGTCGTGTCGAYGTCAGCGACGTCGATYTTGCCGGTGGCAACCAGCGTGCCGTCTTCGGTAACCGCACCGTCAGCCTTGCCCGTCAGAACGGGGGTGTCGTTCGTACCGACGATCGTGACGACCACTTGACCGGTCGTGCCGTCAGCCGTCGTAACGGTGAAGGTCTCGGTCAAGGTCTTGCCAGCGCCCAGGCCTTGAACGGCCGGGTCGTTGTTGGTCAAGGTGTAGTTCCACTTGCCATCGGCATCGATGGAGAAGGTGCCGTGCTGGCCGGCTGCGTTGGTCTGCGTTTGGAAGACCGCTTGACCTGCATCCGGATCGGTCACTTCCAGCTTGCCGCCGGTCGTGAGCGTACCGTCTTCGGTGACCGAACCCTTGTCATCGCCGGGTTGAGCCGGATTGATGGTCGCGCCGTCATCCGTGCCGTTGATGGTGACCGTGACCGCCTTGTCGACGATCCCGCCGTGGCC
>NZ_JBFTRX010000048.1:0-1246 GCF_056399725.1 Achromobacter sp. 01N37
TGTGGTGGTTTAATTTTGGTGGACACCCAGATAGGTTGAACCTAGGAGGTGAGTCATGACCAAGATAAAACGGCGTGCCTTTACGGCGGAGTTCAAGCTCGAGGCGGTGCGGATGGTGACAGACAAGGGCCTTGGCGTGCCCGAGGTCTGTGCATCATTGGGGCTTGGTGAGACAGCGCTGCGGCGCTGGCTGGTGCAGTACAAGGCGGACGTGTTGGGCAAGCCCGGCCCGGGGCTGCCGATCACCCCGGAGCAGCGACGTATCCGCGAGTTGGAGCTGGAGCTGCGCCAAGCCAAGCTGGACAATGAGTTATTAAAAAAAGCCTCGGCCTTCTTTGCCCGCGAGCTCAAGTGAGCTTTGCACTGGTGGCGCATCTGCAACAGAAGGCCTATGCCGTCAGCCACACCTGCCGGATGCTCGGCGTTAGTCGCTCCGGTTACTACGCCCMGCGTAGTCGACGGGTAAGGCCCAAGACCGTGCGCGAGCAGGTCTATGTTGCGGCGGCTTTTAGTGCCAGCGGCTCGACCTACGGCAGTCGGCGCATCTCCCGCGCGCTGCGATCTGACGGAGTGCAGATCGGCCGCTACCGGGCTCGCACCCTGATGCGCCAAGCGCATTTGCGGCCGGTCTGGAAGCGTCGGTTCATCGCCACCACGATCACCGACGTGGGCAAGCCGACGTTCAAGAACGTCCTGGATCGGCAGTTCGATGTGGATCAGCCGAACCGGGCCTGGGTGACCGATATAACCTGCATCCGAACCACGCAAGGCTGGCTGTATCTAGCCGTCGTGCTTGATCTTTACTCACGGCGCGTGGTCGGCTGGGCAACCTCACCGACCACGCATACCCCCATGGTGCGGCAGGCCCTGGAGATGGCGATCCGCCAGCGACGRCCTGCCCGCGGGTTGTTACTGCACTCGGATCGGGGCTTCCAATACGCCAGCGGCGAGTATCAGGCGGYCCTGGCTCACCATGGCATCCAGTGCAGCATGAGCCGCAAAGGCAACTGCTGGGACAACGCCGTCATGGAGCGATTCTTCTTGAGCCTCAAGGTCGAAAGACTCTGGACAAGCCGATACGCCACGCGGRCCGATGCACAGCGTGACATCCAGGACTATATCGAGAACTTCTACAACACCCGGCGGCTGCACTCTACGCTGGGCTATCTGACGCCGGCTGCCTATGAAGCCAGCCAGCGTCCAAAAAACACCTATCGACGTGTCCACTAAAACTTGACCACCACAG
>NZ_JBFTRX010000049.1:0-1240 GCF_056399725.1 Achromobacter sp. 01N37
GGAATCCGAAGATACCGTCTTGGCCGTCAAGTAGAAAAAGCGTAATCAGGCCTATAAGGTTGCCGCGTCTTGAGCACACCGAAGCACAGATGTACCACCTTGCGCATGCAGGCGCCCAGGGCCGACATCTTGGTCTTGCCCGCGGCCAACAGCCGTTGATACAACGCCCGAACATGGGGGTTGTGTTTGGAGGCAACGACGCCGGCCATGTACACCTTGGCCCGTACGTCTGCAGGACCCGCCTTGGACATGCGGCTGCGTCCTCGCAGCGATGTGCCTGACTGCCGCTGCACGGGAACCAAGCCCAGATACGCCGCCAGATCCTCTGCACACTTGAACTGATGCGTGCGCATCACCCTGAGCATGGTTCTGGCCACCTTCGGACCAACACCGGGGATGGTCGACAGCAGCTTGGTGTCGTCCTTCAGGTCAGGATGACGGTCGATGTGATCGTCAATGGCCTTCTCAAGACGAGCGATCTCCTTGTCATAGAAGCTCAAGGTATCGCTGATCGAACGCTCCACCAGCTCCGAGGCCGCGCTGGCCTCGATCTTCTCCTGGCGGTTCATCGTGCGCAGCCGGTCCTTGGACAACGCTTCCAGTTGGGTGATTAAGGCACGTAGTTCGCGCACATGCGCCGGTGGGGGCTGCCAGGCCGCAGGCCTCATCGCCACGCCATAACGAGCCAGCACCAGGCTGTCGAGCGCATCCGTCTTGGAGCGCATCGCCAACGCCCGACTGAAGTCGTGCACGTTGGCCGCGTTGGCAACCGACACCGTTATGCCGCCGTCATGCAGCGTCGTGGCGGCCTGCTCGTGATAAGGGCCTGTAGCTTCCAGCACGGCGTGGACCTGGTCGGCCGCCACCCCATGCTTGGTGCACCATCGAACCAGTTCCTGTACACCGTCCCGGCTATTAAGGACAACCTTACTCTTGCGCTTGTCGTTCTCTGGATCCAGCAGCAGCGTGCAGTCCAGCTTCAGCTTGGAGACATCAATACCCAGATAGATCATCGTTCATACCCCCTCATACACAGAAAGTATGCCAACTGCGCCCACTTACCTTGTGCATGCAGGGTCAAACCCTAGGCTACCGTCCAGTGTCCGCGATGGCGTCAGAGGTGAGAGACAGGGGTTTAGTCTTCAGAACAGGGTCGACCACCTAAGGGAGCCGCAGAAACTCACCTGTCTCTCGTGGAATGGTAGCTAACCATTCCAGGGCTCAAGATACAAGGGAGCCG
>NZ_JBFTRX010000050.1:0-1224 GCF_056399725.1 Achromobacter sp. 01N37
GGCGGTGTTTGGCACCTCGATGTCGGCTCATCTCATCCTGGGGCTGTAGCCGGTCCCAAGGGTATGGCTGTTCGCCATTTAAAGAGGTACGTGAGCTGGGTTTAAAACGTCGTGAGACAGTTTGGTCCCTATCTGCCGTGGGCGTTGGAWWCTTGACGGRGSCTGCTCCTAGTACGAGAGGACCGGAGTGGACGTACCKCTGGTGTACCKGTTGTCWYGCCARWGGCATYGCMGGGTAGCTAWGTACGGAAGAGATAACCGCTGAARGCATCTAAGCGGGAAACTCGYCTGAAGATKAGGWWTCCCTGGAGCCTTGAKCYCCYTRAAGRGTCGTTCGAGACCAGGACGTTGATAGGYYGGGTGTGGAAGCGCAGTAATGCGTTAAGCTAACCRRTACTAATTGCYCGTRAGGCTTGATCCTATAACCAGTGTGTTTCTACCTGGTGTGAGTGTCGCGTGCCGCTGCTAGGCAGCTTGGCCGATACGCACAACCYCTACTACATCCCTATTCGCTGCGTTGAACATKGCTCAACGCGGCCACCGTTTATGCCTGGTGACCATAGCGAGTTGGAACCACCCCTTCCCATCCCGAACAGGACCGTGAAACGACTCCACGCCGATGATAGTGCGGATACCCGTGTGAAAGTAGGTAATCGCCAGGCTCTCCCTTGAAACCCCCCAGTACGAAAGTACTGGGGGGTTTTGCTTTTGCGGCGGCGATTAATATTGATTAAAACGCCGCTGTCGCGCTGTTTGGGTCGGCAGCTGCTTGTAGGTCCCAGGCGCTCCAGGAAGGCCGTCTGGGGCCTTCCTGGCGGCTCCGGCGAGCCCCTATAGGGTGAAGGTGTTCATTCTTTATCGAACACCGGAGATTGATGGTGTGACCGAAGATGGCCAGTGCAGGCATCGACGTCATCTCCAAATGGGCTGTCCTTCCGGACTTTGCATAGTACGGAAAGTGCTTGACAGCCAAGGAGAGTTACACCATAATCTTAAGTTCTCTGCGGAGAGGTGCCCGAGTGGCTAAAGGGGGCAGACTGTAAATCTGTTGGCTTACGCCTACGTTGGTTCGAATCCAACCCTCTCCACCAAGAATTGCAAAGTAGTAGTGCCCGGCAGGTGTGGGTGAAGCAGAAAGCGTGGTAACCCGGCGGGTGTAGCTCAATGGTAGAGCAGAAGCCTTCCAAGCTTACGACGAGGGTTCGATTCCCTTCACCCGCTCCA
>NZ_JBFTRX010000051.1:0-1137 GCF_056399725.1 Achromobacter sp. 01N37
CACATGGCAAAAGGCAAGTTTGAACGTACCAAGCCGCACGTGAACGTGGGTACGATTGGTCACGTTGACCACGGCAAAACGACGTTGACGGCAGCTATCACGACCGTTCTGTCGAACAAGTTCGGTGGCGAAGCCAAGGGCTACGACCAGATCGATGCGACTCCTGAAGAAAAGGCTCGCGGCATCACGATCAACACCGCCCACGTCGAGTACGAAACGCAAGCGCGTCACTACGCGCACGTTGACTGCCCGGGCCACGCTGACTATGTGAAGAACATGATCACGGGCGCCGCTCAAATGGACGGCGCTATTCTGGTTGTGTCGGCCGCTGACGGCCCGATGCCGCAAACGCGTGAACACATCCTGCTGAGCCGCCAAGTTGGCGTGCCGTACATYATCGTCTTCCTGAACAAGGCTGACATGGTTGACGACGCCGAGCTGCTCGAGCTGGTGGAAATGGAAGTTCGCGAACTTCTGTCGAAGTACGACTTCCCGGGTGATGACACCCCGATCGTCAAGGGTTCGGCCAAGCTGGCGCTGGAAGGCGACAAGGGCGAACTGGGCGAGCAAGCCATCATGGCTCTGGCCGATGCGCTGGATTCGTACATCCCGACGCCTGAGCGCGCTGTGGACGGCGCGTTCCTGATGCCGGTTGAAGACGTGTTCTCGATCTCGGGTCGCGGCACGGTGGTTACCGGCCGTATCGAACGCGGCATCGTGAAGGTCGGCGAAGAAATCGAAATCGTGGGCCTGGTGCCGACGGTCAAGACGACTTGCACCGGCGTTGAAATGTTCCGCAAGCTGCTGGACCAAGGTCAAGCTGGCGACAACGTGGGCATTCTGCTGCGCGGCACCAAGCGTGAAGACGTCCAGCGCGGCCAAGTTCTGGCCAAGCCGGGCTCGATCACSCCGCACACGGACTTCACGTCCGAGGTGTACATCCTGTCCAAGGAAGAAGGCGGCCGTCACACTCCGTTCTTCCAAGGCTATCGTCCCCAGTTCTACTTCCGCACGACGGACGTGACGGGCACGATCGAGCTGCCGGCCGACAAGGAAATGGTTCTGCCGGGCGACAACGTGGCCATGACGGTCAAGCTGTTGGCTCCGATCGCCATGGAAGAAGGTCTGCGTTTCGCC
>NZ_JBFTRX010000052.1:0-1137 GCF_056399725.1 Achromobacter sp. 01N37
CGTGCCATCCGCCGTCGTAACGGTGAACGTCTCCGTCAGGGTCTTGCCAGCGCCCAGGCCTTGAACGGCCGGGTCGTTGTTGGTCAGGGTGTAGTTCCACTTGCCATCGGCGTCGATGGAGAACGTGCCGTGCTGGCCGGCAGCATTGGTCTGCGTTTGGAAGACCGCTTGACCTGCATCCGGATCGGTCACTTCGAGCTTGCCGCCTGTCGTGAGCGTGCCGTCTTCGGTAACCGAACCCTTGTCATCGCCGGGTTGAGCCGGATTGATGGTCGCGCCGTCGTCCGTACCGTTGATGGTGACCGTGACTTGCTTGTCGACGATTCCGCCGTTGCCGTCGTTGACGGTCACGGTAAACGTTTCGGTAAAGGTCTCGCCGGACTTCAGGCCCTGAACAGCCTTGTTGGCGTTGTCCAGGTTGTACGTCCAGTTGCCCGAACCATCTACCGAGAACGAACCGTAGGTGCCCTTGCCGTCGTTGTTGACGGTCCAGGTGTGCGTGTCAGTCGTATCAACATCAGCAACATCAATCTTGCCGGTGGCAATCAGCGTGCCGTCTTCGGTGACAGCGCCATCGGCCTTACCGGTCAGGACCGGGGTGTCGTTGGTACCAACGATCGTGACAACCACCTGACCGGTCGTGCCATCCGCCGTCGTAACCGTGAAGGTCTCGGTCAAGGTCTTGCCCGCGCCCAGGCCTTGAACAGCCGGGTCGTTATTGGTCAGGGTGTAGTTCCACTTGCCATCGGCATCGATGGAGAACGTGCCGTGCTTACCGGCTGCATTGGTCTGCGTTTGGAAGACCGCTTGGCCCGCATCCGGATCGGTGACTTCCAGCTTGCCGCCGGTCGTGAGCGTMCCGTCTTCGGTGACCGARCCCTTGTCATCGCCGGGTTGAGCCGGATTGATGGTCGCGCCGTCATCCGTGCCGTTGATGGTGACCGTGACCGCCTTGTCGACGATCCCGCCGTTGCCGTCGTTGACGGTCACGGTGAACGTTTCGGTGATCGATTCGCCGGACTTCAGGCCTTGAACGGTCTTGTTGGCGTTGTCGAGGTTGTACGTCCAGTTGCCGGAGCCGTCGACGGAGAACGAACCATACGTACCCTTGCCGTCGTTGTTGACGGTCCAGGTATG